>CAKSWG010000097.1 GCA_934511465.1 uncultured Faecalibacterium sp. | reverse complement strand
CCGGCGGTCTTGATGCACAGCGGTGCGTGCTCACGGGAGGAGCCGCAGCCAAAGTTCCAGCCGCCCACCATGATGTCGCCGTCCTTCACCTTCTTGACGAAGTCCTTGTCGATGTCCTCCATGCAGTGGCTGGCCAGCTCTTTGGCGTCCTGCGTGTTCAGGTGGCGGGCCGGGATGATGACATCGGTATCCACGTTGTCCGGGTATTTGAAAACAGAACCTTTTGCGTTCATTGTTGTGCTCCTTTCCGATCAGACCGTGCGGGGGTCGGTGATGTAGCCGGTCAGTGCGCTGGCGGCGGCAGTGGCGGGAGAAGCAAGGTAGACCTCGCTCTTCACATGGCCCATGCGGCCCACAAAGTTGCGGTTGGTGGTGGAAACGCAGCGCTCGCCCTCGGCCAGAATGCCCATGTAGCCGCCCAGGCACGGGCCGCAGGTGGGGGTGGACACGATGCAGCCTGCATCAATGAAAGCGGTGGTCCAGCCGCGCAGGATGCACTCCTTGTAAACGGCCATGGTGGCGGGGATGATGATGCCGCGCACGCCCTTGGCAATGTGCTTGCCCTTGAGTACGTTGTAGGCGGCTTCCATATCCTCAAGGCGTCCATTGGTGCAGCTGCCGATCACAACCTGATCGATCTTGATGTCCTTGCCCTCGCTGGCAAGGTGGGTGTTCTCGGGCAGGTGGGGGTAGCTGACGGTGGGCTCCAGCTTGTCCAGATCGATCTCGATGGTTTTTTCGTACTCGGCATCCGGGTCAGCGGTGTAGAACACCGGCTCACGCTGGCTGCGGCCCTTGAGGTAGCTGCGGGTCACATCGTCCACCGGGAAGATGCCGTTCTTGGCACCGGCCTCGATGGCCATGTTGCAGATGCACAGGCGGTCGTCCATCGTCAGGCTGGCAACGCCCGGGCCGGTGAACTCCATGGATTTGTACAGCGCACCGTCCACACCGATCATGCCGATGATGTGCAGGATCAGGTCCTTGCCGGACACCCGGGGGCCGAACTTGCCCTTGAGCACGAACTTGATGGCAGAGGGCACCTTGAACCATGCCATGCCGGTGGCCATACCGGCGGCCATGTCGGTGGAGCCGACGCCGGTGGAGAAGGCACCCAGTGCACCATAGGTGCAGGTGTGGCTATCCGCACCGATGACGCAGTCGCCTGCGGTCACGATGCCTTTTTCCGGCAGCAGGGCGTGCTCAATGCCCATCTGGCCCACATCGTAGAAGTTGAGGATGTCGTACTTGTTGGCGAACTCGCGGCACTGCTTGGACTGGGTGGCACTCTTGATGTCCTTGTTGGGCACAAAGTGGTCCAGCACGATGGCGATGTGCTGTTTGTCGAACACGGAGTTGAAACCGGCGCGCTCGAACTCGTTGATGGCAACGGGGGTGGTGATATCGTTGCCCAGCACGATGTCCAGCTTTGCATTGATGAGCTGGCCTGCCTTGACCTCGGCAAGACCGGCATGTGCGGCAAGAATTTTCTGCGTCAGGGTCATTCCCATG
>CAKSWG010000096.1 GCA_934511465.1 uncultured Faecalibacterium sp. | reverse complement strand
CTGTCAAGGAGAAGGTCTCCAAGGCTGAGGCTGAGGACATCCAGAAGAAGCTGACCGAGGCTGGCGCTAAGGTCGAGGTCAAGTAATTGAACCTCTTCTGAGAGTCGTTCATTCTTGAACAATGAGGTGCCCGTACCGAAAGGTGTGGGCACCTTTTTTTGTTTGATGATTGGAATGCCCTCCGCTGCGCTCTAGGCATGTTCAGAGGCATTATTATTTTTAATTTGTGTTCAGAAAATGTCTGCGGACATTTTCTGAACACTTTTTCACAGGAGGGGCGGTAAAGGCAAGCGGCATCTGTGCGGTAGGAAAATGCATTTGACGCTACGACTCTATGGTGAAAAAGCAGCTCCGAAACGACCGCAGTCGTTTCGGAGCTGCAAATATCTAAAAATATGATTTCCGCTATTTATGCCCAGAGCGAAGCGGAGGGCATTCTAAATCGTCATCGTCGTATCTTTTCTGCATTCAAAAACTATGTTATACTATCCTCAACAGGAGGAACGGCAGAGCCTTTACCCCCTCTGCCGCAAAAGAGAGCTATGGAATACCGCAACTGGAGCAAAAACGATATCCGCACTTCCCTTTTGGGCTACGGCTGTATGCGCTTTCCCACCAAGGCCGACGGCACCATTGATGAAGAGCGCGCCGAAGCGCTGCTGAACACCGCCAAGGCCGCCGGTGTCAACTACTTCGATACCGCCTATCCCTATCACAACGGCCAGAGTGAGCCCTTCGTGGGCCGGGTCATTGCCAAGTGGGACCGCAGTAGCTTTTATCTTGCCACCAAAATGCCGCTGTGGAACTGCAAAAATCTGGACGATGCCAAGCGCATTTTTGAAGAGCAGTTCCAGCGGCTGGGCGTTGACTATATCGACTTCTATCTGCTGCACTCCCTGCACAGAGCACGGTACGAAAAGGCAAAAGCCATGGGCCTTGTGGACTGGCTGTGGCAGCAGAAGGCTGCAGGACGCATCCGGAACTTTGGATTTTCCTGCCATGACAACTCTGCCGGGTTTGAGTACATTCTGCGCGACCAGCCGTGGGATTTCTGCCAGCTGCAATACAACTATCTGGACCGGGACGACCGTGCCGAGGAGATCTCCGGTGACCGGGGCTATCAGCTGACCGAAGAATGCGGCGTGCCTCTTATCATCATGGAGCCCATCAAGGGCGGCACGCTGGCGTCTCTGCCTGCAGACGCCGCCGCACCGCTGCACGCCCTGCGTCCGGATGCCTCCGATGCCTCCTGGGCGCTGCGCTGGGTGGGCAGCCACAACAACGTGCATGTTATCCTGTCCGGCATGAGCGCCGAGGAGCAGCTGACCGACAATCTGGCTACCTTTTCCCCTTTCCAGCCGCTCTCCCCTGCCGAAAATGCCGCCGTGGAAAGCGTTGCCGATGAGCTGCACCGCCGCATCAAGGTCGGCTGCACCGGCTGCCGGTACTGTATGCCCTGCCCCATGGGGGTGGACATCCCGGACAATTTCAGCATCTGGAACAAGCTGGGCATGTTCGG
>CAKSWG010000095.1 GCA_934511465.1 uncultured Faecalibacterium sp. | reverse complement strand
GGTCAGCGTTGCTTTGAGCTCTGCTGCCGTAAGGGCCAGTGTCGCGGCATCCAATGCCATAGTGTTTACCTCGTTTAACGATTTTAAATGGCCGCCGCGTTCGCTTTGGCCATAATCAGCGGAATTTTTATTTGTATTTGTAATTCGACAAAGCCTGCGGGCTTTGCCGAATTACTCTTTCACAGAAGGGGCCGCAGCGGCAATCTTCATCTCAGCCGGAAAATCGCTGCAAGAAATAGCAGCGGCTTTCCCTCACAAATACGTATACGGGTCCCGGTTTTCGGTGCTCACCAGCACGTCCAGCTCCGGCAGGGCGGCACGCAGCTTTTCCGCCACAGCGGCGGTCACCGGGAATTCGGTGGCGTAGTGGCCCGCAGCAATGAGCGAAAGCCCCAGCCGCTTTGCGTCGATGGCATGGTGATGGTTGGCTTCGCCGGTCAGCAGGCAGTCGGCCCCCATGGCGAGGGCATCGGCAAACAGGCTCCCGCCTGCGCCGCTGATGACCGCCAGTCGCTTCACCGGCCGGCCGGCATCCGCAAACTTCACCTGTACCGCCGGGCCGACGGCGGGTGCGTTGCAGCGCACGGCAAGCTCCTGCTGCGCCTTGCGGGCAAGCTCCGGGACTGTGATCTCCTCAATGGCACCCACACGGCCACAGCCCTCGGCAAAGGTCTCCATGTCCTTCATGCCGAAAATGCCCGCAAGCACCTCGTTCACGCCGCCCTCTGCAGCGTCCAGATTGGTGTGCATACAGACGGCAGAAATGCCCGCCCGCACCAGCTGGAACGGCACATCCTGCGGGCCGAGCCTTTTGAGCGGGTCAAAAATGACCGGGTGGTGGGACACGATCATCTCACACTGCTTTGCGGCGGCTTCCTCCACCACCTCAGGGGTGATGTCCAGCGCCGTCAGCACCCGGTGCACCGCGCCGCCGCAGTCCACCAGCAGGCCGGGATTGTCCCAGTGTTCCGCCAGCTCCAGCGGCGCGATGGCCTGCATTGCTTCGTATACCTGCCGTACTGTTATCATCGCTCTGTCCCCTCTTTTAAAATTGCATCGATCTCGGCGGCAAGTGCGCTGCCATCCGGTACGCCAAGGCGCATCCGGGGCAGCTTTGCCTTCTGCCAGTCGGCGTAGCCTTTTCCCTCGGGCCAGACGCCTGTGCCGCCGAACAGGCACTCGGCGAATGTAGGTTCGTGCGTCTCACCGGTATACTCTGCCGCCATCACCGCATACCAGCGGCCCGCCGCCTGCACCGGGCGGTCTGCCACAAAGCGGAAGCCGTGCTCCCACAGCCAGCGGCGCAGCGCGTCGTGGCGGGTGGCCGGGATCATGATGATCCGCGGCCCGCTTGCAGTGAACACCCACGGCGCCTTCTCCAAAATCTCCCATGTGGTCTGAGCAGAAACGCCCGCCAGCACGATGCTGCCCACCTCATTCTCCGTAAGCACAGAAAGACCGTCGCCAAGCCGAAGCTCAGCGCGGTCTTTACAGCCTGCATGTTCCAGCGTCTGCTCTGCCTTTGCCAGCGGGCCGGGCCGCAGGTCGGCACCGATCACCTTCGGGTACCGGCCCGAAGCTGCCAGCACCGCC
>CAKSWG010000094.1 GCA_934511465.1 uncultured Faecalibacterium sp. | reverse complement strand
ACACCCTTGTTGCCGTGACGGCCTGCCATCTTATCGCCGACGCTGATCTTGCGCTTCTGGGCGATATAGCAGCGGACGACCTCGCGCACGCCGGGCTGCAGCTCGTCGCTGTTCTCCGGGGTAAACACCTTGACGTCCACGATGATGCCGTATGCGCCGTGGGGCACACGCAGAGAGGTATCGCGCACTTCGCGGGCCTTCTCGCCGAAGATGGCGCGCAGCAGGCGCTCCTCAGCGGTCAGCTCGGTCTCGCCCTTCGGGGTGACCTTACCGACCAGAATGTCGCCGCTCTTGACCTCGGCACCGATGCGGATGATACCGCGCTCGTCCAGATCCTTCAGTGCATCCTCAGAAACGTTGGGGATATCACGGGTGATCTCCTCGGGTCCCAGCTTGGTGTCGCGGCTCTCGGTCTCGTACTCTTCAATATGAATGGAGGTGTACACGTCCTCGCGCACGATCTTCTCGTTCAGCAGAACGGCGTCCTCGTAGTTGTAGCCTTCCCAGGTCATGAAGCCGATCAGGGCGTTCTTGCCCAGAGAGATCTCGCCGTTGCGCATTGCAGGGCCGTCGGCCAGCACCTGACCGGCCTTGACGCTCTCGCCGACCTCGACGATGGGACGCTGGTTGATGCAGGTGCCTGCATTGGAGCGTGCGAACTTGATCAGAGGATAGTCCTCCAGCTCGCCCTTGTTGTTGCGCACAACAACGTGGTCGGCATCCATCTTCTCAACGATACCGTCATTCTTTGCCAGAACAGCGGTGCCGGAGTCGGTAGCTGCCTTGTATTCCATACCGGTAGCAACAATGGGCTGCTGGGTGACCATCAGAGGCACTGCCTGACGCTGCATGTTGGAGCCCATCAGAGCACGGTTACAGTCATCGTTCTCCAGGAAGGGGATGCATGCGGTAGCAACAGAGACCATCATTCGCGGAGAAACGTCCATGTAATCGACCTTCTCTGCGTCGATTTCCAGGATCTCATCGCGGCGGCGGGCAGAAACGCGGGGACGCACGAAGTGCTTGCCCTCATCCAGCGGCTCGTTGGCCTGTGCCACAACGTACTCGTCCTCAACGTCAGCGGTCATATACTCCACTTCGTCGGTGACGACCTGCTCGAGCAGGCGGCCATTCTCGTCGTAGGTCTTCTTGACCTTGCGGTACGGAGCTTCCACAAAGCCATACTCGTTGATCTTTGCGTAGGATGCCAGATAGGAGATCAGACCGATGTTGGGGCCTTCAGGGGTCTCGATGGGGCACATACGGCCGTAGTGGCTGTAGTGAACGTCGCGGACCTCGAAACCTGCGCGGTCACGGCTCAGACCGCCGGGGCCCAGAGCAGACAGACGGCGCTTGTGGGTCAGCTCAGCCAGCGGGTTGTTCTGATCCATGAACTGGGACAGCGGAGAAGAACCGAAGAACTCCTTGATGGCTGCCACCACCGGACGGATGTTGATGAGGGCCTGCGGAGTGATCACGCTCTGATCCTGACTCTGCAGGGTCATGCGCTCACGGATGACGCGCTCCATGCGGGAGAAGCCGATGCGGAACTGGTTCTGCAGCAGCTCACCCACGCTGCGGATGCGGCGGTTGCCCAG
>CAKSWG010000093.1 GCA_934511465.1 uncultured Faecalibacterium sp. | reverse complement strand
GCGCCTTGCTGGAGCCGTCGGTGCGCAGCAGCTGGGCCAGATAGATGCAGGCGTGCAGGTAGCCCTGCGGGCCTTCGCCGATGAAATGACCCTGACAGCCAAAGGACACCACGTCCGTCTTGCGGAAAGGCTCCCGCTCGTCCGGGGCGTGCAGCATCACTTCCACGGCGGGTACGCCGCACAGGCGCAGCGCATCCAAAATGGCCACGCTGTAGTGGGCGTAGGCCCCAGGGTTCAGCACGATGCCGTCCACCCGGCCCGCTGCGGCATGAATTTCGTCCACGAGGTCGCCCTCGTGGTTGGACTGGCAGCAGTCGGTCTCAATGCCCAGCTGTTCGCAGCCTGCCTGCACATAGTCCATGATGGCGTTATAATCCAGCTCACCGGGTACGCCCGGCTCCGACCAGCGCATGATGTTGAGGTTCGGGCCGTTAAGAATCAAAAATTTCATCCAATGCCTCCATGGCGGCACGCAGGGCTTCGTCCAGTGTGCCGTTGTTGGGGATCACGGCATCTGCCGCTGCCAGATACAGCGGACGGCGCTGTGCTTCCATCTGGCGCAGTGCGTCCATGCTGGAAGAAAGCGGCCTGCCGCCGCCCACGGCCAGCGCATCCACCGGCCGGTCGATGAACAGAATGATTCCGTTCTGGTGCAGCGCACGCAGATTTTCGGGCCGTTTCACGATACCGCCGCCGCAGGAAATGAGCTGCCGGCCCTCTTTGCCAAAGCGCTGTGTTTCGGCAGTTTCCTTTGTGCGGAAGCCGTCCTCGCCCTCGGCTGCAAAGATATCCGGGATGCTGCGGCCGTCGGTCTTTACGATCTCCTCATCCAGATCCACAAAGGTACGGCCAAGGCTCTTTGCCAGCATCCTGCCGAGGGTGGTCTTGCCGGAAGAGGGCATCCCGATCAGGGCAATGTTCAGCATATCCCGGCGCAGTGCGGCGGTGATGCGCCGAATTTCAACCGGCGCATCCTCGAACTTGCGGTCCAGAAAATATTCTGCGGCATACACCGCCTGCGCCACCAGCATTTCAAGGCCGCCCACAGCCACCGGCACGCCCGCTTCCTCGGCGCGGAGGATGAGCTCGGTCTTGTCGGGGTTGTACACCACATCCACTACAGCCTCGAGGTCCGGCATGGCGGCAATGTCCAGATTGCACACGCCTACATTGGGGTACATGCCCGCCGGTGTGGTGTTAATGATGATCTGTGCACCACTGGATACGGCCTCTGCATAGCTCAGCTCGCCCTTTTCCGGGTCCGGATGGCGGCTGACGGTGAGCACCTTTGCCGCGCCCTTGTCCCGGGCCACAGCGCTGGTGGTGTTGTGGGTGCCGCCGGTGCCCAGAATGAGCACGGTCCTGCCTGCAAAATTCACGCCGTGGGCATCGCACAGGTGGGCAAAGCCCATATAATCGGTGTTATAGCCGTAGAGCAGACCGTTTTTGTTCACCACCGTGTTCACTGCTCCAATGGCCTTGGCCCGCGGGTCGATGTAGGAGCAGGATTCCATCACCAGCTTTTTATAGGGAATGGTCACATTGATGGCCTTGAACTGCCGCTTTGCCAGAAAGGCCCGGGCCTCTTCCTCGGTGGGCAGAGGGCACAGGTCGTAGTGGTAGCCGCAGAGCATCTCGTGGATGATCTTGGAGTAGGAGTGGCCGAGTT
>CAKSWG010000092.1 GCA_934511465.1 uncultured Faecalibacterium sp. | reverse complement strand
TGCAAAGCACTTTTTAAGTATAAAAGTTTCCGCAATTTTCTTTCAAACTCATTAAAGTACGGATAAAGAGATTTGTTAAAATATGCGGCACTTTCATTTGTCAAAATTGTCGGATTGAATTTTGACATAATATAATCATTTGTTTTTGATAATATTTTTGCACTTGGTAGATTTTCGCCAGAAGCCTCATAGACAGCAATCCAACAAGTGGAATCTTCTATGTTTTGAATTGAACAGCGAACATTTTCCGGCTTGTAAGATTCAACTTCTGCTTTGTGGGTATCTTCAACGAATAGATATTCTTGCTTCACCTGTTTTGCCATTCCTTTCGCATTTCATCGACAGACTTTCTGAGGATTTTCGCTTCAAGATAAAATTCTTTCCACTGTAAATCTTGGCACAGATTTTCTTTTGATGCTTGCTGAATCGGAATACCAGAAGAAATATTTGCATGAATCAGGTTCCAAACGGCGGTGTTTTCTGGATGTTTTGCGTTTATTTCACAAATCTTTTGGCGAGCAGTATCTTCATCAAATGGAGCTGTTCGCAAAATCATCTGAATATCGTCAATCGTTAACAGCATATCTGCTATTTCAGCAGCCGTATGAACCGATGAAAGATTGTTATCCATCTTATAAATCCTCCTTTGTAAGTTGTTCCAGATTATTTTTAAGTTGTTTCAGTTCTGCATTCATCTCCACCTGACGATTGAACTGCTTCTCTTTCCGAATCTTATTCTCCAACGCCGCAATCTGCTTTTGCAGCTTTTCACGTTCCGCAGAACGTTGGATGTTCTCCGCAATGCTGTATGCGGTACTCCAGCTCTCGCCCTGCAATCGGGCAATCTGCCGCACCAGTCCATCGTAAACCGCATCTAAGCTCAGGCCGCTTATCGCAAGGGACAATTCCGTTTCTGGCATCCAGTCTGTATGCAGATAGCGGCTCACCTTGGTACTGCCGCTTTCCGATGTGTCTTTACATCCAATCCAGGCCTGCACCTTATTCTCATAAGAAAGGACAAACAGAATGTGATACGGGATTTCGCAGTCGATTTGGCGCAGAACAGTTTCATCCAGCTTTGGTCCGGTCAGACACAGCTCGAAAATCTCGATCTCTGTCACCTGTTCTCCGGCAGTGAGATTCAAAGTAGATACAGCCAGTTTGTTGCGCCAGTAGATATAGCGCAGCTGGTCTGCAAACAATCGCTTGACTGCCGCTGGAACGGCAGCATTTTCATAGAACTTCTGTTTCGGAATCCGTTTGTTAAACTCCGTGGAAGGTGGAAAGCCCAGCATTGATCTCACCTCTTATTGTACCACAAGGAAGCAAATCAGTTCAAAGTCATCCAGCCCGGAAATCGAAGAAAGCAGGGCCGTCGTACCGCCCATCTTGAACAGACTGTCAATATCGCTCTCTTCCTTTGCATTCAGAATGGAATTGATGGCCTCACTCAGCAATTCAGAATAGGCAGACATGTTTTTGCCATCGTCCGTGGCCTGATTGAACTGTTGGCAAAGACTCTGGTCGGGTTCGGTTTTGCCTTTGCAGAGCAGCCGCAGACGATCCAGCAACTCTTTCGGAGAAAGATAATCACAGACAGTCGAGCCATCCTGCCCAATATAAACCATATAGAATGGGTGCAGACGGTTTTGCTGATCTACATTGATCTCATTGTTGATGTTTTTCAGAACAAAGATCACACCCGGAAGGGCATCGGGCGTAGATGCAACAATCGCGTGCATCCCAAGCGGCGTATGCTCCACATCATCGTGTTTCTTCATATAGTCCAGCAAGTCCAGCCGGAACTCATTCAACCCCAAGTCCATGATGGAAATGCCGCCCGACATTTCTTCCAGATCAACTACCTCATTCTTTAACCGTTTGAGCTGTGCGCTGCGATATTC
>CAKSWG010000091.1 GCA_934511465.1 uncultured Faecalibacterium sp. | reverse complement strand
CAAAGTTTGCGGTTTTGCCAAGGGCTCCCCCTTTGGGGGAGCTGGCGCGAAAGCGCCTGAGAGGGCGCATTCTCACTCTTTTTATTGTATCAGAACCTCCCGCCCATTTCCACCGGTTTTGCCCATTTTTGCGCCCACAGGCAGGCAAAAGTGATACAAACCCGCCGCAGGATTTGTGGAATTTTTGCAAAAAACTTTCCTTTTGCCGTCAGAACGTATATAATGAGTGGGTATCTGTTCTGCTTTTACCGGCTCTGCTGCACAGCGGGCCGATTTTTATGGAGGTATTTCTTTTGAAAAACAACACCAGAAAGCTTGTGTGCATCCTGCTGGCCATTGCGGCAGCAGCGTGCGTCATTTTTGCCTGCTTCACGCTGGCCGGGCGCAAGCGGACCGGCAGCGCTTCCTCTGCTGCTGCATCTGTCTCCCAGTTTGGCACCGTGGCCGATTTTGACTACGAAAATTTTGATTACAGCGACGGTCTGGACGAAAACGGCTATTGGAGCGGCATCCGGGCGCTGGACTATGTGACCCTGCCGGAGGACTACAGCGCCATGTCCTTGAAGGAAGCCGACCTTGCCCCCACCGAGGACGAGCTGCAACAGCAGGTGAGCAGCCTGCTGAACCAGTACACCACCACCCAGACCGTCACCGGCCGTGCCGCCCAGAGCGGGGATGTGGCCAACATCGATTACACCGGCACCGTGGACGGCGTGGCCTTTACCGGCGGCAGCGCCAGCGGCTACGACCTGACGCTGGGCAGCGGCACTTTCATTGACGGCTTTGAGGACCAGATCATCGGCCACACTGTGGGCGACACCTTTGATGTGAACGTCACCTTCCCGGATGGCTACGGCGACTCCACCGACGATGCAGGCAACACCATCACCCTCAGCGGCAAGGACGCCGTGTTCAGCGTGACACTGAACTCCCTCTCCGAGAGCGTCACGCCGGAGCTGACCGACGAATGGGTGGATGCAAACTTTGGCACCAGCGATGACCTGCACACCGTGGACGCCCTGCGCAGCTACTTCAACGATGCGCTGTACGCCAACAATTACGACAACGCCGTTGTGGATCATCTGATGTCGAACTCCACCTTCAAGGAGCTGCCCACCGAGATCACCAGCTATTACATCCGCATGTTCCTGAACTACTACAACCAGTACGCCGTTTCCTACAGCATGGACCTGAACGCCTTTGCCCAGACACAGGGCTACAGCGATGCGGACGCCATGCTGGCGGCGTCCGATTCCTACTTTGAGCATCTGGCAAAGCAGGACCTGATCTTTCAGGCCGTGGCCGAAGCGCAGGGCCTTGCCCCCACGCAGGAAGAGTTGGACGATGCCAGCAGCACCTATGCAGATACCTACGGTGAGAACCGTGCGCACCTGAACGCCTTGCAGTCCTGTGTGCTGGACTGGCTGGAAGCCAATGCCACCGTAGCGTAAAAATACAAGGACCGTTTAGAATGCCCTCCGCTTCGCTCTGGGCATACATAGCGGAAATACTATTTTTTATTAGAGCAAGGGGCTGTTGCACATGTGACAGCTCCTATTTTTATACGAACAAGCGTAAGAATCAAACAGCACCAATACCCAAAACAAAAAGCATGTGCAACAAATTTTCTCGAAAATCAGAAATTTTCGATGGATTTGTGATGCACATGCTTTTTTGAATTGTTTGATTATACGTTTGATTTTAAAAATGGCTGCTGCATTTTCGGCTAAAACGATGTGCAACAGCCCCTTGCATTTTTCACAGAAGAGGCTGCAAAGAAAAACAGCAGCATCTGAAAGTTCCGGCCCTTCCTGTGAAAAAGCATCTCCGAAAAGCCCGCAGGCTTTTCGGAGATGCAAATTAAAAATAAATTTTCCTCTGAATATGCCCAGAGCGGAGCGGAGGGCATTTCAAATCGTCAGGCTTTTTCTTTCTTCCCGCCGTTCAGC
>CAKSWG010000090.1 GCA_934511465.1 uncultured Faecalibacterium sp. | reverse complement strand
CTCGACCTTAGCGCCAGCCTCGGTCAGCTTCTTCTGGATGTCCTCAGCCTCAGCCTTGGAGACCTTCTCCTTGACAGCCTTGGGAGCGCCATCGACGATAGCCTTAGCTTCCTTCAGGCCCAGACCGGTGATCTCCTTCACCAGCTTGATGACCTGCATCTTGGTAGCGCCAGCCTCAGCCAGGATGACGTCGAACTCGGTCTTCTCTTCCTCAGCGGCAGCAGCAGCGCCAGCAGCAGCGGGAGCAGCAGCAGCAACAGCGGAAACACCGAACTCTTCGCAGTAAGCGTCGATCAGTTCCTTCAGCTCCAGAACGGACAGCTCCTTAACGGAGTCGATGATGGCAGTAATCTTCTCAGAAGCCATAGTAGTAACCCTCCAATATCAATGGTTTTGTTTGTTGATTTCAGAATTGTTTAAGCAGCAGTCACGCGGCCATCAGGCAGCGGGCTCCTCCTGCTTGTCGGCATAAGCCTGCATTGCAACGGCCAGACCAGACAGAGTGCTGGTGAGGGCGCCTGCGAACATGGACAGCATGCCTTCGCGGTTGGGCAGCTTTGCGATTGCGTTGGTCTCGGCTGCGTCCATGACCTTGCCTTCCATGAAGCCAGCCTTCACGACGAACTTCTTGGACTTATCGCCATCCTGATACTTGCACAGGATGCGGGCAGCGGACATGGGATCCTCTTCGTGAGCAAAAGCGATAGCGGTATCGCCCTTGAACTGCTCAGCCAGGCCCTCCAGAGAGGTACCCTTGACAGCCAGACGCAGCATGGTGTTCTTCACGACCATGTAATCGACGCCTGCCTCACGCAGCTCCTTACGGAGCTTGGTGTCGTTCTCGACGTTAATGCCGCCGTAAGCGACGACGCAGCCGGAAACCGCACTCTCAAACTTTGCCTTCAGATCAGCGACATAAGCCTGCTTTTCAGAAAGAATCTTTGCACTGGGCATTCGGTTTCACCTCGTTTCAAAAACTTGTATCGAAAACCGGAGCAAGTATGAAAAAAGCCTCTTTCCCGCACTTGGTCGAGAAAGAGGCATAAAACAACTTTACGCACGTTTCTCGGCAGGCGGCATAGCCTTACACTGGACTCCAGTACCTGCTGTCTCAAAAACAGCATGATTATTTTACCGCAAACGTGCGGAGTTGTCAAGTCTTTTTTGAAATTTCCTGACAAAATTTTTCTGCCGTCCATACAAACGGCAGAAAAACGATCAGAACTTCAAATCAGACACCGTACTTCAGGGTGTTCAGACGGATGCCAGGGCCCATGGTGGTGGCGATGGTAGCGCTCTTGAAGTAGGTACCCTTTGCTGCAGCGGGCTTTGCCTTGGCAATAGCCTCCATCACAGTGTCCAGGTTGGTGTACAGCTTCTCTGCACCGAAAGAAGCCTTGCCCACGGGCACATGGATGATGTTCTGCTTGTCCAGACGGTACTCGATCTTACCAGCCTTGGCCTCGGAAACAGCCTTGCCCAGATCAGGAGCAACGGTGCCGGCCTTGGGGTTCGGCATCAGGCCGCGGGGGCCCAGGACCTTACCGAGACGGCCAACGCGGCCCATCATATCGGGAGTGGTCACGACGACGTCGAAATCCATGAAGCCGCCGGCGATCTTTGCGATCAGCTCGTCATCACCGACGATATCAGCGCCAGCAGCCTCAGCAGCAGCAGCAGCGGGGCCCTTGGCGATTGCGCAGACGCGGACGGTCTTGCCGGTGCCGTTGGGCAGAACGACAGCGCCGCGGACCTGCTGGTCAGCGTGACGGCCGTCAACGCCCAGACGGACGTGCAGCTCAACAGTCTCGTCGAACTTGGCAGAAGCGGTCTTGCAAGCCAGCTCCAGAGCCTCGTTCACATCATATGCCTTAGTAGAATCGACCAGCTTTGCAGCGTCGACATAGTGCTTGCCATGTTTCATTGTATATCCTCCTGTGTGGTCATGCGGGCAGT
>CAKSWG010000089.1 GCA_934511465.1 uncultured Faecalibacterium sp. | reverse complement strand
ATAGCAAATAATTTTACGAATGGATTTTCCATAAGAATGCCTCCAATTCTGATAAAGAAAAAAGGGCACAACAGCGTCAACTGTTGTGCCCCATGATGTGAAAATTACGGATTGAGCAGAAAATCAATGATGTTTCGATGAATGATTCCGTTTCGGCTTAAATTCATCAAATCACCACTGATAACATACTTAGGATAGTTGTCGTGCAGCCGCTCAAGATTACCGAACTCCCGTTCTTCATCGGCGGGAGTGATCAGGTAAGCAACCTGAATATAGAGCTTTTCATCTCCACGGTAGCAGATAAAATCAATTTCGGTGTCGTCCAGCTTGCCGACCTGAACTTCATAGCCACGGCTCCGCATTTCCAGATATACGATGTTCTCATACAGCTTGTTGCTGTCAAGTTTTTCGCTTTTCTTGATAACGTTCCGCAGCCCAAGATCGACTGCATAGTACTTTTCTGTGCTGGACAGGAGCGCTTTTCCTTTGATATCATAGCGGCTTGCATTCAGAAGGATAAAGGCTTCCTTGAAATAATCAACGTAGTTCAGTACGGTAGCAGTGGTTGTCTTGATTCCTTCCGAAACCATGCGTCCACTGATATTACGGGCAGAAAACGGATTGCCGATATTGTCCAGCAGGAATGCAAGGACATTACGTAATGCGGTCTGTTCGCGAATATTGTGGCGCAGCATGATGTCACGGACAATGATAGCCTCGTAAAGATCGTCCAGATAGGTGGTGATTGAATGATCGTCAGGGAGGAAGAAACGCTGCGGAAAACCGCCGTACTTCAAATAGTCTGCGAAGAGCTTTTCATCCGAAGTATAGGTTCCG
The DNA here is from genome assembly GCA_934511465.1 of uncultured Faecalibacterium sp. Taxonomy (GTDB): domain Bacteria; phylum Bacillota; class Clostridia; order Oscillospirales; family Ruminococcaceae; genus Faecalibacterium. The sequence continues at coordinate 1,278 of CAKSWG010000089.1, read as the reverse complement.
TTTTCAATGCATTGCTGTTTTGCTTCGGCCAGCGAAAAGGGGAAAACCTGAATCTGGATGTATCGTCCGGAAAGATAGGTTGCCAGTTCGCCGGAAAGCAGCTTGGAATTGGAGCCGGTCAGGTAAATATCACAATCGAAATCGACACGAAGAGAATTGATTGCAATCTGCCAGCGCTCCACCTCCTGAATCTCATCCAGAAGAATATAGATTTTGCCGGTGCAGACTTCCGCTTTTTCTGCGATGTAGTCGTAAAGCGTTTCTGCAGTACGGGTGTTGCGGAAGCGCATGGACTCAAAATTGGCCTGAATAATGTTCTGTGCGGGAATGTTGCGCTGGAGGAGCACGTCCTTGATCTGACCGAGAAGGACTGTTTTTCCACAGCGCCGGATTCCAACCAAAACTTTGATCAGATCCTGATCGATAAAAGGAATGATCTTATCCAAATAACTTTTGCGCAGAACCATCGTGCATCACCTCATATTCTTATCTTAGCATACAATTATTGTTGTGTAAACAGTATTGTGCTTTTCTATTAAATAAAAATAGCTGAAGCGCAAATTTTGTGTGCCTATAGGCGTACAAAAATTATGCTGCATGGATAATGGTAAACCTGCGGCTGCTTACATTCTTGCTGTACCGATTGAAAATATCGGGCTGTTCTTTCTTCAAACGCTGGGAGTCTACCCGTTTACTTTCGGAGGATACCCAGGACACCTTGTAGCCCGGTGCTGTGCCATAGGCGGCATCCTGCATTTGCAGCTTGACCTGTTGCTCGATGGCAGTCTTTTCCTGCTCCAGCTGTTCGATCTGATCAGAAAGCTCCTGCCGCTTATCCAACAGGTCGCGGATGGGATTCAGATCGGCAGTTTTGTTTCGATCATCTGCAGAGTACAGCTGATTGATCTGCTGTGTATCCCCCTCGCTTCCGGTAGGTACAGGCGGAATTTCGGGCATCACGTTGTATTTCCAGAAGTGCTCTTCCTTGGCAATGAGGTTGTTCAGAACTTCTTTGTCGGTTGTGATCTTGTGAATCACCAGTTCCTTCCCGAAAATCAGAGCAGCAATGTACCAGCAGTCAAAACCGCTGACAGCCAGATAGTGATTGACCTGAGCCATGTAATGTGCAGGGATTTTTCCATCAGCCCATTTGTCCGCAGAAAACGGCGAGACTGTCTTGCACTCCAGCCCGGCCTTCTGTCCAACGATCAAACGGTCAAAGTCCGCCAGAAGCAGTGGATGTTCCTCACTTTGGTAGATGGCATTTGCACGGCGTAC
>CAKSWG010000088.1 GCA_934511465.1 uncultured Faecalibacterium sp. | reverse complement strand
TACGATTACTGGATCGGCAGCGCACACCACCTGTACGGCAAGAACACCGGCAAGTATTATGAGATCGACTTCCGTCCGCAGGACCTGTGGGACTGCATCAACGACGACTTTGACGCAGACCCGCTTGCCGCTGTGGAAGCCTACTTTGCCGAGGTGGAAAAGGTGGCCGCCCTCAAGCCGGATATTCTGGCCCACATCGACCTCATCAAGAAGCTGAATGCCAACGGCGAGTTCTTCGACGAGGAGTCGCCCCGCTACAAGGCCGCTGCCCTCAAGGCCCTGCAAGCCGCAAAGGCGAACGACTGCCTGCTGGAGGTGAACACCGGCGGCGTGTACCGCGGCTACCGCAAGGACTTCTATCCCGGTCCGTGGCTGCTGGGAGAGTGGCAGAAGATGGGCGGCAAGGTCATCATCACGTCCGATTCCCACGACATCAACAGCCTGACCTACGGCTTTGACGAAGCCGCCGCCGCCATCAAGGCTGCGGGCTTTACCAGTGTGCAGGTGCTCACCGGCAACGGCTTTGAGACGCAGGAGCTGTAAAAAATTGGAGATAACCCTCTCCGTCAATGTTTCGCATTGCCACCTCCCCCGAAAGGGGGAGGTTTTGCTGTTTCTTTTACGCAGCATAAAAGCTCCCCCTTCGGGGGAGCTGGCGAGCGTCAGCGAGACTGAGAGGGTTGTTTGCGGTAAAAATAGAACTTTGGAGGACCCCTATGACCCACGCGCAGCCCCAAAAGAAAAGTTTATGGAACATGAATGTGGACCTGATGCACGGGCCCATTTTAAAGAGCCTGCTGCTCTTCATGCTGCCCATTCTGGTCTCGAACCTGTTCCAGCAGCTCTACAACACGGTGGACACCATGATCGTGGGCAATGTGCTGGGCGACACGGCCCTTGCCGCCATTGGCTCCTGCGGCTCCATCTACGAGCTTCTGGTGGGCTTTGGCATCGGCATCGGCAACGGCCTTGCCATCGTTGCGGCGCGCTCCTACGGCGCACAGGACGAAGACCTGCTCAAGCGCACTGTGACCGGCTCCATCGTCATTGGGCTGATCGCATCGCTGGTCATCACGGCGGCGGGCTTTTTGGGGCTGCGTCCCCTGCTGCAGCTGCTGGACACCCCGGCAGAGATCCTGGAAGAAGCCTACAGCTACATCATCGTCATTGATCTTGGCGTGATCGTCATGTTCCTGTACAACCTGTGCGCCGGTCTGCTGCGCGCCATCGGCAACAGCGTGATGCCGCTGGTGTTCCTGCTCATCAGCTCGGCGCTGAACGTGGGGCTGGATCTGTGGTTCATTGCGGGTGTTGGCATGGGCGTGCGGGGCGCAGCGGTGGCAACGGTCATTGCACAGGGCATTTCGGTGGTGCTGTGCATCCTGTATGTGCTGGCAAAGGTGCGCATCCTCATCCCGGAGAAAAAGCACCTTGCCGTGGGCTCCCACCTCTATTGGGAGCTGTTCAGCCAGAGCATTTCCATGGGCCTGATGAGCAGCATCGTCTCGGCGGGCTCTGTGGTGCTGCAGTACGGCATCAACGGTCTGGGCACCCTGACCATCGCAGGCCACACCGCCGCCCGTAAGCTGTTCGCCTTTACGGATATGCCGCTGATCTCCATGGCGAATGCAGGCTCTACCTTCGTCTCCCAGAACCGCGGCGCAAACCAGCCCGACCGTGTGCGCAGGGGAATGCGGCAGATGTATCTGTATTCCGTGGCGGTGATGATCGCGGCGGTCTTCCTGATGAAGTTTGGCGCGGAATGGATGGTGCGGCTCATCTCCGGCTCCACGGAGCCCCTCGTGCTGGAAAACGGTGCGCGGTATCTGCTCTGGAACGCACCGTTCTATGCGGTGCTGGGCGTACTGCTGTGCACCCGCTATGCATTGCAGAGCCTTGGCCAGAAGGTGCTGCCGCTGTTCTCCAGCGTCATTGAGCTGGTGGGCAAGGTGATCTTTGTGCTGGTGTTCATCCCGCGCTTTGCGTACAATGCGGTCATTCTGTGCGAGCCCATCATCTGGTGCTTCATGGCGCTGTATCTGGTGGCCGTGTATCTGCACGAGCCCTTCGTGTTCCCGAAAAAATAACCCTCTCAGTCATCGCTGCGCGATGCCAGCTCTCCCGAAAGGGAGAGCTTTTTGCATTTTA
>CAKSWG010000087.1 GCA_934511465.1 uncultured Faecalibacterium sp. | reverse complement strand
CCATGATGCCGGTCTGGATCTGCATCACCAGCTCGGCGCGCTTGTCCTTGACTTCCTGCTCGATCTGGCCGTCCATCTTGGCAGCAACGGTGTTCTCCTCGGCAGAGTAGGCAAAGCAGCCCAGACGGTCGAACTTTACTTCTTTGACGAAGTTGCACAGGTCCTCGAACTGCTCTTCCGTCTCACCGGGGAAGCCTGCGATCAGGGTGGTGCGCAGGGTGATTCCGGGGATCTCGCGGCGCAGCTTGCCGATCACCTCCAGCAGCTCGGCGCGGTTGGAGCGGCGGTTCATGTTCTTGAGGATGGTATCGTTGCAGTGCTGGATGGGCAGGTCGAGGTAGGGCACCACCTTCTCGTTGCGCTTCATGGCGGCGATGAATTCATCGGTGATGCGCTCCGGGTAGGCGTACATGATGCGGATCCATTCCAGCCCCGGCACCTTGTTCAGCTTGTCCAGCAGCTCACAGATGCTGCCGGGCTTGCCCCAGTCCTCGCCGTAGGCGGTGGGGTCCTGTGCGACCACGATCAGCTCTTTCACGCCCTCACCGGCCAGCCAGCGGGCCTCGGCCACGCAGTCGGCCATATCGCGGCTGTGCAGCGGGCCGCGGATGCCGGGGATAGCGCAGTAGTGGCAGCGGTTGTTGCAGCCCTCGGCGATCTTTAAGTACGCATAGTGGGCGGGCGTGCCGATGACACGCTTGCCGCCCAGCGGAAAGTCCTTTTTGGCACCATAGCTTTCCAGATGATCTTCACCATGGAACAGGCGGTCCACGATGGTGTCGATGGCCTTGTTGGAGGCACAGCCCACCACAGCGTCCACCTCGGGGATCTCTTCCTCGATCTGGCTGCGGTAACGCTCGGCCAGACAGCCGGTGACGATCACCTTCAAATTCGGGTTCTGCTGCTTGTAGGAGCAGGCTTCCAGAATATTTTCAATGGCTTCGGTTTTGGCGCTCTCAATAAAGCCGCAGGTGTTCACAAGGATCACATCCGCTTCGGCCAGATCGGCCACGGTCTCATGGCCGGCGGACAGCAGGATGTGCACCATCACATCCAGATCGACCTGATTTTTGGGGCAGCCAAGGGAAATACACGCAATTTTCATAGGGGGTGATACTCTCTTTCTCTTTTGAGGGATGCTTTTGACGATGTTACGATTTTAAATTGTCTCCGCTTTGCTCTGGACGAGTTGTGGCACCCAGCGGCTACTACGGCCCTTGAGCGGGCCTTGCATCCTGCTGGCCACGGCCCCAACAGCTCCTCCCTGCTTCGGCCGCAGGCCGCAGTCGTCGCCGTTGCAATATCAGCGGAATCATTATTTTTATATTTGCAAATCAGAAAAGCCTGCGGGCTTTTCTGATTTGCTTTTTCACAGGAAGGGTCGTAAAGGTCAACTGCATCTGCTGTCGCTAGCTCCCTACGGGAGCATCCGCGCCAGCAATAAAACCATGCTGCTGCCCTTATGTCTCGTCGCGCAAGCGACTTCAAATCGGCGTAACACAAAAAATCCTTTAGCGAAGCGACTTGGATTTTTTGTATGGAGCCCAACTGCTTTGGGGTTACTAGGGGCGTGCAGCCCCTAGTTCGTGCCTCCCGCGCCTCGAAAGTAGCGGGCGCTTTTCTGGTACTCTTTTGTGCGCGCAAAAGAGTACGTATCCGGCGGAGAAGAACTTTATAAAAGCCATAAAGCCTGCCCCACGCGAAAACGCTCTGCACGGGAAACGCCCTTATTCTTCTTCCGCTCTTCTTATCGCTTCTTTTATTACAGAATACGCAAAACCGCGGCGCTGCAACGCGGCTACCACAAGGTCGCGGCGGCCAGCGGCCAGCTTTTTCAGGTAGCGGCTTTGCACCAGCGCGGCAGCAGCTTCCAGCTCCGGGCTTTCGCCGTCCGCATCCGGAGCATAGACGCTTTCCAGCGCCTGCTCGATCTGCGCGCTGGAAAGCCCTTTCTGCCGCAGATTCTGTGCAGCGGCGCGGCGGCTCTTGCGGGCGGCCAGCAGGCTGTGGGCCCGTGCTTCTGCATAGCGGTCATCGTTCACGTAGTCCAGCTCCACCATCTCGGCCACGGCAGCGGCAGCAGCCTGCTGGGTATAGCCATAGCACAGCCGCTCATACAGCTGTGCCGAGGACATCTCCTTTGCGGCCAGCACATCCAGTGCGCGGGTGCGGGCCTTGGCGGGGTCGGCACATTTTTCTTCTTCCGCCTTTGGGCGGCGGCGTTTATAAAAGGACATTTAGTCCTCCACCATGATATC
>CAKSWG010000086.1 GCA_934511465.1 uncultured Faecalibacterium sp. | reverse complement strand
ATTTTGCGGGTGGCGACAACGGTCCCCTTGACGATCCCTAAAATCATAGCTTACTCCTCTTTGCCCAGCACGGTGACCAGCTGCCCCTGCTTGAGCAGGAAGGCATTGCCATCGTCCGTGTCGATGTGAAAATCCAGTGCACATTTGTCGTTTGCGCGGATCAGCACCCCGCCCATCACGCCCGGCTTGGGGCCGTCGATCTTTACCTTCACGCGGTCACCGTCGGCAAGGCCGAAGGCAGCTGCCTGTGCAGGAGTCATGTGGATGTGGCGGTCAGCGATCATCACGCCCTCCGGCACGGTCAGGGTGCCATTGGGGCCGCGCAGGGTCACGCCCGGCGTGCCCTTTGTATCCCCGCTGGAGCGCACCGGCGCTTTGATGCCGATGTTGCGGCAGTCGGTCTGCGCCAGCTCGATCTGAGTGGCACTGCGCTCCGGGCCAAGGATGCGGACATGCTTCAGTTCGCCCTTGGGGCCGATGATATCCAGACATTCCTCGCAGGCAAACTGGCCGGGCTGGCTCAGCGCCTTTTTGGGGGTGAGCTGGTAGCCATAGCCGAACAGCTTGTCCACATCATCGCGGGTAAGGTGGATGTGCCACACCGAGATGCCTACCGGCACCTGACGGCTGCGCTTTTGCAGCTCTGCCTGCACGGCCTGCGTGATCAGGAGCAGCAGCTGTTCCTGACTGATGTCATGGTAAACCAAGGCACAGCGCTCCTTTCTTATGCAACGTCAGCGCAGGGCTCAGCGCAGCTCAGGCATGCACTCGGACACGCTTGCGTGCGGGCGGGGAATGACCAGTGCGCTGACCACTTCACCAATGCGGGAAGCAGCGGTCTGGCCTGCCTCAACAGCAGTGTTCACGGCGAACACTTTCTTCTCTGCAAAGCAGAGGATGCGAACGCCTTTTGAATTGCAAAATGATTTTTCAGTTGCTATACTGGGCTTATCAAAGTTTTTTCGGGAGGATGCCGCAGTGACCGCACAGACAATGCTAATCGGGAACAGACCTTGCCGCATTTACGGCGAAGCCCATGCAGAATACCTACTGCTCCAAATGACAGGCGAACATGAGTTGCAGAGCATAGACAACGAAGTGGTTGCTATCGCACAAAGCGGCCAGAACTTTCTGTTTGCGGCCATCCCGGTGGAAAGCTGGAATGATGCACTTTCCCCGTGGGAAGCCCCTGCTGTATGGGGAAAGCAAGGATTTGGCGGCAAGGCTGCGGAAACCCTGCGCTTTCTGACAGAACAGGTCATTCCCACACTGAAGCAACAGTATCCTCTCCCGGAAAACGTCAAAATCATTCTGGGCGGCTACTCGCTGGCCGGGTTGTTTGCATTGTGGGCATCCACCCAGACTGATCTGTTCTATGGTATCGCCGCCGCATCTCCCTCGGTGTGGTTTCCGGACTGGATGGAGTTTGAACAGCAGCACCCGATACAGGCACAGCACATTTATCTGAGCCTTGGCGACAAGGAAGAGCATACGAAAAACGCTGTCATGGCTGCGGTAGGTGATAACATCCGCACCCTGCACAGCCGGCTTATAGAGCGTGGCGCAGACTGCACCCTTGAGTGGAACAGCGGCGGGCATTTCAAAAACGCTGACCTACGCACTGCGAAAGCCTTTCGGTGGGCGATGGAGGAAAGACGATAAATATTTTGATCGATGCAGACGGCTGTCCGGTTGTCGATTTGACATTGCAGATTGCAAAACAGTTCGGTGTTCCGGTCATCATCCTGTGCGACACCTCGCACCAGATCGAGCGGGAAGGTGCGCAGACATTGGTGTTCGATAAAGGGGCAGACAGCGTAGATTTTGCCCTCGTCAACCGGGTAAAGCCGGGGGATGTGGTCGTAACACAGGACTACGGCCTTGCGGGTATGTGCCTTGCCAAGCGCGCACGAGTGCTGAACCAGAATGGTCTGGAGTACACCGCCGACAACATGGAAGCTCTCATGCTGCGGAGGTATGAAAACAAAAAGCTCCTCCGTGCCGGAAAGCACCCCAAGGGGAGCGCAAAGCGGACGAAGGAGCAGGATGAAGCATTTGTCACCACACTGACAAATATTTTAGCGCGCATCTGATTTTCTGAACGGAACACCGGCGAATTTTTTTCGCGTCACATTCTCTGTAAGTGAAGCCCGTCAGAACAAAGCACCTCTCCACTGCATGAAATCATTGAGATACCGCTGCTTTATCCTCTGGCCACGATTTTCTGAGCGCCGCATAGGAAATAAGGAAGTTTGCAAGCCAACCTGCCGGGACTGCAAGCCAAACAAAAGCAATGCC
>CAKSWG010000085.1 GCA_934511465.1 uncultured Faecalibacterium sp. | reverse complement strand
TCTTGGTGGAGCCGTCCCTGCCGGTAAAGGTGGCGGTGACGCTCTTGGCGGCAAGCCACTCGTTCAGCCAGCTGGTGCTGTCGTCCATGTCGAACAGCTCGTAATCGAACCAAGACTTGAGGTCGTTGTCGTAGCCGCCGATGAACTCTTCATCACAGGTGAAGTCGTAGTAGTTATCCTCGGTCTCTACCCGAACAGATTTCATGTCCAGCTTTTTATTGCCGAAGTAGGTCATGCCCAGACTGAGATACACGGTGGGATCATCGTTGGTAACGAACAGGTAGGGGTACAGGCCGCAGGAGGCCTTTTCCATGCTGGCCTCCTCGTAGGGAGAGTCGATCTGCCAGCCCTCGGCCTCGCTGTCATAGGTGACGGTGAGCTGGGACAGGGCAGAGCGCAGCTGCGCCTCCGACACCGCATTGGTCACAGAAAGCTCTGCCGGGGCAGGCTCGTCCGGAAGAGCAGGGCTCAGGGCAAAGGCGGAAACGCCGCCCAGCAGAACAGCAGCGGTGCACAGGCAGGCAGCACCGCGCTTGAACAGTCCGGTCAGTTTCATAGGGATCTCCTTTCGCTTCACAGAAACGCTTTTCTCTGTCCAGAGCATACCAGATTTTACGGCTCCTGACAGTAAAACGGCATGAATCGCCCCTCAGATGCATCAGAACGACCGTTCAAGCAGGGGAGCGGTGCGGATGAAAACGGCTTCTTATACCTGATGGGTCTCCAGCCAGTCGGTCATCTGCTGGGCGATGCCCTTGATGCTGCCTTCCTCAAAGGGGACCTTCAGCCCGGCAGTTTCCAGAAGCTCGGTGTAGCTGGCCGTACCGGCGCGGCGCACAAGGCGCAGATAGCGCTCCCATGCATCCTTGTGGTCGGTCAGGCTCAGCAGGAAGAACTGCAGTGCGGCCATGGTGGACAGGCAGTAGTCGATATAATAGAAGGGGCACTCATAAATGTGCAGCTGACGCTGCCAGCCTGCACCGCGGCCATAGAAGGGCAGATTGTCAAAATCGATCCACGGGCGGTACTTCTTTTCCAGCTTGAGCCACTCGGCATTGCGTTCATCGGGGGTCAGATCCGGGTTCTGGTACATGATGTGCTGGAACTCGTCCACTTCGCATCCGTAAGCAAGGAACACAAAACTGTCCTCAGCGTGAAGCAGGGCGTATTTGTCGGTATCCCGGCCGAAGAGCAGATGATGCCACGGTGCGGTCAGGAACTCCATGGCCATGGAGTGGATCTCGGCGCTCTCCATGCCGGGGCATTCCAGATCGGCGGGCACTTCGGGATCACGCTCGGCCACATAGCCCTCAAAGGCGTGGCCGCACTCGTGGGTCAGCACGTCCACATCGCCGGAGGTGTTGTTCCAGTTGGCAAAAATGAAGGGGGCCTTGTAGCTGGGCAGACTGGTCATGTAGCCGCCGGACATCTTGCCGGGGCGGCTCTCCACATCGAACAGCTCGTTGTCCTGCATAAAGTCGATGAACTCGGCGGTCTCCGGGCTAAGCTCATGGTACATGGTGCGGGCGGCATCCATACGGGCTTTGTAGCCGGGAATGGGCTTGGGATTGCCGTCCTTGAACATGATGGGCAGATCGGTGAAGGTGGGGCGGGCGATGCCGGTGCGCTTTGCACGCAGGGCCATCACCTTTTGCAGCTGGGGCACCACATCGTTTGCCACCTGATCGCGGAATTTCCGGATCTCCTCCGGGCCGTAGCCGATGCGGTTCATGCGCACATAGGAAAGCTCACTGTAGTCGTGATAGCCCATCACCCGGGCCTGTGCATTCAGGTTCTTCACGATCTCGCCGTACAGCTCGTCCAGCTCGGCACGGTGGGCGTCAAAGTAACCGGCCTCGGCTTCGTAGGCGGCGCGGCGCACGGCAGGGTCCAGATCCTCCTTGTAGGGGCCCAGCTGCGGGATGGTGAGCTGCTTGCCGTCCAGCTCCACCAGTGCGCCGCCGTAAATCTGCTGGTAGCGGCTCACCAGAGCATTGAACTGCTGCTGCAGCTCCACGGTGCGGTCATCCATGCCCAGAACGGCATTCTTCATACCGGCCACGCAGGTGGTACCGAATTTTTCGGTCAGGACATCCACATGCGGGTTCGCAAGGAAAGCGCGGCTGATCTCCACGCTGGCGTTGGTCACGGCGGGGCCGTTGGCATCAAAGAAGTCCTGCTCGGCTTTCCAGTAAGCGTCGCGGGTGTCGCAGGTGTAGTGGATGTTGGCAAGGTTCGCGGCGGTGTTGTACTCCGCAAAGGCTTCGCTCTGCTCATAGTAGAGCCGGACAAGGGCATCGCCGTCCGGTGCGGCAGCGGCCTTTGCGGCCA
>CAKSWG010000084.1 GCA_934511465.1 uncultured Faecalibacterium sp. | reverse complement strand
TTGCCGCACAGGCAGTAGCCCAGCCGCACCCCGGCCATGCCGTACAGCTTTGTAAAGGCTTTCAGGATGATGAGGTTCGGGCTTGCCAGCAGCTTTTTGGCAGACTGCGCTTCGCTTTCCGGTAAAAAGTCCAGAAAGCACTCGTCCACCACCAGTAGCGCACCGCAAGTTTCGCACCGGTGCAGCACCGCCTCCACCAGCGCTAGCGGCGTCAGCTGCCCGGTAGGGTTATTGGGCTGGCAGAGGAATACCATGTCGGTGTTCTCGTCCACAGCGGAAATGAACGCTTCCGCCACTGCAAAATCTTCGCTTTCCCGCAGGAAATGCCGCCGGACGGTGCAGCCAGCCGTTTCCAGCGCGGCGGCATACTCCGCAAAGGTAGGGGCGGGCAGCAGCGCGGTGCGGGGCTTTGCCGCCCACACCAGCCGGAAGATCAGGTCTGCCGCGCCGTTGCCGCAGAGGATGTGCTCCATGGGCATCTTCTCGTGCACTGCCAGCTTTGCCCGCAAAGCGCGGCAGAGGGGGTCAGGGTAGCGGTCTGCGGTGGCAAGCGCGGCGGTGATGGCCTTTGCCACCCCCTCCGGCAGTCCCAGCGGGCTGACGTTGGCCGAAAAGTCCAGCGCGTCCTGTCCGTACTGCGCCCGGTAACCGGCCCAGTCGCCGCCATGTACCAGCTGCATCATAAAATACCTCGTATCACCAGCCCAAGCGCCAGCGCCAGCAGGCTTTCGGCGTACATCATGCGGTTCGCGCGGCGGATATCCTCCGGCTCAATGGGACGCACGGCATCGCCGATGGTGGGCTTTTTGTAGTATTGACCAAAATAATAGGCAGGCCCGGCCAGCTGCACATTCAGTGCACCAGCGCAGGCACTTTCGGTCTGGGCACTGTTGGGGCTGGCGTGGTTGCGCCTGTCCCGCCGCCAGATGCACCACGCACTGCGGGCATCGTTTCCAGTCAGGGCAGCAGCGGCTACCCACAGCAGGGCGGCAATGCGGCTGGGCAGGTAGTTCGCAATATCATCCAGCTTTGCCGCCGCACGGCCAAAATACAGATACTGCGTGTTTTTGTAGCCCACCATGCTGTCCATGGTGTTGATGGCCTTGTAGGTCAGTGCCAGCGGAGCGCCGCCCAGCAGCATATACAACAGCGGTGCGATCACGCCGTCGCTGGCGTTTTCCGCCACGGTCTCCACAGCGGCCTTGGTCACGCCTTCGGCGGTAAGCGCCTGCGTGTCCCGTCCCACGATGCGGCTTACCGCAATGCGGGCGGCGGGCAGGTCGGGCTTTGTCAGCTCCCGGTAAACATTCGTGCTCTCCTGCACAAGCCCCTTTGCCGCCAGTGCCTGTCCGCACCAGAACATCTGCACTGCCAGCCCCAGCAGCGGGTGCAAGGCGGCGGCGCCCATGCAGACAAGGCAGGTAAGCGCAAAGGTGCCCACCGGCAGACAAAAGGCTAAAATGCGCCCGCCCCAAAGCTCGCCCTCCGGCGTTTTGGGCAGGCGGGCACGCAGCCCTTTTTCCAGCGCGGAGATAGCCTTGCCCATGTACACTACCGGGTGCGGCAGCCACGCAGGGTCGCCGAAAATGGCATCCAGCACAAAGCCACCCAGTACCGCGTAGCCGATCATGCCTGCGCCTCCTTTGTGTACTGTACGGTTTTTACCAGATACAGCACCCGCTTTGCCGCCCAATCACGGGCATCCAGCACAAAGCCGCCGGCGTTGGGGGCGCACCATTCGTAATAATTTTTGTGGGGCAGGGCATAACGCTCCATGGCGGCCATCTGGGTGCCGCCGTGGGCCAGGATGACCAGCATCTCCTCGCCGTCCGCAAGGCTTTTGTCCACCAGTGCGGAAAATGCTGCGCAGATGCGGTCACAAAACGCGGCCTTGGTCTCGCCGTCCGGGCAGGGGCTTTCACAGTTGGCGGCTACCCATGCAAGGTAGTCCGGGTCGTGCTCCATTTCAATATAGTTTCTCCCCTCAAAGCTGCCAAAGCACATCTCCTTCAGGTCGTCTATCTCCACGAGCCTTGCGCCCGGAAACAGCACCTCGGCGGTCTGCCGGGTGCGGCAAAGGGGAGTGATGTACACGGTCTTGGGGGAAATGTCTGCCCGGCACAGCATAGCGCGCCCGGCGGCAGAAAGCGGGATATCCCGCTGCCCCTGATAGCGCTTTTCGGCGTTGTATTCGGTCAAGCCGTGACGCAATAAATAAATCAGCATTCCGGCAATTCTCCTTTCAAAACGGTGGGGATGCCGCAGAACATCTGCACCACACACGCAGCACGCGCCGCCAGCAGACAGGCCAGCCGCCCGGCGTTTTCCCGTGCGGCACGCTCGGCCGGGTCTATGGGCACCACACCGCCGCCCACCTCGGTGGACAGCACGATATCATAAGCGGATAATTTGTCCGCAAG
>CAKSWG010000083.1 GCA_934511465.1 uncultured Faecalibacterium sp. | reverse complement strand
CAGCGATGACAAGATCACGTCCTGCGTCCGACGCCCGATCCAGTACAGGCGATGGTCGCGCAGATTTTCCTTGCGGTCAACTTCAACTTCCTTATCGATTCCGACAGTATTCGTAGCCATTTTTTCCTCACATAAATTCGCATTTGTTTATAGATTTCTTGTTTTAGCCTGCTTTTGCCGTAACGGTTTCGGCTTGTACCGCCTGCCTAGACGAGCGCTTCGGGTTGCTTTTCTCCCACCGCATCCCGATGGCATCCAGCTTTGCAATCCTTTCCTCTGTCAGAACAGCGCAGCTTTTTTCAGGATTCTGGCGGGTGTACCGCTGCCGCTTGACCCAATTTCCGAGATTATATCCATTCGGTGACACATATTCTGCCGGGACGTTCAGGTCGCCGTGGGCATCAAAGTAGCGCTTTGCCTCCTGATACCCTTCGTTCCACTGGCGATCATTGCGGTTGCCCCAGTACATCCCGATTCTGTTCAGCCGTTCAACTTGTTCGTCCGTCAGCTTTCCTTTCGGGTACGCCCATTGCTGGCTTGCGACCCATTGTCCCAGCCGTTCACCAGCCGCTGTCACATAGGAACGTGGGATATTCAGGTTGCCGTTTTCCTCATAGTAAGCTGCAGCCAGCGCATACGCCTTTTCCCACTTGGTATCGAAAATGTTCCACACCATGCCGAGCTCATCAAGCTGCGCGATGCGTTCTTCCTTTAAGCGTCCGTTCAGTTTTTGCTGCCGGGTCTTGATGATCCACTGTCCCAAGGGATAGCCGTCCGGGTCTACATATTTTCCGGGCACCATCAGGTTCCCGTAGGTGTCGTGGTATTTTTTCGCAACCTCAAATCCGTGCTGCCACGCGATTTCTTTCCGGTTGCCCCAGATCATCCCGATGCTGTCCAGCCGCGCGATCTGCTGCTCGGTCAGATTTCCTTGGATCTGCCCCTCCCGCACACGGCGCTGGGTCACCAGCCACACACCGAGGCTCAGGCCGCTGGGCGTGTTATACAGTTTCGGGACGTTCAGATTGCCGTGCTCCGCGTAATAGATGCTTGCCTCGGAGAAATAGTGCTCCCAACTGGAAGAAAGGCTTGCCTGCAGCTGTTCGAACAGTACCCGGCAATCGTGTACCTGTTCGATGACCTCAAACCGCTCGGTCACGATCTTATCGCCCTCGCCGTTGGCATACAGACGATGGACTGCTTCTTGCATCTCGCTTTGCAGACCGGAAATGCTGGTCAAGCCCTCAAAGTTGTTGACCACATCGAGAATCAACGGGGCTGCGGTGTCCCCGGCGGTCAGGGCACGTCCGATTTGCTGCTTGTAGATGATGGGCGAAATCGTTGGTCGGAATAGAATGACCCCCGAAATACCCTCCACATGAACGCCCTCATTGAGCATATCAATGCAGAACAGCAGCTTCAGCCGGTTGGTCGTATCCGTCTTGAAGTCCGCAAACGCCTTGTCCGTATTCGGATCATCCGAGTAGGCTTCGTACACCACCACGTCCGGGTTGACCCCGGCGAACCACTCCGGCACATGGGACACCATCTCGTCCATGTGCTCTTTGTTGGTGCAGAACACGATGTATTTTCCAGATTTATTTGTGATATGATGTGCAAAGACCCTATCCAGACCATCCGCTTGTTCCAAAGCGCGGCGCAGCGCGTCCAGATATTTCTGATTCACATCCTGAATGCCCGGTGTCCGCAGGTTGTCCACTCGTGCCTGATACTTTGCGAGGGCTTTCTGGTACTGATAAACCGTGGTCACATATTTCGGGGCAGGCAAAATCCCCCTGACGACTGCTTCGCCAAGGGTCATGTTGCTCGCAACACGGCTATCGAAAAGTTCTTCGGCCATATCGCGGTTATTATCCAGATATCGGATGTTTGTTGCCGTCAGCCCCAGAAGCTTTGCATCCGGGCATAACTTTAATAAAGCCACCGTGCTTTCGCCCCAACATTCCGCACCGGCACGGTGGAATTCATCGAGTATAATATAGGCAGGCTTCTGCGCTGCTATTTCGTCCAGCTGTGCTTGTGTACAGCACATTAGTTTGGCATAGGTATAAAAGTGAACGTTTGCCAGCGGAAAATCCGGGTCGTTCCTTTTCAGGCTCTCCAGCTGGGTCTTAAAGATATATTCACTGGGAGAAAGCCAGATTACGACCTTCTCTGGGTTGTCCTCGATCAGCTTGAACGCAATGTAGCTCTTTCCGGTGCCGGTCGGATGAACAATGGCAGCCTTGCCATACTGGTCCATCATCCGGACTGCCGCATGATATGCTTTTTCGTTGTGCTCAAACAGACATAATGCCACCTTGTTCACCCCTTCCCGCAATAAAGGGGTATCCTCCACAGTGAAAATGAAAGACCGTGGCTAAAATCGAGCGTTATTCCATCAGATTCAGCTCTTTCCTGCCCC
>CAKSWG010000082.1 GCA_934511465.1 uncultured Faecalibacterium sp. | reverse complement strand
CCGTCCACCAGAGCAAACAGGGTATCATCGCTGCCCTTGCCAACGTTCTCACCCGGCATGATGTGGGTGCCACGCTGACGAACCAGGATGTTGCCGGCCAGAACGAACTGACCGTCTGCACGCTTGGTGCCCAGACGCTGTGCTGCGGAATCGCGGCCGTTCTTGGTGCTGCCTACGCCCTTTTTATGTGCCATTGTAATTTACCTCCTTAGCCGTTGATCGCAGTGATCTCAACCTTGGTGAAGGGCTGACGATGGCCCATACGGCGAGCACTGTGCTTCTTTGCGCGATAGGTGATGATGTTCAGCTTCTTGCCCTTGCCATTCTTGATGACCTTGGCAGAAACGGTAGCACCCTCAACAACGGGAGCGCCAACCTTCACAGAACCCTCCTCGCCAATAGCGAGAACCTGATCAAACTTCACTTCGGAGTCGGCCTCAACGTCCAGCTTTTCGATGTAGACGATGTCGCCCTGCTCCACGCGGTACTGCTTACCGCCGGTAACAATGATTGCGTACATTTTGTTCATTCCTTTTCGTTGTACTCGCTGGTCGTAAAGGCAGGCCCTTACACTGGGCCATTTCAGGCGCCCACACCACGCGGCTAGAATAGTATAGCAAAAAAATGTCGGGATTGCAAGAGGAATTTTCCTCTTTCCGAAAGATTTTTTATTTTTCCGCCTTTCCGCTTTCTGCGATGGTGCGTTTTACTTCGGCGTTATACGCTTCGGTGCGCTCCACAAAAAGCTTGCGCGGGCTGGAAGCCAGCAACTGGGTCTTGCTGCCTGCAAAGGCGATGGGCCCGTCCAGCTTTTTCATGGCCGCTTTATTATCAGCGTTCAAAGCCAGCTCCACCATCAGGGGCTTGCTCTTGAACTTATGGGTAAAGTAGATCTCTGCCGCCACACCGGCCACCACGGCGATGCCCGCTACCAGCTGGGACGCCCGCAGGCCAATGGAGGGCACCAGCATCAGACTGTCGGTGCGCAGTGCTTCGATCCAAAAGCGGCCTGCACCGTACCAGATCATATACCGCAGGGCGATGTCGCCGTTGAATCTGCGCTTTTTGATGTAGCGGAACAGCAGGAGAAAGCCCACGAAGCACCAGATGCTCTCATACAGGAAGGTGGGATGCACCGGCAGGTTCGGATCGATGGTCACGCCGCTCTGGGCTGTGACCGTACTGCCCATGAGGTAGGCTCTGGTGGCCTCGCTGTACATGCCCCACGGCAGGGTGGTATTGCAGCCGAAGGCCTCCTGATTGAAGAAGTTGCCCCAGCGGCCGCAGCCCTGCCCCAGCAGAAAGCCCATGGCGGTCAGGTCGAACATGGGCAGCACCGGCACGCCCCGCCATTTGCAGGCAAGGCCTCCGAACACAAAGCCGCCGATGATACCGCCGTAGATGGCCAGACCACCGTCGCGGATCGCGATCATCTCCCAGATGCTCTCATATTTAAAAGGTGCCATGGCCACGTAGTAGGCGCGGGCGCTGACAATGCCCAGCACGATGCCGATCAGGATCACATCCACCATGCTGTCCGGGTCCACACCGAACTCGATGCTGTGACGGAACGCGAACACCAGCGCCAGACAGATGCCGAACGCAATGCACACACCATACCAGTAAATGCTGAATCCACCGATGGAAAAGGCCACGCGGTTGAGCTCAAAGCTCAGGCCAAGGCCCGGGAACTGTACCAGATTTGTCATTCTGCTTCCTCCTCGTCCTCTGCCAGCGGCGCAGTGCCGTCCGGCTGGATATACATGACCGCCATGCGCTCTGTGCTGAGGATGTGCTGCAGCGCTGCATCCGCATCCTCCGCGGTCAGGCCCGCCAGCATGGCGATCTGCTGGGCCACCGTCTGGCCGGAAAGGGCAAAATCTGCCATCTGGCTGGCCGAATCCTCCACATTTTCGAGGTTTTCGATCAGCTGGCCGTATTTTTCGTTCTTGCACAGGGTAAAGATCTCCCGGTCCACGCCTTCTGCGCGGATGCGGGCGATCTCGTCCAGAAGCATCTGCTTCACGGCATCGGGGGCGTCGCTCTCTCCGGTGAACAGGATGCAGCAGCAGCCGTCCACCCGCAGCACTTCCCCGCCAAAGCCCGGGTTCACAAGGCCTTCGTCGTACAGGCGGCGGTACAGCGGCGACATGCCGCCGGTGATGCAGCTCAGGATCAGATCATACAGCGCTTCGGTGCGCAGGTCGCCGGACGGCAGCGGCTCTTCCTTGAAGCCCACGCCGAAGCAGGGCTTGGACACCGGCATCTCCAGCGTTTTTTCCGCTGCGGCCAGCGTCATGGGCTCCGGCGTCCAAAGGCGCTGCACACCCTCTGCCGTGCGGGGCTCCGTCAGGCCATGGCGCTCGCAGGCGGCTAAAATTTGCTCCATGGTGGTATTGCCAGCCGCTGCCAGAACCATGTTGCCCGGTGCATAGAACGCCTTGCAGCTGTCGTAGAGCATTTCGGGCGTAATTTCCGCAATGCTCTCCACCGTGCCCGCGATATCGCTGCGGATGGGGTGGCTGTGGTACAGGCACTCGAACAGGCCGGTGATGAGCCGCCAGTCCGGGCTGTC
>CAKSWG010000081.1 GCA_934511465.1 uncultured Faecalibacterium sp. | reverse complement strand
GCCTACACCATCCCGGAGATCTGGGATCACTTCGGCAGCATGCATCCGTCGGGCACCCCCATCTGGAGCTTCATGTTCATCACGGTGGCCTGCGGTGCGATCTCCGGCTTCCACTCCACCCAGTCGCCTCTGATGGCCCGCTGCATGAAGAGTGAGAAGCAGGGCCACTTCGTGTTCTACGGCGCAATGGTCTGCGAGGGCGTCATCGCTCTGATCTGGGCCGCTGCCGGCTGCGCACTGTACACCATCACCGACGGCAAGATGGCTGGTCTGGCTGAGGCTCTGGCTGCCGGTCAGTCTGCTGCCATCTACGACGTGTGTGCAAAGACCATGGGCGGCGTTGGCATTGCTCTGGCAATGATCGGCGTTGTCATCTGCCCCATCACCTCCGGCGATACCGCGTTCCGTTCCGCTCGTCTGACTCTGGCCGACTGGCTCAAGATCGATCAGGACAGCTACGCAAACCGCCTGAAGCTCTGTGTCCCCGTTCTGGGCGTGGGTGCTTTCCTGGGCATCGGCAACGCACTGGGCTTCATCAACTACACCGTGATCTGGCGCTACTTCAGCTGGACCAACCAGACGCTGGCCATGATCGTTCTGTGGGCTGCATCCATGTACCTGTTCAAGGAAAAGAAGAACTACTGGATCACCGCTGTGCCCGCTACCTTCATGAGCGCGGTCTCTTCCACCTACTTCATTCTGGCTCCCGAATGCCTGGGCGGCCTGCTGAACAGCAAGACCGCAGAGGGCGCCACCATTTACAACACCGCAGTGGCATACCCCATCGGTGTCATCTTTGCCATTGCAATGCTGGCGGTCTTCCTCCACGCAACGAAGAAGGCAGCCCAGAAGGCATGACACGATATATACAAACATATATACAAATGATCTGCTGAATAAGGCACCCTCCGCTGAAACGGCTCGGCGGGGGGTGCCTTGCATTTTGCGGCGTTTCAGGCAGAGAAATCACGATTTGCGGAGAAAATCGAAGGCGATTGAGCAACTTGCACAAAAACAGACTGAAAAGTTTGGCGACGGCGGCTTTGACCGGTCCCGGAAAAGGTCTTTGCCGGGGAGTTAAGAAAATTTGTCGTAAATGCGATAAAAATTCTTTGCGGGTATTCCGCGGGAGCATCTTGCCATATACTTTTTGATATGGGAACCATACCAGAAAAATATTAACTGCTTTATGAAAAAAGTGTTAACATGAAGCCAGAGATTGGTCAGAGCCGCAGCTGGGCACGCAAAATGCTGGCTGCGGTTTGAATCAAAAAGGAGGTTTCTGGTATGATTAGTTTCTTACTCTGTCTGGCGCTCTTGATCATCGGCTACTTTGTCTATGGCAAGATCGTTGACAACACGTTCGGACCGGACGACCGCGAAACTCCTGCTGTGCGCATCAACGACGGCGTTGACTACGTTGTGATGCCCCAGTGGAAGCTGTTCCTCGTCCAGCTGCTGAACATTGCAGGTCTGGGCCCCATCTTTGGTGCACTGCAGGGTGCTCTGTGGGGTCCCGTGGTGTTCCTGTGGATCACCTTCGGCACCATCTTTGCAGGTGGTGTGCATGACTACTTCTCCGGTATGATGAGCGAGCGCAACGATGGCGCATCCATCGCTGAGGTCACCGGCAGATACCTCGGACCTGTCATGCAGAACATCATGCGTGTGTTCTCTGTTGTGCTGCTGATCATGGTCGGTACCGTGTTCGCAGTGGGCCCTGCCGGCCTGATCGTTACCCTGTGCAAGAACAGCGGCATGTCCGGTCTGCTGACCACCACCCTGTTCTGGCTGATCATCATTCTGGTGTACTACTTCATCGCAACCTTTATCTCCATTGATGCCATCATCGGTAAGATCTACCCCGTGTTCGGCATCTGCCTGATCATCATGGCTGTGGGCGTTATCTTCGGCATCTTTACCAACCCCGCCTACACCATCCCCGAGATCTGGGCAAACTTCAGCAACATGCATCCGTCGGGCACTCCCATCTGGAGCTTCATGTTCATCACCGTTGCCTGCGGCGCTATTTCCGGCTTCCACTCCACCCAGTCGCCTCTGATGGCTCGCTGCATGAAGAGTGAGAAGCAGGGCCACTTCGTGTTCTACGGCGCAATGGTCTGCGAGGGCGTCATCGCTCTGATCTGGGCCGCTGCCGGCTGCGCACTGTACACCATCACCGACGGCAAGATGGCTGGTCTGGCTGAGGCTCTGGCTGCCGGTCAGTCTGCTGCCATCTACGACGTGTGTGCAAAGACCATGGGCGGCGTTGGCATTGCTCTGGCAATGATCGGCGTTGTCATCTGCCCCATCACCTCCGGCGATACCGCGTTCCGTTCCGCTCGTCTGACTCTGGCCGACTGGCTCAAGATCGATCAGGACAGCTACGCAAACCGCCTGAAGCTCTGTGTCCCCGTTCTGGGCGTGGGTGCTTTCCTGGGCATCGGCAACGCACTGGGCTTCATCAACTACACCGTGATCTGGCGCTACTTCAGCTGGACCAACCAGACGCTGGCCATGATCGTTCTGTGGGCTGCATCCATGTACCTGTTCAAGGAAAAGAAGAACTACTGGATCACCGCTGTGCCCGCTACCTTCATGAGCGCTGTGTCCTGCACCTACTTCGTGCTGGCACCTGAGTGCCTGGGCAAGATGATCAATACTTA
>CAKSWG010000080.1 GCA_934511465.1 uncultured Faecalibacterium sp. | reverse complement strand
ACCATGTTCCGCGGCGAGATCGGCAAGCTGGGCAATATCCGCTTTATCGAGACCAGCGAGGCCAAGATCTGGAAGGATGCCACCTGCCCTACCGGTCTGGCTGTGTTCGGTACGCTGGTGCTGGGTGCCCATGCCTACGGCGTTACCGAGCTGGAGGGCGGCGGTCTGGAGCACATCGTCAAGCAGCTGGGCTACGGCGACGACCCGCTGAACCAGCGTGCTTCCGTGGGCTGGAAGGGCATGCGTGCGGCAGAACGTCTGGTGGAGCAGTACATGGTGCGCATCGAGAGCGCGTCCAGCTACTCCGCTTCGGCTGCTGCCAACTGAGGAGGTGTGAACCATGGCTGAAAAGAAAAATGTGCGCATCCGGCTGTTCAAGGACAACAGCCGCTACAAGGGCGACCTGTTCGTCAGCGTCAACGGCGTGAACTATAAGATCCGCCGGGGCGTGGAGGTGGAAGTGCCGCCCGAGGTGGCTGAGGTGCTGGAGCACAGCCAGATGCAGGACGAGCTGACCGCCGCCCGCATCGCGGCAGCGGAAAACGCCGCACAGTAATCCGAAGAAAAGAAGCCCGGCTGGGAGCAGCTGCCCGGCCGGGCTTTTTCAGAAAAGGAGTGAGATCTATGACTGTAGGACAGGCGCTGGAGCGCGCCGAAGAGCTGCGCCCGGGCAGCCGCATTGCACTGTCCACCCGGCAGGCGTGGCTGCGGGAGGCAGATGCCATGCTGCGGGAACGCTTTTTCAAACACAGCATTACGGATGCCTACGACGATGTGGGCGCAGACCTTGCATGGGATGACAGCCTGCAGGATGAGGATGTCCTGCTGGCTCCGGCACCCTTTGACGCAATGTATCCCCACTATCTGTGTGCCATGACCGATGCGGCCCTTGGGGAGACCGACCGCTATGCCGGGGAACAGGCGCAGTACAACAGCATTCTGGCCGACCTTGCGGCGTGGCTGCGGCGCACCTATCCGCCGCTGACCGCCGTTCAGTGGCGCTGGTAAGGAGGTGGTGGATATGGTCCTTGCAAACCGGACAAAGCTTGCAAACAGCCGCAGCCTTGTGCGGGTGTTCGGCGGGTTGAACGAGACCTACGCCTGCTCGGAAGCAGAGTACAGCGCGGGTGTGAATTTCTCGGCAAGGGATTTTCCCGCCCTGAGCACCCGCAAGCCCCGCCGGAAGCTGCGCGCACTGACCGGCCTGAACGGCATGTACCACCTGAACGGTCTGCTGACCATCTGCGGGAAAGATATCATTTATACCCCGGACGATGCCGGGGCCGACACGGTGAGCTGCACGAATGCGGTTTCCGACAGCCGCAAGGCGCTGGTAGGCATCGGCACGAAGATCCTGATCTTTCCGGATAAGCTGGCCTTTGATACGGCGGACGGCAGTGTTTCTGCGCTGGGCGCAGTATGGAAGGCAGAGGGTCAGAGCGTGCAGTTTACGCCCTGTGATGCCGCAGGCAAGACCTATCAGCCAGACAGCTATGGCAGGGAGGAACCGGAAAAGCCTGCGGATGGGCAGCTGTTTTTAAAGGTGGAGGATGAGGAACACCCGTGGAGCAGCACCAGCACGCTGGAGGTGTACAGCGCATCCTCCGGCAACTGGACGGCAGTGCCGCTGGACTATTGCCGCATCACGGCAGCAGGCGCACAGAAGCTGTTTGCCCAGTGGGACACCGTGACGGTGTCGGGCACGGCGGCGCAGCAGGCAGGGATGTGGGAAGAACTGAACGGCGATCTGGTGGTGTATGATCTGCTGGAAAACGGCCTGCGGGCGAAGGTGACACCGAAGGGCGAATGCTTTTACGGCACACTGGTGCAGGGCGCGGACAGTGCCCGGTGGACCAGTCTGGACGGCAAAGAGACCCGCAGCTTTGCGGTGAGCACACCGGTGCGGATGGAACGCCGCGTGCCGGATCTGGATTACATCACCGAGTGCGACAACCGGGTGTGGGGCTGCAGCAGCAAGGAAAACGTGATCTATGCCTGTAAACTGGGCGACCCCACCAACTGGTTCTCCTACCGGGGCATCGCAGCGGACAGCTATGCCGTCACGGTGGGCAGCGATGGAGCGTTTACCGGAGCGGCCACCTGCATGGGGTATGCGCTGTTTTTTAAGGAGAACACCCTGCACAAGCTCTACGGTTCCAAGCCCTCGGACTTTCAGCTCACATCCCTGCGCTGCAGGGGCGTGGCTAAAAACGCGGCCCGCAGCCTGTGCGTGCTGAATGAGACGCTATATTACCTTTCACCGGACGGTGTGATGGCATGGGACGGCAGCATCCCCACCAAGGTGTCCGGTGTGCTGGATTCGGGACGCCTTTCCAATGTACAGAGCGCAGTGGGCGGTGCGCTGGATGGCCGGTATTACCTGCACATTGCCCGCGCGGCAGCGGGGGAAGGTGTGGCAAGGCTGCTGGTCTATGATACCGAACGTGCACTCTGGAGCGAGGAGGATGTCTGCTCCTACGAAATGACCAGCACCGGCGGACAGCTTTACCTGTGGGATGGTCAGGCCCTGTGGGCCGCAGACCCCAGCCGCGAGACCGACTGGCAGAGCACGGACGGCGTGGAGGAAAAGCTGAACTTTGAACTGGTCACGGGAGACATTGGTCTGGACGGTGCAGAGGACCGGTATCTTTCCCGGCTGACGCTGCGGCTGGATGCCGAATGCGGCAGCACGGTGACGGTGGCGGCAAGCTATGACGGAGGCCCCTGGGAAACGGTGGCGGAGCTGGCGGCGCAGAATGTGCGCCGGAGCTACGATATGCC
>CAKSWG010000079.1 GCA_934511465.1 uncultured Faecalibacterium sp. | reverse complement strand
GGTGCCTCCGATCGGAATCGAACCAATGACACGGGGATTTTCAGTCCCCTGCTCTACCGACTGAGCTACAGAGGCATAATAGGGCACTTTGGCTTGCGCCAAAGCGCACGACCCGGATCGGGCTCGAACCGACGACCCCCAGCGTGACAGGCTGGTGCTCTAACCAACTGAGCTACCGGGCCACATGGTGGAAGTTAACGGGCTCGAACCGCTGACCCTCTGCTTGTAAGGCAGATGCTCTCCCAGCTGAGCTAAACTTCCACAAATGGAGCGGCCGACGAGGCTCGAACTCGCTACCTCCACCTTGGCAAGGTGGCGCTCTACCAGATGAGCTACGGCCGCACATTCCATGTGTTGGCGCCGGGGTGTTTACCGGCGACGCTGATTATTATACCGTACCGCCCGGCAATTGTCAACCACAAATTTGTATTTTCCGCAAAAAAGTTGGCAAACCGGCCTTCCTGCGTACAAAACTCTGTAAAAACACCCTGCACACCCGCTTTCCAGCAGGCCTTTTCCTGTGTATGTCCTGCCGTCCGGTTCAAGTTTGCCATAACTGACACGAAGAAAATTGATTTGCTTTCCCTTATATAAACCATTATAATAAGAATGTTATTTTGTCGCTTGCAAAAGCTGCGTCTGCTGTGCCGTTCGAGGGCGTGCAGGCGCGTTTTCGTGCGCAGAAATAGGAAATGCCAGTATAAAGGAGCAAACACGATGTATAAGATCACTGAAAAAGTCGCGCTGAATCCCACCGTGACAAAGATGGTCATTGAAGCCCCGCTGATCGCCAAAAAGGCAAAGCCGGGCCAGTTTATCATTGTGCGCCCGTTTGAGGACAGCGAGCGCATCCCCCTCACCGTGGCCGGTTACGACCGCGAAAAGGGCACCGTAGACATCATTTTCCAGATCGTGGGCGGTACCACGATGGAGCTGAACAGCCTGAAGGTGGGCCAGAGCGTCCACGATTTCGTGGGCCCGCTGGGCCGTGCCACCGAAGTGGAGGGCCTGAAGAAGGTCTGTGTCGTGGGCGGCGGCGTAGGCTGCGCCATCGCTCTGCCCATCGCCCGCGAACTGCACGAGCAGGGCTGCGTGGTGCACAGCGTGGTGGGCTTCCGCAACAAGGACCTGCTGATCTTAGAGGACGAGTTCAAGGCATGCAGCGACGAGCTGCGCATCATGACCGACGACGGCAGCTACGGCACCAAGGGCGTTGTCACCGCCGCACTGGACGAGCTGGTGGCCGCAGGCAACCAGTACGATCTGGTCATCACCATCGGCCCGCTGATCATGATGAAGTTCGTGGTCAAGACCTGCCAGAAGCACGGCCTGAAGAGCATCGTTTCCATGAACCCCATCATGATCGACGGCACCGGCATGTGCGGCGGCTGCCGCCTGACCGTGGGCGGCGAGACCAAGTTCGCCTGCGTGGACGGCCCCGACTTTGACGGCGATCTGGTGGATTTTGACGAAGCAATGGCCCGCGGCACCATGTACCGCCCGTTTGAGGCACACGCCCGTGAAGCGGCATGCAATCTGCTCAATCAGGAGGTAAAGTAAGATGGCTTTCAATATGGACCCGAAGAAGTGCCCCATGCCCACCCAGGACCCCAATGTGCGCAACAAGAACTTCAAGGAAGTTGCGCTGGGCTACACCGAAGAAATGGCCGTGAACGAAGCAAAGCGCTGCGTGCACTGCAAGAACAAGCCCTGCCAGACCGGCTGCCCCGTGGGCATCGATATCCCGGAGTTCATCGGTCATGTGGCGGAAGGCGACTTTGAGGCCGCTTATCAGGTGATCAACCGCTCCTCTTCTCTGCCCGCTGTCTGCGGCCGTGTCTGCCCGCAGGAGAGCCAGTGCGAGGGCAAGTGCACCCGCGGTATCAAAAACGAGCCGGTGGGCATTGGCCGTCTGGAGCGCTTTGTGGCCGACTGGCACCGCGAGAACGTGCACACCGCACCCATCGTGCCCGAATGGAACGGCCACAAGGTGGCCATCATCGGCGCAGGCCCTGCCGGTCTGACCGCAGCAGGTGATCTGGCAAAGCTGGGTTACAAGGTGACGGTGTACGAGGCCCTGCATGTGGCCGGCGGCGTGCTGATGTACGGCATCCCCGAGTTCCGTCTGCCCAAGGCCATCGTCCAGCAGGAGATCGACGGCCTGAAAAAGATGGGCGTGGATTTTGAGTGCAACATGGTCATTGGCAAGGTGCTCACCATCGACGAGCTGATGGGCGAGTACGGCTATGAGGCTGTGTTCGTAGGCTCCGGTGCCGGTCTGCCCCGCTTTATGAGCATCCCCGGCGAGAGCCTGAAGGGCGTGTACTCCGCCAACGAGTTCCTGACCCGTTCCAACCTGATGAAGGCGTACCTGCCCACCAGCAAGACCCCCATCCGCACCGGCAAGAAGGTCGCCGTTGTGGGCGGCGGCAACGTGGCTATGGACGCTGCCCGCAGTGCCCTGCGTCTGGGTGCTGAGACCGTATACATCGTCTACCGCCGCGGTATGGCTGAGCTGCCAGCCCGTAAGGAAGAGGTGGAGCACGCCGAGGAAGAGGGCATCATCTTCAAGACCCTGTGCAACCCTGTGGAAATCCACGCCAATGACGAGGGCTTTGTCAAGTCCATCACCTGCATTGAGATGGAGCTGGGCGAGCCCGATGCTTCCGGCCGCCGCCGCCCCATCGAGAAGAAGGGCAGCGAGTTCGAGCTGGATGTGGATACCGTGATCATGAGCTTGGGCACCAGCCCCAACCCGCTGATCCGCTCCACCACCCCGGGTCTGGAGACCAACAAGCACGGCTGCATCGTCACCGACGGCGA
>CAKSWG010000078.1 GCA_934511465.1 uncultured Faecalibacterium sp. | reverse complement strand
GGTGTAGGCGATGGCGGCATCCAGCTGCACCCTGCCCCGGTTCATGCGGAAATCCTGAAAATACCGCCGGGACTGCTCCCCATCCAGATGGAACCACTCGTTTTTGCGGTCGTTCTCCACCCGGAGCTTGCGGAGGTATGCGTGGAAATCATGGTCGGTGAACACCTCGCCGCTGCCGTCATCGTAGACGGCATTGCCCCGCCACTCCTCATGGTACAGCACATCGGCGGTGTGGGTCTGCTGTTTCAGGCGTTTGTCCACCGACTGCTCGGTGTAGCCGATCTTTGTCCAGCCGTTATGCCGGGCAATTTCCGGGGTGGTATAGGCGTAGATCATGGGCACCACCTGCCGGGCAGTGCGCAGGGTTATGCCGGCCATTATGCCATCTCCTTTACATGGGTCTCGATAAATTCGATCTCGTCTGCGGTCAGGTCATACTTGCGGTAAAGTTGCCTGTCAATTTCCGCCACCGACTTGCTCCAATCAATGTCGGAATGGGCGGTAAAGTCTTGAAGGGGAACCCATTGCCATTTTCCGGGAGTATTCGCCTGTGTCCTTTTTAAAATGCCGTACATTGCACGAGCGAATTTTGTTTTTATGTATTTTACCGCATTGTCAGCTTCTTCTTTTTTCTCAAATTGCCCAATTCCCATAAAGGTTTCCGTTGAACCATCACCCGGAAGTCCGATGAACGGTGCTGCTATTGTTTCTCCAAACTGTCCTGTGCCGGTAGCTCCCGGAAGGAACACTTTATAGGAATGCAAATTGCTCACGTTGTTTATATAATCTTCTCGAATATATTTGTAGCAACGTTCATTATTGATTCGTCCTAAAATGCGAATGTATCGTTTTCCATCTATCGGCTCAACCTCACTAAATGCTCCTGCCATCTTCTCAAAAACATTCGATTTCAAATCATACTCATGTCCTTTGCTCAGAGACCCCTTTAACTCAGGTTTTTCATCATAGAGTGTTTCAAGGAAATGATACGCATAACTTGTCACAATAATTGAGCTAAAGCTCTTAAACCGTTTGCTTTGTCGTACCTTTCTCAAAATGCTGTTGAGTTCATCGTATGGCGTAAAAATTTCGATTGCTCCGTATTCTTCAGACTTGTTATGATAAGAAATCACAATACCGCCTTTAATATCCGTATTGGAAAACAACCGGCTACTATCGGTTTCATAAAACAGGACTTTGAAATGCGTATCCTCTAACATTTTCTGATTCCATGCTTTTGGTGTAGAGCCCGCATTGAACAAAAAACGTGCTGGGTGAATCAGTTCTACTTTATCTGCCACTTTATAGGTTTCATCCATAAAGAGATTATAGACCGGTGGCGCATACGTCCCATTATCGCCAAGGGTTTCATCCTGATACGGCGGGTTTCCGATGACATAATCAAACTTCATGCTGGTACTCCCTTCCTGAATGGTTTCAAAGTTCTGGGCGGTTCCATGGCTGCCCTTGCGCCAGTTTTTCACTTTACAGAATACCGTAGGCGGCTGCGGCTCTGCCGCCCCGAACATGGAAAAGAGATCAAGCTGTTCTGCCTCCGGCTGGGGCTTGCCGCCGGGCACAGAGAGGTGCAAGCCGTCCATTTGCCACAGGTTCCAGCTGATGATGTTGGCGATAGGCTGTAACTCTTCTTTTGCGGGTTTGCGCTGCCAGCGTGCTTGCAAGTGCTCTGCATAGGTCAGCAGCAGGTTGACCCGCGCCAGCAAAAGGTTATCTCCCTGATACTCATAGCCGTAGGTAGACTGCACCGCATGGGTGGCATATTTGCGCCACTCGTCCTCTGTGGCGGCGTTCTCGCTTACCACCCGCAGCTTGCGGTCCAGAATACCAATGCGCCGGGCTACCGGGATCATCTCGCCGGTGGCGGCATCGTACCGGGACGCCAGAAAGGGGGCTTCGCCGCAGGTCACCTCCAAGCGGCGGCTCTGCACATACTGCACCCATGCCGGGGTCTTGCCGCCGCAAGCCGGGAACTGCACCGGCGTTTCCACCGTCTGCCAGCCTTGGGGCAGCTCCACCGTGAACTGCCCGGCGCTCTCCTCTGCCCCCAGCGCACCGAACCAGTCGGCGTCCAGTGCGTTATTCATCTTGTTGCAGACCCATGCGGGCGAGAATACTTCGCCTTTTTTGCGGGTGCGCTGCTGCTGGGTGTCGGTCTGCTTCATCATCCGGGGCAACACCACCTCGTAGTGGGTCAGCCTGAGCTGCTGCGCAGTGATCGGCGATCTATCCGTCACCGGCTCGTACATTACCGTTTGCAGCTCTTCCGGCGGGTCGGTTGCCCAGATGATGTTTTTACCGGTGGATTTATCTTTTAGTAGCGTATCCAGCACCGCCTGCACTTCCGGTGCGTGAAAGTCGATCAGTTGTTCCAACGGGGATTCCCTCGCTTTGCCTTAGCATTGCGGCGGAAGTAGTATTTTTGTACTAGTTCCGCCTTATACTAGTATTATACAGCT
Source organism: uncultured Faecalibacterium sp. (assembly GCA_934511465.1). Lineage (GTDB taxonomy): Bacteria > Bacillota > Clostridia > Oscillospirales > Ruminococcaceae > Faecalibacterium. Next base: position 430 of record CAKSWG010000078.1, on the reverse strand, counting down.
ACTTTTTACCTTGTCTAGTATTGTACAGCCACTTTTCGTCAAAAGTAGGAGTGATTCATATACTAGTAGTAAGGAAAGGTGGGCAAGCTATGCTTGGGGAACGATTGGCAGAACTCCGCAAACTGAATGATGACACACAGCAGACCCTTGCGGACAAGCTTGGTATCTCCGTTTGGTCTATCCGTGCGTGGGAACAGGGAAAAAGCTATCCCTTCAGCAATGTGCTGCTTGCCATCTGCAAGCTCTACGGCACCTCCGCCGACTACCTGCTAGGTCTGACCGACATCGACCCCTCAGACGAGGCTCGCAAACAGCGCCAGCGCCTGACCGAAGAAGAACAGAACGAGATGCACCGCTACGAAGAATATTTGCTCTGGAAACGCAAAAAATAAGCCGCCCAGCGAGACCGTAAGGTCGCTGGGCGGCTGTT
>CAKSWG010000077.1 GCA_934511465.1 uncultured Faecalibacterium sp. | reverse complement strand
ATACACAATTCAGGAGGCTATTCACATGAAAAAGATCGTTATCGCATCTGCATGCCGTACCGCTATTGGCAAGTTCGGCGGCACTCTGGCAAACGTTCCCGCAGCTGAGCTGGGCTCCATCGTCATCAAAGAAGCCCTGAACCGTGCAAACGTCGCACCTGAGCAGGTCGATCATGTTTACATGGGCTGTGTCATTCAGGCTGGTCTGGGCCAGAACGTTGCACGTCAGGCTGCTCTGAAGGCTGGTCTGCCCATCGAGACCCCGGCTGTCACCGTCAACGTGGTGTGTGGCTCCGGTCTGAACTGCGTCAATATGGCTGCTCAGATGATCGAGGCAGGCGATGCTGATATCGTGGTCGCAGGCGGCATGGAGAACATGGACATGGCTCCCTTCGCACTGCAGAAGGCTCGTTACGGCTACCGCATGGGCGCTCCTATGGGCAAGAGCGAGATCGTGGATACCATGGTCAACGATGCTCTGTGGGATGCCTGCGGCTTCAACAAGCACATGGGCATGACCGCTGAGAACGTCTGCACCAACGAGACCTATCAGAAGAAGTACGGCTACAGCCCCATCACCCGTGAGATGCTGGACGAGTTCGCATACAACAGCCAGCTGAAGGCTGACAAGGCCATCAAGGACGGCGCTTTCAAGGACGAGATCGTTCCCGTTGTGATCAAGGGCAAGAAGGGCGACACCGTGTTCGATACCGATGAAGGCCCCCGTCTGAGCGCTCCTGAAGTGCTGGCAAAGCTGAAGCCCGCTTTCACCAAGGACGGCATCGTGACTGCTGCAAACTCCTCTGCCATCAACGACGGCGCTGCTGCTCTGGTCATCATGAGCGAGGAGAAGGCCAAGGAGCTGGGCGTGAAGCCTCTGGCTACCTGGGTCGCAGGTGCTCTGGCAGGTGTTGAGCCCGAGGTCATGGGTCTGGGCCCCATCGCTGCTACCAAGAAGGTCATGGCTAAGACCGGCATGAGCGTTGCTGATATGGATCTGGTCGAGGCAAACGAGGCCTTCGCAGCACAGTCCATCGCTGTCGGCGAGGCTCTGGGCTTCGATAAGGATAAGCTGAATGTCAACGGCGGCGCTATCGCTCTGGGCCACCCGGTCGGCGCTTCCGGCGCTCGTATCCTGGTCACCCTGCTGTATGCTATGAAGCACCGTGGTGCTCACAAGGGTCTGGCTACCCTGTGCATCGGCGGCGGCATGGGCTGCGCTACCATCGTTGAGATGGACTAAGCTCCATTACTGGAAAGCCTGACTGAATGACAGACCCGGGCAGGGGAGGAACCGGAGAGCCTGCTCTGGCCCGGGGGCTGTTTATGATAACTGATAAGATTTGAATTGGAGGTTTTCACAATGGCATTTGTAAAAACCGAGGTGCAGGGCGCAGTTGAGATCATCACCATCGACCGTCCCAAGGCACTGAATGCCCTGAACCCCGAAGTCCTGGCAGACCTGAAGGCTGCATTTGAGGCTGTGGATCAGGAGACTGTCCGCTGCATCGTTCTGACCGGCGAAGGCGACAAGAGCTTCGTGGCAGGCGCTGATATCGGTTCCATGAGCACCATGACCAAGGCAGAGGGCGAGGCCTTCGGCAAGCTGGGCAATGATGTGTTCCTGATGATCGAGAGCTTCCCCATCCCCGTCATTGCAGCCGTGAACGGCTTTGCACTGGGCGGCGGCAACGAGCTGGCAATGAGCTGCGACATCCGCATCTGCTCTGACAACGCTGTGTTTGGTCAGCCTGAAGTTGGTCTGGGCATCACCCCGGGCTTCGGCGGCACCCAGCGTCTGGCACGTCTGGTCGGCATGGGCATGGCAAAGCAGCTGGTCTACTCTGCACTGAACATCAAGGCAGACGAGGCTCTGCGCATTGGTCTGGTGAACGCTGTGTATCCGCAGGCTGAGCTGATGGAGAACGTGCTGAAGCTGGCCGGCAAGATCGCAAAGAACGCACCCATCGCTGTACGCAACTGCAAGAAGGCAATCAACGGCGGCATCAGCCTGCCCATCGAGAAGGCTGTTGAGGTCGAGGAAAAGCTGTTCGGCGACTGCTTCGAGACCCACGATCAGGTGGAGGGCATGAGCTGCTTCCTGTCCCGTGAGAAGCCGAAGCCCAAGGCAGTGTTCACCAACAACTAATCCATTACTACATAATTTTTGATATTAAAGGAGAGGTTTCCTATGAAGATCGGTGTTATCGGCGCTGGCACCATGGGCCAGGGCATCGCAAAGGCATTTGCACAGGTTGAGGGCAACACCGTTGCTCTGTGCGACATCAAGCAGGAGTGGGCCGAGAATGGTCTGGCAAAGATCAAGAAGGGCTACGAGAAGCTGGTTACCAAGGGAAAGATGACGCAGGAAAAGGCAGACGCTATCGTTGCTGCCATCACTCCGGGCCTGAAGGAAGACCTGTGCGCTGACTGCGATCTGGTCGTTGAGGCTGCTTTTGAGGATATGAAGGTCAAGCAGACCACCTTCGGCGAGCTGGATAAGATCTGCAAGCCCGAGTGCATCTTCGCTTCCAACACTTCTTCTCTGTCCATCACCGAGATCGGCAAGGGCGTTGGCCGTCCGCTGGTCGGCATGCACTTCTTCAACCCCGCAGACCGCATGAAGCTGATCGAGGTCATCGCAGGCTGCAACACTCCCGCTGAGACCGTTGAGAAGATCAAGGAGATCTCTGTTGCCATCGGCAAGCAGCCGGTTCAGGTCAACGAGGCTGCAGGCTTCGTTGTCAACCGCATCCTGATCCCCATGATCAACGAAGCAGCCTTCATCAAGATGGAAGGCGTTTCCGATATCGCCGGCATTGACACTGCCATGAAGCTGGGTGCCAACCACCCCATGGGTCCCCTGGAGCTGGGCGACTTCATCGGCCTGGATATCTGCCTGGCTATCATGGACGTGCTGTACAAGGAGACCGGCGACAGCAAGTACCGTGCATGCCCGCTGATCCGTAAGATGGTTCGCGGCGGCAACCTGGGCTGCAAGAGCGGCAAGGGCTTCTACGTTTACAACGCAGACCGCACCAAGACCCCTGTTGA
>CAKSWG010000076.1 GCA_934511465.1 uncultured Faecalibacterium sp. | reverse complement strand
GGCGCTGCCGGCGCTGTGCACGGCTCTCTGGGTGCAGGTGCTGTTACCACCACCTTCACCGCTTCTCAGGGCCTGCTGCTGATGATCCCCAACATGTACAAGATCGCTGCTGAGCAGCTGCCCTGCGTGTTCGATGTTTCTGCACGTACCGTTGCTACCCAGTCCCTGAACATCTTTGGTGATCACAGCGACGTTATGGCTTGCCGCCAGACCGGCTTTGCAATGCTGGTCGAGAGCAGCGTGCAGGAAGTCATGGATCTGTCCCCTGTCGCACATCTGTGCGCCATCGAGGGCAAGGTTCCCTTCCTGAACTTCTTCGATGGCTTCCGTACTTCTCATGAGTACCAGAAGATCGAGAAGTGGGATTACGCCGATCTGAAGGAAATGTGCAACATGGAGGCTGTGGAGGAGTTCCGTAAGAAGGCTCTGAACCCCGAGAACCCCAAGATGCGCGGCTCCCACGAGAACGGCGACGTGTTCTTCCAGCATCGTGAGGCATGCAACAGCGTTTACAACGCTCTGCCTGCTGTTGTTGAGAAGTACATGGCCAAGATCAACGCAAAGCTGGGCACCAACTACGATCTGTTCAACTACTACGGCGCACCCGATGCTGACCGTGTGATCGTGGCTATGGGCTCCATCTGCGACGTTGCTGATGAGGTCATCGACTACCTGAACGCCAAGGGCGAGAAGGTCGGTATCGTCAAGGTCCGCCTGTACCGTCCCTGGGTGTCCTCCGCTCTGCTGAAGGTCCTGCCCAAGACCGCCAAGAAGGTGGCTGTGCTGGACCGCACCAAGGAGCCCGGCTCTCTGGGCGAGCCCCTGTATCTGGATGTTGCCGCTACCCTGCGTGAGGCTGGCCTGAACGATGTCGTTCTGACCGGCGGCCGTTACGGTCTGGGCAGCAAGGATACCCCGCCGTCCTCCATCTTTGCTCTGTTCAAGGAGCTGGAGAAGGATCAGCCCAAGGAGCGCTTCACTCTGGGTATCACCGATGACGTCACCTTCCTGTCTCTGCCGGAAGTCAAGCCCGCTCCCATCACCGCAGCTGCTGGCACCAAGGAGTGCAAGTTCTGGGGTCTGGGCGGCGACGGTACTGTCGGTGCTAACAAGAACTCCGTCAAGATCATCGGCGACCATACCGACAAGTATGTTCAGGCATACTTCCAGTATGACTCCAAGAAGACCGGCGGCGTGACCATCAGCCATCTGCGTTTCGGCGACAAGCCCATCCGCAGCCCCTACTACATCAACCAGGCTGACTTCGTGGCCTGCCACAACCCCGCTTACATCCACATGGGCATGAAGATGGTCCAGGATGTCAAGCCCGGCGGCGTGTTCATGATCAACTGCCAGTGGTCCGATGAGGAGCTGGGCCAGCACCTGAACGCCGAGGCAAAGAAGTATATCGCTGACAACAACATCCAGCTGTATACCATCAATGCTATCGATAAGGCTATCGAGATCGGCATGGGCAAGCGCACCAACACCATCCTGCAGTCTGCATTCTTCAAGCTGGCTGACGTCATGCCCATCGAGGATGCCGTCAACTTCATGAAGCAGGCAGCTCAGAAGAGCTACGGCAAGAAGGGCCAGGACGTCGTTGAGATGAACTGGAAGGCCATTGATGCAGGCGTTGACGCCATCCACAAGGTGGATGTGCCCGCATCCTGGTCCAACCCCGAAGCTGATCCCGCACCCAAGGCTCTCACCGGCCGTCCGGAACTGGTCAAGCAGATCCGCGACGTCATGGAGCCCATTGCCCGTATGGACGGCGACAGCCTGCCTGTCTCTTCCTTCGTGGCAAATGCAAACGGCGAGTGGGAGCAGGGCGCTTCTGCATACGAGAAGCGCGGCACCGCTGTCAACGTCCCCGAGTGGGATGCTGCAAAGTGCGTTGGCTGTAACCAGTGTGCATTCGTGTGCTCTCATGCTACCATCCGTCCCTTCCAGCTGACCGCTGACGAGCTGGCAGCTGCTCCTGCTCAGACCAAGAGCCGCGACAACAAGCCCGCAAACGAGTACAAGTTTGTCATGGCTGTGTCTCCTCTGGACTGCATGGGCTGCGGCGAGTGCGTCACCGTCTGCCCCACCAAGGCTATCACCATGGTGCCGCAGGACAGCCAGGCCGATCAGCAGGCAGTGTTCGACTACTGCGTGGCCAACATCTCCAAGAAGCCTTCCAAGTTTGCTGACGATACCGTCATCGGTTCTCAGTTCAACCAGCCGCTGCTGGAGTTCTCTGGCTCCTGCGCAGGCTGTGCCGAGACTTCTTACGCTCGCCTGATCACTCAGCTGTTCGGCGAGAAGATGTACATCTCCAACGCTACCGGCTGCTCCTCCATCTGGGGCGGCACCGCTTCCATCTCTCCGTACACCGTCAACAAGGACAGCGGCCATGGTCCTGCATGGTGCAACTCCCTGTTCGAGGATAACGCAGAGCATGGTCTGGGCCTGTACATCGGCCAGAAGACCGTCCGCGAGAACCTGATCAAGGAGATCGCTGAGGTTGCTGGTTCCGACAAGGCTTCTGCTGAGCTGAAGGCTGCTTACGAGCAGTTCATCGCAACCAAGAACAACACCAAGGCCAACGACGAGCCCGCAAAGGCCCTGATCGCTGAGCTGGAGAAGGCTGCTGCTGCCGGCTGCGAGAAGTCTGCAGAGATCCTGAAGAGCAAGCAGTACATCGCCAAGAAGTCCGTCTGGATCTTCGGCGGCGACGGCTGGGCATACGACATCGGCTTCGGCGGTCTGGACCACGTTCTGGCTTCCGGCGAGGATGTCAACGTGATGGTCTTCGATACTGAGATGTACTCCAACACCGGTGGACAGGCATCCAAGGCTTCCAACATTGGTGAAGTCTGCCAGTTCGCTGCTGCTGGTAAGGAGATCAGCAAGAAGAGCCTGTCCGAGATCGCTATGACCTACGGTTACATCTATGTTGCTCAGATCGCACTGGGTGCTAACCCGGCTCAGGCTGTCAAGGCCATCGCTGAGGCTGAGGCTTACCCCGGCCCGTCTCTGATCATCGGCTACGCTCCCTGCGAGCTGCACGGTGTCAAGGGCGGCATGACCAACTGCCAGAACGAGATGAAGAAGGCAGT
>CAKSWG010000075.1 GCA_934511465.1 uncultured Faecalibacterium sp. | reverse complement strand
GCGCAGACCACGCCGGGCAGGGTCTTTTTCACAAAGCCAGCCAGAGCACTGCCCGGGCCGACTTCCAGAATATGGTCCACGCCCAGCTCACCGAGGCGGCGGAGCGTATCTTCCATGTAAACGCTGCTCTGCACCTGCTTCACCAGCAGCGCCGGGATGCTGTCGGCATCAGCCTTTTCACGGCCAAGGCAGTTGAACAGCACCGGCACCGGCATCTCGCCAAAAGGCTCAGAGGCAAAACGCTTTGCCAGTGCATCCCCGGCAGGGGCCATGAGGCGGGTGTGGAACGGCCCGCTGACCTTGAGCGGGATGCAGCGGCGGGCACCGGCTTCTTTGGCCAGTGCGGCAGCTTTGTCCACAGCGGCTTTCTCGCCGCCAATGACCAGCTGGCCCGGGCAGTTGTAGTTGCAGATCTGCACACAGCCAAGGTCTGCGGCCTGCTCACAGCAGGCGGCAAGTGCCTGACGGTCAAGGTTCAGCACGGCGGTCATGCCGCAGTCGATGCCCTTTGCGGCTTCGGCCATGGCTTTGCCGCGGTAAGCGGCCAGCTCGATGGCCTGCTTTGCGGTGAACACCCCGGCGGCTTCCAGCGCGGAGTATTCGCCCAGCGAAAGCCCGGCCACATAAGCGGGCTTCACGCCCTTTTCGGCCAGCACTGCGGTCACGCCGCAGGCAAAGGCCACCATGCAGGGCTGGGTGTATTCGGTCTGGTTTAGAACGCCGTCCGGGTCCTCAAAGCAGACGCGGTGCAGGTCGAAGTCCAGCTCTGCGCTGTCGAATGCTGCCCGGAAGGCGGGAGAGCCTTCGTAAAATTCTTTGCCCATGCCGGGGTGCTGTGCCCCCTGACCGGCATACAAAACAGCAAGTTTCATTGGTTTTGCCTCCATTCGGCAAGTAGTTCATCCATCAGTTCCTGTACAGTGCGCATCCGGTCCAGCCTGCCCACGTTGGCCCCGCAGAAGAACAGGCCCTCCTCCACATTGCCCTTTACGGCTTCGATGAGCGCGTGGGTGATGCAGTAGGGCACCTTGGCGGGGTCGCAGGTCTTCAGGCAGCGGGCACAGTGCCGGGGAGGGAAGCGGGTTCCCTCTGCCAGCGCCTGCACCAGCGGGGTGTTCAGCGCGCGGCCCGGCATTCCCACCGGGCTGTGGATGATCCGCACATCCTCGGGCCGGGCGTTCAGCAGAACATCCTTGTAGCCCTGGGATGCATCGCATTCGTAGGTGGTGATAAAGCGGGTGGCAAGCTGTACGCCCGCAGCGCCCATTTTGGTAAAGTGGGCCATATCGGCACCGGTGTACACGCCGCCTGCCACAAACACGGGGATGCTGTGGCCAAACTGCGCTTCAAAGGGCTTTACCTCGGCCAGCACCTCCGGCAGGATGTCGTCGAGGGTCTGGCATCTGCCTGCCAACAGGTCATCTTCGGCAAAGCCGAGGTGTCCACCTGCCTTGCAGCCTTCGATCACCACAAAATCAGCGGTGCGGCCAAACTCCTTGGCCCAGCGGCGCAGGATGAGCTTTGCGGCTCTTCCGCTGGAAACGATGGGCGCAATGGCAACATCCGTTGTGCCCACGATGCCGGGCAGCTCCAGCGGCAGGCCCGCACCGGACACCACCGCGTCCACACCCGCTTCCACGGCGGTGCGGATCGCAGCTGCATAATCCTGCGTGGCAACCATGGCGTTGATGGCTACCATACCGGCACCCTTTGCGATTTCCTTCGCCTTCCGGATCTCAGCGGTCAGGGCACGGTGGTTGGCGCTTGCCGGGTCGCGGGCAAAATCCGGCTCCCGGTAGCCTGCATCGGCGGTGGAGATGCACCCCATGCCGCCGCAGGCTGCAACGGCACCGGCCAGCCCGCCGAGGGAAACGCCCACACCCATGCCGCCCTGTAAGATGGGCACAGACAGGGTCTTTCTGCCGAGGGTCAGCATTCGGTGTTCAGCGCGGCAATGCGCTGCCTCCCGCCGTCCCACAGGTCTGCAAGAATATCCGCCACCGGGCGCACCTCGTGCAGCATGCCTGCCACCTGACCGGCCATCAGGCTTCCGGTGGTGGTGTCGCCCTCAAACACGGCGCGTCGCAGGCTGCCAAGGGTGTACTTTTCCAGCTCCATCTTGTCGGCACCGGCGTTTTCCTGCCGGACATATTCGCGGCTCATGCGGTTTTTCAGCACCCGCACCGGCGCACCCACGCTGCGGCCGGTCACGATGGTATCGCTGTCCTTGGCCTTGAGCAGGGCGGCTTTGTAGTTGGGGTGGATGGGGCATTCCTCGCTTGCCAGCAGGCAGGTGCCCACCTGCACACCGCAGGCGCCCAGAGCCAGAGCTGCTGCCAGCTGACGGCCGTCGGCGATGCCGCCTGCCGCAATGACCGGAATGCTGACCGCATCCACCACCTGCGGTACCAGCGCCATGGTGGTCATTTCGCCCACATGGCCGCCGCTCTCGGTGCCTTCAGCGATGACGGCGTCGATGCCCAGCGGTTCCAGATGCTTTGCCAGCACCGCAGCGGCTACCACCGGGATCACCTTGATGCCGGCGGCCTTCCACATGGGCACGTATTTGCCCGGGTTGCCTGCACCGGTGGTCACAACGGACACGCCCTCGTCCACCACGATCTGCGCAAATTTATCGGCCTGCGGGTGCATGAGCATGATGTTCACGCCGAAAGGCTTGTCGGTCAGCTGCTTGCAGCGGCGGATGTTCTGGCGCAGGGTGTCGGCATCCATGCCGCCCGCACCGATGATGCCCAGTGCCCCCGCGTTGGAACAGGCGGCGGCAAACTCGCCGGTGGCGATGTTGGCCATGCCGCCCTGAATGATGGGGTATTTCGTCCCCAGAATTTCATTTAAAAGTTTCATAGTTTTATCCTATCGGTAAGCGTCCTCGCCCTCTCCGTCATTGCTAACGCAATGCCACCTCTCCCAAAGTGAGAGACTTTGGCAGTCCACGCAGAGTTTCTGGTTTTGCCAAGGGCTCTCCCTTTGAGGAAAGACTTCCCCCGGCCGGGACAGATTCTCCCCGCGCCGGGGAGAAATGTCACCGCAGGTGACAAAGAGAGGAACAGATGTCGCGAAGCGACAAAAGGGGGAATCTGTCGAGCAAAGCGAGACTGAGAGGGCGAGCCCGTTTGCCGAACATGATTTTTACTCTTTGTATTGAAAAATTGCGCCGCCCCATGTCAGGC
>CAKSWG010000074.1 GCA_934511465.1 uncultured Faecalibacterium sp. | reverse complement strand
GCTTTCTGAAAGAGCGCTATCAGGATACAATCATCAAAGCCACGGGCTTTTCCGTGGTGTTTCTGGGAGCGGCGGGAACGCTCTCCAAGATACTGACGGTTAGGCCAGACGGAACTTTGAGCACCGGTGGCTCTATGGTCATGATTCTATCGCTGGCGTTGGGTGCGCTGCTGGGTGAACTTATTGATTTGGATGCACAGTTTGAACGCTTTGGCGAGTGGCTCAAACACAAGACTGGCAGTGACGGTGACAACTAGTTCGTCAACGGCTTCGTGTCGGCATCCCTGACGGTGAGCATCGGGGCCATGGCCGTCATCGGCTCCATTCAGGATGGCATTTACGGCGATCATTCCACGCTGGTGGCAAAAGCGATTCTGGACTTTATCATTGTGCTCATCATGGCGTCCTCCATGGGCAAGGGCTGCGTGTTTTCATTTATTCCGGTGGCAGTGCTGCAAGGTGCCATGACGGCTCTTGCGGTAGTGCTGTCCGGCTTTATGACGGACGCTGTGCTGAACAATCTCTCGCTGGTAGGAAATATTCTGATTTTTTGTGTGGGCATCAATCTGGTATGGCCAAGAACCATCAAGGTGGCAAACCTGCTGCCGTCCCTTCTGGTTGCAGTGGCGCTGACGGGGATTTTATGAATCGGAATTTGTAGAGGGGTGTGATTATATGAAAAACAATAGCCCACAAAAGCAGGCTGCCATTTCTTGGATCATTTTGATGATAGGAATATTGCTCGCAGTAATAGGAGCAATGACGGCAAAGGAGTACAGAGTAAACCTATGCCTGCTAATCGGTGCAATGGTTGTTGTTGGTGGTATTGTATATCATCTCACCATGATGAAATGTCCTTATTGCGGTTGCTCGCTTGTTGGTTATAGGCCGATCCCTAAAGAATGTCCAAAGTGTCATAAAAAATTTGAAGAATAAGTTCGCGTTTATCAAGGTGAACATTTAAGTATTAAAAACGGGAGTGAAACAAATGATGACCATTGCACAGATCATGGAAAAGATGATCGCCTTTTCCGAAGGGAATATCCATGACATCACGCACCTGAGCTGCGTGTGGACCTATGCCAAAACCATTGGTGAGCTGGAGGGGCTGGACGCAGACACGCAGTTTATTCTGGAGGTGGCGGCCATCACCCACGATATCGCCTGCCCGCTCTGCCGCAAAAAGTACGGCAACACCAATGGTAAATATCAGGAGCAGGAGGGTGCCCCGCTGGTGCGGGAGTTCTTGGCGGATACCGGCATGACAGCAGAACAGATCGACCGTGTGGCCTATCTGGTAGGGCACCACCATAGTCCGGCGCAGATCGACGGCATTGACTATCAGATTCTGATTGAGGCAGATTATATCGTCAATGCGTCCGAAAGCGGGTACGACCAGCAGGCAATCCGAACCTTTATGGAACATACGATGAAGACGGCAGCAGGTATCCGGCTGACGAAAACAGTGTTTGGAGTGTAAAAATGATTCAGAAGCATTGCTTTTTCAATGCAGCGGCTTGCATAAGTGGAAAACCGCGCCTTGCGTGTGGCATCAAAGGTATCTACCGCTTTCATCAGTCCGATGGTGCCGATGGAAACAAGATCCTCTTGATCACCCGGCAGGGCGTAATATTTTTTTACGATGTGCGCCACCAGCCGCAGATTGTGGCGGATCAGCTTTTCCCGGGCGGCGGCATCCCCGGCGCGCAGGGCGCTGAAAGCGGCGGCCTCCTCCCGGGCTGTGAGCGGACGCGGAAAGCAGCCGCTTTCCAGATGGAGCGCCAGAAACAGAAATTTTGTGGCGAAAAATTGCAGTAAAGTCAGCAGCACACGATATCCCTCCCGGTACATAGTTGTTAGATTGTATGAGCCGGGGCGCGGATAGTTGCCGGAGAAGCCTTTTGTGCGCAGCAGCTTTTCTGCAGGGGAAAAGCGTGGTATACTGAGGGGGAAAACTAGGAATTTGCGGGAGAGAATACGATATGAATTTAAAATACAAGAGAGCAACGCTTGAAGATATCGATATATTGACAGAAACAAGAATAGAGGTATTAAGAGCAGCGAATAAACTTTCTGCTGATACTGATATGAGTGAAGTTGAAAGACAATCCTATAATTATTATCAAAAAGCTCTTTGTGACGGCTCTCATATTGCATATTTGGTTTTTGATGAAAATCGTTTTGTAGGGGCTGGTGGTGTTAGTTTTTTTCAAGTAATGCCGACTTACCACAATCCAAATGGAAACAAGGCTTATATCATGAATATGTATACTGATCCTGAATATCGGAGACTGGGAATTGCTTATAAAACGTTAGATATGTTGATTAGAGATACTAAAAGCAAGGGGATTACAGCTATTTCATTAGAAGCAACTGAGATGGGACGCCCATTGTATGAAAAATATGGATTTGTGAAAACGAACGATGAAATGGAATTACCAGAGTGATAACTTCGCGTTTGTATAGCGAAGCGCAGCAATAACCTCAGACAAAGCAAAACACACTTCGGGAGGTGCAAGGAATGAACTTCTGGAAAAAGGTGTTTGCCAGCATGGGCTTTGTGTGCGGATTTCTGGTTTTTGAAACCATGTCGCTGGCGTACCACAACTCCAGCCGCCGTCATAAAAAACGCAAGGGGCGCTGTCGGCGCAGCAGTTTTTGGAACACGCTTACCCGGCACATGATCTTTGCATGGATCTACGATGGTGTGAAGAAAAGCAGGGAACAGGTGGGCAGACGGTACTACCGCCGCACCGGAAACGAGTTCCGACCGTCCTACGATTCCGGCACAAGAAGCGATCCCTCTGAACCTGCAAAAGCTGCCCCGAAAGCCGCAGATGCAGCGCAGCCCAAAAAGCAGCGGCCGCCTTCGTCTGCACTGAAAACGACAGCAAAGACCGCATCGGCATCCACGGCAGATAGGCTGAAAATCCCTGCTGCGGAGGCAAAGCCGCCCCGTGAAACAACGGTGAAACCTGCCTCTGCGGCAGAAAAGCCCTTGCAGGACGCTGTGCAGGATACCGAAAACCTACCTGTCCCAGAGCCGAAAACACCGCAGGAGCTTCAGCAGCCGCTGCGCCGCTATGTAGCACAGGCAGACGGAAAGCTCTGCGGCTATTGCAAAGAGGACCTCTGCAATACCGAAAACGGACGGATGATCGTGGAGCTGTATCTGGGCAAGCAGGAACATCACGTTTCAAGGATCTTGTATTGAAATAGCTGCACAACCGCAGCTGTTGGGTTGAAAATAAGGTTGAAACCCCAATTGCTCCAGCCAATGTTAGAGTTTCTTAATTGTCCATCAAAAATACGTTGGTACGTTTTACACTGTGACGATTCAAAAAACAGAGGAGAGATATTTTACTATG
>CAKSWG010000073.1 GCA_934511465.1 uncultured Faecalibacterium sp. | reverse complement strand
AGATCCGCTCCAAGCCCTTCGGTGTGACCAAACAGGGCGCAAATGTTACAGAGTACATCCTTTCCAACCCCGGCGGCTTGACGGTGAGCGTTCTGGATTACGGATGCATCATTAAGAACATCATCGTCCCGGCCAAAAACGGCCCGGTGGATGTCGTTCTGGGCCATGACACCATGGCGGATTACGAGAACGACTTTACATCCTCCAGCAGCACCTGCTGCGGCGCCTTTGTGGGCCGCTACGCAAACCGCATCGAGAACGCGGTGTTCAGTGTGGGCGGCAAGACTTACCAGCTGGAACCGAACAACGGCCCCAATCATCTGCACGGCTGCTTTTCGCGCAAGCTGTACCGGGTAAAATCCTTTGGCGATACGCTGTTGATGGAGGCCGTAAGCCCTGACGGCGAGGACGGCTTCCCCGGCAATTTGAAAATTGCAGTGCGCTACACCCTCACCGAGGATAACACCTTCCGCATGGATTATCGTGTCTCGTCCGACGCCGATACCGTCGTGAACCTCACCAATCACAGCTACTTCAACCTGAACGGCGAGGGGGATGTGCTGGGCCAGAAGCTGCGCATCTATGCGTCCAACTATCTGGAGGGCAACAACCAGACCTGCCCCACCGGTGCCATCCTGCCGGTGGCAAACACCCCTATGGATTTCACCGAAGGTAAGCTCATCGGCCGGGACATCGACACCGGCTTTGCCCAGACCACCATGGTGGGCGGAGGCTACGACCACTGCTTTGTCATTGACCGCGCCCGCGGCTCCAGCCAGAGCATCTGCGCATGGGCCACCAGCGAAAAAACCGGCATCAGCATGAAGCTGTACACCACCCAGCCGGGCATCCAGCTGTACACCGGCAACTTTTTGCAGGACTGCCCCACCCCCGGCAAGGGCGGCGTGCCCATGCAGAAATACGGCGGCTTTGCACTGGAGACCCAGCACTACCCCTGCAGCCCTTCGCACCCGGAGTTCCCCACCACGGTGCTGCGGGCAGGCAAGGTGTTCCGTGCCACCACCACCCTGCGCTTCTTCACCGGCAAACAGTGCGGGAAACTTTAAAAATGATGCGCCACACAAAAACGTCTGCTCCGGCAGACGTTTTTTGCGTGGCATGATGTTCCCTGCGGGAAATGATGTTGTCCTGCGGACAAATGATGTGTGCCTTGCGGCACAATGGCCGCCTGCGGCGGCTGCATCATTTCCGGCAAAGCCGGAGCATCATTGCGAAGCACATCATTTGCCGCGCAGCGGCAAACCTCATTGCGGCACAGCCGCCCCATTTCTATGTTTTGCACAAACCGTGCCTTTTATCCATGACAAAATGCCAAAAAACGCTTTTGAATCAAAGACATAAAAATGAATATGCAACAAAAATACATTCAAATAAAAAGCACATCCCTTGATTCTGTGCCCGGAACGCGGTATTCTTTAGGCAAGGCCGGGGCATACCGGTACAAACGAGAAATGTGAATGAGTGAGAGGTATTAGGCTATGGCAATTTTGGTTTCCGGCGGCGCCGGTTATATCGGCAGCCACACCTGCATCGAACTTTTAAACGCTGGCTACGACATTGTTGTGGCCGACAACTACTATAATGCATCCCCGGTGGTGCTGGACCGCATCAAGCAGATCACCGGCAAGGACTTCCGTTTTTACAAGGCGGATATGACCTGTCACGAGGATGTGGAGCACATCTTTGCCGAGTGCCCGGACATCACCGCCGTGATCCAGTTTGCCGCCTACAAGGCTGTGGGCGAAAGCGTCTCCAAGCCCATCGAGTACTACTACAACAACCTCAACTGCACGCTGGTCATTCTGGACGTGATGCGCAAGCATAACTGCCACAACTTCGTGTTCAGCTCTTCTGCCACCGTCTACGGCGACCCGGCCAGCGTGCCCATCACCGAGGACTTCCCCACCGGCGCCACCACCAATCCCTACGGTACCACCAAGGTGTTTACCGAGCGCATCCTGCAAGACGTCTGCAAGGCGGACCCCAGCCTGAACGTGGCCCTGCTGCGCTATTTCAACCCCATCGGCGCCCACAAGTCCGGCCTTATCGGTGAGGACCCCAACGGCATCCCCAATAACCTGATGCCCTACATCGCCAAGGTGGCCGTTGGCAAGCTGGAAAAGGTGCATGTGTTCGGCAACGACTACCCCACGCCGGACGGCACCGGTGTGCGTGACTACATCCATGTGGTGGATCTGGCCCGCGGCCATGTGTGCGCCATCAAGAAGCTGGAAACGAACTGCGGCCTGTTCATCTGCAATCTGGGCACCGGCAAGGGCTACAGCGTGCTGGACGTGATCCACGCCTTCTCCAAGGCCTGCGGCAAAGAGCTCCCCTATGTGATCGACCCGCGCCGTCCCGGTGATATTGCCGAGTGCTATGCCGACCCCTCCAAGGCCAAGAAGGAGCTTGGCTGGGTGGCCGAGTACGGCATTGAGGAAATGTGTGCCGACAGCTGGAACTGGCAGAAGAATAACCCCGATGGCTATAACACCGTAAAATAAAAATATCAGCATTCAAAGCCGTGCATTCTCTGAAAAAAGAGGATGCACGGCTTTTTCTTTGCTGGCTTTCTATTGACAAGGCTACAAAGTTAGCCTATATTACTATTGTTAACACAAACTAACATATTTCGACAGTGGATAAAACAAGAAGGTTAACGCTATGACATTAAAAGAACTGCAAATCGGCAAAAGCGCTGTTGTGGATACCGTCGGCGGCAGCGGCGCGCTGCGGCAGCATTTTCTGGATATGGGCCTGATCCCGGGGGCAGAGGTCACGCTGGTCAAGCTGGCACCCATGGGCGACCCCATGGAGCTGCGCATCCATGGCTACGAGCTGACCCTGCGTATGGACGATGCCGCGCAGATCGGCATCACCCCCACCGAAAAGGCCCCGGCAATGTCGGCGGCTCCGACGGATGACAAAATGGTGGATCACCCCGGCCTTGGCGAGGGCGGCAAATACCACATCAAAAAGGGGGAGCATCCCCTGCCCGAGGGCAGGACCCTCACCTTTGCACTGGCGGGCAACCAGAACTGCGGCAAGACTACCCTGTTCAACCAGCTCACCGGCTCCAACCAGCATGTGGGCAATTTCCCGGGCGTGACGGTGGACCGCAAGAGCGGTGCCATCAAGAGTCACCCGGAAACAGAAGTTACGGACCTGCCCGGCATCTACTCCATGTCGCCCTATTCCAGCGAAGAGATCGTCACCCGGCAGTTCATCATCGGTGAAAAGCCCACCGGCATCATCAACATCGTGGATGCCACCAACATCGAGCGCAACCTGTACCTGACGATGCAGCTCATGGAGCTGGACACCCCCATGGTGCTGGCGCTGAACATGATGGACGAGGTGCGCGGCAACGGCGGCAC
>CAKSWG010000072.1 GCA_934511465.1 uncultured Faecalibacterium sp. | reverse complement strand
GATCGTCCGCTGCTTCCCCGGTTTCGGCCATGGCGAGATCATCAATCATCCGGCACTGCTTGCGTCGGAGCTGGAGCACTTTCTGGCAGACGGCGAGACAGAGGGAGATGCACTGAAAAATCAAGAAAGTGAAATACAATGAAAGTTACAACACTGGACGAGAAAGCCATCCATGATATCGGCCATGCTTTCGGCTATTACGATTACGGACAGGAAACAGGAATGTCCGCTGCCTTTTCCGGGAAAGAAGCCACTGCAAACTATATCTGCGCTTATGTGCGCGGGGTGCTGCGGGGCGGCTTTCTGCACACCACCAGCGAGCGGGGCGAGGGCTATATCGCCTACAAGCTGCCGAAGGAGAAGATGGGACTCAAGACGATGTGCCCCATCGCCTGCGGAATGCTGCACAACTCCACCCTGAAGCGCCTTCTACGGTTTGGAATCGCCATCAAGCGGGGCGGCGCTTCCCTGCAAGACCGCATGGACAAGGAAAAGAAACCCTATATTTTCGTTGGACTTGTTTGTGTGCGGGAGCAATATCAGGGGCAGGGCTATATGCGCAAGGTGCTGAACTTTGCATTTGCCGAGGGCGACCGGCTGGGCGTGCCGGTGATCCTGGAAACGGATGCAAAAAGCAAGTGCGACAAATATGTGCATCTGGGGATGGAACTTGCCGGGACGCACAATCTTGGTGCATTTGGCAAGCTGTATGACCTGATCAGGTACCCGGAGCCGACCGATGAGCTTTTGAAGGAGGTTCTTTCGTGAAAAAACAGTCCGATCTTTCCCGGCTGATGGGCTATGCCGGGAACTACCGATATTTTACCTATGCCTCGTGGGTGCTGTCTGCGGTCAGCGCACTGGTAGCGCTGGTGCCCTTTGTGTACATCTGGAAGATCCTGCGGGATGTGCTGAATGCCGCGCCGGACTATGCGCAGGTGGTGAACATCCCCCATTACGGCTGGATGGCAGTGCTGTTTGCAGTGCTGTCCTACCTCATTTACATTGCGGCGCTGATGTGCTCCCATCTGTCGGCGTTCCGGGTAGCGACCAATCTGCGGCTGGCGGTGTCAGAGCATCTGGCGGTGCTGCCGCTGGGCTTTGCCGAGACCTTCGGCAGCGGCAAGCTGCGCAAGATCATCCACGAGAGCACCGGAGCCACCGAGACCTATTTGGCACACCAGCTGCCCGACCAGTACAACGCCATTGCCACCCCGGTGGGGCTGCTGGTGCTGTTGCTGGCGTTCGACTGGCGGCTGGGGCTGCTGAGCCTTGCGCCGGTGGTGCTGGCGTTTCTCATCATGGCGACCATGACCGGCAAGCGGATGGCCGAAAAAATGCGGCAGTACGGCAACGCCTTGGAGGCTATGTCCAATGAGGCCGTGGAGTACGTCCGGGGCATCCCGGTGGTCAAGACCTTCGGGCAGTCGGTATTTTCCTTCAAAAAGTTCAAGGCCACCATTGATGAGTACGAAAAATGGGTCGTTTCCTACACCAAGGACCTGCGTCTGCCCATGATGTTCTACACTGCCGCCGTCAACGGCGTGTTCGCCTTTTTGATTGCAGGCGGGCTGCTGTTCACGGCACACGGTGTGACCACGGAATTTCTGCTGAACCTGCTGTTCTATATCATCATCACGCCGGTGATCTCCCTGACTTTGACCCGCATGATGTACATGAGCGAGAGCAAGATGGTGGTAGCGGATGCGCTGGCACGCATCGACTCGGTGCTGGAAGCGGCGCCCATGCAGGTGCAGGCTGTTCCGCAGCACCCGAAGGATGCTTCCGTCACCTTGCAGGACGTGCATTTCAGCTATGACGGCAAAACCGAGGTCATCAAGGGCGTTTCGCTGGACATTCAGCCGGGACAGACGGTGGCCTTTGTAGGCCCCTCCGGCGGCGGCAAATCCACGCTGGCAAACCTTGTCTGCCGGTTCTTTGGTGTGCAGAGCGGCAGCGTCCGGGTGGGCGGAGCGGATGTGCGGGATATCCCCAAGGAAGAGCTGATGGATGCCATTTCCTTTGTGTTCCAGAACAGCCGCCTGCTCAAGGGCAGCATTCTGGATAACGTCCGTCTGGGCAGACCGCAGGCCACCGAAGCCGAGGTGCTGGCGGCGCTGAAGGCTGCACAGTGCATGGATATCGTGGAGAAGTTCCCGGCGGGCATCCATACGGTCATCGGCACCAAGGGCGTATATCTTTCCGGCGGCGAGCAGCAGCGCATTGCCATTGCCCGCGCCATGCTGAAAAATGCCCCCATCCTGATTCTGGACGAGGCCACCGCTTTTGCCGACCCGGACAATGAAGCCAGAGTGCAGGCAGCCTTTGCCCAGCTTGCCAAGGGCAAAACGGTCATTATGATCGCACACCGCCTGTCCACCGTAGCCAACGCCGACTGCATCTATGTGGTGCGGGATGGGCAGATTGCAGAGTCCGGCACAAAGGACGAGCTGTGTGCGCAGAATGGCCTGTTTGCCCGGATGTGGCAGGATTATCAGGCGTCGGTGCAGTGGAAGGTCGCAAAGGAGGGGTAAGGAATGATCGAAAAAATTCAACACGCCACAGCCAGCTCCCCGGAAGGCGCAAAGGGGCTTGTAAAGGGTGTTCTCGCCTGTGCGTTTCAGAATATGGCGTTCATGCTGCCCACCTGTCTGCTGTATTTTTTGGTAAAAGACCTGCTGAATGGCACAACTTCCGGCAAAGCCGTTTTTTATCTGCTGGGCTGTATCGTCTGCTTCGGGCTGATTCTCCTGACAACATGGTTCCAGTACAACGGAACCTATTTTACGACCTATAAAGAAAGCGGTATCCGCCGTCTGGCTCTCGCAGAACGTCTGCGTAAGCTGCCGCTGTCTTTCTTTGGCAAACGAGATCTGGCCGATCTGACCAGTACCATCATGTCGGACTGTGAGGTTTTGGAAAAGACCTGCTCTCACTTTATTCCCGGCCTGTTCGGTTCCTTGATCTCCACCGTGATCATTGCGCTGAGCCTGTTTGCGTTCGACTGGCGGATGGCACTGGCAGCTCTGTGGGTCATCCCGGTGTCCATCGCCATCGTGCTTGGCAGCTATCGGGTGCAAGATCGCATTCAGGCCAGAACGATGGCGGTCAAGATGGCCTGCGCGGACGGCATTCAGGAGTACATCGAGACCCTCCGCGACCTGAAAGCCAGCAATGCGGAGCAGCGGTATCTGTCTGGCCTTTCCGACAAAATTCGGGCAGTGGAAAAGCAGTCTATTGTGGCAGAGCTGGAAACAGCGCTGTTTGTGTCCTCCGCCGGCATGGTGCTCAAGCTGGGTATTGCGTCGGTGGCGCTCACCGGTTCGGTGCTGCTGGTGCAGGGCAGTATCGACGTACTGACCCTGTTTCTGTTCCTGATGGCGGCATCCCGGATGTACGACCCTATGCAGGGCGCGTTGCAGAATCTGGCGGCG
>CAKSWG010000071.1 GCA_934511465.1 uncultured Faecalibacterium sp. | reverse complement strand
TCGAGAAGCTGCTTCATAGAAACGACTGCCATAATAAAATACCTCCAGATATTGTTTTGCCTCCGCACACCGTGATCCCGGGCCGTATCGGACGGTTCGGGACTGCCCTCCACCCATTTGGGCACAAAAGGGCATAGTGATGCGTGTGTAATGCCTTGTTATAATATCACAAACAAACGCCGGTTGCAAGAGTTTTTCTCTGTTTTTTACAAAGAAATCGTCTGTTTTTCGCTCATTTGCCTGTGTCCACGCCGCTCAGGCCCGCAAGGCCCATGCGCTGCAGGGCGTATCCCCTGCCGAACATCAGGTCGTACTGCAAAAGCCAGTGCTCTGCGCTCCACCGCTGCTGGAACTCGGTAGGCTCCTGCGTGGTGGTGCCGTCCAGATTCATGGTAGTTCCGCGGGTATTGGTGCGGCTGGCCACGCGCAGCTGGCGGTTCAGGAACTGGAAGTAGAGCGGTTCTTCCAGACCGTAAATGTCCATCATCACCGGCGAGATATCGTAAGCGGCAATGGTGCCAAGGTCCACCTGCTGCTGGCTGTAGTTGGACCACATCAGCAGCGTGGTCTGGTGCAGGCGGGGGTCTGCGCTGGAATCGCTGGCATAGCCGGTGGCGGTGTAGACATCGTAGTTGGAATCGATGGGGTTATAGTGATCGCCCCAGAACACCAAGATCACGGGCTCGTCCACCTGCGAGAAGTATCCGGTCAGCCTGCCCAGCATAGCGTCTGCATCCCGGATGCCGGTGGCGAAGTCCTCCAGCGCACCCACGGTGCTGGGCTTGAGACCCACCGGGTGGGATACCACGCGCACGCGCTCGTCGTCCGGATAGTTATCCTTATTATAATTGGTATGGTTCTGCATGGTGACGGCGTGCAGGAACACCGGCTTGTCCGAGGAAGCCTTCATGCTCTCGTACTGCTGGATGATCTGATCTGCCATGGAGTCGTCGGTCACAAGGCCGCTCGTCCAATAGTGTTTCCGGACCTTGGTCACACCATGCATATCTTCAAGGCTGATAAAATCATCAAAGCCGAGGTTCGGGTAGGCTTTGTCGCGGCTCCAGTATTTGGCCCAGAAGCAGTGCACGGCGGCGGTCTGGTAGCCGCGGCTCTTGAGGTAATTGGGCATAGCGAACAAGGGCTTGGTCACGTGCTGCTGGTAGGGCTTGCTGCCGCTGGGCAGGAAGGACACCGAGTAGCCGGTGAGGGCCTCAAACTCCACATCGCAGGTGCCGCCGCCAAAGCTGGGGCTGTAGGCCCGGCCATAGGCGCTGGTCTGCTGCAAGGCGTGCAGATTTTGGGAGACGTCCGTATCAAAGGTGATGCCGTACTGTTCCAGCTCGGAAACGTCCCAATAGGATTCATCCATCACATAGATGATGGTGGGGTCTTTCACCTGCTCGTCTGCCGGAGTGGTGGCGCTGTAGCTGGTGGGATAAAGCGGGCCGGTAGTGAACTTCTGGCTCTCGTCCACATTGTCCAGCAGGGCATCCACTGCTTCCTGCGAGTATTCCTCAGGCTTGTCGATCTCAAGGTTGGTGAGGTTGGTCATAAAACCGGTGATCACACCGTAATAACGGTAGTAGCGGTCCTGCATCCATGCGTCCGGCGTGATGCCGACGGCCTGCGTGACGGCGGGCTGCAAATAAACGCCGAGCACCAGCAGGCACAGCGCCGCTGCGGTAGCGGCACTGCCCGCCAGCCGGGGCAGCCAGCGCTGTTTGTGACGTCCGCGGTACAGGAAAAAGCTGCCCACCGTCAGTGCCAGCACCACGACGATGGTGACGACCATGCTGGTCTGGATCTTGATGCCCGCCGCAGACGCCACACCGGCGGCTTCCGACACCTGCGCCAGATCCCAAGGCAGGAAAGGCTCGCCGCGCAGCTGCAAGGTGTAAAAGTTCACCGCGCAGGGTGCGCAGCCCAGCACCGCCATGCCCAGCGTAGACAGCGGCGGGAACCGGGACACCCAGTCCAGCAGCAGCCATGCCAGAAACAGCAGCAGCCATGCCAGCATGTAGGCCCCGATATGCGGAAAGATAAAACTTGTAAAAATATCTGCGCCCAGACTGCCGCGGGCGATCCATTCGCCCAGCAGCAGCACGATCAACGATGCCGCCAGCGGAAACAGCATCCGCAGCGCCAAAAGTGGTTTTGGAGTTTTCATAAATTCCGTTCCTTTCCTCGTCCCGAACTTTCAAAATCCAAAGCAAAATCACGCTTCTCTACGCTTTTTGCACAAAGCTCCTGCGATTATTATAGTCACTTTACCGAAAATGTCCACCCCTGATTTTGCAAAAAATTTACAAACCCAGCTTTGCCCGCAGCTTTTGCCACAAACCGGGCTGTTCCGGCTGCGGCGGCGCGGGCGGCAGGGCCGTGTGCACCAGCACTGCATCGGTGCCAATGGTTTCGATCTCCTGCCACGGAATGGTCAGGCTCTCGTCCCGGCCAAGCAGGCCGAACAGCCGGGGCCTGCCCAGCAGGATCAGGCTTTGCAGCTGTGCGGTGGCCGGGTCAAAGGTCAGGTCGTCGGCCCGGCCAAGGCAGACGCCCTGTTCCAGCTGCACCACCTCTTTTTCACACAGTTCCCGGATGGTCACGGCGCTCTCCCCTTTCTGCCACAGCTTATGCGGCAGCTTTGCCGGTGATGCAAAAAGCAGTGGAAACCACATGGCAGATTGTGGTATACTGAGGAAAAGCATTCCATTACGAAACAGAGGATATCTTATAATGTATAAAAGCATCGTATTTGATCTGGGCGGCGTCATGGTGGATTTTGACCCCAAAGCCTATCTGGTAGACCGCCTGTGCAACGCTGAGATCGAGGAGCAGGTGTACGACCTGACCTTTGGCAGCGAAGCGTGGAAGCAGCTGGACGCGGGGCTTGTCTCCCGTTTTGACGGCAACAGTGCCATGCTCAAAAATGCCAGAGCCGTCGGGCGCGAATTTGAGGTGCAGGGCGTGTTGGACGACTGGCTGCACATCCTGCACCCGCGCCGCCGGATGCAGGAGCTGGTGCGCCGCCTGAAAAACCATGGCTACTGCGTGTACTACCTGAGCAACATCCCGCAAGACGTGCTTGAGCTGTTCAAAGAGCGCGGCGTGCTGGACCACTTTGACGGCGGTGTTGCCTCCTGCGAGGTGCACATCAACAAGCCCGACCCCCGCATCTATCAGGCGCTGCTGGACAAATACGGCCTGAAAGCCAGCGAGTGCGTATTCATTGACGACAATCTGGCCAATGTGCAGGCCGCCTTCACGCTGGGCTTTGTCGGCATCCAGATGAAGGAGAGCGTCGGCACCCTGATCCGCAGCCTTGCCACCTGCAATGTAGCCCTGCGGTAACAACATAAAAACAGCTCCCGCCAAAAAATGCTCTGGCGGGAGCTGTTTTGTGCTGAGCGGAGTTACTTTTTCTCGTAGTTCTGGCAGTAGTGCGGGGTCTCCACCTGCTGCGTATTGCAGGTGCACTGCTCCGTCACTTTGATCTGGGGCAGGTCGCACTTGCAGCCGCTCACATTGTGGCAGCACTCGCAGACATCACAGGTAACGCCGATGTTTTCCATATTTATCAC
>CAKSWG010000070.1 GCA_934511465.1 uncultured Faecalibacterium sp. | reverse complement strand
GATGCGGGAGGTTGTCATCCGGCGATAGCTGCGATGGGTTATTTCCGCGGAGTATGTCCGATCTTAGAACCGGGCGAAAGAATTACTGACAGCGATGGAATACGTTCCCTCGGCAGAGAAGTTACTCCTCTGCGAAACGGGCGGAACCAATGTTCGGATTTGATTTGCTAATATGTTTCCGGGAGAACTGCCATGCGGTTCACCGGTTTTTATAGTGCCAAATCGAGGAACACCCGGAACTGTGTAGAGCAATTTATCGGCTCGCCTAGGGCAAAATCAATTTTTTCAGGAGGCGTAAGCAATGGCAGTCAAAGAGAAAATCAGAATCCGTCTGCAGAGCTATGATGCTCAGCTGATCGATGCCGCAGCAGAGAAGATCGTGGAGACCGCAAAGCACACCGGTGCACGCGTGTCCGGCCCCATCCCCCTGCCCACCGATCGTGAGATCGTTACCGTTCTGCGCGCTACCCACAAGTACAAGGATAGCCGCGAGCAGTTCGAGAGCCGCACTCATAAGCGTCTGATCGACATTCTGAAGCCGTCCAACAAGACGGTCGAGGCTCTGATGAGCCTCCAGCTCCCCGCTGGCGTGGACATCGAGATCAAGCTGTAAAAGACACTCGATCAAATTCGATGCCCTCGTTTCCCGAGGGGTCATGTTGGCAGTGACGTGCGCTGCCAACCAATAACCTTTACAGGAGGAAAAGAAAATGGTTAAAGGCATTATCGGCAAGAAAGTCGGTATGACCCAGCTGTTCGATGAGAACGGCAAGGTTATCCCCGTCACCGTCATCGAGGCTGGTCCCTGCACCGTCGTGCAGAAGAAGACCGTCGAGAGCGATGGCTACCAGGCTGTTCAGCTGGGCTTCGGCGAGGTTTCCGCCAAGAAGGTCAACAAGGCAGCTGCAGGTCACTTCAAGAAGGCAAACGTTGCCCCCAAGAAGACCCTGCGCGAGTTCCGTCTGGAAGATGTTTCCGCAATGAACGTTGGCGACGTGCTGAAGGCTGATGTCTTCGCAGCGGGCGACAAGGTGGACGTTGTGGGCGTTTCCAAGGGCAAGGGCTACCAGGGCGTTATCAAGCGCTACGGTCAGCACCGTCTGCGTGAGAGCCACGGCACCGGTCCTGTTGCTCGTCATGCAGGTTCTAACGGTTCCACTTCTACCCCTGCTCGCGTGTTCCCCGGCAAGCGCCTGCCCGGCCACATGGGCTTTGTGCGCGTCACCGTGCAGAACCTGACTGTTGTCAAGGTTGACACCGAGAACAATCTGATCGCTGTCAAGGGTGCGGTCCCCGGTTCCAAGGGCACCATCATCACTCTGGCCAACAGCGTGAAGGCGTAAGGAGGAAAGCTACAATGGCAAAGTTTAACGTAGTCGATATGAACGGTCAGCATGTTAGCGAGATCGAGCTTTCCGACGCCGTGTTCGGTATCACCCCGAACGAGAAGGCTGTCCACATTGCTGTGGTGAACTTCCTGGCCAACCAGCGTCAGGGCACCCAGAACACCAAGATCCGCATGGAAGTTTCCGGCGGCGGCAAGAAGCCTTGGCGTCAGAAGGGCACCGGCCACGCTCGTCAGGGCTCCATCCGTGCACCGCAGTGGACTCACGGCGGCGTCGCTCTGGGCCCCAAGCCCCGCAGCTACAACTACCACATCAACAACAAGGTCAAGCGCCTGGCTCTGCTGAGCGTTCTGTCCGACAAGGCTGCCAATGGCAACATGGTCGTTGTTGACAAGTTCGCTTGCGATGAGTACAAGACCAAGACCGTGGTTGCAATGCTGAACGCTGTTGGCGCCGGCAAGAAGAACCTGCTGGTCAATGAGACTGTCGATGCAAAGTTCGTCAAGAGCGCTGGCAACATCGCCGGCGTCAAGACCACCTTCGCAGGCAGCGTGAACACCTACGATGTGCTGAACGCCGACAAGCTGATCATCAGCGTCGACGCAGCTAAGAAGCTCGAGGAGGTGCTTGGCTAATGAAAACCGCACATGATATCATCCTGAAGCCGGTCATTACCGAGAACTCCATGGCTGGCATCGCTGACAAGAAGTACACCTTCAAGGTCGCTACCGATGCTACCAAGGTCGAGATCGCTCAGGCCGTTGAGGTCCTGTTCCCGGGCGCTAAGGTCGCAAAGGTCAACACCATCTCTGTGCGCGGCCGTTTCCGCCGCCAGGGCATGCACGCCGGTTACACCGCTGCATCCAAGAAGGCTATCGTGACCCTGACCAAGGACTCCAAGGAGATCGAGTTCTTCAACAGCATGGTCTAAGCCGAACCCGCCGAGGGTTCCTCTATGGGGATATGACCCCGATAATAATTCATAAGATAAACAAAGGAGAATAGCACTATGGCTATCAAGAAGTATGGCCCCACTACTCCGGGCCGCCGCGGCATGACCGTCACGGATTACAGCGTCCTGTCTAAGGTCGCTCCCGAGCGCAGCCTGCTGGAGCCCATGAAGAAGCACAGCGGCCGCAACAACACCGGTCGCATCACCGTCCGTCATCAGGGCGGCGGCAACCGCACCAAGTATCGTGTCATCGACTTCAAGCGTCAGAAGACCGATATGCCCGCTACCGTCAAGACTCTCGAGTACGATCCGAACCGCAGCGCATTCATCGCTCTGGTCGAGTACACCGATGGCGTCAAGAGCTACATCATTGCTCCCGATGGCCTGAAGGTGGGCGATGTGGTCGTCAGCAGCAAGTCTGCCGACATCAAGCCCGGCAACTGCCTGCCCTTCGAGAACATCCCCGTCGGTACCATCATCCACAACATCGAGCTGTATCCCGGCCGCGGCGCTCAGCTGGTTCGTTCCGCTGGCAACATGGCTCAGCTGATGGCTAAGGAGAATGGCTACGCTCTGGTTCGTCTGCCCTCCGGTGAGATGCGCAACGTGCCCGTGAACTGCACCGCAGTCATCGGTCAGGTTTCCAACATCGACCACGAGAACGTCAACCTGGGCAAGGCTGGCCGCAAGCGCCACATGGGCGTCCGTCCCGGCAGCCGTGGTACCGTCATGAACCCCTGCGACCATCCCCACGGTGGTGGCGAGGGCCGCGCACCTGTTGGTCACTCCGGTCCTATGACTCCCTGGGGCAAGCCCGCTCTGGGTCTCAAGACTCGCAAGCATCATAAGCGCTCCGATAAGCTGATCGTGAAGCGTGCAGGTAAGTAAGAGAGGAGTTTAAGACAATGGGTAGAAGCATTAAAAAAGGACCTTTCGTCCAGGCTGCTCTTATGAAGCACGTTGAAGCGATGAACGCTTCCGGCAAGAAGCAGGTCATCAAGACCTGGAGCCGCGCCTCCACGATCTTCCCCGAATTCGTTGGTCACACCTTTGCCGTCCACGACGGCCGCAAGCATGTGCCTGTGTATGTGACTGAGGACATGGTTGGCCACAAGCTGGGTGAGTTCGTTCCCACCCGTACCTTCAAGGGCCACACTGGTAATTCTAAGTAATAGAGGGAGGAACACAACATGGAAGCTCGGGCAATTCTTCGTTATGCCCGCATTAGTCCTCGTAAGGTGTCTATCGTTATGGACCTGATCCGTAACAAGCCCCTGGACGAAGCGCTGGCAATCCTGCAGTACACCCCGAAGGCAGCTTGTGAGCCCCTTCTGAAGCTGGTGAAGTCTGCAGCCGCTAATGCGGAAAACAACTTCAATATGGACAAGAACAACCTCTACGTCGCCGAGTGCTACGTCTGCCCCGGCCCGACGCTGAAGCGCATGATGCCTCGTGCACAGGGCCGCGGCTACCGCATCCTGAAGCGCACCAGCCACATGACCGTTGTTCTGAAAGAGAAAGAGTAAGGAGGGAAAACAATGGGCCAGAAAGTAAATCCGCACGGCATTCGTGTCGGCGTTATTAAAGACTGGGACAGCCGCTGGTTTGCCTCCAAGAAGGATTTCAGCGATAACCTCGTCGAGGA
>CAKSWG010000069.1 GCA_934511465.1 uncultured Faecalibacterium sp. | reverse complement strand
GTCTCCAAGGCTGAGGCTGAGGACATCCAGAAGAAGCTGACCGAGGCTGGCGCTAAGGTCGAGATCAAGTAATTGAATCTCTTCTGAGAGTCGTTCATTCTTGAACAATGAGGTGCCCGTACCGAAAGGTGCGGGCGCCTTTTTTGTTTGATAAGATGATTGGAATGCCCTCCGCTTCGCTCTAGGCATAAACAGCGGAAATCATATTTTTAGATATTTGCAGCTCCGAAACGACTGCGGTCGTTTCGGAGCTGCTTTTTCACCGATAGAGTCGTAACGTCAAATGCATTTTCCTACCGCACAGATGCTGCTTTCCTTTACTGCCCCTTCTGTGAAAAAGTGTTCAGAAAATGTCCGCAGACATTTTCTGAACACAAGTTAAAAAATAATAATTCCTCTAACATTTTCGGGTTGCGGCACCCAGCATCCGCTTCGTGTCTTAAACGACACTCACATCTTGCTGGCCGCGGCCCCAACAGCTCCTCCCTGTTTCGGCCACTGGCCGCGGTCGTCGCCGTTGCAGAGCGAAGCGGAGGGCATTCTAAATCGTCGTATCTTTTCTGCATTCAAAAACTATGTTATACTGTATCCAACAGGAGGAACGGCAGAGCCTTTATCCCCTCTGCCGCAAAAGAGAGCTATGGAATACCGCAACTGGCGCAAAAACAACATCCGTACTTCCCTTTTGGGCTACGGCTGTATGCGTTTTCCCACCAAAGCCGACGGCACCATTGATGAAGAGCGCGCCGAAGCGCTGCTGAACACCGCCAAAGCCGCAGGTGTGAACTACTTTGATACCGCCTACCCTTATCACAATGGGCAAAGCGAACCGTTTGTGGGCCGGGTGATTGCCAAGTGGGACCGCAGCAGCTTTTATCTGGCCACCAAGATGCCGCTGTGGACCTGTAAGAATCTGGACGATGCCAAGCGCATTTTTGAAGAGCAGTTCCAGCGGCTGGGTGTGGACTACATCGATTTCTACCTGCTGCACTCGCTGCACAAGGCCCGGTACGAAAAGGCAAAAGCCATGGGCCTTGTGGACTGGCTGTGGCAGCAGAAAGCCGCCGGCCGCATCCGGAACTTTGGGTTTTCCTGCCACGACAACGCTGCCGGGTTTGAGTTCATCCTGCGCGACCAGCCGTGGGATTTCTGCCAGCTGCAATACAACTACCTTGACCGGGACGACCGCGCCGAGGAGATCAGCGGCGACCGCGGCTACCAGCTCACCGAGGAATGCGGTGTGCCGCTGATCATCATGGAACCCATCAAGGGCGGCACGCTGGCTTCGCTGCCCGCCGACGCTGCCGCGCCGCTGCACGCCCTGCGCCCGGACGCCACCGATGCTTCGTGGGCGCTGCGCTGGGTGGGCAACCATAAAAATGTGCAGGTGATCCTCTCCGGCATGAGCGCCGAGGACCAGCTTGCCGACAACCTTTCCACCTTTGACCGCTTCGAGCCGCTTTCCACCGCCGAGAACGCCGCTGTGGAAAGCGTGGCCGCTGAGCTGCACCGCCGCATCAAAATTGGCTGCACCGGCTGCCGCTACTGCATGCCCTGCCCCATGGGCGTGGACATCCCGGACAATTTCAGCATCTGGAACAAGCTGGGCATGTTCAGCCAGAAGGACGCCGTCAAGGCCCAGTGGACCACCCGCTTCCCGGACAGCGAAAAAGCCCTGCACTGCGTGCGCTGCGGCAAATGTGAGGCCGTCTGCCCCCAGAAGCTGCCCATCCGCGCTTCGCTGGCACAGCTGCAAAAGGAGCTGGATGCACTGTAACTCCTTCCGTCATCGCTGCGCGATGCCACCTCCCTCAAAGAGGGAGGCTTTAAGGCCCCATCTCTGAGGGGGCTGTCACCGCAGGCGACTGGGGGAGTCTCATAACAAAAAGACCGTCACACGTTTTTCGTGCAACGGTCTTTTTTATGCAGTTTTTACCACAGCCGGATGACCTTGATGACGCCCTCCGCCTTATCGCGGGCCAGCTCCAGGTGATGCTGCAGCGAATCCGCAGCCAGATCCCAGTTGTCCGCCAGCGCAGCATCCAGAATTTCCAGATGCTCGTCACAGGTCTGCTCCTGATTGATCATGCTCACCTTGCCGGTCATGATACGGAACCGGGTGTTCAGGCCGGTGATGCGGTCATAAGCCGAACGCAGGTACTTGTTGGGCAGGGTGCTCATGAGCAGCTCGTGGAACGCATCGTCCGACTCGCAGAAATCGGTGATGCGGTCCGGGTGATGCATCAGCTCAGCAAACGCCTCCAGCTGCTCCCGCGGGATGCTGCTGCCGTAAGCACGCAGGGCGTAGGGCTCCACCAGAAGGCGCATCTCGAACATGCTGTGCACATCTTCCTCGGTGATGCCGGACACCATCAGGCCCTTTTTGGGCAGGATGGTGATCAGGCCCTCCTGCTCCAAGCGGCCCAGCGCATCCCGCATGGGGGTGCGGCTGATGTTGCCCATCTCGGCACAGAGCTTCTGCTCATTCAAAAACTCGTTGGGTCGGTACTCGCAGTTCAGGATCTTGGTCTTGAGGTACTGGTACGCCTGTAACTTCAGGCTGGGTTTTGTCTGCGACTCCATTTCTTTCATATTCTGTACAACTCCTATTCCCTTTTCCCCTTGCACGGAAAAAGGTTTCTTCTCCTAAATAATACTCTGGGGCGCATGCTTTCTTCCAAAAACGCTATCTTGTATTCTTGCTGCAATCCAAGTAGTATTCCAATCCTATTATTTCATAATAGGATAATTATTACAATAGTTTTTTGTGAACTTTGGCGCGTTTTCCGTTTTGGCTAAATTTTATACCTCATTTTTGCCAAAATTGACAAGGATTTTTGTGCTTGTAGCCAATACCTTTTATTTTGGTCCAGTCCTTTTGCATCCAACACAAAAATATGCTACAATGGAAAAAACAATGAAAAGGGCGTGGTTCTCTCTTATGGCACGAAGCGACGGCTACAACACCAAGACCCGTCAACTGATCTTAGATTACCTCATCAACAACCGCCAGCACGCGGTGAGTGCTTCCAACATTCTGGAGCATCTGGAAGAGCAGGGCGCAAGCCCCAACCCCACCACGGTGTACCGCTATCTGGACAAGCTGGCCGGGGAGCAGCGCATCATGAAATATGTGGCCGACAAAGGCGAAAAGGCCGTGTTCCAGTATGTGGACGAGAGCCGCCACTGCCGGGAACACCTGCACCTCAAATGCGTACAGTGCGGGCGCATCTACCACTTGGACTGCCACTTCATGGACGAGGTGCGCGCCCATCTGATGGCAGAGCACGGCTTTACCCTGCAATGCGAGGGCAGCGTTTTGTACGGCTTGTGCCGCCACTGCGCCCAAAATGCAGCTTCGGCTGGGGCAGCTCAACAGTCCGACTCTGCGCCGCAAACTGCACAAAAATGCGCCTGCTGTGTTGACACGGGCAAAAAGCCGTGATACAATGCAGGCAAGAAAAAGCGTTGACCGGGAAAAGTAAGGTTTCAATGTCCTCTTTCAGAGAGTGCGGGCAGCTGAGAGCCGCGCAGAGGACGAAGCCCGAACGAACACCCGTGAGCTTCCCCCTGAACCTGTTTGTGCAGCAGTAGGGGCAGACGTGCGCCGCTCGTTATCGCGGCAGTGCTTTCAACGGGGAGAGCGCACAAAAGTGACTGGCATGGTTTTATGCCGGTAATTTAGGTGGCACCACGGATACGGCAGCATATTCGTCCTAGCAATTGGGATGAATGCGCTGCCGTATTTTTTTATTCACCGTGAGCAAAAAGAGGGGTAAGAAATATGTGTTGTGTTATGGGTTACACGGGGCACGACCTGAGTGCCGCCAAATTCAAAGAGTACCTGCTGCGCACCGTGATGCGCGGCCCGGACGACCAGCGCGTGGTGGAAGGGCCTTTCGGTCTGATGGGCTTTGGCCGCCTTGCCATCATGGGCCTGACGCCGGAGGG
>CAKSWG010000068.1 GCA_934511465.1 uncultured Faecalibacterium sp. | reverse complement strand
GCTCTTGGTAGCCAGAACCTGACGGCCCTTGCGTACAAGCTGGTTAAAAGTAGGCATTTTGTTTCTCCTTTCTTAATGATGAACATCGGACTTTTTCCGACTTTTTTGCCGCACTATCCCCATGGGGGGATGCGCAACAGTTATATAATACTCGCTTTACAGGCGGATGTCAACAGTTTTTGCAAAGTTTTTTTCGTTTATTCCAGATTTTTTCTTTTAGCGTTTTTTCGACGCAAACGCTGCATTTTCCGCCCCTGTTTCGGTGTTCACAGCGCACAAAAACCGCCCTGCGGGCGGGTACCCACAGAGCGGTTTGTAACTTTATGCTTTTGAGAAACAGCCCTGCTTACTGTGCAGCTGCTGCCTGTTCGGCAGCGACCTCAGCGTCGCGCTCAGCCTCACGGTTCTTCAGGTCCTCACGGACTTCCGGCAGACCGGTACCAGCGGGGATCAGCTTACCGATGATAACGTTCTCCTTCAGGCCGGCCAGCGGATCGACCTTGCCCTTGATGGCAGCTTCGGTCAGCACGCGGGTGGTCTCCTGGAAGGATGCGGCAGACAGGAAGGAATCGTTGGCCAGAGCAGCCTTGGTGATGCCCAGCAGCACCTGCTGATACTCGACCAGCTTCAGGCCCTCTTCACCAGCGTCGATGCGCTGCTGCAATTCAGCGTTGATGTTCTCCACTTCCAGACGGCTTGCCAGTGCACCGCCGATCAGGTTGGAAGAACCGGAATCAGTCACGCGCACCTTGCGGCACATCTGACGGACAATGACTTCGATATGCTTATCGTTGATCTCAACGCCCTGCAAACGGTAGACCTTCTGGACCTCGTTGATCAGGTAGTTCTGCACGTCTTCCAGACCCTTGATGGCCAGAATGTCCTGCGGATACAGAACACCTTCACGGGTGATGATGTCGCCCTTCTCCACACGGTCGCCCGGCATCACGCGTGCGTGCTGGGTGAACGGGATGGAGTAGCTCTTCACGACCTCGGCGCCGTTGTCGTCCTTGCCGGTGACCTTGATAACAACGTTCTTCTTGGTATCGTCCTGAGAAACGACACCGGAGATCTCGCTCATGATGGCCATGCTCTTGGGACGGCGGCTCTCGAACAGTTCCTCAACACGGGGAAGACCCTGTGTGATATCCTCAGCCGATGCGATACCGCCGGTATGGAAGGTACGCATGGTCAGCTGGGTACCGGGCTCGCCGATGGACTCTGCGGCGATAACACCGACAGACTCGCCCAGACGGACGGGCTCACCGTTTGCCATATCGGAACCGTAGCAGCGTGCGCAGACACCGGTCTTTGCACGGCAGGTCAGCAGGCTGCGGATCTTCAGCTTGGTGATGCCGGCGGCTTCGATCTCGTTTGCATCGTACAGGTCGATCATCTTGCCTTCCGGCACGATCACCTTGCCGGTGACGGGGTTGACCACATCGCCCACAGCGAAGCGGCCGATCAGACGCTCACGGAAGCTCTCGATCTTCTCCTTGCCCTCGTGGATCTCGGAGACCCACAGGCCATCGGTGGTGCCGCAGTCGATCTCGCGCACGATCACGTCCTGAGAGACATCGACCATGCGGCGGGTCAAATAACCGGAGTCAGCGGTACGCAGAGCGGTATCGGCCAGACCCTTACGGGCACCACGGGCGGAAACGAAATATTCCAGAATGTTCAGACCTTCGCGGTAGTTGGCACGAATGGGCATCTCGATGGTGTGGCCGGCGGTGTTTGCCAGCAGGCCGCGCATACCGGCCAGCTGCTTGATCTGGTTCATAGAACCACGCGCACCGGAGTCTGCCATCATATAGATCTCGTTGTCCTTGGGCAGGTTGTCTGCCAGAGCCTTGGAGACCTTATCGGTGGTGGCCTGCCAGATGGCAATGGTCTGGTTGTAACGCTCGTTATCGGAGATCAGGCCGCGGTTGAACAGCTTGCCGACCTTTGCGATCTGCTGGTCAGCCTCCGCGATCAGTTCCTGCTTCTGCGGCGGGATCACGGCATCACACACAGCGACGGAGATCGCAGACAGCGTAGAGTACTTGTAGCCCTGTGCCTTGATGGCATCCAGCATCTTTGCACACTTGCGGGTGCCGTTGCGGGTCATGCAGCGGGAAATGATGTCGGGCAGGGTCTTCTTCGTCACGCGGAAGCTGACCTCGTACTCCAGCCAATGCTCAGGGTCGGTACGGTCGATATAGCCCAGGTTCTGGGGAACAGGGTTATTGAAGATGATGCGGCCCACGGTAGCATCCACAAGACCTGTGCGCTCCACGCCGTCGATCACCATCGTGCGGCGCACCTTGATGGGTGCGTGCAGGGTGACGATGTGCTCTGCGTAAGCCATCAGCGCCTCGTTCTCATCGCGGAACACCTTGCCTGCGCCCTCTTCGTTTTCACGAACGGTGGTCAGGTAGTAGCTGCCCAGGATCATATCCTGAGTAGGCACGGTGACAGGTGCGCCGTCAGAGGGCTTCAGCAGGTTGCCAGAAGCCAGCATCAGCATCTTGGCCTCGCGGCAGGCATCCTCGCCCAGAGGCAGATGGACTGCCATCTGGTCGCCGTCAAAGTCGGCGTTGAATGCGGTACATGCCAGCGGGTGCAGCTTGATGGCACGGCCCTCCACCAGCACCGGGTTGAAGGCCTGAATGCCCAGACGGTGCAGGGTAGGTGCACGGTTCAGCAGAACGGGATGGCCCTTGATCACGGTCTCCAAGCTGTCCCACACTTCGGGCTTTGCGCGCTCCACCATCTTGCGGGCGGACTTGATGTTGTTGGCAATGCCCTTCTCCACCAGATCCTTCATGACAAAGGGCTTGAACAGCTCCAGAGCCATCTCCTTGGGCAGACCGCACTGATCCATCTTCAGCTCAGGGCCGACGACGATAACGGAACGGCCGGAGTAGTCAACACGCTTGCCCAGCAGGTTCTGACGGAAGCGGCCCTGCTTGCCCTTCAGCAGATCGGACAGGCTCTTCAGAGCACGGTTGTTGGGGCCGGTGACGGGACGGCCGCGGCGGCCGTTGTCGATCAGGCTGTCCACTGCTTCCTGCAGCATACGCTTCTCGTTGCGCACGATGATGTCGGGAGCACCCAGCTCCAGCAGACGGCGCAGACGGTTGTTGCGGTTGATGACTCGGCGGTACAGGTCGTTCAGGTCGGAGGTGGCAAAACGACCGCCGTCCAGCTGGACCATGGGGCGCAGGTCAGGCGGCAGCACGGGCAGCACATCCATCACCATCCACTCGGGACGGTTGCCGGAAATGCGGAAAGCCTCCACGACCTCCAGACGCTTGAGGATGCGCACGCGCTTCTGGCCGGAGGACTTTTCCACCTCGGCGGTCAGCTCTGCGCTCAGCTGATCCAGATCGATCTCCTTCAGCAGATCCTGAATGGCCTCGGCGCCCATAGCAGCCTCGAACTCATCACCGTAATGATCGCGCATCTCACGATACTCGCTCTCGGTGAGCAGCTGCTTCTTTTCCAAACGGGTAGCGCCCGGATCGGTAACGATATAGCTTGCAAAGTACAGCACCTTTTCCAGCAGGCGGGGGCTGATGTCCAGCATCAGGCCGATGCGGCTGGGGATGCCCTTGAAGTACCAGATGTGGCTGACAGGAGCGGCCAGCTCGATGTGGCCCATGCGCTCACGGCGGACCTTGGCCTTGGTGACCTCAACGCCGCAGCGGTCGCAGATCTTGCCCTTGTAGCGGATGCGCTTATACTTGCCGCAGTGGCACTCCCAGTCCTTGGTAGGTCCAAAAATGCGCTCGCAGTACAAGCCGTCGCGCTCCGGCTTCAGGGTACGGTAGTTGATGGTCTCGGGCTTTTTGACCTCGCCGTAGCTCCAGTTGCGGATCTGCTCCGGGGAGGCAAGGCCGATCTTGATGGAATCGAAAACGTTGTTTTCCATGAAACGAACCCTTTCTTAATCTCTAGTTGTCTCGATGATACAGGCGGCTTT
>CAKSWG010000067.1 GCA_934511465.1 uncultured Faecalibacterium sp. | reverse complement strand
TTTCAGATTCATAACGGTTCTCCCTCCCCGGATGGGGATATTACTAGTTTAGCGTATTCGGTGCGCAAACGCAAGAGCTTACAGCCGCATTTCCACACCATTTTCATTCAGATATTCCTTTAAGTCGTGGATGCTCAGCAGCTTTTGGTGGAAGATGCCCGCCGCAAGGCCTGCATCGATGCCCTTGTGATGGAACAGCTCCAGAAAATCTTCCTTTTTGCCTGCGCCGCCGCTGGCAATGATGGGCACGTTCACCCGAGCGGCCACAGCGTCCAGCATCTCAAGGTCGAAGCCGCTGCGCACGCCGTCGGTGTCGATGCTGTTCAGGCAGATCTCGCCCGCGCCGTGGTCCACGCACCAGCTGATCCAGTCCAGTGCATCCCGGCCGGTGTCCTCGCGCCCGCCCTTGGCGAACACCCGGAACTGGCCGTCCACCCGCTTCACATCGGCAGAGAGCACCACGCACTGGTTGCCGTAGCGCTGTGCCGCCGCCGGGATAAGGCCGGGATCCTTCAATGCGCCCGAGTTGACGCTGACCTTGTCCGCACCGCACTTGAGCACCCGGTCGAAGTCTTCCAGCGTATTGATGCCGCCGCCCACCGTGAGCGGGATAAAAATTTCGCTGGCGACGCGGGTCAGGATATCCGTAAACAGTGCCCGGCCCTCGAAGCTGGCGGTGATATCGTAGAACACCAGCTCGTCGGCACCGGCAGCGTTGTACATGCGGGCCATTTCCACCGGGTCGGCCACATCCCGGATGCCTTCAAAGTTCGTGCCCTTGACCACGCGGCCATTGCGCACATCAAGGCAGGGAATAATGCGTTTGGTGATCATGTCGTTTCCCCTCCGTTCACTCCTGCACCAGCTGCACGCAGCGCGCAAGGTCCAGTGCGCCGGTGTACAGGCTCTTGCCCAAAATGGCAGCGGCAGTGCCCATTTTTTTCAGTTCCAGAAGCTCTGCTTCGGACGAGATGCCGCCGCTGGCCGTAAAGGCCACGCCGGGCACTTCCTCTGCCAGCTGGCGGTACAGGCCCAGATTGGTGCCCTGCATGGCACCGTCGCAGGCAATGTCCGTGTAGATGATGGCGGTGCATCCGGCAGCGGCTAGACGCCGGCAGAAGTCCACGCCCGGCTCGGCGCTGACCTCCTTCCAGCCATGGATGGCCACATAGCCGTCCTTGGCGTCCACGCCCACAGCAATTTTATCGCCGTATTTTTGCAGCATCCGGGCGGTAAAGTCAAAATCCGTCACCGCCACGCTGCCCAGAATGCAGCGGCCCACGCCGAGGGAGAGGTATGTTTCAATGCGCTCCTCGGTGCGGATGCCGCCGCCCACCTCAATGTATAAACCGCCCTGCTTTGCCAGCGCGGCAATGGTATCGTAGTTGGAAAGGGTGCCGTCCTTTGCGCCGTCCAGATCGACGACATGAAGGTTTTTGGCACCCGCCGCAAGGAACGCCCGCGCCTGTGCACAGGGGTCCTCGCCGTAGACGGTCATGCGGTCGTAATCACCCTGCGTCAGGCGGACGACCCTGCCGCCCCGCAGGTCAATGGCTGGAAATAGCTGCATCGTTGTTTCTCCTTTAGAAACGAACCCTCTCAGGCTCGCATTCGCTCGCCAGCTCCCCCGAAGGGGGAGCTTTTTGCAACTTCTGGTTTACGTTTTCAAAGCTCGCCCTTCGGGAGAGCTGGCAACGCCGCAAGGCGTTGACTGAGAGGGTTACAATTCACTGAACGCCTTCAAGATCCGCAGTCCGGTGTCACCGCTCTTTTCCGGGTGGAACTGGGTGCCGTACACCCTGCCTGCCCGCACCGCACCGGTGACGGGAATGGAATAATCGCTCACAGCCAGTGTACTCTCCGTACAGTTTTTGCCGTAGTAGCTGTGGACATAATAGACGTATTCGCCCTCACGGATGTACTTGAACAGCGGGTCGTCCTTTACAATGTGCAAGGCGTTCCAGCCGATCTGCGGCACCTTCAGGCTCTTGTCCGCAAGGTCGGGCTCCAGCGGGCAGACCTCGCCCTTCACAAAGCCAAGGCCTTCGTGCTCACCGTACTCGTAGCTCTTTTCAAACAGCAGCTGCATGCCAAGGCAGATGCCCAGCAGCGGCTTCCTTTCGGCTTCTTCTTTGATCACCGGCACAAGGCCCGTCGCCTCCAGCTTGGCCATGGCATCGGCAAAAGCGCCCACGCCCGGCAGGATGAGCCGGTCGGCTTTGCGGATGGTGTCCGCGTCGGCGGTGACGACCGCTTCCAGCCCCAGCTGCTTCAGGCTGGACTTCAGGCTGAACAGGTTGCCCACGCCATAATCGATAATTGCGATCATACCAGCAGTCCTTTCGTGGACGGAATTTCGTCCCTATGGGCTTCGTCGATCTTCACGGCCGCGCCCAGTGCATGGCCTGCGCCCTTGAAGCAGGCCTCGAGGATGTGGTGTGTATTTTCTCCTGCAAATTGTACAAAGTGGATCGTGGCGGGCACGCTGCGGGCAAAGCCCAGCCAGAATTCCTTGGCGCATTCCACGTCAAAATCGCCCACCTTTTCGGTGCTGCAATGGACATCCCAGTTCAGGGTGCAGCGGCCCGAAAGATCGACGGCGCACAGGATCAGTGCTTCGTCCATGGGCAGGTAGAAGCTGCCGTAGCGCTGGATGCCGCGCATATCGCCCAGTGCCCGTGCAAAGGCCTGACCCAGCGCAATGCCCACATCCTCGGTGGTGTGGTGGTAGTCCACCTGCACATCGCCGTGGCAGGTGAGCACTAAGTCAAAACGGCCATGGCGGGCGAACAGCTCCAGCATGTGGTTCAGAAAGCCGCACCCGGTGT
Organism: uncultured Faecalibacterium sp.; assembly: GCA_934511465.1. Classification (GTDB taxonomy): domain Bacteria; phylum Bacillota; class Clostridia; order Oscillospirales; family Ruminococcaceae; genus Faecalibacterium. Next base: position 1,254 of record CAKSWG010000067.1, on the reverse strand, counting down.
CCACCTCGTAGCGGCCGGTGCCGTCCAGATCAAGGGTCAGGTCGATCTGGGTCTCATTGGTGTTGCGTTCCAGCGAGATCATTCGGTTCGGCATGGTTCATTCCTCCATGATCTTATCCAGTGTGTTCACGAATCTCTGCATCTGTTCCGATGTGCCAATGGTGATGCGCAGCCAGTTCTGGATGCGGGGCGCGTCGAAGTGGCGCACCAGAATGCCGTTTTTCTTCAACTCTTTGTAGAGTGTTCTGCCGTCTTTCCGGTCGGTACTTGCAAACAGGAAGTTGGAGCGGCTGTCCAGCACGGCAAAGCCCCGCTGTTCCAGCTGCTGTTTTGTCCATGCGCGGGTGTCCACGATGGCGGCGCGGGTCCTGTCAAAATAAGCGGTGTCTTCCAGCGCGGCCTGCCCGGCCTTCAGGGTCAGGCGGTTGATGTTGTAGGGGTTCAGGCTGAACTTGACCCGGTTCAGGTCGGCAATGAGCTTTGCATTGCCCATGGCCAGACCCAGACGCGCACCGGCCAGCTGCCGGGACTTGGAGAAGGTCTGCACCACCAGCAGATTCTCGTACTGGTCAATGAGGGGCACGCAGCTCTCGCCGCCAAAATCCACATAGGCCTCGTCCACAATGACCACATTGTTCGGGTTTGCCTTTAAAATGCCCTCAATTTCCGCCCGGGGCAGTGCAATGCCGGTGGGGGCATTGGGGTTTGCAATGACGATGGTCTGGTTCAGGCCGTAGTAGTCCTTGGGGTCAAGGGTGAAGTCCTCCTTCAGCGGGATGATGTGGCTGGGAATATGCATCAGCCCGCACCACACGCCGTAGCAGCCGTAGGTGATATCGGCATAGGCCAGCGGGTGGTCTGCATCGCAGAAGGCGCGCAGCGCAAAGAAAAGGTTCTCGTCGCTGCCGTTGCCGGGCATGATCTGCTCCGGCTGCAAACCAAAGTGTGCCGCCGCGGCCTTGAGCAGGTCGGCGCAGGCGGGGTCGGAGTAAAGGCGCAGCTTTTCCACCTCGTGCTCGCTCACGGCGGCGATCACCGCCGGGGAGGGCAGATAGGGGCTTTCGTTGGTGTTCAGTTTGATGTACTGCTGATCCTGCGGCTGCTCACCCGGGGTATAGGGGGTGACAGCGGACAGCGTGGGGGAAAGGAATTTACTCATGGTTCAGATCCTCACTTTTCGTACCGGATGGTCACGCTGCGGGCGTGGGCGTGCAGGCCCTCGCGCTCGGCAAAATCGGCGATGCGGGGTGCCAC
>CAKSWG010000066.1 GCA_934511465.1 uncultured Faecalibacterium sp. | reverse complement strand
CAGATGCCGTCCAGCTGCAGACTGCCATCCGGGTTCTTGGAGAGGTACTTGTCGCAGGTGCCGTAGAAGGCCTTTTCGGCCCATGCGGCCATGCGTTTGGGCAGGTAGCCCAGACGCACGCCTTTGAGCACCGCGTAGGCAAACAGAGCGGTGCCGCTGGTCTCGAGGTAGTTGCCCTCCACGCCGGGGTGGTCCATCACCTGCCAGAACATGCCGGTCTCCTCGTCCTGGAATTTGTGCACATCCTCAATGGTCTGCTTGAGCATTGCCATGATGCCGCGGTACTCGTTGTACAGCTGCTCGTCCATCCGCTCCAGCACGTCCACCATGGCTACCATGAACCAGCCCATGGCACGCAGCCAGAAGTTGGGGCTGCAGCCGGTGACGGGGTCGGCCCAGTACATCTGGCGGCTCTCATCGTAGCCGTGGTAGTACAGGCCGGTCTTTTCGTCCCGCATGTGCTTTTTGATATTCATGAACTGTTTGTAGCTGTCGATGCAGCCCTGCATCTTGTTAAAGCGGGTCTCGTACTCCATGTAGAAGGGCTGGGCCATGTAGGTGCCGTCCAGCCACACCTGCCACGGGTAGATGTCCTTGTGCCAGAAATTCCCCTCTTTGGTGCGGGGCTGGGTGGCCAGCTGGCTGCGGATGGTCTCGATGGCCTTGCGGTACTTTTCATCCCCAAAGATATCGTACAGGGTGAACAGGTTCTTGCCCTGATTCACGTTATCCAGATTGTACTCCTTGGGGTCGTAGGTCTTGATGGAGCCATCCTCCTGCACAAAGGAATCAATGAAGCTCTTGGAGAAGTTCAGATACTTCTCGTCGCCGGTGGTTTTGTACAGGCTCAGGCAGGCCGTGATCATGCAGCCGTCGATGTAGTTCCACTTGTTGGGCTTGCCGCTGCGCACCTTCTCGATGTTCCACATGGGTGCTTCGGCGCTGGAATTGGCGATCAGGTAGTCCACGTAATCGCCCAGCATGGCAAGAATTTCTTCATGGGTCATGGTATCAGTCCTCCTCAAAATGGCCGACGTTTGCAAAGTGCAGGCGCTCGCCCTCGTAACCCTCGATCTTCACGTTGTGCAGGTCGATCTCCTTGACGTTCTCGGCGTAGATGGCCAGCTTCTTCACCAGAGGACGGTTATCCGCCATAGCGGCCTGACCGGCCTCGGCATTGGGGTCAAAGGTGATGGTGACATTCTTCATGGAAACGCGCTCAATGGGCTGCTCCGGCAGGCCGTCGAAGTAGCATCCCGCGAACTGAGCGTCGGTGGCGACGATGTCCTCCATGGTCAGGCTGCCCAGCTTCGGGGTGTACTCGTCCACGGGCATGGCATCGCGGCACTGCACATAGGGGCCGTGGCCGTCCGGGTCGCAGAAGTAGAACATGTTGATGACGAAGGGTGCCTTGACACCCCGCATCTCCACATTGCGGAACACCAGCCCGTCGATGACGGCGGTGTTGCCGCGGCCACGGCGGGTCTTGACGCGCAGGCCGCGGTCGGTGTGGTCCATCAGGCACTGGGTGACCACCATATCCTTCACACCGCCGCTCATCTCGCTGCCAATGACGATGCCGCCATGGCCTTTGTCCAACAGGCAGTTGCGGATAACGGTGTGCTCACAGCTCTTTTTCAGCTTCATGCCAAGGAATACCTTGCTGGCCTTCATGGCAATGCAGTCGTCGCCCACATGGATGTTCACGCCGATGATGCGGATATACTCGCAGCTTTCGGGGTCGATGCCGTCGGTGTTGGGGGCATTGTAAGGATTGTTGATGTTGAAGTTCAGCAGGTCAAGGTGCTTGACAAAGATGGGGTGGATCGTCCACGAATAGCTGTTCTGCACCGTGATGCCGTGCAGGCAGATGTTCTCGCTGTCCACAGCAGCCACAGCGCGGGGCCGCCATGCGATGCGCTTGATCTTGGGAGTCACCCACCAGTCGCCGTTCTCGGCATCGCAGTCCAGCGTGCCCTCGCCGGTCACAACGACATCGTGCACCTGCGTGATGTTCAACAGACCCGCAAAGCTGTCCAGCGGGTTGCCCTCCCAGCCGGTCAGGTAGTATTCATCCACCTCGTTCTCGCTGGGGATCACGCCGGGCAGGATGGGGTAGTGGGTGCGGTCGTTGTCGCCCAGCAGCACAGCGCCCTTTTCAAGGTAGAGGGTGGTGTTGCTCTTCATAAACAGGCTGGCCGTGCGGTAGCGGCCTGCGGGCACATACACCGTTCCGCCCTTGGGACAGGTGGACAGCGCTGCCTGCAAACGGATGGTGTTGTCCGTAGTGCCGTCCGCCACCAGACCGTAGCGGGATGCATCCACAAAGAAGGTCTCGGCTTCGGTGGTGAAGGTGCAGGAAAGGCTTTCGCCCTCCGCCTGCACGCCTACGGTGTATTCGGTGCCGGGCAGCAGGGAAAACAGGGAGAACACATTGGTCTCGCAGGCTTCGTAAACGGTCTTGCCGTTCAGCGTGACAGTGAACGGATGGGCCGGACGGTAGCACAGGCCGTTTTCCAGCTCGAAAACAGCACTGCGCGTCATAGAGCGAATGAGCGACAGATTCATGAGAGAACCTCCTGATGGTTTTGTCTTGCCCAAATGTGCTGGGCATGGTATGATGAAAACTGGAATGATAAGGCTGACGGGCTCGCCCTCTCAGTCTCGCATTGCTCGACAGCTCTCCCAAAGGGAGAGGTGGCATTGCGCAGGCAATGACGGAGAGGGCGAGGATGTTATCAATGAGGAAGCATTATGAGATCAGAACGTGAAAAGATCACCGGTAAGGTGGCGGCAGCCACCCTGCGGCTAAGCGGTGGACGCTACGAGCTGCCGCCCGATGAGGATACCTGTTACCTGCTGCTGGTGGCCGAGGGCAGCTTTACGCTGCACTTTGGCGGGCAGGAGATGCTGGTGAACCCCGGCAGCGCCGTGCTGCTGGGCCCGGGCGGCGGCAGCTTTGCGCAGGCGGGCAGCGCCGTGCCCCAGATCGTGGGGTGCCGCTTTCCGCTGGGGATGCTGCACGAACTGAAAAATACAGCCGGGCGGGATTTCAGCCGCCTGTTCACGCCCGCAGAGCGCACCGTGCTGTACGCGCCGGTGCAGTGGCAGAGCCGCATCCGCACCCTGCTGGAAATGATGGCCAGCGCCAGCATTGAGCAGGATTATCCCGGCCCGCTGTATCTGCTGCTGATCCTGCACTATGTGGAGCAGGAGTGCATTGCGGAGAGCAGCGCCATGGCGCGCCCCCACAACGAGACGGTGGAGCAGATCTGCGCTTACCTTGCGGCCAACTACCGGCAGAAGTTCTCGCTGACCGAGGTGGCGGCGCAGTTCTATCTTTCGCCTTATTACCTCAGCCGCCTGTTCCGGCGGGTGACAGGGCAGTCCATCGTGGATTACATCAACAACCGCCGCATCGAAGCCGCACAGAAGCTGCTGGAGAGCACCGAGCTTTCCATCAGCGCAGTGGCCGAACAGACCGGCTTTGCCAGCGCGGCTCACTTCCGCCGCGTGTTCCGCGAGGTGATGGGCACCGGCCCGCTGCAATACCGCAAGGGACATAAGAAATGATGTATTCGCCTGCGGCGAATATGATGTGCTGCGCAATGATGTGTTTCCTGTGGAAACATGATGTGCCGCTTTGCGGCAATGTGCCGTAAGGCACACCTCATCTGCCGCAGGCAGACATCATTGCCCGCAGGGCTCATCATGTTCCGCGCAGCGGAATTATCATTCCTTCTTTCTACTAAAACACCCCCTGTGCCATCTACGGGAACGGCACAGGGGGTGTTTGTTTGTATCAGATGATCTTATGCGTGTGCGCGGGGCTTAGCCCTTGACAGCACCGGCAGAGATACCTTCAACGAACTGGTCCTGTGCACAGAAGAAAACGATCAGCTGCGGCAGGATGGAGATCAGGGACAGAGCAAGGATCTTGTTCCATGCGAAACCGGTATCGCCGTCCATGGACAGCTTGACGAACAGGGACATCGGGTACTTGCCGGGGGTGCTGACGTAAAGCAGCGGGCCCATGAAGTCATTGCAGCTCCACATGAACTGGAACAGTGCGCAGGACACCAGAGCGGGACCCAGCATGGGCACGATGACCTTGTACAGGGTCTGGAAGGAGGAGCAGCCGTCGATGGCGGCAGCCTCGTCCAGATCACGCGGGACATTGCGCATGAACTGGATCAGCTGGTAGACGAAGTAGGTCTCGGTCGCAAATGCGCAGTGCACCCAGATGGCCAGATAGAAGGGGCTGTCCAGCCAGCCGAACTTGTTGTACAGCAGGTACTG
>CAKSWG010000065.1 GCA_934511465.1 uncultured Faecalibacterium sp. | reverse complement strand
TATAATACCACACCCCTGCCCCTATGTCAACACTTTTTGACAACTTTTTTCCAAGTTTTTTGCGTACGCTCCAAAACAGCAGCAACCCGCAAGGTATCTGCGCCGCGGCTGCGGCGGGCAGAGCCTTATTCCGCCCTATAACAACCTTGCAGATTGCTGCCGGGTGCGCTATTATATATATACATTATAGTGTGCCGCAGAGGAGGGCTTTGTTTATGATTCTCACCGTCAACATCGGCAACACCCATATCACTGTGGGCGGCTACGAGCAGGACGCGCTCAAATTCTGCGGGCGGCTGCACTCCGATTCGGCCGCCACCATTGACGAATACGCCATCCGGCTGGTAAATCTGCTTTCCCTGCACGGCGCATCCCCCGATCAGATCGAAGGCGGCATTCTGGGCAGCGTGGTGCCGGTGCTGAGCGGACGGGTTCTGGCAGCGCTGCACATCCTATGCAAAGCCCGCATCCTGACGGTTGGGCCGGGCCTGAAAAGCGGCATCAAACTACGGCTGGACAATCCCGCCCAGCTGGGCGCAGAGCTGCTCTGCGGCGCTGTCGCTGCATTGGCCGAGTGTTCCGGGCCATTGGTGGTGATCTCGGCCGATACCGCCATTTCCATGATGGCCGTCAACGCAAAGCAGGAGCTTGTGGGCGGAGTGATCCTGCCCGGGCCGCAGCTCTCGCTGAATGCACTGGTGCAGAATACCGCTCAGCTGCCGCAGATCGATCTTGCCGCAAAGGCACCTGCATCCATTCTGGGCAAGAGCACTTCTTCCTGCCTGCAAAACGGCTTTGTACTGGGTACGGCCAGCCTGCTTGACGGCCTTGCCGCACGCTTCTGTGCTGAGCTTGGCCCGCAGACCGCCTTTTACGCCACCGGCAATCTGCCTGCTGCTATCCGGGAAGCCTGCCGCACAACCATCCTGTACCGGGAGACGCTGATCACCGACGGCTTGTACCGCATCTGGATGCGCAACCGGAAGGGCTGACGATTTTCGTTTGCATTTTACGCACGGGTGTGTTATACTGTGTTGTACTGATAAAGCAGTACGATCTGCGATCGTAGCTCAGCTGGATAGAGCGTTCGGCTCCGACCCGGAAGGCCAGAGGTTCGAATCCTCCCGGTCGCACCAAGAAAAACCAGAACACAAAAGTGTTCTGGTTTTTCTTTTTCGGTGCGGCCGGGAGGATGAGAACAGGGCGGCGGTGCGAAGCACCGTAAACAACAGCCCAGTGGGCTGTCGTTTAGCCCGCGGTTCCCAATTAGTAGGAACGTCTAACAAGAGGCTGCGTTCTAAAGCCGGGAGGATTCGAACAGCACGGCCCTGCGCCAGCAGGGCAGCCAACAGCCCAGTGGGCTGTTGACCAGTGCGCGGTTCACAATCCGCAGGAATGTCTGACAAGATGCCGCTATTGTGCGGCCGGGAGAGTCCGAACCACCAATTTATTATTTTGCAAGCCATCTTGCAAAAGTTGCGGCTTCCCCTATAATAGAGATGTGCCCCGGTGTGCGTGGGCACGGTTTTGTTTAGGCTAAAGGAACAAAAGAGAATATGAAATCGAATACCAAGACACTGACCGAAGGCCCTCTGGCGAAGCAGATCCTGCTGGTCAGCCTGCCGCTGGCGCTTTCCAACCTGCTGCAAGTGCTGTTCAATATGTCAGACGTGGCGGTGGTGGGCCGGTTTGCCGGCTCCACAGCGCTGGGTGCGGTAGGTTCCACCAGCATCCTTGTCACCCTGTTCACCGGTTTTCTGATCGGCCTGAGCGGCGGCATCAACGTGCTGGTGGCACGCTTTTACGGCGCACGCCATGCCGGCGATGTGGAAAAGACAGTGCACTCGGCGGCCATCGTCAGCCTGATCGCAGGTGTGGTGCTGCTGTTCATCGGCCTGCTGGGCTCCCCCTTCATGCTGCGGCTGCTGAACACCAAAGAGGATCTGCTTCCCGGTGCTATTCTGTATCTGCGGGTGTATTTTCTGGGTATGCCTGCTCTGGCCCTGTACAACTTTGGCAATGCAGTGTTCAGCGCCATTGGCGACACCAAAAAGCCGCTGATCTACCTTTCCATTGCAGGCGCACTGAACATCCTGCTGAACCTGTTCTTTGTGATCGTGTGCCAGCTGAGCGTGGTGGGCGTAGCGCTGGCCAGCGCCATCTCCCAATGCGTTTCGGCCGGGCTCATCCTGCGGGCACTGACAAAGGTGCAGGACTGCTACACGCTGGACGTCCACAAGCTGCGTCTCGACCCCGCCATGACAAAGAGCATTCTGGGGCTGGGCCTGCCTGCCGGGTTCCAGAACGCCATCTTTGCCATTGCGAACCTGTTCATTCAGGCAGGCGTCAATTCCTTCGACTCCCTCATGGTCAAGGGCAACAGCGCCGCCGCCAACGCCGACGCCATGATCTACGACTGCATGGCCGCGTTCTACATGGCCTGTGCAAGCTTTATGAGCCAGAACTACGGTGCCGGCAAGCCGGACCGCGTGAAAAAGAGCTTCTTCATCAGTCTGGCTTACTCCTTTGGTGTCGGCCTGATCCTGGGCGGGAGCCTGTTCTTCTTCGGGCGCAGCTTCCTTGCCCTGTTCACCACCGAGAGCGCCGTCATCGACGCAGGCATGAAGCGTGTGCGCGTGATGGGCCTTGCCTACTGCATTTCCGCCTTTATGGACTGCACCATTGCCGCATCCCGCGGACTGGGCAAGACGATCGTGCCTACCATCATTGTTGTGATGGGCTCCTGCGTGTTCCGGGTCATCTGGGTCTACACCATCTTTGCCCACTTCCACACCATTCCCTCGCTGTATGCACTGTACCCTTGCAGCTGGGCGCTGACCGCCGCCGCAGAGATCGTGTACTACGCGCACTGCTACAAAGAGTCCATGGCCATCTTCAAACAGCCGCAGAAGGCCTGATCTTCAAACATATAAAATGCCCTCCGGTTTTCCGCCGGAGGGCATTCTTGTTTGTGCTGGGTCTTTACTGATAATCGTGGTTGAGGAACATGGCCTTGATGACCACCACCTCGTCGTACTCCTCCTGCTCCACCTGCACATCGGCGTTCAGGGACTTCAGGCGGGTCTCCACCGCATTCAGGGCTTCCGGCACCGTGACGGCGCGGCCCTCTTCGATGGCATCGGTCATCTGCTTGAGCACGATGGGATGTGCATACCAGCTTGCCACCGGGAACGCACCGCTCGGGTAGTGCTTCACATACTCGGCCATAGCGGCTTCGGCCTTCTCGGCGCGCTTCATGATGGCGCTGTGATTGTTGCGGGCTGTGGGCAGCATGTTGTAGCTGGAAAACAGGAAGATGGCCGCAAAGCCGAACAATGCAAAGTAGATGCCGTAATTGCCGGTATGGCTGGTGATGGCATACAGGCCGTAAGCCGCAGACAGGATGCCGAAGATGAAGATGGCCAGCGCCACATAGCGGTATACCGGCTTGCTTTGCAGCTGCGCACGCTTGCGGCGCTCGGCTGCGCTGAGTTCATCCGCGAGTTCAGGCTTTGCTTCCAGATATTCCTTTGCTTTGCGCAGCACCGTGATGCTGTGGCGGGCTTCGTCGGTCAGTTCGCTTTCCGGCAGCTTGCGGGAGGCCTTTTCGGCTTCCTTTTTTTGCAGCACCTGCTCACCGGCTGCGCTGAGCAGCCGGATCTGGGGCTGCTCTTTGGCCAGCACCTCCAGCAGCTTGTCCACGTCCCGCTCGTCTTTGAAGTTACACTGCTTCTGTTTGCCGCCATCGTACTCCACCACAAGGTAAGCCATGGAGGCGAACATTCCCTTGCCGGTAAAGCCGCCGGAGCTCATGGCCACGCGCTTATACGCGCGGCTGATGCTGCCGTAAGGCAGATAATAGCGGCGGTCGATATAAAAGCTGTTCAGGTACAGTGCCTTTTTGCCAACGCCGCAGGGGCCGATCTTTTTGCAGGACTTTCTGTCCTCCACCAGCTCCTGTTTTTCCAGTTTTGCCATGCCCAGCTGTGCAGGTTTGAAGATCATGGAAGTTCCCTTCTTTACTGTTATTTCTTCTGTGAAATCGCCAGTTCTATTTTCGCACCGCAGGGGCATAAATGCAAGCCCTTCGGCTGCTAAGATTTGCATAAAAGGTTTGTTGGTTATGCCAAAACACCCCCGTCACTGCACAGTGCAGCGGCGGGGGTGCAAGGTTTTAGAGCTTATGCGGTGCAGCCGACATCTTTATGCCTTCTGGGAAGCAGCGTGCTTCTTGGTGGCATGGATGAAGATGGCCAGCATTGCGATTGCAAAGATGATGCCAACGGGATATGCAACGGCGGTGTTGTAAGCAACCAGCTTGCCATCTGCGTAAGTATTGATCATCTTGCCCAGGCACTCAGGTGCCAGCACGAAGTAGGTGCAGGACACAGCGCTCATGAAGGTAGC
>CAKSWG010000064.1 GCA_934511465.1 uncultured Faecalibacterium sp. | reverse complement strand
GGGGGGGGGGGGGGGGGGGCGGTATATTAAAGGCAAAGAATGAGAGGAGGCCCTTTTTATGAGACAACGTACCCGGAAATTCCTTGCAGGGCTGCTGAGCCTTGGCCTGTTGCTGCAAGCGGCGTCGCCCCTCAGTGCACTGGCAGCGGGCACCGGCGCGGACCCGGCAGAACTGACGATCACCATCAGTGAGACGGACTACGGTTTTGACCAAAGCGCAAACCAGACGTTGAAAGCCGGAAGCACGAACGTGACGGTCCGCTACGACAGCAGCGCGCAGCGCTATGTTGTTGCCGGAACATTTGGCGATAATATGGTCATTGCCGGCACACAGAGCAACGGCCAATATCCCAATATCAAGTTCGACATCCAGTCAAAAGGCCCCGGCAAAAGCATCAAGCCCCAAAATCTGAACGATGTGGAAATCACCAGCACCACAGGTGTTACCATCGACAATAGCTCAAGGGTCTACGGTGATCTGGATATAAATGCCAACGGCTATATCTGGATCGGCGGAACGGCAGATGGCAAAGTGACCATTACCAGCACAAGCAACAGAGATATTTACATGCAGCCTTTCGACAATACCGAAGGCTATGTTGCCGAGAGCATGGTGGTGAACGCGCCCAATTCGGAACAATTCCGGATCGTAGGCTATCAGGCATACAATAAGCCGCTTACGAAGAACGGCATCACCGTCACGGCAAAAAGCGTGATCTTGGATGCGCGATACAACAAACAGGTGGGCAAGGTCACCTTCCATGCGCCAGACAGCGGCAGCTATGTGGCCTACACGGACGTGGAAAAGACCAACTCCATTGCACTGCCCAATAACACCGAGCTCACCGGCGAATATCTGGTGATCGAAGAGGGCACACCGGCCACGCCCACCCTGAGCATCACCGTGGATAAAGGCGGCCCGACACAGCAAACCGTGACCCTTACCGGCAAGAGCAACGGCGCTGTTGACATGACCGGCGACGCACTGAACCTTACCGCAACCTATGAGCCCACCACCGGCACCTATACCATCAGCAGCACGCTCCGGAGCAGCGCGGTCATTACCGGCACTGCGGCCGGCGGCCAGAAGCCCAGCTTGGTGCTGACGAGCAAACAGCCCACGCTGGATGTTTCCGGTGTGAACGATTTCAGCATCGAAGCCCCGGCCATCGCAATCAACGGCAACGCTGCCATCGATTGCGATGGCGCGGTGCAGATCATTTCTTCCGGCAGCAATGCCCTCAGCGGCACGCTGACGATCACAAATGCAGGGAATGTTACCGTGAAAGGCGGCACACAGCCTCTTGCCGGCGGCAGCATCCAGTGCAACGGCAGCGTGGAGATCACAAGCGGCGATGATATTTGCTACTATGATCTGACCATCAAAACGTCCGGCAGCGTATCGATCACCGGACGCGTGGTCGATGCACTGTTGCAGAGGAACTGCCTGCTGGACGTTACGGCTTCGGGCCTGACACTGAACAATACCATGGGCGGCATTGGCCGCGTAAAGTTTACCCCCAGCGATGCGGGCGAATATGCGGCTTTCACCGATGCAGAGGAACTGGAAAACCTGCCCAATGGTGAAGTGATCAGCGGCAGTTCGCTTTCCATCCGGCCCAAGGCCGCATCGGAAGAGCCCGCAGATACAGCAGGCAGCACCGCAGATGCAGGCGGCGCCCTTGCCGCCGTGCTGGTGGGCGGTGCAGCCGTCTGGGGCGGCTATCAGGCGGCCACCCGCATCATCCTGCATAAGCTCCTGCCCGAGGGCGCAGCCATCCCCGCAAACCGCGGCCAGCTGGCCCTGCTGGTGTGGAACACCGCAGGCCGTCCCGAGCCCGCAGCTGCACCCGCCTTTGCGGATGTGGCCGACGCCGACACGGCCAAAGCGGCACAGTGGTGCGCCGAGCAGGGCTATCTGGACGCCAAGCCCGAAAGCACCTTCAAGCCCGATGGCCTTGTGACCAAGGTGAAGGTGATCAAGGTGTGGAACGCCGCGTTTCCCAAAAACTGATGCCCGGCAGACCACTCTCAAATTTTGGCACATTCTATCGGCAGCTTTGTGAAATTGTTTCATCCTATCTATGAATCAATCTGCTTGACAGTGCCTGCGCACTATGCTAAACTGATTTTACTTTGAAAAAAGCACAAATGCGTTGACGGGGAAAAAACGATTTTCTTCTGCGTACAGAGAGCCGCCGGTTGGTGCAAGGCGGGTGCAGAGGGTTTCGGTTACTGGCCCCTGAGCGGCAGAGCTGAACACACAAGTAGGCTCTGACGGACGCCCACCGTTACCCGGGCAGCGATTCGCCGCAAAAAGCCGATCGTGCAAAGCGGCTGTGCCCAAAGGCGCAGCAAAGAGAGTGGTACCACGGGTGCCCTGTAGTTTGAATTTACAGGCTCTCGTCTCTCAAGGTTTTCGCCTTGAAAGACGGGAGCCTTTTCGTATGTAAAAAGTGTATATTCAGGAGGACGCGCAAATGATGGACGCAACCAAGTATGCTCCGGGTTACTACCCGGTACCCGCAGGCTATGACAGCTGGGTAAAGAAGGATCACATTGAAAAGGCCCCCGCATGGTGCAGTGTGGACCTGCGCGACGGCAATCAGGCCCTGATCGTGCCCATGAGCCTTGAGGAAAAGCTGGAGTTCTTCCAGATGCTGGTCAAGATCGGCTTCAAGGAGATCGAGGTGGGCTTTCCTGCCGCCAGCGACACCGAGTACGAGTTCCTGCGCACCCTGATCGAGAAGAACATGATCCCCGAGGATGTCACCGTGCAGGTGCTGACCCAGTGCCGCGACCACATCATCCGCAAGACCTTTGAGGCCGTCAAGGGCGCGCCCCGGGCGGTGATCCACTTCTACAACTCCACCTCTGTGGCCCAGCGCGAGCAGGTGTTCCACAAGAGCAAGGAGGAGATCAAGCAGATCGCCACCGATGGCGCAAAGCTGGTCAAGCAGCTGAGCGAGGAGTACGAGGGCAACTTCCTGTTCGAGTACAGCCCCGAGAGCTTTACCGGCACCGAGGTGGACTACGCCGTGGATGTGTGCAACGCCGTGCTGGACATCATGCAGCCCACCCCGGACCGCCCCATGATCATCAACCTGCCCGTCACCGTGGAAATGAGCATGCCGCATGTCTACGCAAACCAGATCGAGTACTGCGACAAGCACCTGAAATACCGCGACAGCGTCATCATCTCCACCCACCCCCACAACGACCGCGGCACCGGCGTGGCCTGCGCAGAGCTGGCCGTGCTGGCGGGTGCACAGCGGGTGGAGTGCTGCCTGTTCGGCAACGGCGAGCGCACCGGCAACGTGGACGCCGTGACGCTGGCCATGAACATGTACAGCCACGGCGTGGACCCCAAGCTGGACTTCTCCGATATGCCGGACATCTGCGCCACCTACGAGCGTGTGACCCGGATGCACATTTACGAGCGCACCCCCTACGCCGGTCAGCTGGTGTTCGCCGCCTTCTCCGGCAGCCATCAGGACGCCATTGCAAAGGGCATGGCCTACCGCAAGGAGCATGGCGAGCACCGCTGGACCTGCCCCTACATCCCGGTGGACCCCCACGACATCGGCCGCACCTACGATGCCGACGTCATCCGCATCAACAGCCAGAGCGGCAAGGGCGGCATCGGCTTTGTGCTGGAGCAGAACTTTGGCTACAATCTGCCGCCCAAAATGCGCGAGGCGCTGGGCTACAAGGTCAAGAGCGTTTCCGACCACAGCCACAAGGAGCTGAGCGCAAACGAGGTGCTGCGCATCTTCGAGGATGCCTTCCTCAACCGCTGCAAGCCGCTCAACGTTCTGGAAGCCCACTTTGCACAGGTGGGCGGCATCACCGCCACCGTCACGCTGGAGCTGAACGGTCAGCGCAAGGTGGTCACCTCGGTGGGCAATGGCCGTCTGGACGCCGTGGCAAACGCCATCCAGAGTGCCACCGGCATGGAGTTCCACCTCGAGACCTACTCTGAGCACAGTCTGGACGAAGGCTCCACCTCCCGCGCTGCCTCCTACGTCGGCCTTGTCTGGGTCGATAACACCGTCACTTGGGGTGCCGGCACCGACACCGATATCATCGTGGCCGGCATCAAGGCACTGGTGAGCGCAATCAATAATAAATAAAGAACGAACCCTCTCAGGCGCTTTGCGCCAGATTCCCCCTTTTGTCACCTGCGGTGACATCTTCCCCCGGAGCGGGGGAAGTCTTTCCTCTCAGGGGGAGCTTTGGATCAGAAGGAAAACCTGCCCGCTCATGCAAAAAGCTCCCCCTTTCGGGGGAGCTGGCAATGCCGCAAGGCATTGACTGAGAGGGTTTTGAGATAAAAGGAGAGTACCACCATGGGAATGACCCTGACGCAGAAAATTCTTGCCGCACATGCCGGTCTTGCCGAGGTCAAGGCAGGCCAGCTCATCA
>CAKSWG010000063.1 GCA_934511465.1 uncultured Faecalibacterium sp. | reverse complement strand
GGAGGCAAAGGCTGCCGGTGTGACCGCCTTCTGCTCCAAGCCCATGTTCATGTCCGACCTGCGCGAGACCCTGATGAGCGCCCTTGGCCAGAAGCCGGCGGATGCAGTGCAGAGGCTTTTGCCGGAAAAGAACGCCGACTTCAAGGGCAGGCACATCCTGCTGGTGGAGGACAACGAACTGAACCGCGAGATCGCGCAGGAGATCCTGCGGGAGTACGGCTTCCTTGTCGATTCGGCAGAAAACGGCGCTGTAGCGGTGGAAAAGGTGAGCACCGCCGCGCCGGGCAGCTACGATCTGGTACTGATGGATGTGCAGATGCCGATCATGGACGGCTATACCGCCACCCGGAAAATTCGCGCACTGGACGACCCTGCGCGGGCAAAGCTGCCGATCCTTGCCATGACCGCCAACGCCTTTGACGAGGACCGCCGCAACGCGCTGGAAAGCGGCATGAACGGCTTTTTGTCCAAGCCCATCGTGATCGACGACCTTGTGCAGGAACTGCACAAAATTTTGTAAATGAAACGCAGGTCAGGTGAATAAAAAAGAATGCACCCGCAGCATTTGCGCCCGGAGGCCAAAACCTCTGAAAAGCTTGCTGCGGGTGCTTTTTTGATTCCATTGTCTTTAAAAAACGCTTGACAATGGAAACTTTTTTGATTATAGTAGAACTAACAAACATTAGTTAGCGAAGGGCGAAGAAAAATGGAAGACACCAAGCAACGCATTCTGGAAAAGTCTCTGGAACTGTTTTCCACCAAAGGGTATGATGCGGTCAGCGTGGGGGAAATTGCAAAGGCGGTGGGCATCAAGGCACCCTCGCTGTACAACCACTTCCCCAGTAAGCAGGCGATTTTTGATGCGATTTTGGAGACAACTTCGGCGCACTACCAAAAAGACACCGCTGAAATTTCGGTCCATGTACAGGATTCTCAAAAGGATATCCCGGTTTTCTCTCACATCTCGGAGGAGCTGCTGGTTGAAAAAGTCAGACAGATTTTCCTTTATTCGCTGCACGATAAAACCATCAGCCAGTTCCGCCGGATGATGACGTTGGAGCAGTTCCGTTCCCCCAAATTTGCCGAACTGCTTTCCAAACGCTATGTAGATTGGATGATCTCCTACCATGCAGGCATCTTCCGTGCGCTGGTTGCAAACGGCGAACTGCGAAACGAAGACCCTGATACGCTGGCGTGGATGTATGTTTCACCTATCATCGTCCTGCTCAGTGTCTGCGACCGCCAGCCGGAACGGGAAGCTGAAAGCCTTGAAAAGCTGGACGCCCATGTAAAGCTGTTCTTCCGCACCTTTAACATCGAGGGAGGTGAAAAATAAAGGAATTTTTGAATTTTATGTTGAAGTAGAAAAACACCATAAATGCTAAAGTCAAAGGAGAACTTTTTGAAACATACAACATTTGCACTGGAGCTTGTGGGCTGACCGGGAGGTCTGGCAAATACCACAAGCCACGCCTCCCGAAGACGAACAGACACAATTCTTCAGGAGGACAATACCATGAATCGTGAAAATAAACGCAAGACCTTTGAAAAAGGTTACTATAAGACCCACGCCTGCAACGATACCTTTACCTGCAAAGTCTGCGGACGGGTCTGCACCCCGCAAAATGCCGGGAGCGACCACCGCAACCATTGCCCCAACTGCCTGTCCAGCCTTCATGTGGACGAAGAACCCGGCGACCGTGCCTCCGACTGCGGCGGCATCATGGAGCCGGTGGCCGTCTGGGTACGCAAGGGCGGCGAGTGGGCCATCATCCACCGCTGCAAACGCTGCGGAAAGCTCAGCTCCAACCGGGTGGCGGCAGACGACAACCCCATGAAGCTCATGAGCATTGCCATGAAGCCCCTGTGCTCTCCGCCGTTCCCGTTGGACTATATTGAAGAAATGACCGCCTTGATGGGCGGTGATGGACGGATGCGGTAAGCCGCAGGAGGAACTACAAGATGGAGTATATCCGAATCACAAAAGAAAACATCGACAAGGAACACATCTGTTGTGCCATGTCCGGTCAACAGAGCCTTGCCAAGAAGGAATGGCTCAAGCAGCGATTTGAGGAGGGGCTTGTTTTTTACCGCAGTGCAGAGCGCGGCAAGTGCTTTATCGAGTACATCCCGGCAGAAAACGCATGGGTGCCCATTGATGCGGCAGGCTGGCTTTATATCAACTGCCTGTGGGTCTCCGGCTCCTTGAAAGGGCACGGCTATTCCAGCGAGCTGCTGGAAGAATGCCTTCGGGATGCCAAGGCGCAGGGCAAAAACGGCGTTTGCATTCTGTGTGCAGAGGGGCGCAAACGGGAGTTTCTCGCTGACCCAAAGTTTTTGACCCATAAGGGCTTTAAGGCTTCGGACATCTCCGATTGCGGCATCAACCTCATGTACCTGCCCCTTGCAGAGAATGCCCAGCCGCCAAAATTCAAGGCCTGCGCCAAGCACCCCAAGGTGGAGGAAAACGGCTTTGTCCTCTACTATACCGACCAGTGCCCCTACACCTATTATTGGGTGCCAAAGGTACAGGAGGCCGCAAAGGAACATGGAATCCCGTTCAAAGCCATCCACGTCACAGAGAAAGAGACGGCACAGAATGTGCCCGCACCCGTCACCACCTATGCACTGTTCCGTGATGGGAAATTCGTGACACAGGGCATCCAGTCGGATAAGAAATTTTTGAAATTAGCAGGCGCAGCGGATTGAGAGATTCAGGAGGAAAAATGCAATACGATCAAACGATTATAACCCCAAAAGGACTGATAGTCCACATCCGAAACGGTGTGGCATCCGATGGAAGCGCTGTGCTTGAAAACTTTAATCTGACACACGCAGAAACAGATTATCTGCTGGGTTATAGAGTAATTACCCGTATGCCACACGAATGTGGCACGATTTATAAAATCGGGCGAAAGATTCTGATTCGGAGAAGCGTCTTTGAAGAATATTTGCGCGAACAGCGAAAATTTTAACGTTCATCCATAAAACACGATGCCCACCGGTTTATGGTTTTCATAAGCCGATGGGCATTGTTCGGGTTATGCATCCGTCACTTGCAGCACACAGGCGCAATAGCCGGGTTCGGGCTGATAGCAATGGATGGTAAGGTACTTATCTATTTCCGGGCTGTAATCGTGGAGGATGCGTTTTGTGCCGTTGAGTGCAACATCCGCATAAGCCACCAGCCACTTTTTGTCGCCGTTGCGGAACACCTCGTAAAACGAGCGATTCAGCATTTCTTCAACAGGTACACCTTCCATCACTGCCATTTCCGCATTGCAGTACCGGAAGATGAAATCTACGCCATGTCCCTCCGCATTGAAAACAAGCTCGATGACACAGTAGGCCAGCGGCATATCGTCCAGCAGGCTGCATTTTTCCAGCATACTCAGGGGATGGGGCTTTGTGCCTGCCAGCCCTATTTCTGTGCGCAGACGGCGATGACTGCTCAAGCCGCGCTTGCGTCCTTGAAAAGTGCGGCCATCCGACATGGTATAAACGCCGTCCTTACTAATATCTACAATGTGGCTGCGGCATACGACAATTCCCTTGCTGATGCTCAAAAACTCGCTTTCCGGCAAAGCGGACAGAATACTATGTACCGGTATGAACAGTGCAAATTCCTCACCGTCCGTGCGCTGAATGACTGTTTTGCGGTCTTTGCGGTAAATGTACAGGATGTTCTCTGCACAAAGGTCATGCTTTTGAAAGTATGTGTTCAAATCGGTCATAGAGGCGCTCCTTTTTCAGTTGATTTGTCCAGTATACCACACCATGGCAGGAGACGCAAGAAGTTTGTTAAAGTTTGTTTCATCATGATGTTTGTTCGACCCGTTGTGCGAGCTCTTCTAAAAAGTCGTTTTTACGTTGTGCATCTTCGATATATTCTTGACTTTTAAATGCTGTTCGTGCATGATACGGAGGAAGGTCATTACACCGGCGGCATCGTCGCTTTTGGTTACAAGCGTGTCAAGAAAGGTCGTTTGAATAAAAGGAATCAAGAAGTTTGTGAGTTGGAAGTAAACGAGGAAGAAGCGGCAATCGTGCGCCTGATCTTTCAGAAGTATGTTTATGAGGGATACGGCGTTTTATGGACTCGAAGGGAGCCGAACCCTCGACCTTTCGGATGCGAACCGAACGCTCTCCCATGCGGACCTTAAAGAAGCCCCCAAATGACAAAACATTTCTTTTGGAAAACGGCAAAAAACATAGGCGTAATGTGGGTTTTCGGACGAGCATTGCTTTCGAGAAAAAATTGCCATTTTTGCTTCAATGTAAAAAAGTCACACTTCAGGAGAAATGCGCTTCAGATGCGATTTGAACGGGCGACCATTTGAATACTTCTTGCGGATCATGCACCGTATGGGGATGATTCGGATTATATCCCCTGTGCAATAAAATCAACGAGAAACAGTTAGATTTTTTTCTGGCTGTTTCTTTTTTATTGCACAAATCCGGTGAAAACAGTGCTGATGGATACGCACCCAACGAAGATGCAAATGCCCAAAAAGGCTATCAAATATCGTCTTGCTCTGTACAAAATATAGCAATCGGTATACGCACCATGAAACATATACGGTATAACGTCGATTTTTGTAAATATCCCCGACTGAATGACTGAAGGTGAGCTTTCAGGATGTCTGTTATTTATGTTGCAAAAAATCCGCCCATGCACT
>CAKSWG010000062.1 GCA_934511465.1 uncultured Faecalibacterium sp. | reverse complement strand
CGGTAGTGCTTTGCGCCGCCGATCTCGTACTCGGGAGCGAACTCGATCTTGGAGTAGGGCAGAACGATCTTGCGGCCGCCCTCGAATGCACCGTCGATGGACAGCTCTGCCAGAGCGTCGCGGACAGCGGCACCGTCGGTGGAGCCAGCCTTCTCGATGGCGGACTTGAACAGCCACACAACGGTGTAGGACTCAGCAGAGTGACCGTTCATGTTGACGTTGTAGACCTTCTTGAAGTCCTCGTTGATCTCCACGCCGTTGGTCAGGTCGGGGTTGAACTCGACAACAGAAGCCACGCCGTTTGCGGATGCGCCCAGGTTCGGGATGAAGGAAGGATCGGTGAAGCCGTTGGCCTTGGCAACGATCATCTTGGGCTTGTAGTTCTGCTCCTTCAGGGTCTGGACGAACAGAGTAGCGTCGCCGATGTAGGAGTCGCACAGGATGGCGTCGGGGTCAGCCTGCTTCAGAGCCAGCACCTGAGAGGACAGGTCGGTGGCGTTGGAGCTGTAGTCCACTTCGGCCACAACATCCAGACCGTAGTCGGATGCAAACAGGTTGACGCAGCGGATCAGCTCCTGACCGATGGCAGCCTTATCGGTGAAGATGGCGACCTTCTTGATCTCGTTGCCGGTCTGCTCCTTGGAGTCCTGCAGATACTTCAGCATATCTTCCACGTAGACGGAGTTCAGCGGGCACAGACGGAAGAAGTAATCGTAGTCCTTGTGATCCTCGTCGGTCAGACGGTCCAGCGTGGAGATAGCGGTGATCATGGGGATGCCGTACTGCTGGCAGACCTGAGCCACGACCTCGGTGACGACGGACATGTGGCAGCCCATGATGACGTTGACGCCTTCCTGGGTGATCAGACGCTCAGCCTCGGACTTGCCGGTGGCTGCGTCGCCTGCGTGGTCGCCGCGGACGACTTCCAGCATCTGGCCGTTCACGCCGCCTGCCTTGTTGATCTCGTCCACTGCAAAATCGATGCCGCGCAGGATGTTCTCGCCGATGGCTGCGTTGCCGCCGGACATTGCGTAGATGGTGCCGATCTTGATGGTGTCGCCGCTGGCTGCAGCGCCGGAAGCTGCGGTGCTGCCGGATGCTGCGGGAGCAGTGCTGGTGGAAGCGGAAGAGCCGCCGCAGGCAGTCAGTGCAGCTGCGCTGCCCAGAACAGCGGATGCCTTCAGGAAGCTTCTGCGAGAGATCTTTTTCATAATTGTCCTCCAATTCTGTTTGTGAAAACAGCTTGTTTATACGAGTCTCCGGCTGTGCCGCGTGAACCAGCACCTGCCGGAGATCCGGTTTCTAAAATCAGATGCCGAGGTACGCCTTCTTGACGTGCTCGTTTGCCGAGAGCTCGGCGGCGGTGCCTTCCAGCGCCACGCGGCCGTTCTCGATGACATAGCCGCGGTCAGCCGCTGCAAGGGCCTTGGTAATGTCCTGCTCCACCAGCAGCACCGAGATGCCGTCATTCTTCACCATGGTCTTGGCCACTTCCAGAATGTCGTCCACGATGTTGGGGGCAAGGCCCAGACTGGGCTCGTCCAAAATCAGCAGTTTGGGCATGCCGATCAGCGCACGGGCCACGGCCACCATCTGCTGCTCGCCGCCGGACAGGGTGCCGGCAGCCTGCTTTGCGCGCTCGCGCAGCTTGGGGAACCAGTTGTAGCACTTTTCCAGATTTTCTGCAAAATGTGCCTTGGTCTCCTTATTGAATGCGCCCAGCTCCAGATTTTCCAGCACGGTCATCTCAGTAAAGAGCTGACGGCCTTCCGGCACCTGCACGATGCCGCTGTCCAGAATGACGCGGGAGCTCTTGCCGGAGAGGTCCTCTCCGTTGAACTCCACCTTGCCGGAGCTGGCCTTGACCATGCCTGTGATGGTGCGCACCATGGTGGTCTTACCGGCACCGTTGGAGCCAAGGATGGCAACGATCTCGCCATCCTTCACCTCAAAGCCGATATCCCACAGGATGTTCACAGAGCCGTAACCGGCGTTCAGACCTTCAACTTTAAGCACTTGCGCCCTCCTTTTTGGTGCCCAGATACACCTCCATGACGTAGGGATCGTTCATGACCTGCTCGGGCGTGCCCTCTGCGATCTTTTCGCCGTGGTGAAGGACGATGACCTTCTCGCACAGGCTCACGACCGCCTTCATGATGTGCTCGATGAGCAGGATGGTGACGCCGGACTCGTTGATCTTGCGGATCAGCTGGATGGCCTCTTCGGTCTCAGCCGGGTTCAAGCCTGCCATGTTCTCATCCAGAAACAGCACTTCGGGCTTGGTGGCAAGGGCTCTTGCCATTTCCAGACGCTTCTGGTCCGGCGTGCCCATGTCCTTGGAGATCACATGGCGCTTTTCGTACAGGCCGGTAAAGTGCAGCACCTCCATGGCGCGCTCCTTGGCCTCTTTCTCGCTCTTTGCACCGGCGTGGCCGAAGTAGGCGGCGGCGGTGACGTTATCCAGAACGCTCAGGTTCTTCAGAGGTTTCATGATCTGGAAGGTGCGGGCGATCTTCATGTTGGTGTACTCGTACGCCTTTTTGTTGGTGATGTCCTCACCGTTGTAGAAGATCTTGCCTTCGGTGGGCGGGTAGTAGCCGCAGATCATGTTGAAGGTGGTGGATTTACCTGCACCGTTGGGGCCGATCATGCCGGTGATGGAGCCCTTCTCCACCGAGAAGGAGACATCGTGCACGGCGGTCAGACCCTTGAACCGCTTGGTCAGGCCCTGGACTTCGATAATAGGCTTTTCTGCCATGATTACTTCCCTCCCTTGTCTGCCATCAGCTCATACTCTTCCAGCACATCCAGAGACGGCTTTTTGAGGATCTTTTCGTCGATGAAGGCCTTGAACTTCGAGTTCATGTACCAGCCCAGAATACCGGACGGGCGGAAACGGATGACCACGATCAGCACGACGGCGTACATCAGCATGTTGATGCCGGGCAGAACGGCGGCAAAGTTTGCACGCAGCAGCTCGCTCAGCGGGATCATGATGAGGCCGCCGATCAGCGGGCCTTCGATGTAGGCGGCACCGCCCACGACTGCGGGCAGCACGATCTCGGTGGATTTGGACTGGATCATAACATCCGGGTCGATGTAGCGGATATAGCTGACGTAGAAGAAGCCGACCAGACCGGCAATGATGGCCGAAATGACGACTGCGATCACCTTGTACTTGGTGGGGTTGATGCCGATGGCGGCGGCAGCGTCCTCATCCTCGCGGATGGTGCGCAGCGCAAAGCCCAGCTTGGAGCGGCCGATCTTCTTCATGATGAGGTAAACGCCCACCATCATGATGAAGCCGATGTAGTAGTACGGCACCTTGCTGGTAAAGCGGAACTGCGCAAAGGAGTCCTTGCCGAAGGGCAGGCCCACGCCGGATGCGCGGCCGAAAAACTCCGAGTTGATGATGAACTGACGGATGGACTCGGCAAACGCGATGGACACCAGCGTGAAGTAGGGGCCGCGCAGGATCAGGCTGGGGAAGAAGATGACACCGGCCACCACGCCGACCACGGCCATGTCCAGCACAGCGGCCACCCAGGGGTTCATGCCCGTTTTGGTGACCACCAGACAGCACACATAGGCACCCAGACCCATGTAAGCGGCCAGACCCAGCGAGTTCTGGCCGGTGATGCCGCCCAGAATGTTCCACGCCATGGACAGGGTGGACATATAGAAGGTAAGAACGAAAATGTTGATGATGTAAGGTTTATCCACGACCAGCGGGATCGCTGCGAAGATGGCGATGATGATAGCCAGAACGATCGCCAGATTGCGGTGATAGGTTTTAACTGCTTTTCTGGTATCCATCTTATCGCCTCCTCAGAATCATGACCTGACGCACGACCAGAATGATGATGAAGGTGACGAACACGATCATATCACTGTAGGACGGGCTGATGAACAATGCACTCATCTGCTCCAGCAGGCCCAGGAAAATACCGGCGAAGAATGCGCCGGGGATGGAACCCAGACCGCCCACGACCACGACGATCAGTGCGCGGAAGCCGAAGCTTGCGCCTGCGGTGGGATAGATGGTGTAGAACTGGGTGAGCAGAGAACCGGCGATACCGGCCAGAGCAACGCCCAGACCATAGGTCAGGATGTAAATTTTCTTGACGTTGATGCCCACGACCTCGGCACCGATGGGGTTCTGGGAAACGGCGCGGATCTGCTTGCCGGTGGTGGAATACTTGAGGAAAGCAAACAGCGCAATGGCGACCACGATCAGGATCAGGAAGCTGATCAGACGGGGCAGCGCGATGGTGACCGGGCCCAGCGGAATATAGGTCTGGGCATAAGGGGTAATGATCTTATAATAGGTGGAACCGAAGATGACCAGAGCGCCGTTGGTGAGCAGCAGGCCCAGACCGACGGTGAGGAACAAAAGGTTCGTAAAGCTCTTGGTCTTGAGCGAAGGGGTGATCAGAGTGGACTGGATCAGCGCGCCCAGCCCGAACATGAGCACTGCAACGATGGGAAGCGCTGCATAGGGGTCCACCCCAAAATAGGTATACAGAACATAGGTGATGTACATGCCCACCATCAACATTTCGCCGTGGCAGAAGTTGACGATGTTCATAACACCGAAAATGATGTTCTGGCCCATACCCATCAGGGAGTAGAAACCGCCCAGCAGGATCCCGTTTACCAGTGCTTGCAAAAAGACTTCCATTGACATCCTCCCGTTCTAAGCATCAGGCGATGGGA
>CAKSWG010000061.1 GCA_934511465.1 uncultured Faecalibacterium sp. | reverse complement strand
GCGCATTCGTCTGCGGCGTTACCGAGCCCTTCGAGTTCGGCTTCATGTTCCTGTGCTTCCCGCTGTACGTTGTGTACGCTGCTCTGTACGGCATCTTCACCATCATCACCTACTACTCCGGTTTCCGTGCCGGCTTCTGCTTCTCCGCAGGCGCTACCGACCTGGTGTTCTCTGCTTCCCTGCCCGCAGCTGCCAAGACTTGGATGATCATTCCTCTGGGCATCGCAGCCTTCGTGGTGTTCTACGCAGTGTTCTACTTTGCCATCACCAAGTACGACCTGAAGACCCCCGGCCGTGAGGACGAGGACGAAGAGGCCGAGAAGAAGGTCGTTCTGGCAAACAACAACTACACCGAAGTTGCTTCCGCTGTTCTGGCTGCTGTCGGCGGCAAGGAGAACGTGAAGGACGTTGGTTACTGCGCAACCCGTCTGCGCTTTGAGGTCAAGGATAACGCTAAGGTGGACGAGAAGGCTGTCAAGGCCGCTGGTGCTGCCGGTGTCATCCGCCCCAGCAAGAACGCTTGCCAGGTGATCATCGGCACCAAGGTGCAGTTCGTGTACGACGAGCTGAAGAAGATGCTGTAACGCACACAGCATCTGCAAAGATCTTACGCGGAAGTCTGGTTGATTCCGTGTTCCTGTAAAAACCGCCGGGAGAGGGCCGCAAAGCCGCTCCCGGCGGCTTTTTGCGCTGCTGCGCAGAGTGTGTTATACTATTAAAAAAGCAGACACGGGAGGAAACTACCATGAGCAAAGCCTACAGCTGGCGGAAACTGAACGAAAAGGAACTGACAAAGGTGTATCTGGACGAAATGCGCCGGGACTTCCCGCCCGCGGAACTCAAACCCCTGAGCATGATCCTGAACAGCGAAGCCAACGGCACAGCCCACACATGGGGCGTGTTTGACGGCGAAACACTGGCGGCGTATCTGCTCATGGTGCGCCCGGCGGGCAGCAAGGTGAGCCAGCTGGATTATTTTGCGGTGCTGCCCGCGTACCGCGCAGCCGGTCTTGGTGCGCAGCTGTTGGCCCAGCTGCCGCAGTATGAAAAAGGTGCGCAGGCCATCCTCATTGAGGCCGAATGCCCGGATAAGGCCGAGGACGAAGCCATGGCCGTGCGGCGGTTGGGCTTTTATGCCCGGTGCGGGGCCCGGGACACCGGCTTTACGGAGCATCTGTTCGATGCATGGTTCCGCATTCTGGTGCTGGACTGCCCGGGCGCGGGCACCTTTGCGGACCGGCAGGCCGTGGATGCACTGGCGGACTGCTACCGCCGCGCCATCAGCGAGACCGAGTGGCAGAAGTATGTGCAGTTCTACTGCCCGGACGGCGCAAAATACTGCTGAGCGATACACAAAACAAACCAAAAGCAGGAGACATTCCGCAGGGAGCGTCTCCTGCTTTTTTTGTCATTTTGCCCAGCCAGAAAATGGTATTTTGGGCATATTTATCCTGTTTGTAAAATCCGGGTACAGGTTTTTCATCCCGGCTTTACACAGAGCTGACACGTCCGCAAAAACGGTGTGCAAAGCTTTACATCCATTTTGCGCGTACATGGTCGCAGCAGCAGCGGCGGTGCGGTACAATAAGGCCGTTCCCAAGGAAAACAGAACAAGGAGATGCCCGGGCAGACGGCCCGGGCCCATTTGGAGGAAATAAAGATGAAAAAGATCACTCGTCGTTCGTTTATTGCTGTTTGTGGTGCGGCCGCTGCCGCTATGGCTCTGACCGCCTGCGGTGGTGCAGCCTCTTCCACTGTGGCATCCTCTGCTGCAGAGTCCACCTCTTCTTCTGCCGCTGCTGAGACCGCTGCCGCAGGCACCCTGTCCGGCAATGTGGCTACCGGTGGTTCCACTTCCATGAAGAACGTCATTGCTGCTCTGACCGAGGGCTTTGCCGAGGTGGAGCCGGGTGTCACCGTCAGCTACGACCCCACCGGTTCCGGCGCAGGCATCACCGGTGCTACCGATAAGACGCTGGACATCGGCCTGTCCTCCCGCGCCCTGAAGGACGACGAGAAGAACGACGTGGACGGCACCATCGTGGCTCTGGACGGCATCGCCATTGTTGTCAACAAGGCCAGCAAGGTGGCAGACCTGACCGTAGACCAGCTGAAGCAGATGTTCACCGGCGAGATCACCAACTGGAAGGATGTGGGCGGCGACGACGGCGAGATCGTTCTGGTGGGCCGCGAGGCCGGTTCCGGCACCCGCGATGGCTTTGAGAGCATCGTGGACGTGAAGGACAGCTGCAAGTACGCACAGGAGCTGACCGCTACCGGCGCTGTCATCAGCGCTGTGGAGGCCAACCCTCTGGCCATCGGCTATGCTTCTCTGTCTGCAGTAGGCGACACCGTCGCCATGGTCACCGTGGAAGGCGTGGAGTGCAGCGAGGACACCGTGAAGGACGGCAGCTACAAGATCCAGCGTCCCTTCGTGTTCGTCACCAACAAGAGCGTTGCCCTGTCTGAGCAGGCACAGGCCTTTGTGGACTTTGCCACCAGCAAGGACGCTGCCGACCTCATCCGCACCGCAGGCGCTGTGCCGGTGAACGAGTAATTACCGGGTGGTTTGCCGGGGAAAGCTCCCCGGTGAACCGCCTGCCCCGCATCTGAACAAGAAAACTGCCGCGTCGGGCTGCCGTTTCTGCGGGCCGACGCGGCTTTTATAAAGGATTTCAGCTATGAACAAAAAATCCTATCTGAGCCGGGTGCGGCTGCCCCGCACCCCCGCCGAATGGCTGGAAGCGGTGATGAACTTCATCTTCTTCCTGTGCGGTATGCTGGCGGTGGGCTGTGTGGTGCTTATCTCGGTGTACATGGTGATCTCCGGCGTGCCGGCCATCCACAAGATCGGCCTGTTCCAATTTCTGTTCGGCACAAAGTGGGCCTCCACGGCAGCCCAGCCGCTGTTCGGCATCCTGCCCTTTATCCTGTCCAGCATCTACGGCACGCTGGGCGCTGCCATCCTCGGCGTGCCCATCGGCCTGCTGACGGCGGTGTTCCTCTCCAAGGCCGCCGACCCTAAGCTGCGCACCGTGGTGGTCACTGCCATCGAGCTGCTGTCCGGCATCCCCAGCGTGGTGTTCGGCCTGCTGGGCATGCAGGTGCTGGTGCCCGCCGTGGCAAAGACCTTCGGCAAGGCTTCCGGTGCCTGCCTGCTCAGCGCCATCGTGGTGCTTTCCATTATGATCCTGCCCAGCATCGTGTCCGTGTCGGTGACGGCACTGAACGCCGTGCCGCCGGAGTATGAGCAGGGCAGTCTGGCACTGGGCGCCACCGACACCGAAACATGGTTCAAGATCAGCATTCCGGCTGCCAAAAGCGGCATTGCCGCAGGCGTTGTGCTGGGCATCGGCCGTGCCATCGGCGAGGCCATGGCCGTGATGATGGTGGCAGGCAACAGCCCCAACATGCCGGACAGCCCCTTCCGCAGCGTCACCTTCCTGACCACCGCCATCGCCAAGGAGATGAGCTATGCCGGCGGTCTGCAGCGGCAGGCGCTGTTCAGCATCGCGCTGGTGCTGTTCGTCTTTATCATGATCATCAATGTTGTGCTGAACGTTGTGCTGAAGGGAGGAAGCCGCGATGAATAAGGGCCTTTCACCTTCCCGTCAGATGTGGAACCGGGTCATGACCGCACTGGTCTGGGCCAGCGCCGTGCTGGTGATGGTGCTGGTGGCCGGTATCATCGGCATGGTGCTGGTGCGGGGCATCCCCCACATCAGCTGGAAATTCCTTTCCACCACCGCCAGTGTGCTGAAAAAGACCGACGGCATTCTGCCCGCCATCCTCAACACCCTGTATGTCATTGTGCTGACATTACTCATCGTATTGCCGCTGGGCGTGGGTGCGGCGGTCTACCTGACCGAATACGCCTCCAACCGGCGGCTCATCGAGGTCATCGAGTTCACCAACGAAACGCTGGCGGGCATCCCCAGCATCATCTACGGTCTGGTGGGTATGCTGGTGTTCAGTCAGGCGCTGGGCTTCCAGACCTGTCTGCTGTCCGGTTCGCTCACGCTGGTGGTCATGAACCTGCCCACCATCATCCGCACCACGCAGGAATCCCTCAAGACGGTGCCGCAGGGCTACCGGGAGGGTGCCATGGGTCTGGGTGCAGGCAAGTGGCACATCATCCGCACCATCGTGCTGCCCTGCAGCATCGACGGCATCGTGACCGGCTGCATTCTGGCTGTGGGCCGCATCGTGGGCGAAAGCGCCGCCCTGCTCTTCACCGCCGGTGCCGCAGAGGTCATTGCCAAGAGCGTGGCCAAAGCCTACACCTCCAACGGTGCCACCCTGTCGGTGCTGCTGTACCTGCGTGCCTTTGAGGACGGCGACTTTGCTTCCGCATGGGGCATCGGTGCGGTGCTGCTGGTGCTGGTGCTGGCCATCAACCTTGCGGCGCGGCTGGCAAAGACCAAGCTGAAACAGAAGCAGTAAAAGCGGAAAAATTATTTTTAATTTCGTAGATTTGAAAAATCTGCGGATTTTTCAAATCTATATTTTCACGGGAGGGACCGAAACGGTAAACTTCCTGTTGAAATTCAACAATGAGGTACTCTATGGAAAACACGAACATGCCGGTGATATCGGCAAAAGACCTGAACCTCTGGTACGGCGATTTCAAGGCGCTGAAAGGCATCTCGCTGGACGTGGGCGAGCGGGAGATCACCGCTCTCATCGGCCCTTCCGGCTGCGGCAAATCCACCTTTCTGAAAACGCTCAACCGCATGAACGACCTTGTGCCGAATGTGCGCATTGAGGGCGATGTGCGGCTGAAGGGCGA
>CAKSWG010000060.1 GCA_934511465.1 uncultured Faecalibacterium sp. | reverse complement strand
CAAAACGCAGAAAGTTTCAAGTGTCTGCCAAAAAATTAACAAGACATTCACTGCATTTTTTGCTTTTGTACGATTTTGCTTCTTTTCGTGCCGCCGTTTTCGGCAATTGCGCCAACGGAGTGCCAATATTTTTGTCAGTCCTGCCCGTTCAGGCAGGCTTCGGCGCACACGCCGCCCATGCCGCCCACGCAGCAAAGGCCCAGCCCGGCAAAGAACTCCGGCATCACCGCAAGGCTCACGCCGTCCGCCAGCAGTGCAAAGCACTGCGGCAGCTGCCAGCACAGGCCCAGCGCAAAGGCAGCAAGCCCGGCTGCGCACAATGCTTTGCCGCTGCCCGGCTGCGGAACATGCAGTGCCCGGGCCAGCGCGGCCAGAAACACCAGCGCCGCCAGCGCCTGCCACACCGCCGCTGTGGGCTGCACACGGTGCCAGCTGGAGCTGTTCTCCATAAAGCGCAGCAGCACGTTCCAGTAGAACAGCAGGCTGCCCGCCACAGCGAGGTACAGCCCGCCAAAGGGCTTTTTCCATGCATTGGGGGTCAGCCAGCAGCGGCCCATGGTGCTGAGCCATACGGAACACGCACATTCCAGAATGCACCGCACAAAGCTGCTCACGCCTGCCGTCGTACCCAGTGCGATCTGCGTGCCTGCTGCGGCCAGAAAACACACAGCACCGGCAAATGCCAGTACGCCGGCCAGCGGATGTCGGCTGCGCACAGCTTCCGGGCGGGAGGGCCGCGTGCGGCCCACGACCACCGCGGCCAGCACCACAATGCCCAGCGCCAGATAGCGCCACCACACCGAGCCCACCACGCACAAACCGGTGACGGCATCGGTGCCAAAGGCAAGATCTGCTGCGCGCAGCACGCCCAGCAGCACACTCAACACAAAAACAAACAAAACAGAAGGATTCATCAGCGTTCCTCGATCGGCTTATATTTCTGGCGCACGCCCAGATACTTGTAGGCGGGACGGATGATGCGGTTGGCGAACACCACCTCTTCCACGCGGTGTGCACACCAGCCGGGCACACGGGCAATGGCAAACAGCGGGGTGTAGATATCCTCAGAGATGCCCAGCATGTTGTAGATCAGGCCGCTGAACAGGTCCACGTTGGCGCACACGGGCTTTGTGCTGCCCTTTTCCTCAGCAAAGATGCCGGGGGCCAGCCGCTCGATGCTGCACAGCATGTTGTACTCTTCCTCAAAGCCCTTTTCGTAAGCCAGATGGCGGGCACGCTGCTTCAGGACCACCTCACGGGGGTCGCTGATGGTGTACACCGCGTGGCCCATGCCGTAGATCAGGCCGGAGCCATCGCCCGCCTGCTTGCGCAGGATGCGGCGCAGATACTCGCGCACCTCATCGTCGTCCTCGGGGTTTTCCACATGCTTGAGGATATCCTTCAGCTGACGGTTCACCATCAGGTTGGCACCGCCGTGCTTGGGGCCCTTCAGCGCGCCAATGGCCGCCGCGATCGCAGAGTAGGTATCCGTGCCGGAGGAGGACAGCACACGGGTGGTAAAGGTGGAGCAGTTGCCGCCGCCGTGGTCGGCGTGCACCAGCAGGCACATATCCAGCAGCTTTGCTTCCTCGTGGGTGAACTTCTGATCCGGACGGTAGGTGCTCAGGATGTGCTCCGCCGTGCTCTGGCCGGGCTTGGGCAGATGGAAGAACATGCTCTGCTTATCGTAGTAGCGGCGCTTCATCTGGTATGCGTTCACCATCATGGTGGGCATGCTGGCGATCAGATTGATGCTCTGGTTCAGGATGTTCTCCAAGCTCAGGTCCTCGGCGTGCTCGTCGTAGGAGTAAAGGCCCAGCACACAGCGCTGGAGCTTGTTCATGATGTTGGGCGAGGGGGCGTTCATGGTGTCCATAAAGCCTTCCGGCAGGGCGCGGTGCTCGGCCAGGATCTCGCAGAAGTCGTCCAGCTGTTCGCGGGTGGGCAGGCTGCCGAACAGCAGCAGCCAGATCACCTCTTCGAACACGAAACGGTCGTTGCGGTAAGCTTCGTCCACGATCTCGTTGATATTGACGCCGCGGTAGATCAGCTTGCCAGGCGTGGGGATCACATGGCCTTCCTGATCTTTTTTGTAGCCCACAACGTCGCAGACATTGGTCAGACCGGCCAGAACGCCGGTGCCGTCCGGATTGCGCAGGCCGCGCTTGACGCCCAGACGCTCACTGGTCTCGGGGTCGATGTAGTTGTTGGCAACGTATTCCTCACACAGCGTCCGCATGGTGTTGGGGTCCAGCGTTGCAACTTCCGAATGCGCAAAATTCATGGGAAGTTCTCCTTTCATCCTATTTCCTATACTTTCCCACCCATCCGCATTGATGGGTATAATTCTATGATATCGCTTTTGAAGAGTAAATTCAAGCGTCAACCGCACTGCACAGCGCACAAAATGCGGCGGCAGCGCCGTTTGCCGCTTGCATCTCAAAAGGCTTTTTCCCTATTTCGCATCTTTTTTCAGGGTATATTTGGTATTCTGGTTAAAAAACACCGCTGTCTGAGGGGGCCGGACTATGAAAAAGTTTTTTCTTGTGTTCTTTGCGGTTCTGCTGGTGCTGGGCAGTGCACTGCCGCTCATCGCCTACCGCATCACGCGGGCCGTGCTGGGCCCGGTGCCGCCGGCTTTCTCCGCCGCATCCGCGCCCCCAGAGTCCGCGCTCCCTGCGCCGCAGCCCGAAACCGCCCTTTCTGCCGACGCCGAGACGTTTTTGATCGAAGATCAGGCCACCGGGCAGGTGCTGGAGCTTTCCCGCCGGGAATATGTTCTGGGGGCTGTCGCCGCCGAGATGCCGGTGAGCTGGCCGGACGAAGCGCTCAAGGCACAGGCCGTTGCCGCCCACACCTACGCGCTCTACTGCCGGGACCATGCCGCCCTGCAAAGCGGCGCATGGCTTTCTGCCGACCCGGCCCGGCGGCAGGGCTGCCTGACCGAGCCGGTGCTGCGCAGCTACTGGGGCACCGCCTACGAGCAGAACCGTGCCCGGCTTTCGGCCATCGTGGATGAAGTTCTGGACGAAGTGCTTTTCTACGAGAACGCTCCTGCCTGCACCAGCTACTTTGCCATTTCGAGCGGGCAGACCGAGGCCAGCGAGAATGTGTGGGGCTCTGCCCTGCCCTATCTCATCTCGGTAGACAGCAGCACCGACCGTACCGCCGACAACTATGAATACACGGCCAGCTTTTCCGCCGCGCAGGTGCAGCAGGCGCTCGCGGGAATCGGCATCACCGCCGACCTTGCCGCACCGGAAGGCTGGTTCGGCCCGGCAGAGTTCTCCCCCGCAGGGTACACAAAAACACTTACCGTCTGCGGGCAAACCGTTTCCGGCACGGCGCTGCGCCGGGCACTTGGCCTGCGCAGCACCTGTTTTACAGTACAGTACCAGAGCGGAAATTTCAGCTTTACCACCCGCGGCTACGGCCACGGCGTGGGCCTGAGCCAGTGGGGTGCAAAGGCCATGGCCGAGCAGGGCGCCGCCTATGCGGACATTTTAGCGCATTACTATCCCGGGACGGAGCTGCGGGAATAAAATTTACAAGAGGAAAAATTATTTGTATTTGTAAATCGGCAAAGCCTGCGGACTTTGCCGATTTACTTTTTCACAGGAAGGGTCGGCGCGGAAAGCAGCATTTGCCTCATAAAATGGCGTTTCCCGTTACGGCCCCATTCCGTGAAAAAGAGCTCCAGAAAAATCCGCAGATTTTTCTGGAGCTCAAAAAAGAAATATAATTTCCGCTATGCACGGCCAGAGTGAAACGGCGGCCATTTTAAATGGTCATGCTCAGATGCGCACCATATCCGGCGTGATCTCGGCAATGCTGTGTGCGCCGCACATCTGCATGGTATCGGCCAGCTCACCGGCCAGCTTATCGATGTAGCACTTCACGCCCTCTTCGCCGCCGCCGTACACAGCCGTAACAAATGGCCGGCAGATCAGCACACCGTCTGCGCCCAGCGCCAGCGCCTTGAACACATCCACACCGGTGCGGATGCCGCCGTCCACCAGCACCTTCACGCCGGTGCCCTTGAGTGCCGCTGCGATCTCCGGCAGCACCTCGGCGGTGGCGGGGCACTGGTCCAGCACACGGCCGCCGTGGTTGGACACCACAATGGCGGCGGCACCGGCTTCCTTGGCCTTCAGCGCACCCTTGACAGTCATGACGCCCTTGACGATAAAGGGGCGCTCGGCCAGCTTGACGATCTCGGCCAGCTCTTCTACGCTCTTGCTGCCGGCAGGCGGGGTCATGTTCTTCAGGAAGGGCAGACCGGCGGCATCCACATCCATGGCCACGGCAAAGCAGCCGCTGGCCTTGGCCTCGGCCATCTTTTCCTTGATGGTATCAATGTTCCAAGGTTTGATGGTGGGCACGCCGCAGCCGCCTGCCGCGCCGATGGCCTTGGTGGCCATCTCCATTACGGTGGGGTTGGTGCCGTCGCCGGTAAAGGCGGCGATGCCGTTCCCGGCACAGGCGCGCACCAGCACATCGTTATAGGTCATGTCGGTGTATGCCTCGGAATAGTGCAGGTTCACGGCACCCACCGGGCCTGCAAAGAACGGGTACCGGAAGCTCTTGCCGAACAGCTCCACATGGGTGTCCGGCGTACCGCCCTCGCACAGGGTGTCCATGTTCACGCGGATGTCGGCCCACTTATTATAATTGCGGATGGCCGTATCGCCCACACCCTTGGCACCGGGGCCGGGGATCTGGTTTTTGCAGGCCACACCGTTGCACACCGGGCAGGCCTTGCAGTATTTGCCGATGCACTCACGGGCATTGGTCAGCACTTCAGGATAAGTCATAATAAAATATCCTCCTTTTATTCCATTCCTGCGGCATAAATTGACCCTGCCGCAGCACTCTCAGCTTTCATCATAGCCCGCTTTTGCGCCCTCGTCAAGGGTTTTTGCCGCATCCTTGCACTTTATGCCGGGCGTCTCCCGCGCAGACACGTTGTTTTTGCCGCAATTCCAAATTTTTCAAAAAAATCCTTGACAAAAGTGTTTCTTTCGGGTATTATAGTGAAGCGTTGCGGCGCAGAACTGAATATGGAAAGATGGCTGAGTTGGTCTAAGGCGCACGACTGGAAATCGTGTAACGTGTCAAAAGC
>CAKSWG010000059.1 GCA_934511465.1 uncultured Faecalibacterium sp. | reverse complement strand
ATGAAGCAGTGCATGCGCAATGCCATGAGCCCCCGCGATCGCGCAACCGTTCCCGCAAAGGGCATCAAGGCAATGTGCTCCGGCCGTCTGGGCGGCGCTGATATCGCTCGTACCGAGAGCTATCACGAGGGCACCATCCCCCTGCAGACCCTGCGTGCTGACATTGACTACGGCTTTGCAGAGGCTGCTACCACCTACGGCCGCATCGGCGTCAAGGTGTGGGTCTACAAGGGCGAAGTCCTGAAGAGCGCTAAGACCGCTCAGAAGAAGGAAGGAGGCAACAAGTAATGTTACTGCCTAAGCGTGTTAAGTACCGCCGCGTCCAGCGCGGCCGCATGACCGGCAAGGCTACCCGCGGCAACGTGGTGTGCCAGGGCCAGTACGGCCTTGTTGCTCTGGAGCCGGCATGGATCTCTTCCACCCAGATCGAGGCTGCTCGTGTTGCCATGACTCGTTACATCAAGCGTGGCGGCAAGGTGTGGATCAAGATCTTCCCCGATAAGCCCGTGACTGAAAAGCCCGCTGAGACCCGCATGGGTTCCGGTAAAGGCTCTCCCGAATACTGGGTCGCAGTTGTGAAGCCCGGCCGCGTTCTGTTCGAGCTGGCAGATGTCGATGAGGCCACTGCCCGCGAGGCTCTGCGTCTGGCTATGCACAAGCTGCCCATCAAGTGCAAATTTGTTGTCCGTGAGGACTCCGTGAAGGAGGATGGCACCAATGAAGGCTAATGAACTCCGCGAAATGCAGACCGCAGAGCTGACCAGCAAGCTGGCAGACCTGAAGGCCGAGCTGTTTAACCTGCGCTTCCAGCATGCCATCAACCAGCTGGAGAACCCCGGCCGCATCGAAGCAGTCAAGAAGGACATCGCCCGCGTGATGACCGTTCTGGCTGAGAAGCAGTAAGGAGGTTAAACGATGGAAGAACGTAATCTGAGAAAGACCCGCGTCGGCATCGTCGTGTCCGACAAGATGGATAAGACCATCGTGGTTGCCGTTAAGGATAGCGTGCAGCACCCCCTGTACAAGAAGATCCTGAAGCGTACCGCCAAGTTCAAGGCTCGTGATGAGCAGAACGAGTGCGGTATCGGTGACCGTGTTGAGATCATGGAGTGCCGCCCCCTGTCCAAGGACGTGCGTTGGCGCCTGGTCCGTATCGTTGAGAAGGCAAAGTAATCTTTGCCCGCTGCTTTGAACAGTTTGAAAGGAGATATCTGATATGGTTCAGATGCAAACTTATCTCAAAGTTGCCGACAACACCGGTGCCAAGGAGCTGATGTGCTTCCGCGTGCTGGGCGGCACCCGCAAGAGATACGCAAACATTGGTGACGTCGTGGTCTGCTCTGTCAAGAAGGCAGCCCCCGGCGGCTCCGTTAAGAAGGGCGACGTCGTCAAGGCTGTCATCGTGCGCAGCAAGCATGGCGTCCGCCGCGACGACGGCTCCTACATCCGTTTCGATGAGAACGCCGCCGTTATCGTCATGGCCGACAAGAGCCCCAAGGGTACCCGTATCTTTGGACCCGTTGCTCGCGAGCTGCGCGATGCCGGCTACACCAAGATCCTGAGCCTGGCTCCGGAATCGCTGTAAGGAGGTTTTAAAAATGAATAATCTTCATGTTAAAACCGGCGACAACGTTATGATCATCAGCGGCAAGGACAAGGGCCACACTGGTAAGGTCCTGCAGGTCAGCCCCTCTGAGAACAAGGTCATCGTTGAGGGCCAGAACATGGTTACCAAGCACGTCAAGCCTCGTCGTCAGGGCGAGCAGGGCGGCATCGTCAAGGCTGAGGGTGCTATGTACGCATCCAAGGTCATGCCCATCTGCCCCAAGTGCGGCAAGGCCGTGCGTGTGGGCCACGTCGAGAAGGACGGCAAGATGGTTCGCGTCTGCAAGAAGTGCGGCGCTGAGCTGTAAGAAAGGAGTAAGGAACAATGGCTCGTTTGAAAGAACAGTATGTCAATGAAATTGCTCCTGCTCTGAACTCCAAGTTCGGTTACAAGAGCGTTATGCAGATCCCCAAGCTGGACAAGGTCGTCATCAACGTTGCCTGCGGCGAAGCCAAGGAAAACGAGAAGATCCTGGAAGCTGTCATGAAGGATCTGGGCCAGATCACTGGCCAGAAGGCAGTCGTGTGCCGTGCCAAGAAGAGCGTTGCTAACTTCAAGCTGCGTCAGGGCACTCCCATCGGCTGCAAGGTCACCCTGCGCGGTGAGCGTATGTACGAGTTCGTCGATCGCTTCTTCAACGTCGCTCTGCCCCGTGTCCGCGACTTCCGCGGCATCAACGGCAACGGCTTTGACGGCCGCGGCAACTTTGCATGCGGCATCAAGGAGCAGATCATCTTCCCCGAGATCGACTTCGAGAAGGTCGATGCAGTCCGCGGCATGGATGTCTGCTTTGTCACCACTGCCAAGACTGACGAAGAGGGCAAGGAGCTGCTGAAGGCTCTGGGCGCTCCGTTCGCAGAGAACAACTAAGGGAGGAGATTTCTACAATGGCTAAACTGTCTATGAAGCTGAAGCAGTCTCGTCCTGCTAAGTTCTCTACCCGTGCATACACCCGCTGCCGCATCTGCGGCCGTCCCCACTCCGTGCTGCGCAAGTACGGCGTGTGCCGTGTGTGCTTCCGTGAGCTGGCCTACAAGGGCGAGATCCCGGGCGTGAAGAAGGCTTCCTGGTAATCAAGCCAGAGGGCCGGATAATTTGTCGGATATCCGCCCCGGGGCAACGATGTTTCGGGGCGGTATCATTATAAAACAAACGAGAGCTAATCTAAGGAGGTTAGTGGCAAATGCAGATTACTGATCCTATCGCGGACCTGCTGACTCGCATCCGCAACGCTAGCACTGCCAAACACCCTTCTGTGGAGATCCCCGCTTCCAACATGAAGAAGGCTATCTGCCAGATTCTGGTTGACGAGGGCTACATCAAGGGCATGCAGGTCAAGAACGACACCGTTCAGGGCACCATCGTTGTCACCCTGAAGTATCAGGCTAACGGCGAGCCCGTTATCGCTGGTCTGCGCCGCGTGTCCAAGCCCGGCCTGCGCATCTACACCAACTGCGAGGATATGCCCAAGGTCATGAAGGGCCTGGGCACCGCAATCATTTCCACCTCTAAGGGCATCATGACTGATAAGGCTGCACGCGCTGAGCACGTCGGCGGCGAAGTCCTGGCCTACGTGTGGTAAGAAAGGGGTAAAAGACAATGTCGAGAATTGGAAGAAAACCCATCGTCATTCCTGCCGGCGTCACTGTTACTGTCGATGAGGCAGCACACCAGGTTGCCGTCAAGGGCCCCAAGGGCAGCCTGAATTCCAACTATCATCCCCTGATGACCGTCAAGGTCGAGGGCAATGAAGTTCTGGTTACCCGCCCCAATGACGAACCCCAGGCCCGCAGCCTGCACGGCCTGACCCGTACCAACATCGCCAACATGGTGAACGGTGTTGTGAACGGCTACGAGAAGAAGCTGGAGATCGTGGGCGTCGGCCTGCGCTGCCAGAAGCAGGGCTCCAACCTGGTCATGAACCTGGGCTTCTCTCATCAGGTGAACATTCCTGATACTGAGGACTGCACCATCGTGTGGCAGGATCCCAACCACTTCACCGTTACCGGTATTGACAAGCAGAAGGTCGGCCAGTATGCTGCCGAGATCCGCGCCAAGAAGCCGCCTGAGCCTTACAAGGGCAAGGGCATCCGCTACGAGGGCGAGGTTGTCAAGCACAAAGAAGGCAAGGCCGGCAAGGGCAAGAAATAAGGTAAGGAGTGAAAGACAATGGTTAAGCAGATCGACAAGAACGAAGCTCGTCTTCGTCGTCATCGCCGCGTTCGCAACAAGATCAGCGGCACCGCAGCACGTCCTCGCCTGGATGTTTTCCGCTCCGCCAAGCACATTTACGCTCAGATCATCGATGATGAGCAGGGCGTGACTCTGGTGTCGGCTTCTACTATGGACAAGGACTTCAACGGCAACGGCGGCAACGTCGAGGCCGCTGCTGAGATCGGCAAGAAGATCGCAGCAAAGGCTCTGGAAAAGGGCATCACCGAGGTCGTGTTCGACCGTGGTGGCTACGTTTATCATGGCCGTGTTAAGGCCCTGGCTGATGGCGCCCGTGAGGGCGGCCTGAAGCTGTAATGAGAGGAGGAAACACATTATGGCTATGAGAAACCGTGAAGACGACGGCATGATCACCAAGGTTGTCTCCATCAACCGCGTTTCCAAGACTGTCAAGGGCGGCCGCATCATGAAGTTTGCCGCTCTGGTTGTCGTGGGCGACGGCAAGGGCACCATCGGTTACGGCATCGGCAAGTCCGGCGAAGTGCCTGAGGCAATCCGCAAGGGCGAAGCTGCTGCTAAGAAGAACATGCACAAGGTTGCCCTGAAGGGCACCACCATCCCCCACGAGATCGTCGGCAAGTACGGCGCAGGCGCCGTTCTGCTCAAGCCGGCTGCACCCGGTACCGGTATGATCGCCGGCGGCCCTGTGCGTGCCGTCATTGAGGCAGCTGGCATCAAGGACATCCGTGCGAAGTCTATGCGTTCCAACAACCCCATCAACGTTGTTTCTGCTACCTTCGCAGGTCTGTGCGGCCTGGTCAGCGCTGAGTCTGTCGCTGAGAAGCGCGGCAAGACCGTGAAAGAAATTCTGGGTTAAGGAGGTAACAAACCATGGCAGATAAGATGCTCAAGATCGAGCTGAAGAAGAGCCTGATTGGCCGCGGCGCTAAGCAGATCGCTACCGCTGAGGCTCTGGGCCTGAAGAAGCCGGGCGACGTTACCGTTCAGCCTGACAATGCCGCTACGCAGGGCAAGATCGCAAAGATCGGCTTTATGCTCAGCGTCACCGAAGCCTAATAGCAGGGGGTATACGCATAATGAAACTTCATGAATTGCACGCGATTCCCGGCGCAAACAAGGCTGTGACCCGCAAGGGCCGCGGCATTGGCTCCGGCAATGGCAAGACTGCCGGCTTCGGCAGCAAGGGCCAGAAGGCCCGTTCCGGCGTGAAGCACGCTGGTTTCGAGGGCGGCCAGATGCCTCTGGCACGCCGCCTGCCCAAGGTTGGCTTTAACAACATCTTTGCTACCCAGTACGCCATCGTCAACGTGGCTGATCTGGAAGCTGCTTTCAATGCCGGCGATGTCGTCGATACCGAGGCTCTGAAGGCAAAGGGTCTGGTCAAGAAGACTCTGGACGGCGTTAAGGTTCTGGGCAACGGCGAGCTGACCAAGGCTCTGACCGTGAAGGCCGCAGCCTATTCCGCTTCTGCCAAAGAGAAAATCGAGAAGGCAGGCGGAAAGGCTGAGGTGATGTAAGGTGTTCCAGACATTCCGTAACGCATGGAAGATCCCCGAGCTTAAAAATCGTCT
>CAKSWG010000058.1 GCA_934511465.1 uncultured Faecalibacterium sp. | reverse complement strand
TTTGAAAAAGTGACCCTGCACACACCTGAAATCCGTTTGCAAAAAGCCGAAAACCACGGCGAAGGCTGATTTTCCGGCGTACCTGTTGGGTCAATGGGAAAAAAATAACCGCTCGTCTTATCAGGCGGGCGGGAGTGAATCAGCATCCACCATGACAAAGGTATCGTCTGGGTGGATTTTTTCTTTTCGGTTCAAGAACTTCTCGATATCGAGTACGTTCTTGGGGTCATAGTCGGAGGTGTACTTGTAGTTCGGGTGCTGGGTCAGGTCGTACTTGTCGCTCAAAAACGGGCGCACACCCCGCAGTTGCAGGATGCACTTGCCGCCATCCAGCACCGCCAGTTCATCCCGGCTCAATAATTCATGACCAAGTTTCTGGTAATTTGTGCCGTAAGATGGTGAGGTTCCTCTGGTGTCGGAATTGTTGTAGCTGTCGATGGTTTCCTTGCCGAGTGCTTCGGCAAGATCTTTCAGGGTGGTAGGCTCACTGCCGCCGAGGAAAATCTGGCTGTCCATATTGCCCACGATGGTATCCGCATTATCTTTGTAGATGGCTTTCAACTGGCTGCGGGTCTGCAAGACCAGACACGCCGAGATCTCACGGCTGCGGATGGTAGCCACCAGTTTTT
Source organism: uncultured Faecalibacterium sp. (assembly GCA_934511465.1). Classification (GTDB taxonomy): domain Bacteria; phylum Bacillota; class Clostridia; order Oscillospirales; family Ruminococcaceae; genus Faecalibacterium. The sequence goes on along the minus strand of CAKSWG010000058.1, from coordinate 4,890 downwards.
CCAGTTGCGGAATTTGACCAATGTTAGCACACTCGTCGATAAGGCACCGCACATGGATGGGCAGCTTGCCGCCGTACACATCGTCGGCTTTGTCGCACAGCAAGTTGAAAAGCTGGGTGTAGATCATGGAGATCAGGAAGTTAAAGGTGCTGTCGGTATCGCTCATGATGAGAAACAGTGCCGTTTTCCGGTCACCCAGCTTGTCCAGTTCCAGCTCATCGTACATGGTGGCATCCCGGACTTCCTGAATATCGAAGGGTGCGAGCCGGGCACCGCAGGAAATAAGAATCGACTTGGCCGTTTTGCCGGCAGCCAGCTTGTAAAGTTTGTACTGCCGCACGGCAAAGGATTTTGGCTTCTTCTTGCCCAGATCCTCAAACAGTAGGTCAACTGGATTCTGATAGGTTTCATCATCTTCCGAAACCTGCATAGTGTTTAGCATTTCCAGCAATGTTGCGAAGTTTTGCTCCTCGACAGGGGCTTCGTAGTGGAGGTACGCGATCAGTGAAACCAGCAAAAGCCGTTCAGCCTTGTCCCAGAAAGGGTCGCCACCTTGACCCTCACCTTTGGTGTTGGTCATCAGTGCGGTGACGAGCTTCAGAATGTCCTTTTCACTGTGGATGTACGCCATGGGGTTATAGCGCATACTCTTGGAAAAGTTGATGGTGTTGAAAATCTTTAGCTTGTAGCCCTTTTGTAACAGGGCATTGCCGCACTCGACTACGATACTGCCTTTCGGATCAGTAATTACATATGAACTATGACATTGTAAAAGATTCGGTTTCAGCCAGAACCGCGTCTTACCGCTGCCGGAGCCGCCGACCACCAGCACGTTTTTGTTCCGGGCGTTCTTGGGGTCAGGTGGGCGGTTGGACATCGTCAGCCGTTCTGTTTTGGTGAGGATGATATTGTCCTCGAACTTTGGAGCCATAAACGGCTCAATATCTTTGGGCCCGCCCCACCGGGCAGAGCCGTACTCCATACCGTGACGGTACTTCTTGGCGTTTTTGCTTTTTAGATAGACCGCCAGCCGCATTCCAGCGCCGCAGCACAGACCAATGAACAAATCAAATGGGTGCAGGCTTGGCAGCGGATTGGAAAATGCAGCCGGGAGCGTATCCATCAGCGATACGATTTTGTCGCCAAGTTCCTTGCCCACAGCCAGCCGCCACGCCTCGCCCAGATTGGTTGCCAGCAAGCCAATTACCACATAGGGCAGATAGAGCGCCAGCAGCTTGGAAAGCTTCTTTTTGCTCATAGGCCGCGCTCCTCCTGCTTGTGCCGCACTTTGTCCGGCAGATTTGCAACGGACTGCGCCAGATCATGCAGCTTTGCCAGCACGGAAGGACGCTTGGTTTTATCCAGCACCGATGCCGAATATTCCTTGAAAGCTGCGTTCAAGGCATCCGTATCCTGCGCCTTAAAGTAGACCAGATACCGGGGCGGCTTGCAGGACAGGTCTTTCTGGATGGAGTAGTCGATGTGATACCGCTTGGCATAACGGTCAAAGTCCTTGATGCCAGTTTTCTGGATCTCCACATTGGTCACGCCACGGTTCTGTCGTACCAGCCGCTTCATGGACTGCTTGCCCTGCGAAGCGTGCTTATCGTACTGCCGCAGCAGAAACTGCATCCCGCGCAGCAGGGTGCGGGCGGACAGTTTCGTGGTCGAGATGGCAAGGTTGACCGTCTTATGCTCGATTTCTTCCTGCATCGTTACCACCTCCTGTGCAGAAAATCGCCTTAGCGGTCATGTTCCACCGGGGGCTTGTTTACAGCCTTTTCTGCATCACTCCGAACTGATTCATCCGGAACCGGAATGACCATCAGGCGACGCCCAAGAGGGAGAAAGGCTTCGGGTTGATGAAATTCTTCTTCATACTTCTGCGCCAGTTCCGGGGTCAGGGATGCAAAATCCTCCTCGCCCAGCCCCACCACCAGAAAGGTTCCGGCAATGACATCGTACATCAGCCCGTCCTCGTCCCACAGGGCACGGTTCAGCGGCAGACCCATGAGCTTGCCGTCATCGTTGTAGACGATGGCAACCGGATCTTCAAAAGGGTAGCTTGCGCCGATGGAGCCGCCCACCGCCTGCTGCAAGGCTTTCAGGTCGTTATCGATCTCGACCTGCTGCGGATACTGTCCCGGTGCAATTTTCAGCACCGACAGAGTGTTCTCGTTCTGTTCCATTATCTTCCTCCTCAAATTTGATAGTGATTTCCTGCCCGGCACGGGCGGCGTTCAACAGAGCTGCCACAAAGAAGCCGAAAAAGGCACCGGCTTCAAAAATGATAAACGAATAAATATAATTCATAGCGAACCTCCTACATTGACTGAACTGTGAGAAGAATCCTCTCAGGGAGGACGAGGAGCGCAAGACGCGGTGACGGTATGCTTAGTGGAAACATTGGCATGAGTATGCGGTGCGGCATCGGTAGAAAAATAGTCGTACAGAGCATCCCGCAGAGAATGGAAGCAACGAGCATGGTAGTCGTGCAGACGGAGAACCAGAATCTTCAAAACATCAACGGCGGAACAGTAAAAGTCCTCCGTGACTTCTGCGAAACTCTCATAGCAGGTCATTTCGGTATCCATGCAGCACCTCTCAGTCAATGCAGATGCAGGGCAACTTCTGGTCATCTGCCATCAGGGTGATGCTGTGGCTTGCCAGATACTTCTGGAACAGGTAGACCTCATCAATGGTCAGCGAGATGACCTCGCCGTCCATGTTGGTGCGAGCCAGAATCACCGGGCCGGTCAGGTAGTGCTTGCCGCCCATCTTCAGCACCTGCGCCGGGTTGTAGCAGAGCAGCAGCGAGGTGTTGGGAAGGTTCAGGCAGGCATCGTCCTCCTCAAAGCAGGGCAGGATGTCGGGAGCCTCGTCCAGCGTGATGACGGTCAGCTCCATATCCGGGGCAATGGCTGCGAGGTAGACCTCGCCGCCCCGGTTTGCCGCCAGTGCAGCGCAGATACGCACATCAATGGTGATCTCCTCGGAGCGGATGGTACGGGTAGCGTTGTTTTTCATAGGCGTTTTCTCCTTTTGTTTGCAAAAGAAAAAGACCCCATCGGGTCTTTCGTTACGGTAAGTCAGCGTTCATTCTGCCGCTGTTGTTTGCGTTGCCACTGTTCCAGCAGCTTGATGATGGTGTCCTCCATCTGTTTCGGGGTGTAGCTGCGCGGGAAATACTTCCGCAGGGTGTCGTTTTTGATGACCACCTTGTCCAGCTCGTCCTTTTTTTCTTCTCCCATGACGGCAAAGGCAACATCATACGAGAAGTGCCCTTCCTGCGCCAGCTTCTTAAGCCGCTGCGCTTGGGAAAGGGACGGTGCATTTTGGGTGTCGTTCATCGCTTCTAAAAAATCCCGCTGTTGGCTTTCGTCCAGATAGGACAGCTCCACAGCGGGATTGAAGGCAATTTTCTTTTCGTCTACCATGTCCAGCAGTTCAGGGACAAGGTTGGTCAGACGGATATAGCGGAAAATTTGATTCTTACTAGTTCCGAGTTCTTCAGCCATCTCCTCACTAGATAGTGTACCGAAATTATTCCCAACTTGGGAATAATTATCTTGCGTAGGACGTCCTGCCTGATGCTTCATGGCTTCCAGCTTCATCTTGTAAGCGAAAGCCCTCTCGCTTGGCAAGATGGTTTCGCGTTGAAGATTGCTGTCTACCATGAGCAAAACTGCAGCATCATCATCCATTTGACGGACAATAACCGGCAGGGTGTCCAGCCCAGCAAGCTGTGCAGCGTGCTGGCGGCGGTGCCCGGAGATGATCTCATAGCCACCTTCCGGGCGTGGGCGGGCGATCAGCGGAGATAGTACACCGTACTGTTCTACACTTTCCACCGTGCGCTGCATGGACTCATCATCCAAAACCTTAAAGGGATGATTCTTGAAAGGGAACAGCTCTCCGATGGGAATCTGCTGAACCTGTTCCCGTTGTTGTTCCTGTCGGGATTCTTCCGTGGAGAAAATGTCATCTGCCCCTTTCAGTGACACGTTTAAGCTGTTTTTCGGCATCAGCCAGCACCTCCTTCGTCAGAGATTGGTAGGCTTCTGCCACCTTGCCTTTTGGATCGTGCTGGAAAATGCTCTTACCCACGGCACTGATCTCCGCAGCGCGGACAGACCGGGGAACGGTTTGGTCGAACACTTTGATCTTGCTGCCGTAGGCACCTCGAATCAGGTTGTCGATTTGCTGTCCGTAGTTGGTGCGGCTATCGGTCATGGTCAGCAGGATGCCCTCGATTTTCAATTTCGGGTTGATCTGCCGCCGGACCTTCTGCACAGTCTGCAAAAGCTGTTCCAGACCCTTTGCGGAAAGGTACTGCGCTTGCACCGGAATCAGGGTGGTGTCTGCCACTGCCAAGGCATTGACGGTCAGCATCCCAAGGGAAGGGGTGCAATCCAACAGGATAAAGTCGTATTCTCGTTTTGCACCGTCCAACACCTGCTTGAGCATCTTTTCCCTGTTCATGGTGTTGACAAGAGAGACTTCCAGCCCTGCCAGTTCAATGTTTGCCGGAATCAGGTCAACGCCCTCTGCATGGTGCAGGATGCCTTCACCGGGCGGAATGCTCTGGCCGTTCATGGCTTTTGCCATCAGGGTGGAAAGAGTGGTGGGCAGTTCATCGGGCTGCTGCCAGCCCATGCTGATGGTCAAGCTGCCCTGCGGGTCAGCGTCCACCAGCAGAACTTTTTTGCCTTCGGCTGCAAGTCCAACGCCCAAATTTTCACAGGTGGTGGTCTTGCCGGTTCCGCCCTTCTGGTTGACGATGGCTATTGTGGTTGCTTTCTTTGAAATTTTTATCACCTCGTATTATAAAAGAGTAGTATTTATAGACCGCTCTCCAGCGGGATGCTACAATAATTATAGGCTGCTGTG
>CAKSWG010000057.1 GCA_934511465.1 uncultured Faecalibacterium sp. | reverse complement strand
GGTGCTGCCTGTAACGAGGATATTGAATCATAAAAGCTCCTTTACCTATCCGTGTGCATAAAGATTAGCATGGAATAGATAAAAGAGCCGTAAAGAAAATTGTAGAAATATAAAGATTCCATTAAAATTAATCGGCCAACACTAAAAATGCCGGACATCACCAGTTAAAAAAGCGGTAATGTCCAGCATTCATTCAGATTTCTAACCCATGGCTCCCGGCCACATTCTTCAAATATTCCTCCGGGTCACCATTCAAAATCAAATCCGCATAGCCAAGCGGGTCGTTGTAAATAAGATAGCCCAGTTCCGTCTGCCGCGCCATGGTCACGTCCAGTGCATCCTCGACCCCGGTGCAGTCGATGGAGATCATTCTCCCATCCCGGATCAGAAGCTCCACGCAGCCGGTGTCCATGATGAATTTGCAGGCTCTTTCATCGTACTTCATGTTTGTGTCCTCCTGAAATCATGTTGTGGCTTATGTCGGTCAATCTATGATTTCGGATTTCATCTTCCACGGACACCTGCATGGAACTTGTCGGGGCAAAGCCCCTCCATCTGCTAACGCAGACCGTTCCGTCGCTTAAAAGCCCCACTGGGGCTTTCATTGCTTCGCAAACGCTAATTTTCCGAAGAAAACAAATAATCCGAACCCATCTCCTATCGGAAACAAGTTCGGATTATTTTTGTTTGGTCCGAGTGGCGAGAATCGAACTCACGGCCTCTTGAACCCCATTGTGCTTCTCTCGAAAACACAATGTACAATCCGATACTGCCTAGACTCAGTATCGTTAAATTTCAAATGCATTATACCATTCTGTTTCATTGGATGTCAAGACGTTTCATTCCTTTTGTGGTCAAATTGTGGTCAAACGACCCCGACAAATGACCTTTCTCCCCCAGCTAAGTTACATCGCGCAATTTCGATTTTCATCAATCGAAGTTGCGCTTTTTGTTTGCACGAATTATCTATAAGGAGGATTTGTCAACCATGTCAATGAACCATCGTTGTTTTTTCATCCTTGACAGAATTGTATGACCCTTGACTACTTTTACGGACAGGCCGGAGAACTTTTTTCGTTCTTCCGCATTCCAAAGGCTCTTTTTCAGGAGCAGCGGTTTCAAAATCTGTCAACCGATGCCAAAACTCTGTACGGCATCCTGCTTGACCGTATGAGCCTTTCTGTTAAAAATGAATGGTTTGACAAAAAAGGTCGAGTGTTCATCATCTTCACGATTGAGGATGTCAAGAGGACTTTGCGTTGCGCAGACAACAAAGCGACCAGACTGCTCCGGGAACTTGAAGAATTTGGTTTGATTGAACGAAAACGCCGAGGGCAAGGAAAGCCATGTTTGGTGTATGTGAAAAACTTTTCGGCAGAATCTTCAAAGGAGAGTGTCAAGAATCGTGATAATGACGATTCTTGTGGCTTCAAAATCGCGTGTCAAGACCCGGTAAAATCACGAGGTATTAAGAAGAAAGAGAATAAAACAGAGATGAATAATACGAATCCTATCCTTTCCGACGAATCGGAGAAGATGAAGAATCGTGAACTGCTCGAAGAATATTTTTCATACTCTTTGGAAATAGACCTTCTTCTCCGGCTTTACCCGGATGATGAAGATACCCTCTACCAAATCGTAGATTTGCTGGTGGACACCTGCGCTACCAACCGCAAGACGCTACGCATTGCCGGGGACGATAAGCCCGCCGAGGTGGTACGCAGCCGCTTTATGAAGCTGAACGCCGACCATATCCGTTTTGTGCTGAAGTGCCTTGCAGAGAACAGCAGCCCAATCCGTAATATGAAACAATATCTGCTTGCTTCTCTATACAATGCACCCACCACGATGCAGCTTTTCTATCAGAACCAAACCAACCACGACTTAGCGAATCGGAGGTGATGAGAATTTCAAAGAAAGCAACCACGATTGCCATCGTCAACCAGAAGGGCGGCACTGGCAAGACCACCACCTGTGAAAATCTGGGCATCGGTCTGGCGATGGAGGGCAAGAAAGTTCTGCTGGTGGACGCTGACCCGCAGGGCAGCTTGACCATCAGCATGGGCTGGCAGCAGCCCGATGAACTGCCCACTACTCTTTCCACCTTGATGGCAAAAGCCATGAACGACCAGAGCATTCCGCCCGGTGAAGGCATCCTGCACCATGCGGAGGGCGTTGACTTGATTCCGGCAAACATTGAACTGGCAGGGCTGGAAGTGTCCCTTGTCAACTGCATGAACCGGGAAAAGATGTTCAAACAGGTGCTGGACAGTGCCAAACGGGAGTACGATTTTATTCTGCTGGACTGTATGCCCTCGCTGGGGATGTTGACGATTAACGCATTGGCGGCGGCAGATGCTGCCCTGATTCCTGTGCAGGCGCAGTACCTTTCCGCAAAAGGCTTAGAACAGCTTTTGCAGACGGTGCAGAAGATCCGGCGGCAGATCAACCCGAAACTGAAAATCGAGGGCATCCTGCTGACTATGACAGATAGCCGCACCAACTATGGGCAGCAGATCGACAACCTGATTCGGGGTGCCTACGGCAGCAAGATCAAGGTGTTCGACCAGGCCATTCCTAGATCTGTCCGTGCTGCGGAGATCAGTGCCGTGGGCAAAAGCATTTTCCAGCATGACCCCAAAGGCAAGGTGGCCGAAGCCTACCGCTCTCTGACGAAGGAGGTGATGGCGAATGCCGAAAAACAGCTTAAACGTGTCGCTGAAAGGGGCAGATGACATTTTCTCCACCGAGGAATCCCGGCAGGAGCAGCAGCGGGAACAGGTGCAGCAGATTCCCATCGGGGAGCTGTTTCCCTTCAAAAACCACCCCTTTAAGGTCTTGGACGATGAGTCCATGCAGCGCACGGTGGAAAGCGTGGAGCAGTACGGTGTGCTTTCTCCGCTGATTGCTCGTCCGCGCCCGGATGGTGGCTACGAAATCATTTCCGGCCATCGCCGCCAACACGCTGCACAGCTTGCTAGACTGAAAACCCTGCCGGTCATTGTCCGCAATATGGATGATGATGCCGCAGTTCTGCTTATGGTGGACAGTAATCTCCAGCGTGAGAACATCCTGCCCAGTGAAAGGGCTTTCGCCTACAAAATGAAGCTGGAAGCAATCGAACGAACTGTTGGACGACCAAAAAATGTGGGACAAGTTGTCCCAGATTATTTCGGGAAACGCAGTACAGAGGTTGTTGCTGAAGGAACAGGCGAAAGTTATAAGCAAATCCAGCGTTTTATCCGCCTGACCAGCCTTATCCCGGAACTGCTGGACATGGTGGACGAAAAAAAGATTTCCTTCAATCCTGCTGTGGAATTGTCGTATCTCGACACGAACCAACAGCGGGATTTTTTAGAAGCGATGCAAGACACCCAGAATGCGCCGTCCCTTTCTCAAGCACAGCGGCTTAAAAAGCTGGCGCAGGAAGGGCACTTCTCGTATGACGTTGCCTTTGCGGTCATGGGAGAAGAGAAAAAGGACGAGCTGGATAAGGTGGTCATCAAAAACGACACCCTGCGGAAGTATTTCCCGCGCAGCTACACCCCGAAACAGATGGAGGACACCATCATCAAGCTGCTGGAACAGTGGCAACGCAAACAACAGCGGCAGAATGAACGCTGACTTACCGTAACGAAAGACCCGATGGGGTCTTTTTCTTTTGCAAACAAAAGGAGAAAACGCCTATGAAAAACAACGCTACCCGTACCATCCGCTCCGAGGAGATCACCATTGATGTGCGTATCTGCGCTGCACTGGCGGCAAACCGGGGCGGCGAGGTCTACCTCGCAGCCATTGCCCCGGATATGGAGCTGACCGTCATCACGCTGGACGAGGCTCCCGACATCCTGCCCTGCTTTGAGGAGGACGATGCCTGCCTGAACCTTCCCAACACCTCGCTGCTGCTCTGCTACAACCCGGCGCAGGTGCTGAAGATGGGCGGCAAGCACTACCTGACCGGCCCGGTGATTCTGGTCCGCACCAACATGGACGGCGAGGTCATCTCGCTGACTATCGATGAGGTCTACCTGTTCCAGAAGTATCTGGCAAGCCACAGCATCACCCTGATGGCTGACGACCAGAAGCTGACCTGCATCTGCATCGACTGAGGTGTGCTATGCTGAACTTTTTTATCGGATTCGCATTTTTTGAAGCCGGTGCGATTTTCGGTTTCTTCGTGGCGGCTTTGATGCAGGCGGCACGGAGCGGTGAGATCGGACTGAACGGAAAGGAGGATTCGCATGGCTGAAAACACCTTGTCGGTGCTGAAAATTGCACCGGGACAGTATCCGCAGCAGGTCGAGATTGACAACAACCTGAAAGCCTTGCAGGAGGCGGTGGGCGGTACGATTGCTGCTGTTTACCCCTTTGCAGACCCGGTGGCTATCATCTGCAATGACGATGGTAAGCTCATGGGTCTGCCCTTGAACCGTGCCCTGCGGGATGAAAACGGAGAAATGTATGATGCCGTTGCCGGAGACTTTCTGGTGGTGGGTCTGGGCGAGGAGGATTTTGCATCCCTGATCCCGGAACTGGCGCAGAAGTACGAGCAGCTTTTCCATCAGCCGGAAGCCTTTCTGAAACTGGGCAACCGTCTGCTGGTGCTGCCGGTGCCTGATGAACCTCCCGCAGAAAAGCCCCGCACCAAGCCCCCGGCAGAGCATGACCGCTAAAATCACCCTACTGCACAGGAGGTGATGGCAGTGCAGGAAGAAATCGAACAGAAGTCATTCAACATTATGATTTCTACCACCAAGCTGTCTGCCCGGACCGTCCTGCGGGCGGTAAAGGCGGCGTTTCGGCTGTACCAGTCCAAAGCATCCCAAGGCAAGCAAAGCGTCCGCACTCTTTTGCGGCAGAACCGGGGCGTGTCCAGCGTGGAGATCAGCAAGACCGGCATCCGTGGTTTGGAACGCTATGCCAAAAAGTACGGCATCGACTATGCCATCCGCAAGGACAACTCCGAAGTGCCGCCCCGGTATCTGGTCTTTTTCAAAGCCCCGGACGCAGAAGCCTTCAACTCGGCGTTCAAGGAGTATTCGGCATCCCTGCTGAACAAGGACAAACGCCCCTCAGTGCTGGCACGATTGCAGGAACTGGTGCAGGCGGCGGCAGAACTCCCCGGTAAAGTCCGGCGCAAGGAACAGGAGCGGGGGCTGTGACCACGAAAAAGCTGACAAAGCTGCTGGCGCTGTATCTGCCCTATATTTTGCTGGGACTGGCAGCAACGAACTTCGGTGAAGCGTGGCGGCTTGCTGAGGGCAAGGAACTGGGGGATAAGATCATGTCCATGATGGGCACCATCCCGGTGGCGTTTGCAAACCCGCTGCCCAGTCTGCATCCGCTGGATTTGCTGGTGGGCTTGTGCAGCGGCGCAGGGCTGCGGCTGGCAGTTTATTTGCGTGGTAAAAACGCCAAGAAGTACCGCCACGGCATGGAGTATGGCTCTGCCCGGTGGGGTACGCCCAAGGACATCGAGCCGTTCATGGCTCCGAAATTTGCCGACAACATCATCCTGACCAAAACGGAACGGCTGATGATGTCCAACCGTCCGCCGGACCCGAAAAATGCCCGGAACAAAAACGTGCTGGTGGTGGGCGGCTCCGGCAGCGGTAAGACCCGGTTTTGGCTCAAGCCCAACCTTTTACAATGCCACAGCTCCTATGTGGTAACAGACCCGAAAGGAACTATCGTGCTTGAATGTGGCAACGCGATGTTGAAGAACGGCTACAAGGTCAGGATTCTGAACACCATCAACTTCAAAAAGTCGATGCACTACAACCCCTTCGCCTATGTCCACAGCGAAAAGGACATTCTGAAACTGGTCACGACCCTGATGACCAACACCAAGGGCGAAGGGTCCGGCGGAGACCCTTTCTGGGAAAAGTCCGAAAGACTGCTTTTGACCGCCCTGATCGCTTATCTGCATTATGAAGCCCCGGTGGAGGAGCAGAATTTTGCAACATTGTTGGAAATGCTGAACACCATGCAGGTGCTGGAGGATGACGAGGAATACCAGAACCCGGTGGATCTGCTGTTTGAAGAACTGGCGAAAAAGAAGCCCAATTCCTTTGCCGGACGGCAGTACAAACTTTACAAGCTGGCTGCCGGAAAGACCGCAAAATCCATCCTCATTTCCTGCGGTGCCCGGCTTGCGCCCTTCGACATCCAAGAGTTGCGGGACCTTACCATGTACGATGAACTGCAACTGGACACGCTGGGCGATAAGAAGACGGCGTTGTTCCTCATCATGTCGGATACGGATTCAACCTTTAACTTCCTCATCAGCATGGTTTACACCCAGCTTTTCAATCTGCTCTGTGACAAGGCAGACGATGTGTACGGCGGCAAGCTGCCCATCCATGTGCGATGCCTGATCGACGAGTGCGCCAACATCGGGCAGATTCCCAATCTGGAAAAGTTGGTGGCCACCATCCGCAGCCGTGAGATCTCTGCCTGCCTTGTTTTGCAGGCGAGAAGCCAGTTGAAAGCCATCTACAAGGACAATGCGGACACCAT
>CAKSWG010000056.1 GCA_934511465.1 uncultured Faecalibacterium sp. | reverse complement strand
GGGCTTTTGTTGCGCCGCTGCGCGTCGCCGTTCACTTTCAAATCCCGCTGCTCCTAACAGCATGCACCTTGGTAGACGTTCCTACTGGTTGGGACCCGTGAACTAACAAAAGCCCCACTGGGGCTTTTGTTGCGCCGCTGCGCGTCGCCGTTCACTTTCAAATCCCGCTGCTCCTAACAGCATGCACCTTGGTAGACATTCCTATCGGTTGGGACCCGCGGGCTAAGCAACAGCCCACTGGGCTGATTGCTTACCTTGCTTCGCAAGGCCGCCCTGTTCAAATCCCGGCTCCGACAAACAAAAAAGCTTGATACACTTTCGTGTATCAAGCTTTTTTTGGTCGGAGCAGCGGGATTTGAACCCACGGCCTCCTCGTCCCGAACGAGGCGCGCTACCAACTGCGCTATGCCCCGAAAATACCGCAGCCAGTTGAGACTGCGGTTTTCTGGTTGGGGATGAGAGAATCGAACTCCCACAAGTAGAGTCAGAGTCTACCGCACTACCACTATGCAAATCCCCATTATTCAACTCATCTGCGGCGCTCATGCGCTGCTGACAAGGGATATTATACCCGAAAGGGCCTTTCTTGTCAACCGTTTTTTTGTTTTTTCTGCAAATCTTTTCTCGGCTTTCCTGCGCCTGCAAAAATGAGCCGCAGTGCCGTGTAAATTTTTTGGCACTTCTCTTGACAGCGGCCCTCATACGGCATAATCTTATACTATAAATAGGTAGCTTCCCGGGCAGACTGACTTTGCAAGCCAGAACGCGCGGCGCTGAAATACCAAATGAAAGAGGGCTTTTGAATGAAAAAACGTGTTGGAATCCTGACCTCCGGCGGCGACTGTCCGGGCCTGAACGCCACCATCCGCGGTGTAGCAAAAGCGCTTTATGCCCGCATGGGCGAGAATGTGGAGATCGTGGGCATCCTGAACGGCTACAGCGGTCTCATCAACGGCGACTATAAGGAGATGTGCGAGGACGATTTCCGCGGCATCCTGACGCTGGGCGGCACCATTCTGGGCACCAAACGCACCCCTTTTAAAATGATGCGCGTGGTGGAGGACGACAACATTGATAAAGTTGCCGCCATGAAAAAGACCTACAAGGACGCAAAGCTGGACTGCCTGCTGTGTCTGGGCGGCAACGGTACCCACAAGACTGCGAACCTGCTTTCGCAGGAGGGCTTGAACATCATCGGTCTGCCCAAGACCATTGACAACGACATCTACGGCACCGATGTGACCTTCGGCTTCCACACCGCCGTGGACATTGCCACCGATGTGATCGACCGCATCCACACCACCGCCGGCAGCCACAGCCGCGTGATGTGCATCGAGATCATGGGCAACAAGGCCGGCTGGCTGACCCTCTATGCCGGCATTGCCGGCGGCGCCGACATCATCCTGCTGCCGGAACAGCCCTACGACATCGACCGCGTGTGTGCCGCTGTGGAGCGCCGCGCCAAGAAGGGTTCCAACTTCTCCATCATCGCGGTGGCCGAGGGCGCCATCAACTGCGAGGAGGCCCGCATGAAGCGCAAGGAGTGGATGGCAAAGCGCGCCGAGGCCGGTTTTGGCACCACCGCTACCAACCGCATTGCGCAGGCCGTGCAGAAAAAGACCGGCATGGAGACCCGCGTATGCATCCCGGGCCACATGCAGCGCGGCGGCAGCCCCAGTGCCTACGACCGCGTGCTGGCCACCCAGTTCGGCAGCTATGCCGCAAAGCTGGTGGAGATCGAGCGCTACGGCGTGACCGTTGCCATGGTCAACCGCCATGTCACCGAGAACCGTCTGGCAGACATTGCCGGCAAGACCCGCAATGTGCCGGAAGGCTGCGAGCTGCTCACCGTTGCCCGCCGGATGGGCATCAGTCTGGGTTGATTTTTATTTAAAATGGCCTCCTAGAGTTGCGGCTCCCAGCATCCACTTCATGCCTTGAGCGGCATTCGTGTCTCGCTGGCCGCGGCCCCAACAACTCCTCCCTGTTTCTGCCGCAGGCAGCGGTCGTCGTCGTTGTACTCTGAGCATTTTTAGCGGAAAAATTATTTTTTATCGGGGATTCCTGAAAATCTGCGGATTTTCAGGAATTCCTTTTTCACCGGAAGGGTCCCAACGGGCAGCTGCTTCAAACAAACTGACTGCCGTTTTCCTTTACGGCCCCTCCCGTGAAAATGCAAATCCCGGCAGACCGCAGTCTGCCGGGATTTGCTCTATTTAGGAATCATATTTCCGCTGAAGATGGCCAGAGCAAAACGGAGGCCATTCAAAATCGTCCGCTCGCCAAATCAAAGATTCGTCACATCATGCCGGGTAGGCTGGCCTTTTTCAAAGGCCACGGCGCTTTCCAGCACACCGCGCACCATGCTCTCCACATCCTCGTGGGTGTAGAAAGCCGTGTGGTCCGTCAGGATCACATTCGGCATACTGCGCAGCAATGCCAGCTCCGGGTTCGGGATCACATCGCCCATGCGGTTGTAGTAATACAGGCCGTTCTCGTTTTCCAGCACATCCAGACCCGCTGCGCCGATCTTGCCGCTTTCCAGCCCGGCGATCAGTGCATCACTGTCGATCAGTTTGCCGCGCGCGGTGTTGATGATCACTACGCCCGGCTTCATGGTCTCAATAGCCTTGGCGTCCAGCAGATGATGATTTTCCTCGGTGGCATTGGTGTGCAGGGTGATCACATCGCTTTCGGCCAGCAGGGTCTCCAGCGGCACATACTCCGCGATCTTCTTTACGTCCGCATTGGGGTACAGATCGTAGGCCAGCAGGCGGCAGCCAAAGCCGGTCAGATGCTGCAATACCGTGCGGCCAATGCGGCCGGTGCCGATCACGCCCACCGTGCAGCCCGAGATATCCCGGCCGATCTTGCCTTGCAGCGAATAGTCCTGCACTTCGCCGCGCTTGAGGATATGCCCTGCCTTGCGCAGACTCATCAGCATAAGCATGATGGCAAAGTTGGCCACGCCGTTTGGCGGGTAGTCCACATTGGCCACCTTCATGCCCAGCTCCCGGGCCGCTTCGCGGTCCACATGGTCGTAGCCGATGGAGCGGCAGCAGATAGACTTTACTCCCAGTTCATGGAAGCGCTTTACCATGGGTGCGCTCATATCGCAGGGCGTCACCGACACGGCATCGTAGCCCTTTGCCAGCTCCGCGTTTTCCAGCGTAGGATACGCCTGCGTAGAGCCGAACTCCACATCCAGCTGCGGTGCCAGCCGCTGCGCAATGCCCAGTTCATCATAAGGGCGCAGGGTATAGAAAAAGACTTTCGTTGCCATAAAACTTCCCTCCCAGCTTATTTTGTCCTTATTGTAGCACGTTCTGCACGGACGGACGCATTTTTATAGGTGAATTTTGTTCACCTGCTGCATGAGGGAGCATATTTCCATGCGGATGCAGCAAAAAGAGTTGTAAAAAATCGGAAAAGAGGGTATCATAGAAATATCGGGAAGTATACATCAATGAATCATAAAAAGGAGTGTGCCTTATGCGCGCTTACGAACGACTTTTGAATTATGTCCGGGTGCACACCACTTCGGACGAGACATCCGGCACTCACCCTTCCGCTGCGCGGGAGTTCGACCTTGCCCGCCAGCTGGTGGAAGAGATGAAGGCTCTTGGCATGGAGGACGCCCACGTGGACGAACACTGTTACGTCTACGGCACTCTGCCCGCCACGCCCGGCTGTGAAGGCAAGCATGCTCTGGGCCTGATCGCTCACATGGACACTGCCGACGACGCCAGCGGCGAGAACGTGCAGCCTGTGATCTGGGAGAACTACAACGGCGGCGACGTGACCCTGCCCGCCACCGGCATGGTGATGAAGCCCTCCATGTTCCCCTTCCTGCCCGGCATGAAGGGTGAGACCCTGATCACCTCGGACGGCACCACCCTGCTGGGCGCCGATGATAAGGCCGGCATTGCAGAGATCCTGACCGCTGTAGAGGTCCTTCAGGAAAAGGGCCTGCCCCATGGCAGGCTTTGTGTGGCCTTTACGCCGGACGAGGAGATCGGCGAGGGCGCAGAGCTGTTCGACATCCCGGGCTTTGGTGCCAACTTTGCCTACACCGTGGACGGCGGTGACGCCGGTTCCATCGAGTACGAGAACTTCAACGCCGCTTCTGCCACCGTGACCATCCGCGGCTTCTCGGTGCACCCGGGCACTGCCAAGGGTACCATGATCAACGCTTCCAATGTGGCCATGGAGTTCCACGGGGCGTTGCCCGTCACCGCCCGTCCGGAGACCACTGAGGGTCGTCAGGGCTTCTACCATCTGTGCCAGATGTACGGCGACGTGACCACCGCCAAGCTGGGCTACATCCTGCGCGACCACGATGCCGCCAAGCTGCAATTCAAGAAGGACAACATGCTGGACATTGCCGAATTTTTGAACGGCAAATACGGTGAGGGCACCGTGACCGTGGAGATCAAGGACAGCTACCGCAACATGCTGGAAAAGATCAAGCCGCATTTCCACTTGGTAGAGACGGCCCGCAAGGCGACCCGCATGGCAGGGCTGGAACCGGAAGAGATCCCGGTGCGCGGCGGCACCGACGGTGCCATGCTGAGCTGGAAGGGCCTGCCCTGCCCCAACCTTGGCACCGGCGGCTTCAACTTCCACGGCGTGTGCGAGTGCATCACTGCCGAGCGCATGGACCGCTGCACGGATATCCTGCTGAATATCATCAAGCTGTACGCAGAGTAAATATCATTTTATTTTAAACAGAAAGAAGAGGACCGCAAGGCCCTCTTCTTTCTGTTTATCCAACGTTAATGTGTCCCACCGGCATGATCTTCCGTTTGTTGTCGTCCGGCTTTGCCGTCAAGCTCATGGCCAGCGACACCGGGCCCACACGGCCCATGAACATGACCACCATATACAAGATCTTTGCGCCCCGGTTCAGCTGGCCGGTGACACCCACCGAAAGGCCCACTGTGCCAAAAGCCGAGCAGGACTCGAAAATAGCATCGATCACCGACACGGCATCTGAGGTGTTATAGAACACCACCACTGCCGAGCCGAACGCCGCCAGCGCGCCAATGACAATAATGGTCAGGGCACGGTACACGGTTTTGGATTCAATGTGGTGCTCTGCGATCACACAGTCATCGCGGCCCTGCGCCACGCTGCGGATGGTCAGGATGATCACAGCAAAGGTCGTCACCTTCACGCCGCCGCCGGTGGAGCCGGGCGCCGCACCGATAAACTGCAAAACGCTCATCAGCAGCTTGGTGATGGGCCCGCAGGCGGCAAGATCGATGGTATTCATGCCCGCCGTGCGGGTGGACACCGACTGGAACAATGCCGCCATCAGCTTGCCGGGCACGCTCAAGGCCCCCATGCTGGCAGGGTTGTTCCACTCCATCAGCGCAATGAGCGCCGCGCCGCCGAGCCACAGCATCACCGAGAAGTTCAGCACCACCTTGGCCTGTAGGGACAATCGGTGCTTTTTGCGATACTGGCCGATCTCCACCCACACCATAAAGCCCAGACCGCCGGAGATGATCATGAACATGATCACCGCCTGCACATAATAGTTGTTCACGTAAGGCACCAGCGAGGAGTACTGCCCGAACCGGCCAAACAGGTCAAAGCCTGCATTGCAGAAGGCCGAGATCGCGGTGAACACGCTCACCCAGATGCCCTCCAGCCCAAACTGCGGCACAAAGGCGAACAGCAGCAGCAGGATGCCAATGCCCTCAAACAGACCAGCCAGCCCCACCACGATCTTCAGCACATCCTTGGCCTGCGCATAGCCGTCCGCCGAGACGCTCTCGCCCAGCAGCCGCAGATCACGGAAGCCCATGCGCCGCCGCATGGCCAGCGCAAAAAAGCTGGTCAGCGTGACAAGCCCTAAGCCGCCCACCTGAATGAGCAGCAGGATCACCGCCTGCCCAAAGAAGCTGAACTGGGTCCATGTGTCCCGCACGATCAGGCCGGTAACGCAGGTGGCACTGGTGGCCGTAAACATAGCGTCCAGCACATCCAGACGGCCATGCCTGCTGGCAATGGGCAGGCTGAGCAGAAAGGTGCCCAGCGCAATCACGATCACAAAGCTCACACAGATGATCTGCGTAGCGCTGTATCCCATGCGTTTGCCCGCCGGGCGGTGAAACAGCTTTTTCCTCTTTGCTTTTTCCATAAGCTCCTCCGCACGCGGCAAAGCCTGCCGCGGCTCCATTTCTTTACCCTTATAGCATACACCATTTTGCCCGCCGGTTCAACTTGATTTTATCTGCCGGATGCGGTATTATAATAGAGTATCCGTCTCAGTAGCTCAGTTGGATAGAGCGTCCCCCTCCTAAGAATTCGGTCAACCTGATACCTTGGGTGAAGAAGTGATTGCTCTAATCAAAAGCAAGACTGGGGATCGAGATTTTCCCAACAAATTTTGATGCAACAACTTTACCATCGTCCCGGTTGCAAAGCAGTCGGTCACTTCGTTGTGAAAAGCATTCCACACATTTTTTCCAAGTGCGTTGAATTTCAAAAAATCAACGATAATACATAATATGCCTCAGTAGCTTAGCTGGATAAAGCGCCTCCCTCCTAAGGAGGAGACCGCAGGTTCGAATCCTGTCTGGGGTATCCCTTTATGAAAATGCGAAGGTCATTTTTCCATGTGAAAGACGATCTTCGCATTTTTCATTTTGAACCTATCACCAAAATTAGCCAGCTAATGCCATTAGCAGAATTTTC
>CAKSWG010000055.1 GCA_934511465.1 uncultured Faecalibacterium sp. | reverse complement strand
AAACGAAATGTTGCCTTATCGGTATATTTATATCTATTCCTTAGACGTTCCACTTTTTGATCCACTGCATCGCATATCCGCAGCCGTGAGATCTCCGCCTGCCTTGTTTTGCAGGCGAGAAGCCAGTTGAAAGCCATCTACAAGGACAATGCGGACACTATCGTGGGCAACATGGACAGCCAGATTTTCCTCGGCGGCAGCGAGCCTACCACCCTGAAAGACCTGTCGGAGATGCTGGGAAAAGAAACGATTGATTCTTTTAACACTTCGGACACGCGCGGTAATTCGCCATCCTACGGAACATCGTTCCAAAAACTGGGTCACGAACTTATGAGCCGGGATGAGCTGGCGGTGCTGGACGGCGGCAAGTGTATTTTGCAGTTGCGTGGTGTCAGACCATTTCTTTCTGACAAGTACGACCTGACCCAGCATCCCAACTACAAGCTGACCTCGGACTACGACCCCAAAAACACCTTCGATATTGAAAAATATCTGAACCGAAAAGAAAAAATCCACCCCGGTGATGAGTTCATCGTGGTGGACGCTGATTCGCTCCCGTCTGCCTGACCCGGTAGGCGGTTTTATTTTTATCCCGGCTAGAAAGGTGCACCAGAAAATCAGCCTTGCTGCGGTTATGCAGCGTAAAACCACAAGATTTCGGGTGTGTACAAATGACCGGAAACGCTTTATAATAAAGGAGAAACGACTATGGAATTCTTTAACTCTGCTATCGAAGTTCTTCAGACTCTGGTTGTCGCTCTGGGTGCCGGTCTCGGCGTGTGGGGTGCCATCAACCTGCTGGAAGGTTATGGTAACGATAACCCCGGCTCCAAGTCTCAGGGCATGAAGCAGCTCATGGCTGGCGGCGGCGTTGCGCTGGTGGGCATTACCCTGATTCCCCTGCTGAGCGGTCTGTTCGGCTAAGAACAGTGGGCGGCTTTTGCCGCCCGGTACATATTATAATAAGGAAAGCCATAGTAACGATCTCACATACAGAAGGTGAAGCAGATGAGCGAGATTTTATTGTATCATGGCAGTAAAGAAGAAGTTGTCTATCCCGAAATCCGCATTACACGGTATACAAAGGACTTTTCCTGGGGATTCTACTGCACGAACAACTATCAGCAAGCCTACCGCTGGGCAGACCGCCGTTCTGCCGATGGTATTGTGAACGTCTATCGCTATGTAGAGAATCCTGACCTGAAAATCCTGCGTTTCCCTGAAATGTCGGACGAATGGCTGGATTTCATTGCAAAATGTCGTGCAGGCAAAACCCATCCCTACGATATTGTGGAGGGACCCATGGCAGATGACACCATTTGGGATTACGTCAACGGATTTACGTCCGGGCAGATCAGCCGTGAAGCATTTTGGGCATTGGCGAAGTTCAAGCATCCAACACACCAGATCAGCTTTCATACCGTAAGCGCTTTGCACTGCCTGACCTTTGAGAGGAGTGAATCCATCCATGACCGAAAAGCAGAAAAATGATATTCTCTACGTTTGCAGCCTGATCGAGACCATCGCCCGCAAAACCAAAAATCATCGGCAGGATGTGATCCGTCACTTCACAAAAGCCGACATCGAACGGCAGCTCCGGCTGGCAGAAGTAAACCACTGCCTGTCCTTTGAGCAGGTTTCAGATGAGCTGATCGAAGATCTCAACATCCCGGATGGGGATTTTGATACTGTTGCAGAGTGCCGCTATACGGTTCCTTCTGCAACCTCCATCGGAATGCTGTATCAGGGTCTAGTGCTGTCCACCATGAAGGATGAGGATGCTGCACAGGCAATTCTGGATGTTTTTTCGTCGTTTATCACGGATGAGATCTCCGATTTCAATTCCAACGTATACTACACCAATCCTGATTATCTCCGCTGCTCCTATCTGGAGGGCAAAATGCTTGCTTGATGTTTATCATAAGGTTCCTGTTCGCCGACTTATAAAAACAGCTATATAGCTTTGATTATGATTTGCCGATTGCCGAAAAGCAGTCGGCATTTTTGTTTTCATCGGCTTCTGAGGTCATTGTTCCATACGGCGGCTTGAGCAGCAACGGAAAGCCCTCTGCAGCTTGCAGTTTTATTGAACGTCCGTGTTCCAAGCCGTGTTTTTTATCCACCAATCAACGAAAGGCGGTGCTAATATGCAGTTTTTGACCCACATTATTTTTCTCCTGAACCTTCTCAAGACCCTTATCAACCACTTCAGCTAAGGACGGTGACTGAATGGAAACCGTTCTCAAAGCCATTGCCGACTGGATCAAAGGCATCCTGACGGCAGGCATTATGTCCAATCTCAGCGGGCTGTTCGACGATGTGAACACCCAAGTAGGCAACATCGCACAGCAGGTGGGCACCAAGCCCTCCAGTTTTGAGCCGAGAGTGTTTGCCATGATCGAAGCCCTCTCCCGGAATGTGGTGTTGCCCATTGCAGGCATCATCCTGACCTTTATCGCCTGTTATGAACTCATCGAGATAATCACTCAGCACAACAACATGGCGCAGTTTGAGCCTGCCCTTATCATGCGCTGGATTTTTAAGACCGCTGTTTCGGTATGGCTCATCAGCAATACTTTTGACATCGTGATGGCGGTGTTTGACGTCACCCAGAAGGTAGTGTCTGATTCCAGCAGCATCATTGCCGG
This sequence comes from uncultured Faecalibacterium sp., assembly GCA_934511465.1. Taxonomy (GTDB): domain Bacteria; phylum Bacillota; class Clostridia; order Oscillospirales; family Ruminococcaceae; genus Faecalibacterium. Next base: position 4,630 of record CAKSWG010000055.1, on the reverse strand, counting down.
AAACACCCGTGTCAATGACATTGGTTTGTCCATGCTGCAATCCAGTCTGATGCAGATGGACGTTGGTCCCCTGTTCGGGCTTTTCCTGCAAAGTTTCTTCATCGGCATCACCATGCGGATCTTGAGCATCGTGATCTTTGTTATCGTCTACGGGCGTATGATTGAGATCTATTGCATGGTAAGCCTTGCGCCCATCCCCATGGCGACTTTCGGCAACCACGAGCAGAGCCACATGGGGCAGAACTACCTGAAATGCCTGTTTGCGCTGGGTTTTCAAGGCTTTCTCATCCTCATCTGCGTGGCGATTTACGCGGTGCTGATCCAGAGCGTAGCGATTTCCGGGGATGCCATCAACTCCATTTGGAGCATTGTGGGCTATACCGTTCTGCTCTGTTTCAGCCTGTTCAAGACCAGTTCCGTGACCAAATCCGTCCTCGGAGCGCATTAAAGGAGGTGCTTTATTGGCTGCGTATATCTCTGTTCCCCGTGACCTGACGAAAGTGAAATCGAAGGTCGCATTCAATTTGACGAAACGGCAACTGCTTTGTTTCGGCACGGCGGCTCTCATCGGAGTGCCGCTGTTTTTTGTTCTCCGGGATTCCGGCGGCAACACTGCCGCCACCCTCGGCATGATGGCAGTGATGCTGCCGGCGTTCTTCCTTGGAATGTACGAGAAAAACGGACAGCCCATGGAAAAGCTGCTGTCGTACTATGTGCAGTCCCGGTTTCTCCGCCCGAAAATTCGCCCCTACAAGACCAACAACTACTATGCGATTTTGATAAAGGGAGGCGTGACTCATGATCCCGTTTTGGAAAAAGACCGGTAAGCACAGCAAGCCGCAGTCTGCGCAGAAGCGCAGGCAGAAAGCAAAGCCTGCTGTGCCCCGTACTGCCCAGCAGTCCATCCCAATGCAGCGGATGTTTGAGGATGGCACCTGCCGGGTAAAGCCCAACTACTACACCCGCACCATCCAGTATCAGGACATCAACTATCAGTTGGCGCAGCAGGAGGATAAGACGGCGATTTTCGAGGAATGGTGCAGTTTTCTGAACTTCTTTGATTCCAGCATCAAGTTTGAACTGTCCTTTGTGAACGTGGCAACCGACAGTACCGAGTTTGAAAAGAGCATTCGCATTCCGTTCCAGAAGGACGGCTTTGACGATGTTCGTGCGGAGTATTCCCAGATGCTACGCCAGCAGCTTGCCAAGGGTAATAATGGTCTGACCAAGACCAAATTCATCACCTTCGGCGTGGAGGGTGAAAGCATGACGCAGGTCAAGCCCCGTCTGGACCACATCCAGAACGATTTGCTGAATAACTTCCACCGGCTGGGGGTGCAGGCAAAGCCCTTAAACGGTGTCCAGCGGCTAAAACTCATGCACGATATGTTCAACATGGACGGCGCATCCAAGTTTCATTTCGACTGGAAAGACCTTGTGAAAAGTGGACTTTCCGTGAAGGATGCCATTGCGCCCACCGCCTTTGCGTTCAAAAACAGCCGCACCTTCCAGATGGGCGGTATCTTCTGCGCCGCCAGCTTTCTGAGCATCGCGGCATCCGACATCAGCGACCAACTGTTGAAGGATTTTCTGGACATGGATTCCAGCCAGATCGTCACCATGCACATTCAGAGTGTCGATCAGAACCGTGCCATTAAGACCGTGAAGCGCACCATCACCGAACTGGACCGCAGCAAGATCGAGGAGCAGAAAAAAGCCATCCGTGCCGGGTATGACATTGACATCATTCCGTCGGATTTGGCGACCTACGGCAGAGATGCAAAAGCCCTGCTGAAGGAATTGCAGAGCCAGAACGAGCGGATGTTCCTTGTCACTTTTCTGGTGCTGAACACCGGGCGCACGGAACAGGAACTGGAAAATAACGTCTTTCAGGCAAGCTCCATCGCCCAGAAGCACAACTGCAACCTGTGCCGGTTGGATTTCCAGCAGGAGCAGGGGCTGATGAGCAGCCTGCCGCTGGCTGACTGTCAGATCGAAATTCAGCGAGGGCTGACCACCAGCAGCACGGCCATCTTCATTCCGTTCACCACACAGGAACTTTACCAGTCTGGCAAAGAAAGCCTGTATTACGGCCTGAACGCCCTGTCCAACAACCTTATCATGGTGGACCGGAAGAAGCTGAAGAACCCGAATGGCTTGATTTTGGGCACTCCGGGAAGCGGCAAAAGTTTCTCGGCAAAGCGTGAAATCGCAAACGCTTTTTTGGTGACGGACGATGATATTATTGTGAACGATCCCGAAGGCGAATACTCGCCGCTGGTGAACCGTTTGAAGGGTCAGGTCATCAAAATTTCGCCCAACAGTACCCAATTTATCAACCCGATGGACATTAACGTCAACTATTCCGAGGAGGACAACCCACTTTCCTTGAAAGCTGACTTTATCCTTTCCCTCTGTGAACTGGTGGTGGGAGGCAAGGAAGGTCTGCTGCCGGTGGAGAAAACCGTCATTGACCGCTGTGTGCATCTGATTTACCGCAAATATTTTGCGGACCCCTGCCCGGAGAATATGCCCATTCTTGAGGATCTGTACAACGCCCTGCTCCAACAGGACGAAAAAGAAGCCCACCATGTTGCCACCGCACTGGAGATCTACGTCAAGGGTAGTCTGAACCTGTTCAACCACCGCACGAATGTGAACGTCAATAACCGCATCGTCTGCTACGACATCAAGGAACTGGGCAAACAGATGAAGAAGCTCGGTATGCTCATTGTGCAGGATCAGGTCTGGGGGCGTGTCACGGCAAACCGCAGCAGCGGAAAGTCCACACGGTATTATATGGACGAGATGCACCTGCTTCTGAAAGAGGAGCAGACTGCGGCGTATTCCGTGGAGATCTGGAAGCGTTTCCGCAAGTGGGGCGGTATTCCCACGGGGCTGACCCAGAACGTGAAAGACCTTCTTTCTTCCCGTGAAGTCGAGAATATTTTCGAGAACAGTGACATGATCATCATGCTGAATCAGGCGGCAGGAGACCGGCAGATCCTCGCAAAACAGCTCAATATTTCGCCCCATCAGCTTTCCTATGTGACCCACTCCGGCGAGGGCGAAGGGCTGCTGTTTTTCGGAAATGTCATTCTGCCGTTTGTTGACCGATTCCCCACTGATTTGGAACTCTACCGGATCATGACCACCAAGTTGGGTGAAGTCTCGGAGGGCGCACAGAAATGAGTAAACCGAAGCTGAACATCAAAGAGGAATCGTCTACCAAAAAGACCCGTTCTCCTCCGAAAAAAGCCAAGGTAGAGCAGACGGTGCCCAAAAAGAAAAAGCTGAAAACCGATGCGGATAAAGCTGCGGAAAAGGCACAGCATCTGCGATTTGGCAAGGCGGAACTGACCCCGGACGAGTTGAGCCGGTTGAGCAAGGCGCAGAAGCGGGAGATGTACGCTGCCCATGCCGCCCGGTCTGCGGTGCATCACGAAGTTGACCAGTACGAGGATGAAAACGTCGGTGTGCAGGCGTTGAGCGAGGGCGAAAAAGCGGCAGGAAATGTCCGTGATATTTCCAAAAGCCGCTATGCCCGGAAGCTCAAGAAGAAAGCCAAGATGCAGGGCAAGAAAGGCTCCAAAACCGCAAAATCTTCCGCATCGGAGCCGGCTGCGGCACAAGATGCAGGCGTATCCGGCACCGACGAGGGAGGCTCCAACTGGCTTTCACGCTGGAAACAGCGGCAAGAAATCCGCAAAAGCTACTATGCCGCCGCCCGGTCAGGCACGGCGACGCAGACCGCAGGCGGCAAAGCAGCATCCAACGGTGCATCTGCCGCCCGGTCCGGCGTGAAACAGGCGGTGGAGAAAGGCAAAACTGCCGTCAGCACCGCCGTAAAGGGGCTGATGAATGCCACCAAAGGCAATGCGCACGTTCTGGTGATCGTGGGCGTTTTTCTTTTGCTCATCCTCATGGTGATGTCGGGCTTTTCTTCCTGCGGCATCCTCTTTTCCGGCGGCACGCAGGTGTCCGGGCAGACCATGTACTCCGCCGAGGACAGGGACATCCGGGGCGCAGAACAGGACTACAAGAAGCTGGAAAAGGAACTGGACAAAAAGATCAAGCGCACTCCCACTGACCATCCCGGCTACAACGAGTATCAGTACCACCTTGACCCCATCGAGCATGACCCATGGCAGCTGACTTCGTTCCTGACCACTTTGTATGACGATTACACCCGGTCGGAGGTGCAGGGCAAGCTGAAGGAGACCTTCAAAAAGCAGTACAAGCTGACCACATGGGTAGAGGTGCAGATACGGTATAAGACCGTCTGGGTCATCAGCCCGGCAGGAATCCCGGTTCCCACACAGGTGCCTTACGAGTATCGAATCTTCCACACCAAATTGGTGAATAAAGGGCTGGAAGTCGTTATCCGGGAAGAATTGAATGCCGACCAATGGAAACGGTACGAGATTTTTCAGGATACGCTGGGCGGCAGACCATACCTGTTCAATGGAGGGTTACCGCCCGGTGGCTCGGATGGTTCCGGTACACCGGGCATCGACTATCAGGTTCCGGCAGAAGCCCTGACGGATGAGGAGTTCGCCGCCATCTACAAGGAAGCCCAAAAGTATGTGGGTACGCCCTATGTGTGGGGCGGCTCTACCCCGGAAACTGG
>CAKSWG010000054.1 GCA_934511465.1 uncultured Faecalibacterium sp. | reverse complement strand
GCCACCGGCGAGTACATCAAGTGCAACGCCGCCAAGGGCGTGATCCTGTCCACCGGCGATTACTCCCAGAACACCAAGATGCTCAAGCATTTCTGCCCCGAGGTCATTGAGAACAACATCCAGTGCCTGTTCACCAATGTGGACGTGGAGGGCAGCTTCACCAATCAGGGCGACGGCATCCAGCTGGGCATGTGGGCAGGCGCTCAGGTGCAGCAGAGCCACGCACCCATGATCCACCATATGGGCGGCGGTGCCGACCTGTCCGGTGTGGGCGTCATGGGCAACGCAGGCTTTTTGAATCTGGATCTGAACGGCAAGCGCTTCATGAACGAGGACCTGCCCGGCCAGCAGCTGGAAAACCAGATCGAGCTGCAGAAGAACCGCGAGAGCTGGCAGATCTTCGACTCCAACTGGCCCCAGCAGCTGCCCTACATGCCCGCAGCCCACGGCGGTGCCTGCTACTACGAGGACTACGCCAGCGAGGCAGAGGGCCCCAAGAACAACACCACCTACCGCAATTACAAGAGCCCCTATCAGCTGGAGGCCGCTGTAGCCGATGGCCGCGCCGTCAAGGCCGACACGCTGGAAGAGCTGGTGGCAAAGATCTACCCGGACGACACCGCTGCCCAGCAGACCGCTCTGGAGTCCATTCAGCGCTACAACCAGCTGGCCAAGGACGGCTACGACGAGGACTTCCACAAGCCCGCTTCCCGCATGTGGGCTGTGGAGAACGGCCCCTTCTACGCCGATAAGTTCACCACCGCCCTGCTGCTGGTCTGCATCGGCGGCTTGGAGAGCGACGAGAACTGCCACACCTTCGATGCCGACCGCAACGTGATCCCCGGCCTGTATGTGGCAGGCAACGTGCAGGGCAATCGCTTTGCCACCGAGTACCCCATCGGCCTGAAGGGCGTCAGCCACTCCATGGCCATGTACTACGGCTATGTTGCAGGCAAGAACGCCATGCAGGAAGTCTGAGCCTGACCGCACAATAACAGAACCATTCCCCGCCCGGAGCAGTATTCTTTCTTCCTGCTCCGGGCTTTTTTGCGCCCCAATGTGACCCGGTTACGGAAAAGCCCCGGCATTTGGGGTATACTGATGCCATAAGAACAACCACGAACGAACCCTTTCAGGAGGTAGAAATATGGCAGTTGTTACGATCACGAAGGAAAATTTTGAGCAGGAGGTGCTGCAGAGCGCAAAGCCTGTGCTGCTGGACTTCTGGGCCAGCTGGTGCGGCCCCTGCCGCATGCTCAGTCCCGTTGTGGACGAGGTGGCCGAGGAGCGCACCGATGTGAAGGTGGGCAAGGTGAACGTGGACGAGCAGCCGGAGCTGGCCGGTGAGTTCGGCGTCATGAGCATCCCCACCCTGCTGGTGTTCAAGGACGGCAAGCTGGCAAATCAGGCTGTGGGTGCCCGCCCGAAGGCCGGTGTGCTGGACCTGCTGGGATGAAAACAAAAAAAGGAGCCGCTGCTCCGGGAAAACTTCTCCCGGAGCAGCGGCTCCTGTGCATTTTAGTTGTTTTCGGTACGCTTGCGGTGGTTGCGCAGGTGCATATAGATCGTATTGCGGGAAATGCCCAGCTGCTCGGCCACAAAAACCACCGAGTCCTTCAACCGGAACATTCCTTTCTGATCCAGTTCTTCTACGATCGCTTTGTTTTTGTTGGAAGGCAGAATGGAATCGTCTGCCATGACCCGTGCGCGCACAGGTTCCAGCGCCGAAACAATCAGCTCCTTCGCATCGGCGGCAAAATTCTCCCGCGCTGCCATGGCCTGAACGGTGCCGGGCGTCAGCCCGTCCAGAATGTCGCACAGAGAAGTGTTCAGATACAGATTGATGCAGATCAGGCCGATGATCCGGTCATGTTCGCCGCGCACAGCGATGGTAGTGGATTTGAGCGGTTCCCCCTTTTTGTTCCGGCTGAAATACACTGTGGAGGTCTTGCCGCCCGCAGAAAGCTCGTCCAGCATATCCAGAGCAAGATCAGTAATAGGGGCACCGATTCTGCGGCCGGTGTGCTCGCCGTTGATGATGCCAATCACAGAGTGATCGTAATCTTCCAGCGAGTGCAGCACGATCTCGTAGCTGCTGCCAAGATAAGCGGCCAACCCTTGCAGAGTGGGGATATACGATTTGAGGATCTTCTGATCTGCCCGTGTCAGTTTCACGGGGCCAATTCCCTTTGCCATTGTTCTCTCCTGTCCTTGCCTAATTTCTTACTACCTTTCATTTTAGCACGACACAGGGGAAATTGAAAAGGGGAAAGCGCGAATTTATTTGCGGGGGTAGGCCAAAAGCGCGTCCCGAATGCGCTCCAGCGCATCAATCACCTTCTGGTCGTCCTTGTAGACGCCCAGCACGATGCGTAGGTGCCCGGCACCGCCGGGGCCATAGTTGATACCATCGTTCAGCGAGACGCGTGCATGGGTCACCAGATACTGTGCGATCTCGGTGGAATCGCCCAGTTCCGAAACATCGATCCAGCCAAGGAAGCCTGACTCTGGCAGCGCCATGTGGACACCGGGCACGCAGTTCAGGATCTCGTAAGCCTTCCGACGGCGCACCTCATAGGCCCGGGCAAACTCCTGCATGAACTCCGGGTGCCTCAGTGCAGCCAGTGCAGCCTTCTGGCCGGAGGTGGAGGTGGCACCGATCACGCCTACGGCGTTGGCGTACATGGAATCCATGATCTGGTCTGAGCAGACGATGTAGCCCACACGCATCCCGCTCAGTCCCATGCCTTTGGAAAAGCTGAAAACGGTCACCGTGCGCTCAAACATGCCCGGAAGAGCCGCCGGGGTCAGGCATTCAGCACCAAAGGTATAGTCCTCAAAAGCCTGATCCACAACAAGGATCAGGTCGTGCTCCTGCACAAAATCGGCCAGCGCCTGCAGCGAGGCACGGTTGTAAATTGTGGTGGTGGGGTTGTTGGGGTGGGTCAGCAGCACCATGCGGGTGCGGGCAGTATATTTGGCTTCCAGCTGTGCGCGGCTCAGCTGATAGCCGTCCGCAGCATCTAGTTCCACAGCAACTGGCACGCCGCCCATGATTTTTACGTCCAGAAAGTTGTTGGGGTAGCTGGGCGAGGGAATGAGCACTTCATTGCCCTGCCCCACAAAAGGCAGGATCGCAAAGTACAGGCCGGAGTCTGAACCGGGCGTGATCAGGATGTTGCGCTCCGGATCCACGGTCAGACCGTTCTGCTGCTGCAACTTTTTGGCCAGTGCAGCTTTCAGCGCCGGGTCGCCGATAGGTGCGGTGTAGTGCGGTGCGCTTTCGGCGCTCACTGCGTCCATCCAGGCAGCTGCTACCGGTTCCGGCAGCGAACGATCTGGCATAAAGGGATCGGCCCAGCCCATCAGGGCAACACCCCGCTTTTCCAGATCCTGGTATGCGCTGCCCACATCGGCCTTTTCCACGGCCTGGAACAGGCCGCCGTTTGCCTCGCGGAACGCGGGAATCATCTTTTCTTTTATCGTTTGCATAGCCTTCTCCTATAACCGACAAAACGGGAGCAAACACCGTTACTCCCGTTTTGTTCTGCGTTTTATTCAGCCTATCACAGAAACCGGAAAATTTCCAGTGCAATCAGGCCTTTTTCTTTTCGTCAGGGTTCCAGAATAACACGGTCAGCACGGCAGCCACGATAAAGGCGATGACAAAACCGGCCATGACCAGTGCACAGTTCAGGAAGGGGGTTTCGCCGCCGGTGAACATGCCGAAACTCAGGAAAGACGGGCCGCCCATTGCAAAAGATTTCAGGTGAAGGGCTGCGGCAAAGCCGCCGCCAACTGCGCCGCCGATGCCGGCAAACAGGAACGGCTTGCCAAGGGGGACCGTGACGCCGTAGACAACTGGCTCCGTGATGCCAGTGCAGGCAGCAATGCAGGCAGAAAGGGCGTTGGCCTTCTGATTCTTATCATGGCTCTTGATCCACACACCAAAGGCAGCACCGGCTTGGCCGATGTTGGCAGCGCCGGAAGTGGGAGATACATAGTTGAAGCCCTGTGCGGTCAGCATTTGGGTCAGCACGGGGACCATACCGTGATGGATGCCCAGCAGAACCATGGAGGAGTAGATGCCGCCGTAGACGATACCGGCGAATACACCGCCGTTCTCAAACAGCAAGTTGACGCCGATGGCCAGCTCTTCGCCAAGCCAATAGGTCAGCGGGCCGACGGTGATCAGGGTGACGGGGGTGGCGATCAAGATAGTCAGTGCGGGCACCAGAATGATCTTCAGTGCACCGGGGATGATCTTGTCCAGAAAGCGCTCGATATAGGATGCCACCAGAACGGCAAACACTACCGGCAGCACAGAGGAAGAATAGTTGATCACGCGGAAGGGAATGCCTAGGAAGCTGTAGGTGGACACGCCGTCGGCAATTAGACCGGACCAGGTGGAGGACATCATGCCTGCACAGATGGTCATGGCAACGAACATGTTCATCTTGAACACCTTGGCTGCACTGGCTGCCAGCAGGAAAGGCAGGAAGGTGAAGATGGCCATGGAAATGGCAATGATGGTTTTGAACGTGGGGGCAGAGGAGTCGAAACCCAGCGCCATGAAGATGCAGATGAGTGCGGACAGGAAACCGCAGCCAGCCAGAGCGGGAACGATGGGATTGAAGATAGCGGCGACCGTCTCAAAGAAGCGGGTCAGCAGCTTGCCCTTCTTGTTTTTTAACTCATCCTTCAGGTCCAGGTTCTCATTGATGGGGGCTTCTTCGTCCACACCAGCTTGCGCAATAAAGTCCTTGTAAACGTTGTTTACTTCGGCACCGATGATGATCTGGGTCTGTGTACCGTTGTTCACAACGCCCAGCACGCCGGGGATCGCTTTCAGAGCGGCTTCATCGATCTTGCTCTTGTCGCGGGTGGTCACACGCAGACGAGTCGCGCAATGAGTAGCCTGTGCAAGGTTCTCTTTGCCGCCAAGAGCCTGTATCAGAGCCGGGATGGATACCTTTGTTGCCATATTGTTGCCTCCTTATGATTTTGCATTATTCCCAAAAGGCTTTGTGCCTTTTTTCGCTTTAATGAGAAGCAATGACTTCAACTTCAACCAGTGCGCCCTTGGGCAGAGACTTCACTGCCACGCAGGAACGGGCCGGTTTGCCGGTAAAGTAGCGGGCGTAGACCTCGTTAAACACAGCAAAGTCACCCATGTCTGCCAGGAAACAGGTGGTTTTGACTACGTCCTCAAAGGTGTAGCCTGCGGCTTGCAGTACAGCGCCGATGTTCTTCATCACCTGCTCTGCCTGTGCGGCAATCTGAGGCTCGGCCAGTGCGCCGGTAACGGGGTCGATGGGCATGGTGCCGGACAGAAACAGCAGGCCGCCAGCCTGAACTGCCTGAGAATAAGGGCCGATGGCAGCCGGAGCTGCCGGGGTGGAAATGATCTGATTCATAGCAATGCCTCCATGTGTATGAATGAAATTTATTTCATTAGCATCAGGATAGCATTGCAACGGGAAAATGTCAAGAGAAAATTGAGAAATAATGAACAAATTTTTGCTATTGCAAAAAAATTAGATGAATCGATAAAATATATTGCATTTCATGCACGCGCGTGCTAGAATAAAAATGATGAGCCTAGCAGAAGCAGGCTGGATTTAGTCAAATTTATTTTACTAAAAAGGAGCTTTGATATGGAACAGTGTCGTAAGAGCTTTCCCGAAGGATTTCTCTGGGGCGGTGCAACGGCGGCCAATCAGGTAGAAGGTGCCTGGGATGCGGACGGCAAAGGTCCGAGCCTGGCTGATGCAATGGTAGCCGGCACCCATCAGCTGCCGCGCCGCATTACGCTTGAGATCGACGAGAGCCAGAACTATTATCCCAGCCACAGCGGCACCGATTTCTATCACCATTATAAAGAGGACATTGCGCTGTTTGCAGAAATGGGCTTCAAGGTGTATCGGATGTCCATCAATTGGCCGCGCATCTTCCCCAAAGGGACCGAGACGGAGCCCAACGAAGCGGGTCTGCAGTTTTACGATAAGGTATTTGCAGAGCTGAAAAAATACGGCATTGAGCCGTTGGTCACCCTGTATCACAATGAGATGCCGCTGAACATGGTCACTGCGATGGGCGGCTGGGTGGACCGCCGCAGCATCGACTGCTATCTGCGCTTTGCGGAGGTGCTGTTCCGCCGCTATAAAGATGTGGTAAAATACTGGATCCCCTTCAACGAGATCAACGACTTGACCACGGCAGTGGGCAACTGGAACCATGGCGGCATCCTGAACCACGGTACGGAAGATTTCAGCCATCAGGTGGACGACCCGGATAAGCGCTACGCAGCCCTGCACAACCAGTTCGTTGCCAGCGCAAAGGCTGTGCTGCTGGGCCGGAAAATCAACCCGGAGTTCCGCTTTGGCACCATGATCTGCCACATCACAGTTTATCCGCTCACCTGCCGCCCGGAGGATGTTCTGCTGACCCAGCAGGAGGATCAGCTGCGCAACTGCATGTCCGGCGACGTGCAGTGCAAGGGCGTGTACCCTTACTATGCAAAACGGTACTTTGAGCGTAATCACATCCACTTTGATGTGGAGCCGGGCGACGAAGAACTGCTGCGCCGCGGTACAGTGGATTTCTATTCGTTTAGCTATTATATGACCAACTGCGTGACCGCACAGAAGGACGCAGCGCAGGTATCCGGCAACATCATGGGCGGCGCAAAGAACCCCTACCTCAAAGCGACCGAATGGAACTGGCAGATTGACCCGGTGGGTCTGCGCTACACGCTGAACCATGTCTACGACCGTTACGGCCTGCCCATTATGATCACCGAAAACGGCATGGGCGCCCGCGATACCCTGCAGGATGGCCGGGTGCATGACGATTACAGAATCCAGTACCTGCGGGAACACATCGAGCAGATGCGCCTTGCCATCGATGACGGTGTGGAGCTGATCGGCTACACACCTTGGAGCGCAATGGATCTGGTGAGCGTTTCGACCGGCGAAGTGGAGAAGCGCTATGGCTTTATCTATGTGGATAAGGACAACGCGGGCAGCGGCACGCTGGAGCGCATCCGGAAGGACAGCTTCTACTGGTATAAAAATGTGATCGCGACCAACGGCAGTGAATTGTAACACGATTGGAGGCCTTCTCTGACCATCTCTCTCCATCTGGCAGCAAAAGCCGGAGCGGTGTAATGCCGCTCCGGCTTTTGCTGTCTGGCGGGCATTGGAGACTTTGTATGCGACGGGAAGACAAAAAGAAACTGTGGAAAAGCCGCTCTCTGTACAAACGCACAGAAAAATCGTAGGATAAAAGGGGAAACACTGTCACTTTCCTACTTTACAACTTTACCAAGATAAAGTAAAATAACAATGGGACCAAAAAACAAACATGCGCGGAGCGTTCCGCGCCAAAGGTGCAAAGTGCCGGGCAGTGGGGCCCGGACCTGATAGAAGAGTGGAAAAGTGCCGGAAGGGCCTGCGAGTGCCGGCCAACACCAATGTGTGTAAGAAACGGGGGAACCGACAATGGAATTCAGCCTTGCAAACTTGCAGCCCAAGGAGCGCGCCTCCTTTGCGCTGCGCGCGCTGTACGAAGCGGCTGGCTGCCGCAAGTACCACATGGGCCGCTTTGAGGAGTACGGCCTGTATCAGGAAAACCGCAGCTTCCTCTCGTCCGAGCAGGTCATCACCTTCACCGATCTGGATGGTCGTCTGCTGGCCCTCAAGCCGGACGTGACCCTCTCCATTGCCAAGACGGCGCAGCCCGCCCCCGGCGAGACCCTGCG
>CAKSWG010000053.1 GCA_934511465.1 uncultured Faecalibacterium sp. | reverse complement strand
CGACCACGCCGTGAATGTGGCCGAGTGGGTGCAGTTCGTGCGCACCGGCCGCTATAAGGACGAGAGCATGTTCTGAGATAAACGGGCTCGCCCTCTCAGTCTCCTTGGCAAAACCGTGAACTTTGCGTGTACTGCCAAAGCCTCTCCCTTTGATAGACTTCCCCCGGCCGGGGGAAGATGTCGCGTAAGCGACAGAAAGGGGAACGAGGTGGCAGCGAATGAAATGAGCTGACGGAGAGGGCGAGGACGCTGACAATAATTGCATTTCCCTTTCCCTTTTAAGGGCTCGTGTTTTCTTTATTTCTCCTGAAAAAGGCCGTTTCTGCTTTGGCGGAAGCGGCCTTTTTCGGTGGGACGGCACTCGTGGACGGCAAATAACAAAAAAATTTTAGCTTTTCTGCAATATTCCGTTGGGCCGGTTCGTATCTGGGGTGTAAGGGCCCGCAAAGGGCCTGTGAGATCTGTGCGGCGGGCGTCCGACATCCCCCAGTCCCCGCCCGCCGCACCCTTTACGGAGGAAAACAATATGGAACCGATCAAAAATTCTCTGCCGGAAGCGCGCGGCGAAACGGTCAGCCGGGAAGCGCTGGTGCAGGCTGCATGGAAAGAGATCACCCAGAACTACCGCGAAGCCAGCCTTTCCAACGTGGCGCGGGAGTACGGCGTCTCGCTGGCATACGTCAGCGAGTGCGTGCGCGCCGAGACGGGCCGCACCTATAAAGAGCTGCTGCAAAAACACCGTATGGAAACGGCGGCACGCCTGCTGCGCCGCAGCGATATGAACATCCAGCAGATCATCTCGCTGGTGGGCTACGAGAACACCAGCTATTTCTACCGCCTGTTCCACGAGCGCTACGGCCTGAGCCCCCGGGAATACCGGCTGGTGCGCAGCGGCCATGGCCGCGCGAGTGCATGAACTGCCGCAGGAAACAGCGCTTGAGGCCCGGAAACGTCTGTCGATGCTTCCGGGCTTCTTTTTTTGCGCCAAAACAGCGCCTTTGGCGGCGTTTGAGCGCTGCAAAAGCCCGTTTTGTGCAGCTGTTCTCCAAAAAACTGGATTTTTATGGTAAATTGTAGTACAATAGGAACAATTCTCAAGGCGCTGTGCCGGCAGGGCGCAGCGCGGAAAACGAGGTGGAATGGAATGTTTCGTGGAGCAGTGAGAGGGGATCTGCCCCAGATCCTGAAGATCTACGCCCATGCACGTGCAGTCATGAAAGCATCGGGCAACCCGACCCAGTGGGGGGATGATTTCCCGCCGCAGGAGCTGCTGGAAGAGGATATCGACTCGAACCGGCTGTTCCTCTATGTGGTCAACGGCCAGATCGAGGCCGTGTTTGCCTTTATTCTGGGGGCAGACCCCACCTACGCCGTCGTTGAGGACGGCCAGTGGCTCAACGACACCCTGCCCTATGGCACGGTGCACCGTCTGGCATCGGCTGGCCGGCACAAGGGCGTGGCGTCCGCTGTGCTGGACTGGAGCATGGAGCACTGCCAGAGCCTGCGCGCCGATACCCATGCCGACAACAAGATCATGCAGCATCTGCTGGAAAAGAACGGCTTTACCCGCTGCGGCGTCATCCATGTGCAGGACGGCTCGCCGCGCTTTGCCTACCAGAAGCTGGCACCCACCCGGCCGCTGGAAGCATAAAAAACCAAATCGCTCTGCGCATCGGCTTTGGAAACAGGCCGGTGCGCAATTTTTTGGAAAATTTTTCAAAACCTGCAATTTGTGCGGGTGCTCCCTCGTATCCCACGTGAAACGACCCGAACAGGGCACACATCCCGGAGAGATATATACGATAAAGAAGGAGAACGAGCAATGAAAAAGACCGTTTCGGTTTGCATGCCAGTGGCTCTGCTGAGCACCCAGACCGTGGCGGGCACGAACTACTGCATCCTGTGCGAAGCAACCACGGTTTACCCGGGTGCGGAGATGCATTATGCGGTGGTGAATGTGTACGAAAGCCTTGAGGGCAATGCCAACATCATCAGCGCGACCGATGGGTATGTGGGCTGAAATTTTTATTTTGAAAAGCCGGAGCGGTCAAAGCCGTTCCGGTTTTATTTTTTCGGAAAAGCGAAACTGTCCTTGTTACAAATACAGATAACCGGAAAGACCCTATGGAAACAGACCGGAATGCAAATTTGTGAACGAAAAATGTCTGAAAACGCTTTCATTTCTTTGCCGTGTGTGCTATAATAACACTTGTCTTTGTGTAAGAGACAGGAAAATGTGCGCGGTTGGCGTACAATAGGAAAGAGGAGTGTCTATATGAAAACGTTGAACAAGGCGGTTGCACGTTACAACGGCATCAGCCTCATCATCCGCATCCTGATCGGTCTGGTGGTCGGCGCTGTGCTGGCGCTGGCGGCCCCCGGTGCCGCATGGGTGGGCGAACTGGGCAGCCTGTTCGTTGGTGCACTGAAGGGCATTGCCCCGGTGCTGGTGTTCGTGATCGTGGCAAGCGCACTGGCACAGGGTTCTTCCAAGCTGGACCGCCGCTTTGGCACGGTGGTCTGGCTGTATATGCTCACCACCTTTCTGGCTGCGGCCATCGCCGTTGTTACCAGCTTTCTGTTCCCGGTCACGGTCGTGCTGGCAGACGCTGCCCAGTCGGACGTGGTGCCGCAGGGTCTGGGCGAAGTGATGGGCACCCTGCTGACGAACTTTGTGGCAAACCCCGTCAGCGCCATCATGAGCGGCAACTACATCGGCATCCTGTTCTGGGCCTGCATGTTCGGCGTGGCCATGAAGAAGATCGGCTCTGACACCACCAAGACCTTTATGGCAAACACCGCCGATGCGGTCTCCCAGATCGTGCGCTGGATCATCAATCTGGCGCCCTTCGGCATCATGGGTCTGGTCTACACCAACGTTTCCGGCAACGGCCTTGCCATCTTTACCCAGTACGGCAAGCTGCTGGCCCTGCTGGTGGGCACCATGCTGTTCATGGCCCTCATCGTCTCCCCCCTCATCATGTTCCTCTATCTGGGCTGCAACCCCTATCCGCTGGTGTTCCGCTGCCTGCGTGAGTCCGGCCTGACCGCCTTCTTCACCCGCAGCTCCGCCGCCAACATCCCCGTGAACATGGCTCTGTGCGAAAAGCTGGGTCTGGATAAGGACATGTATTCCGTGTCCATCCCGCTGGGTGCCACCATCAACATGGACGGTGCGGCCATCACCATCACCATCATGACGCTGGCGGCTGCCAACACCTTGGGCATTCAGGTGTCCCTGCCCGCAGCCATCGTGCTGAGCGCCATGAGCGCTCTGGGTGCCTGCGGCGCTTCCGGCGTGGCCGGCGGCTCCCTGCTGCTGATCCCCATGGCCTGCTCCCTGTTCGGCATCTCCAACGACGTTGCCATGCAGATGGTGGGCGTCGGCTTCATCATCGGTGTGGTGCAGGACTCCGTGGAGACTGCCCTGAACTCCGCCGGTGACGTAGAGTTCGCCGCCACCGCTGAGTATCATCAGTGGCGCAAGGAGGGCAAGCCCCTGCCGGAGTTCCTGACCGGCAAGAAGAACTGAAAACTTGTTTTTGAATTGCGAACCAGCAAAGCTTACGGACTTTGCTGGTTCGTTTTTTATAGAACAAACTTAAAATTACGGCCCCTCCCGTGAAAAAACAGAACAGCAGCGGCCGCAGCCGCTGC
The DNA here is from genome assembly GCA_934511465.1 of uncultured Faecalibacterium sp. Classification (GTDB taxonomy): domain Bacteria; phylum Bacillota; class Clostridia; order Oscillospirales; family Ruminococcaceae; genus Faecalibacterium. Next base: position 5,165 of record CAKSWG010000053.1, on the reverse strand, counting down.
TGTTCTGTAATAATAAAAATAAAATTTCCGCTGTTTATGCCCAGAGCAAAGCGGAGGGCATTCTAAATAGTAAGTCAATCAATAAACTTTGCCTTCTGCAAAGCCACCAAAATCAGCGGGATGAGCACCAGCTGTGCCGCGATGCCCGGCACGGCGGTGAGCAGCGCACCGGACAAAAATGCGCTGAACGGGAAGCTGGAACCGGTCAGGCCGGCCAGCACAAAGCGTACCGCACCCCAGACCAAACGGCCTGCCACCATGGCGGTGACAAGAGAAGCGTATATCATGGGTACGGTGTGCTTCACCTTGTGCCAGAGCACGCCGGACACAAGGCCGTAGGCGGCCAGCTCAAAGGCCATGGCAATGGCGATGGGGAACATGGGCGGCATACCGAACAGCACCGAGCGCACCAGCGGCGCCACAAAGCCCACCGCAAGGCCCCATGGGCCGCCCAGCACAAAGCCGCACAGCAAAATGGGAAAGTGCATCGGGCACAGCATGTTGCCCACCTGCGGCACATGGCCTGTGACCATGGGCAGCACAAAGGCCAGTGCCAGAAACAGTGCCGCCAGCACGATGCTGCGGGTGGCAGAATTGGTTTTGGTTTTCATAAGGATCCTCCCTTGCCAGACAAAAAAGGGGCCTGCTTCTGGCATTCGCACCAAAAGCAGACCCCTTCGTGGCGTCTGTAAAAATAAGAAAAGGCAAACGGTCCTGCTCTGAAAGCGGACAAAAATCTCCATGACATGGAGAAAACGGGCTTCTGCCCGTATACCCGGCTTCCTGCCGGGAATCTGTGAAAAATATAGCAGATACCGCCTGCCTTGTCAAGACGCGGCAAAAAGCCTGCAATTTGACCAAAAAGCGGCAAATTTCCATGGATATTTCCCCGCGTGTGTACATTTTGCATGAAGATGCTTGACCTTTTTGCATAGAATAGCTAATATAAACTTGAAAAAGAGCGCGCTGCGGGCAGCAGGACTGCACCGGCGCTGACGAAAGGCTTTTTTGAACATGTGCAAATCTGAGGTTCATACGGGAGGACCATCATGACAAATGCAGAAAAACTTACTCTGGCCAAGCACGCCTGCCACATCCGCATGGGCGTGATCGAGGGCACGCACAGCGCAAAGTGCGGCCATCCGGGCGGCAGTCTGGATATCGCCGAGCTGCTGAGCTACCTCTATTTCGTGGAAATGAACATTGACCCGAAGGACCCCAAGATGGCCGACCGCGACCGTCTGGTGCTGTCCAAGGGCCATGCTGCACCGGCACTGTATGCAGCGCTGGCAGAGCGCGGCTATTTCCCGGTGGAAGACCTCAAGACCCTGCGTAAGATCGGCAGCTATCTGCAGGGCCACCCCAACATGAACGAGACCCCGGGCGTGGATATGTCCACCGGCAGTCTGGGTCAGGGCATCTCTGCCGCCTGCGGCATGGCACTGGGTGCCAAGCACGCCGGCAAGCCCATCAACGTCTACACCATCGTGGGCGACGGCGAGGTGGAAGAGGGCGAGTGCTGGGAAGCCTTCATGTTTGCCGCACACTACGGCCTTTCCAACCTGTGCGTTGTGCTGGACCGCAACCATCTGCAGATCGACGGCACCACCGAGACCGTGATGAACAGCGCTCCGCTGGAAGAGAAGCTGAAGGCCTTCAACTTCAATGTCATCACCATCGACGGCCACGACTACGACCAGATCGAAGCCGCCATGCAGGCGTTCCATGCAGAGACTGTAAAGCCCACCTGCATCATCATGGACACCACAAAGGGCAAGGGCGTTTCCTATATGACCAACTCTGTGGACTGGCACGGCAAGGGCCCCAACGATGACGAGTACAAGATCGCAATTGAGGAACTGAACGCCGCATACGCCGCGCTGGAGCAGGAGGAAAACTAAGATGGCAGATGTGAAGAAGATCGCTACCCGTGAAAGCTACGGCAACACCCTGAAGGAGCTGGCCGCAGAGGGCCACGAGGATCTGGTGGTGCTGGACGCAGACCTTGCCGCTGCCACCAAGACCGGCATGTTCCGCAAGGCTTACCCGGACCGTCACTTTGACTGCGGTATTGCCGAGGGCAACATGATGGGCGTGGCCGCAGGCCTGTCCACCATGGGCTACGTGCCCTTTGTTTCCAGCTTTGCCATGTTCGCCGCCGGCCGCGCCTTCGAGCAGGTGCGCAACTCCATCGGCTACCCCCACCTGAACGTGAAGATCGGTGCCACCCACGGCGGTATCTCGGTGGGCGAGGACGGTGCTTCCCATCAGTGCTGCGAGGACTTTGCCCTCATGCGCAGCATCCCCGGCATGACCGTGATCTGCCCGGCAGACGATGTGGAGGCCCGTGCCGCTGTGCGTGCCGCCTACGAAATGGAAGGCCCCGTCTATCTGCGCTTTGGCCGTCTGGCCGTTCCTGTGTTCCACGACGCCGAAAACTATCACTTTGAGATCGGCAAGGGCGAGCAGATCACCGAGGGCAGCGACATTGCCATCATCGCCACCGGCCTGATGGTCAACGAAGCCCGCATGGCTGCGGAGCAGCTGGCCGCTGAGGGCATCCACGCCCGGGTCATCAACATCCACACCATCAAGCCTCTGGATGAGGAGATCGTCCTCAAGGCTGCAAAGGAGTGCGGCAAGATCATCACCGCCGAGGAGCACAACGTCATCGGCGGTCTGGGCGAAGCCGTGTGCGCCGTCCTCTCCGAAAAGCTGCCCACCCCCGTGCGCCGCGTGGGCGTGCAGGACAAGTTCGGCTGCTCCGGCCCCGCATGGGACCTGCTGCGTGAGTATGGTCTGGACGCCGCCACCATCTGCAAGACTGCCCATGAAATGCTGAATAAGTAAGCAAACTGCTCTCAAAATCAAAGCTGCTGCATCCGGTCAGGACACAGCAGCTTTTGTGTTTATTCTTCGCCCAGCAGTTTTTTCCGGTTGGCGTAGACATCTGCAAACGCTTTCCGCAGCTGCGCGATCTCGGGCCGCGGATCGTCCCGCAGCGTCAGCAGGCAGGTGTCCGGCAAAGGCAGGTGCAGCGGCACATACCATGCCGCCGGAAAAGCCGGGTACTTCATGGGGCACAAAAACATGCCGCGCCCGGCCAAAAGATCGTTGTAAACGCACTCGTAGTTTTCCACCATGCGGAAGGCGGACGTGGAAAACAGCCAGCCGGGCTGCGCACCGGCATAATCCACCATGTCCTGATACAGCGGCTCGTAGAACAGCTGCTGCCCGGCAAGGTCGGCCAGCTCCAGCGCGCTGCGGCCGGTGAACGGATGCTCCGGCGAGACGATCAGATAAAAGGTGTTGTGCACCATAGCCGTGCGCTCCACCTCCGGCGGCAGCGGCCCAAAAGGCAGGTACAGCGCCGCGTCCGCTTCCATGCACAGCATCTCGTGGGGGTTGCGGGGCACAGGCCGGGTATCCACCGTAAACTCATACCCCGGCAGCGCCGCGTGCAGCCGCGCCATCAGGATGGGGTAAATGGGGTCCCGCTGTAAGAGCACCGGCGGCAGGCGCAGGGTCAGCGTATGGCGCTGAGCAAAGCCTTTTAAAGCGGTGCGGGCGTTCAGGATGCGGCAGTAAAGCTCCTCGGCGTGGGGCACAAAGGCCCGGCCTGCTTCGGTCAGCGCCACGCGGGTGGTGCTGCGCTCGAACAGGGCCAGATCCAGCTCCTTTTCCAAGCTGCGGATCTGGTAGCTGAGGGCGGGCTGGGTGCAGTACAGCTCCCGGGCGGCTGTGGTGAAATTCAGGGTCCGGCTCACGGTGAGAAAACACAGCAGCTGGTGGTCGTTCATCCGAAAAAGCTCCTTTCTGTGCAGGGGAAGATCCCTCTGCTCTCAGTATAGCATGGCGGGAGACAGTTATAAACACTTTTTATTGGCATGGCAAAATTTTTTTGTTTCCCTTTTACTTCGTTATATTTTATACTAAGTACAGCGCGGGAAAAAACTCCCGCTGAAACGAAGAGAAAATGATGAGAAGAAAGAGGAAACCAACATGGAAAAGATCTCCCGCAAAGGCTTTTTGAAGGTCGCCGCCGCTGCCGCCATGAGCGGCGTGACCGCCGGTGCACTGGCTGCCTGCAACTCCGCAGCTTCTTCCAGCACCGCCGCATCCGGTGATGCCATCTACACCCCCGGCACCTACACCGGCACTGCCACTGGCATCGGTGAGGTGAAGGTGACCATGACCTTCAGCGAGACCGCCATCACCGAGGTGGTCATCGATGCTTCCAACGAGACCGAGAGCATCGGCGGCGTGGCTGCACCCACCTTGCAGGAGGCCATCATGGCCGCACAGGGCACCGAGATCGACAACATCTCCGGCGCTACCGTCACCACCAATGCCGTCAAGAAGGCCGCTGCCAGCTGCATCGAGCAGGCCATGGGCGTCAAGGCCGACGGTGCCGACAGCTCCGCCGCTTCCTCCGATGAGGACTGGCTGGGCACCGAGCCGGAGATCGACGAGAGCAAGGTCACCAAGACCGTGGACGTAGATGTGGCCGTGGTGGGCTGCGGCATTGCCGGTGTGGCAGCCGTGCGCAGCATCGCCGAGGACGGCGGCAAGGTAGCCGCCTTTGAAAAGGCTGACGGCCCCCAGTGCCGCAGCGGCGAGTATGCCGTGATCAACGGCAATGTGCAGGCCAAGTGGGGTCGCAACACCTGGACCCGTGAGCAGATCGACGAGATCGTGGATTCTCACATGGTGGAAAGCACCTACCGCTGCAAGCGCTCCATCATGAGCAAGTGGGCCCACAACATCGGCGAGACTTTTGACTGGTGGGTGGAAGCAAACCCGGAGCTGTACTACGCCGAGACCACCCGCAGCGCCATCCCCGATGAAAACGCAAACAACTTCCTGATCCCCATTTTCTATCCGCTGCCCGAGAACTACGACTGGAAGCAGGAGCGCTTCCCCTGCTACCCCACCTCTGTGGAATTCCTGCCCAACCAGTCCGTCACCGTCAACGCCAACATGCAGAAGGCCGTTGACACCGGCAATGTGGATACCTTCTACGGCTGCTTTGTGGAAAAGCTCATCATGGACAATGGCCGCTGCGTGGGCCTGTACGCCCGCGATGCTGCCACCGGCGAGTACATCAAGTGCAACGCCGCCAAGGGCGTGATCCTGTCCACCGGCGATTACTCCCAGAACACCAA
>CAKSWG010000052.1 GCA_934511465.1 uncultured Faecalibacterium sp. | reverse complement strand
GGTGTTGCGCAGTTGGTAGCGCGCCTGCTTTGGGAGCAGGAGGCCGCGAGTTCGAGTCTCGCCACTCCGATATGAAAATGCACGTCATTTCGTTAAGAATTGGCGTGCTTTTTGTTTTATTGGCGAAATTGACGGGCGATTCTTGAAAGTGTGCAAAAAATGTGCAACCACGCCGCAACGGTTCATTGCCAGTCCTTGACAATTTCCACACAACGTGGTATATTAAATCTGCACTACAAAAGGTTGTGCGCTTGCCATCGTTGACATACCACTTCCAATTTTGTTGGTGCTAAAAAACACCCAGTGCCGCTGGGTACATCTCAACCTGTGCGCCACTGTCACACTATTTATTATATAGGAGAAGTTATTATGCGACTGAAAAAATCTTAGAACGAACGTCCCTTCATCTCTGGTTTGGTCGGGGATGCCTTCAAGAGCTGGAAGAATGGCCGTGTCGTCTTCGATGCCGGAACAGGCACCGGAAAGACCAGCTTTATCATCAACCAGCTTTTGCCGTGGGCTTTGGAGCGGAGCAAAAAAGAGGGGCGGCTTATAAAAATTCTGCTTCTCTGCAATCGTGTCTCACTCAAGTCCCAGAGCATCCGAAACATTATTGAGAGTGGAGTTGGAATCGACCTCACCCAATACGATAGTCTTGACGATTTGGATGGAATAGAGCTAAACGCTTCTAACTCTCGTTTCACCCGCGTCTGGACCTATCAAAAAATTGAATATTGGCAGCAGCGAAAGCCCGAATGGGTCAAGAAGTGGCTGGATTCCTATACCTATATTGTCTGTGATGAAGCACACTACTTCGTCGCCGATTCGGGCTTCAACCACACCACAGAGCTTTCCTTCCAGTGCATCGAGCGGCTTGTGCCTGAAAAGGTTGTCATCTATATGAGCGCAACCGGACGCCTGCTTTTTGACCGGTGGGATGAAGACGGTTCTATTCTGCCTGAACGCTACTACTACATTCCGAAGAATTATGACCACATATCACAGGTCTATTTCTTCTATCGTGATGCAGAGCGACAGGATATTCTGGACCATCTCCCGGCGGATGAAAAGGCTGTGGTGTTCGTCACTAAGCGCGACACCTTGGAAGAGATGAAAAAGAAGTACGGTGATTCCGCCAGCTACTACTGCTCTAAGCACCACAAAGACGGCCCAATAGATGCGCTGGAAGACTGCATCAACCCAGACGGAACGCTTCGGAAACGGATTCTGTTCACAACTACCGCTCTCTATAATGGTGTCGATATTAAGGACCGCGCCTTAAAACACCTTATCATTGAGCAATGGGACCCGATAGAAGTGATACAGGAAATTGGTCGGAAACGTCCACTCGACGCAGACGATACCTGCAAACTGTATCTAAGAGCAAAATGCAGAGAAGAGCTTCGCCAGCTCTACCTAATGGTCAACGACAAATGGGACCCGGGATTCTGTTATCAAAAAGGTGGTGCCGCATGGGAGTACTTCCGCAACCGCTATGACGCAGACGACCGAATCGGGAAAGCCTCTGTTGTCAAGTTTGACCATAAAGAACAAGCTTATCACCTCAACCAAATGAAGTGGGCATTATACGACTATCAGCGAGATGTTCTGTGGTCTATGTATGCTTGTGGTTATCGGCGTGTTCTAATCGAGCTTATTGACCCTTATCTATACCGTAGGACCCAAACCTACCTAATGACTGATTTGGTAGCCTATATCGCGGAACACATGGGTCAGCCTATGACGAAAAAGGAAATTCGCCAAAATGTAACCATGCTGGCACAGCTTGGGGCAAAGTCCGGTCGAGCGAAGTCCGAGGGTGCTACTATGACAGCTGTCAAAGAGGAACTGGAACGGTATAACGTCCAAATCGTCAAGCATGGCGAGCGAAAGCACCAGAAAGGCGAAATCCAATACTATACATTCAAAGAACTATAATCGGCAAAAAAGTGTGTGCTTCTATATGAAAAACACGAAAAAACGCCGCTTTATTTTTCTGCGGGCATCAAGCATTTTTACTGTGGCTGAAAAGGACACTTGGAAGCCACGGTGAAGATGGTTGATGAGCGCATCGAACAGCTGTAACAGCCAAAGCAACGCGACGGATGTTGGAGCTGTGAGAGGCAACGGAGCGCTAGCGGAGGCGCAGAACCAAGATACTTTTTTTGTAAGTGAACTCATAAAAGCCCTGCTACTCATAATCGAGCGGCAGGGCCTTTTCTCTGGGCGGTTTTGTGTCATGCCCGGGACGTGCAGGGTTAGAGTTCTTCTAATTCGACCTTAATTGCGGTCTGGTTTTCACCGTAATTCAGCTTCATAGCATACAAAGTCAAATCACGAAACTCTTCTGCTTCTTTCTTCGTAGCAAAATCGGTTGTCGTTAAGACTTTCGGTTCGTCTCTAAGGCAACTGATAGTTTTAACTACGAATTTATTTTCAGCCATAAATTTACCTCCTGCGCTGGAATGGAGTCGTTAGTCCTCCCATGGCACTTTCTTCTTTTTAGGGACGGGAATGTTATGCTTCTTGGCGTTTTCTTCAAAAGCTTTGTGCCGTGCGGCTTTCTGGTCACGTTCTACCTTTTGTCGGTGGGCACTTGCTTTTTCTTCTTGAAGTTCATTAAATTTTGCGGCTTTGTACTCGCGATATTCCCACCAAGGCATCCAATCAGGATAGAGCCATTCAGGGTATAGCTGTTTGATTTGTGGTGTGTTGGTTCCAGTATAATGCCTATTAGCCATGACACATCCCTCTTTTCGTTCAAACATTATTTCAGCTTCTGCATCCACTTCCGCGAAATCTCGTTCTGATGTAGATAATAAGTAACTCCCGTCACGTCATTCACAACCACATCATCGTACAGGATACCCTTTTCATTAAGGTGAGCGATGAACCAACGCTTGGTCAGGTAACACATCGGAGTTTTCCAAGGGTCGCCATAATCCAGTTTGCATTTTTTACAAGCATTATAATGGTTGCTGCACATATCCCACCACTCTTTACGAACACGCTCTCGCATCCGCAGCACGTCTGGTGTACCGACATATCCCATCTCTTCAACAGCTTTATGTACGGCTTTCTTCTGTTTGATGGATTGGCCGGCATTGATACCCGCACTGGCACCCAAACCCAACAGACCTAAAACGAACGAAGCAGCTCCACTCATGATGTTTTCCTCCTTGATTATTATGTGTTTTGGAATGATTGTCTTGGAAGCGTATTTGACGTATTTACTGGTTTTCTGCTTTGAAAGTACCACTCCTTTATCAAGTTGTCAAGTAATAGAGCCAAAATGATAAAGACTAGCCCAAAAAGGCGGCTATACTTGACATGGGAGGGGGCGGTGTAATGACAGCAGAACGTATCAAGGCTTTGCGAGAAGCGCGCGGGTGGACGCAGGCTGAACTTGCTCGCAGGATGAATATGACAAGAAACGGCATCAATTCATGGGAACAGGGCCTTTCGATGCCGTCACCACCCAGCTTGGTGGACCTCGCAAAATTATTCTCTGTATCAACAGACTATCTGCTTGGTGTAGAGAATCACAGCACAGTCAATGTAACAGGACTGAACGAAGAGGATGTTGCGCTTCTGGCTCAACTGGCCGACCGATTAAGAGAAAATCACTGAACGATATGTAGGCTCTGCTTCTGAAAAGAGGCAGGGCTTTTTTGTATGATAGCTTAGACTTTTTCGATAACATGTTTTATATACGGAAGGGCGGGATTATCAGCATGCATCTTTTCCAGTATCGGCTTCATATTATTACGGTACAGTTTGGCAGGCTCACGGGATTCAAACTCTTTCTGATAGAGGATGTGCGGCTCACCGGTGTAGGTTGATATTTGCTTGAGGATATATATTTGGTTTTGGCTATAATGGTTTTTCCTTAATTTACAAAGACAGAAACAATCGAGCAAAGGACGTACAGAATGAGAAGCCCGCCGAAAAGCAGCATACACCACCCGCAGCCAAGAGGACGTCCGTGCTCCCGGTCACTCTGAATGGAACTGTACATGGCATAATCAATAAAAGGATCGTGTTTTCGCGACATGGTATTTTCCTCCTGTAATGTGTTGTTATGGTTTGTCTTTCGGATTGACTGCATTATAACAGGCAAGGTGTCCCATTAACGGGATTTATAAGTGCACTTTTAAAAATCAGGTCTCTTTTTCAGACAGATACTCCTGAATCATTCGCTCTAAGGTCGGTCGGGTGACATTCAGCGTCTCGGCCAGCTGCCCTTTGTTCATCTCCCGGCGGGTGTACCGATCATACAGGACAGAAAAGTTATCAGGCACAGCAACTTTCTTTCTGCCCTTGTACACGCCGTTCCGCTTGGCAATGGCGATACCTTCTCGCTGACGGTCCAGCAGATTCTGCCGCTCAAACTCGTTGATAGCTGCAATCATAGTGAGCATCAACTTTCCGGTAGGCGTTCCGGTGTCAAGATTTTCCTTGTTGCTGACCAAATGCACACCTTTGTTTTGTAAATGCTCCACGATCTCCAATAGGTCTTTGGTGCTGCGTGCAAGACGACTGAAATCGTGAATATAGACCGTATCACCCTCTCGTACATAGTCCAGCATGGCTTGAAGTTGCGGCCTATCCATACTCTTACCGCTGATCTTTTCGGTGAACCACTTTTCGATGTTGTGCGTCTTGATTGCTTCGATCTGGCGGGCTTCGTTCTGTTCTTCGGTGCTGACGCGAACGTATGCAACTCTCATGATGTTACCTCACTGACTATTATAAAATAGGGTCAGACTTGCCGTGAATGATTGAAAAGAATACGCAAAACAACCCTAAATTTTAGAATTCGGATGGTGTTCTGGATGTAAGATAGGGTACACTCTACTTTTTAACTGTGCTTGCCCTTGACTAGATGGTCCAGCGTTGTATGAAAATAGTCTGCCAAGAGAAGCGCCGACTGTAAATCGGGTGTTCTCCGGCCAGTTTCCCACAGGCTGACCGCGCGTCTGGACAGGTTAAGGTCATCGGCTAACTGCTGCTGTGATACGCCTGCATCCCTGCGCAATGACATGATTCTAGTGTTGATGGTTTCCATGATATCGCTCCTCTTTGTATGTGCACTCACAAAGCGGACTACTCTCACTCGTCCCGTGCCTCTCTGTCTCTGGGATACTTAGTCGGCCTTTACGAACAGCTCCATACAGTCTGCACAGATGACTCGTACATCCTTGGTACTGCGAATGATGGTCCCGCACTTCGGGCATATCCACCGCCGGGTGCTGCTCTTGGCCTTGGGTGGTTTGGGGGCTCCTGTCTGACTGTTGCCCGGTCCTTTGCTGGCCGTACCAGTGCCACACATATCTGCCCACGTTAAGCCCTCTGTCATCTGGATATCCTGCCAGCCCATGAAGATGATGAAGTCCAACAGCTCTTCGGACGGGCTTGTAATGGTCCAACCGTATTTCTCATGATGGTCAATTACTAAGCCATGAGCCTCTGCGGTGGCCTTAAAGCGCTTGTTGTGATATGCTCCGCTCTGGCTGGATGTATCGCGGATACCGTGAACCAGATTGTAGAGGTGCGCCATTTCGTGCAGCAGTGTGGCCGTAGTGTTCTCAATGGGGCGGTCCAGTGTTGCGGTGGAAATATTGATCTCGTACCGCTGCTCTGTGCTCTGTTCGGTGCTGACAGTCCAAGTTTTGACCGTGGTGATGTGACCATAGGCAGAGGGGGTCTTTTTCAGTGTGATGATAGGCTCCGGCAATTCGCTGTTGTAGTAATGCTTGTTGAGCTCTCGGAACATTTTTTCGAGCTGGCCTGCGGTGCGGCTGGTCTTGATGGTGCTTTTCATGGTGAACAACCTTTCTCTTGATAAAAAAGGCCGGGACAGGTATACTAAAGATGCATCCCGCCCCGGCGGGCTTGTTAGAGGCTCTGTACAACGCTGACTTTGGACGGTGGGCGCTGTATGGGGCTTTTCTTAGTTAATGGACAGGCGGGTGCCAGTAATGGTTTTGCTGTACTTCTCATACAAATCGGGCGCAACGGCCTTGATAGCTTTGCTGTCCAGTCGCGTGCTGGAAAAGTCGGACAGACGGACCTTGTGACATCCAATTTCCAAGTAACTGGTGGAGCGCTCTGCAAGTGCTTCCTTGATTTGGGCTTTGAGTGATTCCTGTTCGGCCTGCGCTGCTTCAATCAGCTGGGCAGCTTCTTTGTACTGCTCCACAAGTGTCAATAAAACGTTAATGCTCATGGGGATATTCCTTTCTGTTTGTGCGGTTGATGTTCGGACCATTGAGAACCGGTGTTCCCGATGACATGAGTATAGACTATTCCCGTGAATATATCAAGATGGAATATTGCACAAGAAAAAACATGAAAATATAGTTAAAACGTATATTCACGAGAATAGACACGCTGTGCTATAATACAGATTATAATTGTACAGGAGGCGAACAAACCATGGCAAAAATCAGTGCGGCCCAGCAACGGGCAGTCCACAAATACGTCAAAAACAACTATGATCGTTTAGAACTGTCTGTCCCCAAAGGCGAAAAAGAACTGATTCAGCAGGCCGCAAAACGGGCAAAGCAAAGCGTCAATGCCTATGTCTATGAAGCTGTCAAGCACCGGATGGATCAGGAACAGGCCACAGCGGAAATCACGGCTCTGGGGGTGGAATAAAAAAGCTCCCCGCCCTTTATTTCAGGGCAGAGAGCGAGTCGTTTGTTCTCCCCAGACCAAAAGAATTGCCAGAAAGAATATGTTTTCAACATCTTTCCACAGTGTTTTCAACCGGGGAAATTATCGGTCACTCGATGTGGAAAAGTGTCATGAATCCTAGAGAATCTTGGACTATTGGCCGGGATTTTTGGCTGTTTCATTCAGGCGATAAAGTGCGTGTTCCTATATAATCAGCATGGAACTGTGTCATAGGATAAAAGGTTATAGTGCACTTCACAAAATTAAGCACCAAACACTAATGCTTCCACTGCTGCCGCTGTTTCATGGCGAGTCTCTTCGGTGATACCAGTGTAGTAGGTTGCTGTCGTTTTGAAATCTGCATGGCCTAACATATCCTGCACTGTTTTGAGATTTGCACCACTCTGTAAAGCTAATGTGGCAGCTGTGTGCCGTAAGTCATGCGGTGATACCTTGGGCAGGCCGTGTTTTACAGCAAAATTATGGACCCATGCTGTCACTGTTGTTGGATATAATGGCCAATAAAGGTCTTCTGCATTGGAGAACACATAGGCTGTTGGCAATAAAACGCCCCGCTGGGAGGTCTGTTCTTCTTTCCAGTGTTTCAACATTTCAATCAAATAGGAAGATAACGCAATCGACCGCGCTCCATCCTCTGTTTTTGGGGCGCCAATGTAGATTCCTGCCTCGCTCTTAGTGTCTCGAATTACATTGCGAACGACCTGTAATGTTCTCTGCTCAAGGTCGATGTCACCCCATTGTAAACCAACTACTTCTCCCCGGCGGAGTCCGGTAAAAATCATCAGATTGACCATCGTTCGATAGAAAAGTGGTTCCTCATTGAGACATTGGATATACTGCCGTACCTGTTCTTTGTTCATAAAATCTTTTCCTTCTCGAAGTTTTGCATGTGGTTTGTGTGGAAACTGTGATGAGGGTATTTTGTCCAGAGGATTTGCTGTAAGGTAGTCCATCTGATAGGCATACCGCAGGATGTTACGCAGAGCTTTGAACCGCTGAAACTTTGTCGAATCTGAAAGCACCTTCGTTCCATCTTCATACTTTTCCACTTGCAGTCTGTTGATGTATCGTTTAATGGTTTCTGCCCTGATTGAATTCATTCGTATCGAACCAAAATAGCCGATCAAATGGACTGCATTGTACTCATACTCTGTGATGGTAGAGGGTTTGTGCTTTCCGTCGTGAACATGGTCGGGGAGCCAGTGCTCTTGAACAAATGCTTCAAATGTGATGTTTTTTGCGGATTTGTCCTCGGCTTGATTTTGTTGGCGCTGCTCTTGATTGGAACGATAGAGACGGTAATCATGGAATTCATCCACCGGTAGCTGCCCGGATTGACGCAGGATGATGTAATTTTCGTATGCTTTGCGTTCTTCGTTAGCCCAATGGTCAAGTGCTGCGCGTGCTTCAATGCGAGCTTGGGACGGCTTCAGCTCCGGGTTATAGCGGATGCTCTTAGTCAGCCAGATATAATTTCCCCTAGTGCCTACTGTGATTCGCAGCTGTAACCCAATAGATTTGCCGTTTTTGTCTTTGCGTTCTTTCAGTCCATCCGTATTTTCTTGCTTCATCCGGTGATCGGTTCTCCTTCCGTGGAATGTCCTGAGAACAGTCTATCAGAAGAGAGAAATTTCATCTATGGATAACCCGCCAAATTGATTTTTTAGATGCAAAAAGCGTGCAAATATTGCTTCGGGAAAGAAAAAATATCCAAGCATCAATCAAAATAAACAACGATAAATCGCTAGTGCGCGCACATGGGCCCCATGAAATGGGTGCTTTGGGAGCAGGAGGCCGCGAGTTCGAGTCTCGCCACTCCGATATGACAAAAAGCCACGATGAACCGTTTACAAATGCGGTTTCGTCGTGGCTTTATTTGTTGCCAGTCCCCTGAGATCCGGCTGGAAGATGCCTTATTTGTGCGTTACCGTCTCAAAAACTGCCCCTGCGCTAAAGGGCAAATGCGCACCCGGCAGCTTTCCGATTTTGTTCTTTTTTTATTTACAAACAGTACCTTGACACCGAAATATCCTTTTTGTAATCTGAAAGAGTATTCTGAATGTAAGTGAATGCCGTCCCGAATCAATACGGTTTTTTCGGGCAGGTCGGCAGGAAGTTTCTCCAGCGAATGTCCTGGGGTGGGCCCCTGCTGCCGCAGGCAGCAGGGCGGGGCTGGAGTCCCGGGCTGTTCGCAGAGAAAGCTTCCTGATGGCCTGCCAAGTGAGCGCAAGCTGACGGCAATGGGAAAGGAGCAACTATCAATGGATCATCTGCAGAACGTAATGGGATACTTCGACCAGCAGCAGCCGCTGTGCGCCGAACACGACCGCATCAGCAAGGATCTGTACAAGGAGTTTGGCGTTAAAGCGGGTCTGCGCGACGAAAACGGCAAGGGCGTGCTGGCGGGTCTGACCAATATCTCCGATATCCGCGCCTTCCAGTATGTGGACGGGGTGAAAAAGCCTGCCGACGGTCAGCTGCTCTACCGCGGCTACGACGTGAAAGACCTGATCCGCGGGTCGTCCGGCAGCCGCTTTGCCTTTGAGGAAGCGGGCTATCTGCTACTGTTTGGTGAGCTGCCCACGCAGGAAAAGCTGGACGAGTTCTGCCGCGTGCTGGGCGAGTGCCGCACCATGCCCACCAACTTTACCCGTGATGTGATCATGAAGGCCCCCAGCCACGATATCATGAACTCCATGGCCCGCAGCGTGCTCACACTGGCATCCTACGACCCCAAGGCCGGTGATCTGGAAATTTCCAATGTGCTGCGCCAGAGCATCCAGCTGGCGGGCATCTTCCCCATGCTGGCGGTGTACAGCTACCACGCCTATAACCACT
>CAKSWG010000051.1 GCA_934511465.1 uncultured Faecalibacterium sp. | reverse complement strand
AGCAGTCCCGGCGGTATTTTCAGGATTTCCGCATGAACCGGGGCAGGGTGCAGCTGGATGCCGCCATCGCCTACACCCTGCGGGAAGAACAGGCAAGGGCTGTCCGCGACACTAAAACCTATTACCAGAGCCACCCCGGCGGGGAATATCTCTGGAACGCCAAGCCTCGCTTTGGCAAGACCCTTTCCGTTTACGACTTCTGCAAGCAGGTCGATGCACAGACGGTGCTTATCGTCACCAACCGCCCTGCCATCGCCAACAGCTGGTACAGCGACTATGTGCGCTTTCTGGGCAGGGAGTCCGGCTATCTGTTCGTCAGCCATGTGGATGCCCTTGCCGGGCAGCCCCATGTGCTGGACGAGCAGGGCTATCTGGATGCCGCCGCGCAGGGCGAGGAACTGTATAAGCGCATTGAGTTCGTCAGCCTGCAGGACATGAAAGGCTCCAAGTATTTCGGCGGCGAGTACGACAAGCTGCGCCATCTGACCGAGCTGAACTGGGATGTGCTGGTCATCGACGAAGCCCACGAGGGCGTGGATACCTACAAGACCGACCTTGCCTTTGACCGCATCCACCGCTGCTTTACGCTGCATCTGTCCGGCACGCCCTTCAAGGCGCTGGCGAACGACAAGTTTGCCGGGGATGCCATCTTCAACTGGACCTATGCCGACGAGCAGGCAGCCAAGCGGAATTGGCAGGGCGAACCGGGGCAGCAGAACCCCTACGCAAACCTCCCCATGCTCAACCTCTACACCTACCAGATGTCCGAGATCATCCGGGACGAAATTCAGCAGGGCGTTGAGATCGACGGCGAAACGCAGGAATTTGCCTTTGACCTGAACGAGTTCTTTAAGGTGAAGCCCAGCGGCAGCTTTGAGCACGAAGCCGAGGTAGACCGCTTTCTGGATGCCATGACCACCCAGAACAAGTTTCCGTTTTCCACCCCGGAGCTGCGGGCAGAGCTGAAGCACACCTTCTGGCTGCTGAACCGGGTGGACAGCGCCAGAGCGCTGGCAAAAAAGCTGCAGGCGCACCCGGTGTTCCGGGACTATGAGGTGATCCTTGCCGCCGGTGATGGCAAGCTGGACGACACGGACGAGAACCAGAAGAGCTTTGACCGGGTAAAAGCCGCCATCGCCCACCACGAAAAGACCATCACCCTGTCGGTGGGGCAGCTTACCACCGGTGTCACCATCCCGGAGTGGTCGGCGGTGCTGATGCTCTCCAACCTGAAAAGCCCGGCGCTGTATATGCAGGCGGCGTTCCGTGCCCAGAACCCCTGCCTTTTCCACGAAAACGGCACCTTCCGCCGCAAAGAGAACGCCTATGTGTTCGATTTTGACCCTGCCCGCACCCTGCTGATCTACGAGCAGTTCGCCAACGACCTTTCACAGGACACCGCCAGCGGCAAGGGCGACACCGAGGAGCGCAAGGCACACATCCAGAATCTGCTCAACTTTTTCCCGGTCATCGGCGAGGACGAGGAAGGGGAGATGATCCCGCTGGATGCGGAAAAAGTCCTCAGCATCCCCCGGAAGATCAAGTCCAAGGAAGTGGTGCGGATGGGCTTCCAGAGCAACTTCCTGTTCCAGAACATTTCCAACGTGTTCAGTGCCCCGCAGGAGGTGCTGGACATTCTGCAAAACTTCCAGCCCATCAGCGAAGCCAAGGCAAAGCCTATCCAGATCACCCCGGACACCGGCGCAGACCTCTCCCTGAACGACAAGGGCGAGGTGGATTTGGATGAGGGCTACGTCATCGGCAAGGCAGCGGATGTGTTCGGGGCAAAGATCTACGAAAGCACCCCGGCACTGGACACCGCCCTGCAAGACCTGACCGATGCCCCGGCTCCTGCCAAAGAAGAGCATCTGGAACCCCTGAAAAAGAGCATCACCAAGGAGATCATCACCCCTATGGTGGAACAGGCAAAGCAGGAGTATGGCCGCGACCTGAAGCTGTCCGACCAGAAGCGGTTCGAGAGCACCGCCAAAGCCAAGATGGACGTGGCGGTGAACAAGGTGGTGGACAACTACCGCATCGACCAGAGCCAGCTGGAGACCCAGCGCACCCAGCAGCTGCAAAGCTGCACCACCGCCCAGCAGCGCCAGCAGGTGAACCGGGAGTTTGACGCAAAGCAGCAGCAGAGCACCGCCGCCCTGATGGAAAACCTGCAATCCACCATCCAGCAGACGGCGCAGGAAATGCAGCAGACCATCGTGCGCACCGTGGAGACCAACCAGAAGGAGCAGGAGAAAAAGGGCTACGAGGACACTGTCCGTGACCATCTCCGGGGCTTTTCCCGCACCATTCCGTCCTTCCTCATGGCCTACGGCGACGAGACCGTGACGCTGGAAAATTTTGACCAAATCATCCCGGACAAGGTCTTTCAGGAGGTCACCAGCATCACGTTGGAACAGTTCCGCTTTTTGCGGGACGGCGGACTGTACATCAACCAAGCCACCGGACAGGAGGAGCACTTTGCAGGTCACGTGTTCGACTCGGTGGTGTTTGACGATTCAGTGAAGGAGTTCCTGAACCTGAAGATCAAGCTGGCAGACTACTTTGACGAGAGCCGCACCGAGGATATCTTCGACTACATCCCGCCCCAGAAAACCAACCAGATCTTCACCCCAAAGTGGGTGGTGAAAAAGATGGTGGACTTGCTGGAGCAGGAAAACCCCGGCTGCTTCGATGACCCCGGCAAGACATTCCTCGACCCCTACATGAAGTCCGGCCTGTACATTACGGAAATCGTAAAGCGCCTTTACCGCAGCGAAAAGATGCGGCAAGCTTTCCCGGACGACAACGCCCGGCTGGAACATATCTTTGCCAAGCAGGTCTATGGGCTTGCCCCGACCGAGATCATCTACCGCATTGCCATCAGCTACATTCTGGGCTTTGCAAAGGGTCACGGCATCACCGCCCACCATATCCGTCAGGCCGATACGCTGGAATTTGCCAAGGCGGGCACCATGGAAAGGGAACTGGATAAGATCTTCAGAGATTGACCAATAGAATACGGCATAAAACCAAAGGCGGCTGTCTGCATGGGTGCAGATGGCCGTCCTTTTGTGCGAGGCTGTTACAAAAACGAAAGTTGTTGAACGTCAGGCAGATCGTTTTCAGGCGTAGTGTGTAAAAGAAAATCCTGATTGGATGTACAGGTGTGGCCTATACCCATCGGATGCAGTTTGAGGGTTTGAGCGTTCGCAACAAATATTTTGCAATACGAAAGTCGTCGTTGTATATACGACGGCATTGCCAGTAACTATATCATTTTTTTTTTTTTGACCATCACTGAATTGAGCCAAATATATCTTCTAAACTTTCTTTTATCGATTCATACACATAATCGGATAGCGGATTGTTTTCACAAGTTCTCCTTGATGTAATAACAAATGTAAAACCTGTCATTGTAGTCGATAGCCGCTTCGCAGTTCGCCCTTGTTTTGCATAGCTTTCCTGGATGTCCTGCATGATTTGCCGATGGTCAGAGAATGCTCTCTCCTCTACTTCTTGAATCATCGGATGTGGGATTTCATTCGTAGAAGACGCAATATAATAATATTGAATTGTCGGCTCCGACGTAAAATCACGCGGGTTCGCTTTCTCCTTATGATCCACTTCAACCACTACCTGATAAGGGGCATCATTGTATCTTCGGAAATATTTTTTTAGTACCGGAAAATTATAGTCAACCATATTCAGATAACTATTCTCGTGACAATAAAAAAATCGTGCAATCCGCCATTCCTTTTGTTTCTTTGAATACAAATCCCATGTAAACCAAGAGCCTTTTTCTGGTCGCGGCAAATCCGGGCCAGGAAGAACGCACTCTGACCAAATCGCATTTTCCCAATTTAAATCGTGCAATATCTTTTGGAATGGAAATATTTCTACGCCATCGTAATTAAATCCTTCTACATAAGGATTTTTTTCAAGTACCTCATCGACCATTTTGTCAATAATTCCTTGCATTTGGGGCAAATCGTCAACATTTTTAATCTTCTTTATCCTTTGTTTGTAAGAAGAAACTCGTTCACACTGTAAATATTTATCCTCTATCAGTTTTTTCTTCTCAATTAAGTCTTTAAGCTCGGCTTTTATTAAATTGATAGCAATTTTACGGCCACTGTCATCGCCAAATCCAGATAATCTCAAATTCGTACCATGAATAACGATACTACGTCTTTGAGAAAATGCCTTTTCTTCAAACGCTCTATGGTACTCTTCCAGTTGCTTCTCATTAATACACTGAACATCACTTTCGTCTGCCGAAACCAGATCAAACCAATAACTCAGCCACTTTTGATCGTCTGATAAGCTTCCCCGAATAGCAACCTTTTGCTCCTTTTCCGTTGCAAAATGATCTGGTACATAAAATGGCTCGAACAGCATTTTTATTGGACAAAAATATTTATCCAAAATGAATCGGTAAGTCTTAAGTATTTGTGTTAACAGTCGACTTGGAACATTGGTGCTGTCTGATCCACTTACATCACTTTTAGCATCAACACATTCGACGTATAACGGTAAATTATACTCCATCACAAAATCTAGAAATTCATCTTGCTCTTGCTGGTTTTTGAAAATCCCTCCCGCAAAAATAAAGACCTCTTTCCATTCTTCCTTTTCAACCAACTTCAGATACAATTCCTTGTTGCCGGATAAAGGGAGGTTGTGAACTAAATAGTATGCAGTGCAGTATTCTTTGAGCAGTTTGTGTACAAAGAATACTTTCCCTTCGATTTTAAATAGTCCAGATTCAATAAAGGAACCTATCACACTCATTTTGTTTTCAGGAATTATTTCAGAAAGTTTCTGGTCAAATTCCATATAGCTATAACACGGCTGAGAAAAAGATTGATATGCCATCTGTCCTAAAATATTTTGTGCGTCATGGTAGGTAATTGGAGTGTTCCCTGAATAGCCCTCCTGCCGGGACATATTTCCATATAATTTTTGGAACAGTTCCTCAAACAAGCTGCTCCGGTTAAATATGGTTCGATTGGTGTTTTGCTTTAATATGGCTTTTCCAATTGACAAAAAGTACGGATTTGAGAAGAGGGCATAATATTGTCGTGGGATATTTACAAAAATCCCCTCATTTCTCAGTTCTTGCTGAACTGTTTGTTCGCTCAATGCAGTAAGGAAATACTCCTTTTTTGCGCCCAATTTTCCATTATAACGGTTAAAACGCGCTGTAACAAAGAAATAATTGTTGCGATACTGTGCGGTAAAATTACTAAATTCTGCATAGAATTTTTTACGGTCGATTTCCTGCGCAATATCATCAACTCCATCGAAAATTAAAACACACTTTCCCTCTTTTAGCTTTTCTTCAATAAACTCATCTGCTCTTCCATCAAAAAAATAACTGATTTTATACTTTATGCCACCTATAATATCGGAATAAAGCAGTCCATATTCTTGCAGAGGAATAAATATCGGAATCAGTGTATGTGTGTTCTCGTTTATACACACTTTCTGAAGCAACGTGACAGATTCATACGTTTTTCCATAACCTGCTTCTCCTAAAACGAGGACACTTTTTTCTCTAAGTAGTACATCTAGAGCATTCAATTGAACGTCTTGCTCATCTTTTGAGTAAATTTTACGCTCCAAATATTCATCTGCTGAATACTGCGGATATAGGCACAATAAATATTTTCGATACTCGTCAAATAAAAACCGTGTAGATGTATGATTTTGTCTGCCAACCAATGTATCTACTTTTCCATCGATTTGTTCAAGCTTGCTTTTAATATCCTGTAACTCATAGGATAATCCCTGCGCAAGCTCCTTGACTGCATTACAAACAACTCTCGTTTCAGCATTATCCGATTTATTCAAAGCTCGATAAATTGCCTCAAAATATCTTTGTAGGATAACGCTGATCTCATAATAATGCGAACTGTGTTGAGGATAATTTTCAACAAACAAATGCATATAATAGTTTATTGTTTGAGACTTGGATTTATAGTTGAACACTGATTCATCGCAACAATTATGGATAATGTTGCAAATCACATCATGCTCTACGAGAAAATGATCCCAATCATTATAAAAAGTTTCATTTCCATACATTAAGAGTATTTCATTAGAGATTTCCTTCTTGAGCTTTCTTTTGATGCAGCAAAGTTTGATTTTTCCCTTCAATCCAGAAAAAGCATCTTTACAGCGTTCTTCCAATAACTCTATGATTTTTGATACCACTGGATTTTCCATAGATACACCTCATTTGGCTGTAAGTAAGCTGTAATTAAAAACAGCCGTATGAGTATGTGCCCATACGGCTACGTTAGCGGTACAAAGTTCTACTATCTTATGATTATACTGCAATTTATCAAAAATTACAATGTATAGTCAAATTATATCGTAAACAACCAAACTATGCGAATGAACAATCACTGCTAAAAAGCACGCTCTCTGTACCGAATGCTACGCTGCTGGGTATAATGGATGCCCAGCAGCGTATCTAGCTCCTGTGCCGCATTTTCATAGTGATGCACCAGAATGTAGTCTGCTTCCTTGATTTTCCCTGATACCTGTTGTGACAGAAGCAGAGCACAGGTGCAGTCTGTGTAAACATCCAAATGTGCAAACAAATCGTCACACGGTCGTACTGCGTCAGGTCAATGCTCGCAGGTTCAATGAGCACCGCCCAACGATGTATCCCTTGACGTCCGTACCACCAAAAGTCCAGTGTTTCCACTGTACGTTCTGGAAAGCGGAGTTTATAGAGTTCATTATCTGTTCTCATTGCGTCTTCTATCACTTGCTCATACTACGGAGCCTCCTAGATGTTTTTTCAAATTTCAAAATCATTTTGTAAAACAGACTGTCAGCTTTCAACTTTGACTTGAAACTGGCTGTTATTTCTCGGTATAGATAATTTGTGGATTTGCACATCGTATCAAACAGGGCAAGCTGTCTTGCTTTCTCCCTTTTTACCAAAGTTTTCTTTGTGCTTTCTTGCAAGCTGCCAAAAGTGGCGTATTCTCAAAAGTTTTTGTTGACAAAGCTCGTTTTTTGTGGTAATCTATTCCAACAATTTAATATAACATATTTACTTAGAGTTCCAGCTCGGCTCCTGAAGGAGCCGGAGCAAGTTTTTGACTTTCTTATCGCTACATAACAAACCCGAACCAAGGTCACCCCGGAAGAGATGGTCAGGTTCAGGTTGTTGTGTGGCGATTTTTTATTGCCAAATCCAGCACCGTACCTTGACAACCGCATGACCGTCTGCATGGGATACACGGCGAAGACCCTGAGAAGGAGAGCCGGAAAACGCCGCCGGAAGGGGGCAGGAAGTCCATGCAGGGAGAACGGCGCACCCAATATCAACTGGTCAAAATGGCCAGTTGATGTGGTGAATGACACAAAGCGTCATTCACCAGAAAAACCTTATGCGTTACGGCTCACCTCATGTGGACAATTCGTCTACATGAGGTAAACTGTCGCAGCCTAATTCAATGTGTTCAAACTGAGCACATTGACTTTGTCCGTGTTACAGCTGACCTCGACTTGACATTTTGTCAAGCCACGGTGAAATCTGGTAAGTGCTGCTTTTCGGTACTTAGCAAATAGCCGTAACGTGCTGTGGTACGTGGACAAAATGTCCAGATACCACCTAACTGTAACGCACAGATTCTGGTTGGTGGTCATTCTGACCATCAACCAAACAATCGCAACGCTTTATTGTGCGAAAGTGGCTGTTACCATTTTGGTAACCACCATATACCCATAACACCAAAGGAGGATGCCTATGACAACGGAACAATGGGAACATGAAAATCAGAATATTCTGATGGAATATTTCATTGATGGCGACCCCAGCGTGCGCAGAATCCAGTGTGAATACTGCCGCAAGGTTATCTACACCCAGACCCGAAACCGCAAATATTGCAGCTTTCAGACCTGCGGTCACAAGATGTTGAATCTGCGGAAAAGCCTTAAAAAGCGTGACGAACGTGGAACGTACACCTGCGCTTGCTGCGGGGAGCAGTTCTTACCGATCCGGGCAGATGCCAGATATTGCAGCAATGCCTGTCGGCAGAAAGGCTACCGCCAGCGTAAAGCGAATGCTGCTTCTATCCTGTAAAGTGGTGCTTCCCATTTTGGAAAATACCACTTTACCGTAACGCCTAATCGCTCACTCCCAAATCCCCACAGTGGGAATTTGGGCTGTCATCTGAAATCAAGTTCCGCTTTCCGTAACTTGATTTTAGCCGTAACGAAGCCACCGGAGTTATCATTTTGAGAACTTCGGCTTTATCTGTAACACGTCACCCCCACTCCGTAAAAATCAGGTGATCAAAATGAGCACTTGATTCTACCTGTAACGCCTCAAGGTCGTTGAAAATCAGGTGCCGCCACCCGGCACTTGATTTTACCCGTAACGAAATCAGTTGGTCACTTTGGCCAACTGAAAAAGCCGGACAAGTTGGTGGGCAGGGATTCGCAAATCTTTGCCCGCCAGCTTGCCAAAATCAACGGGCCAAAATGGCCCGTTGAAGGGAGTCAAGGGGGAACGCCTTGCCCAGTGATATGATGCTGTGCGTCATATCCTACTGGGTATTATCTGGCGCAAAAAGGCGGCAGATCCAGCAGCTTCGCTGCTGCGTTCTCCCCACCAAGCTGTTGAAATGGAGGAATGTCTATCTGAAATTAACACGACACAACGGACGAGCCGGAGCACACGGCACTTACAACCCCAAGCACAATGACCGCAGTTTCAACCTTGCCAACAGTGAGCACATCGACCCGGAACGAGCCAAGGGCAACATCTACTGGGACTGCTTCCACGGTTTCCGTTCGGCTCTCGACCCGCAAGACCCGGATGATTTGGCGGCAACCTTCTCGGACGTAGAACGGCAATTCTACGAGACCCACTACACGGCCTTCATCGAAAGCCAGAACGAGCGCAACGCCAAGATCCGGCACACAGAGCGCAACCGCTCCATTCCCGACCTGCTGTCCAGCCGCAAGACCTGCCCGGAGGAGAGCATCTACCAACTTGGAACGTTGGATGAACACGCTTCGGCAGAGGACTTGCTGAGCGTCGTCACGGAGTTCATCGAGGAGTTCAAAGCCAAGTATGGCGACCACGTTCATGTACTGGACTGGGCATTGCATCTGGATGAAAGTACACCCCACATCCATGAACGCCATGTGTTCGACTGTGAGAATCAGTATGGCGAAATAGCACCCCAGCAGGAAAAGGCGTTGGAAGCGTTAGGCTTTGAGTTGCCCGACCCGGACAAGCCCCTCAGCCGCAGGAATAACCGCAAAATCACCTTTGATGCCTCCTGCCGGAAGATGCTGTTCGAGATTGCAAAGCGGCACGGGCTGGGATTGGAGGAAGAAGCGGAGTACGGAAACCGCAAGTATCTGGAAAAACAGGACTTCATCCTTGCCAAGCAAAAGGAACAGCTTGCCGCCCAGCAGAATAGGCTGGACGAGTTGACCCTGAAAGTTTCGGATATGGAGACCCTGCTGGAAAATGTTTCGGCTGCGGCCTACGACAAGGCGGTGGAGGTCGTGACGGACGTGGTACGCACCGAGACCCGCAAGGAAGATATGCGGATGATCGAGGACACGAAGAAGTGGGTGCTGTCCCCTGAACGCAAGGCTCCGCAACCCACGAGAGAATATGCAGCCCATCGGTTGGATACCGTGTTGGACAAGTTTCTCAAGACCATGCAGACCACCGCCACTCGCTTGCAGGAGAAGCTCCTGAAGCCAGATGTCCGGCAGAAAGGTAAGGAGCAGGTCAAGGAAAAGGCACGGGATTC
>CAKSWG010000050.1 GCA_934511465.1 uncultured Faecalibacterium sp. | reverse complement strand
GGAGCCCCGCCGCCGCTTTATCGAGACCAACGCCCAGTACGCAAAGCTGGACGTGTAAGAAAACCCTCTCAGGCGCTGACGCGCCAGCTCCCCCGAGGGGGGAGCTTTAGGCAAAAAAGATTAACTTTTCCTTCTCATGCAAAAAGCTCCCCCTTTCGGGGGAGCTGGCAATGCCGTAAGGCATTGACTGAGAGGGTATGATCCTACGGAGGAAACAATGGAAGAAGATTATGTGATGATACCGGGCAGCGGAACCAAAAAGATCATCCGCGATGTGAAAAAGGAGATCGAGACCGCATTTCTGGACTACTCCATGTCGGTCATCGTGTCCCGCGCTCTGCCCGACGTGCGCGACGGCCTGAAACCCGTCCACCGCCGCATTCTGTACACCATGCACGAGCGCGGCAACGACCCCAGCCATCCCTACCGCAAATCCGCCGACACCGTTGGTGCGGTGCTGGGCTCTTACCATCCCCACGGCGACGCATCGGTCTACGATGCCATGGTCCGTCTGGCACAGGACTTTTCTCTGCGCTATCCGCTGGTGGATGGTCAGGGTAACTTTGGTTCTGTGGACGGCGACCCCCCGGCTGCCTACCGTTACACCGAGGCCCGCATGAGCCGCATGGCGGTGGAGATGCTGACCGATATCGAGAAGGACACCATCGACTGGGACCCCAACTTTGACGAGACCAAGAAGGAGCCCAGCGTGCTGCCCTGCCGCTTCCCGAACCTGCTGGTCAACGGCAGTCAGGGCATCGCGGTCGGCATGGCCACCAACATCCCGCCCCACAACCTGAGCGAGGTCATTGACGGCTGCATCGCCTATATCGATGACCCGGACATCGACCTGCCCGGCCTGATGGAATACATCAAGGGCCCGGACTTCCCCACTGCCGGCATCATCATGGGCCGCAGCGGCATCCGCGCCGCCTACGCCACCGGCCGGGGCAAGATCACCCTGCGGGGCCGCGCCACCATCGAGGAGACCAAGAACGGCCGCACCCAGATCATCATTACCGAGATCCCGTATATGGTCAACAAGGCCCGCCTTATCGAGAACATGGCCGACCTTGTCAAGGAGAAGCGCATTGAGGGCATCACCGGCCTGAACGATGAGACCAACCGCAAGGGTATGCGCATCGTGGTGGACATCCGCAAGGACGCCAACGCACAGGTCATCCTGAACCAGCTGTACCAGTACACCCAGCTGCAGGATACCGTGGGCGTCATCATGCTGGCCATCGACCACAAGGTGCCCAAGGTGCTCACCCTGAAGCAGATGCTTCAGAAGTACGTGGAATTTCAGGACGAGGTGGTGCGCCGCCGCACCCAGTACGACCTGAAAAAGGCCAAGGAGCGCGCCCACATTCTGGAAGGCCTGAAGAAGGCCACCGACATCGTGGACGAGCTGATCGCCACCATCCGCGCCTGCAAGGGCGGCATGGCAGAGGCCAAGGCTGCCATCATGGAGCAGTTCGGCTTTGACGACCCGCAGGCAGATGCCATCGTCAAGCTGCAGCTGGGCCGTCTGGCAGGCCTTGAGATTTTGAAGATCGAGGAAGAGCTTGCCAGCCTGCAGGCCAAGATCGAGAATTGGGAGGCCATTCTGGCCGACGACGCCCGTGTGCTTGCCATCGTCAAGGACGAGCTGCTGGAAATGAAGAAGCGCTTCGGCGACGAGCGCCGCACCGAGATCCAGTCGGTCACCGGCGAGGTGGATATCGAGGATCTGATCGCCGAGGAGCAGTGTGTCTACACCCTGACCGAGGCCGGCTATATCAAGCGCCAGCTCAAGGCAACCTATCAGGCACAGCGCCGCGGCGGACGCGGCATCTCCGGCATGACCCGCAAGGAAGAGGACATCGTGCAGGAGATGTTCGTAGGCTCCACCCACGACTATGTGCTCTTTGTCACCGACCGGGGCCGTCTGTTCCGCATCAAGGGCTACACCATCGCCGAGGGCAGCCGCACCAGCAAGGGCAGCAACATCGTCAACCTGCTGCAGCTGGCTGAGGGTGAAAAGGTCACCAACATGATCTGCCAGTCGAAGGAAGCCGACACCGAGGGCGGCTTTGTGACCATGGTCACGAAGCAGGGCCTCATCAAGCGCACCCCGCTGGAACAGTACGCCAACATCCGCAAGTCCGGCCTGATCGGCATTGCCCTGAACGAGGGCGATGCACTGGCATGGACCCGCCTGACCACCGGCCATGACATGCTCATCGTTGCCACCCGCAACGGTCAGGCCATCCGCTTCAACGAAGAGGATGCACGTCCCATGGGCCGCAGCGGCCACGGCGTGCGCGCCATCAAGTTGGCCGAGGGGGATGAAGTTGTGGGCGTGTGCATCTGCCGCGAGGGCGGCACGGTGCTCACCGTCACCGAGAACGGCAAGGGCCGCCGGTCGGACATCGACACCTACCGCATCACCGCACGCGGCGGCAAGGGCATCCGCAACTACGACGCCGCCAAGGATAAGGTGGCTGCGGTCAAGATCGTGGACGATGTGGACGACGTGCTGCTGAGCAGTCAGGAGGGCATCATCATCCGCCTGCACGCCAACGAGATCCCGCTGCAGAGCCGCTACGGCTCCGGCGTGCGGGTAATGCGTCTGGGCGAGAACGACAAGGTGATGGTGCTGGCCCGCACCGACCACGACGACGAGGCACAGACTGAACAGATCGACACCTCTGACGCCGATGCCGAGCCCACCGCAGAGCAGCTTGCCGCCATGGAGGCTGCCGATGCAGCCTCTGCCGCCGAGACCCCGGAAGCGGACGATAAGAGCGAAGAATAACGGCACAGAGAAGCCTATTCTCCTATACGTCCCTATCCGTGAAAAAGCGTTTGGAGCGCTCCGCAGAGCTTGTCGGGGCAAAGCTCCTCCATCTGCTTACGCAGACCGCTCTGCCGCTTGAAAGCCCCACTGGGGCTTTCATTGCTGCGCAAACGCGGTCGCTCCAAACGCAAAATTAAAAAATATAGTTCCGCTGAAAAGGCCATAGCGCAAGCGGCGGCCATTTTAAATCGTAATTTAGAAAAGTCCCCGCAGATGCCTTTGTGCTGTCTGCGGGGATTTTTTGCACTTTTCAGCGGCGGCAAAACAATGTATAATAGAACCAGTGTGTGCGGAATAAAAATAAACACAGAAAGCGGTTTAAAAAATATGGCAGCAGAAAAACAGCCCCCCAAACATCCGGAGATCAGCATCATCGTGCCGGTATACAAGGTGGAGAAATATCTGAACGAGTGCATTGATTCCGTCCTTGCCCAGACCTTTCCGGATTTTGAGCTGATTTTGGTGGACGATGGCTCGCCGGATGGCTGCCCAGCCCTGTGCGACGCAGCCGCGGCAAAGGACAGCCGCATCCGGGTGATCCATCAGCAAAACAAGGGTCTGAGCGGTGCCCGCAATGCCGGGCTGGACATCGCCTGCGGAAATTGGATCAGTTTTGTGGATTCGGACGACGCATTGGACAAAACCTTTTACGAAAAGCTGCACCGGGCAGCTGTGCAGACAGGTGCAGAGATTGCCGTGTGCAACATCCTGTTTATCGAAGCAGATGGAAGCCTGTGCAACTATCAGGAGCGCCCGCTGCGTAACGAGGTGCTTTCGGGCGAGGAAGCCATCCATCGCATCCGCGTTACGCCGATGGATCATGCCACCACCAAGCTGTACCAGCGCAAAATTTTTGCAGCGCTGCGCTTCCCGGTGGGCAAAAACTACGAGGACGCCTTTACGAACCCTGCCGTGTTTGAACAGGTGGAAAAGGTGGCCTGTCTGGAGGAAAAGCTGTACCATTACCGCATGAATCCGGAAGGAATCATGCGCGGAAAAGCAACCCTGAAAAGTCTGGAGGAGGTCGAGGCAAACTATAAACTTCTGCAATGCACGCTGAAGCACGGCAAAAAAGATGCCGCTTTTTTGCAGTATGCGCTGATGAAAAAATACTTCCGGGGCATCAAAAAGCGGCTTCCGCCGGAGCTGCGGCAGGACGCCAAGGTAAAACAGACCAAAGCCTGTATTGCACAAGCAAAAGCGGAGATCCGGCAGGCAGGGGCCTATACCCTGCGTAACATGCTGGAAACAGCGCTCAACTTTGCAGCGCCGCAGCTCTATTTCGACTATAAATATCACCGCAAACCGGTCCGAAAGGAGAACGCGCTGTGAGCCAGCAGAATGCAAACCTGCCCCCGAAAAGCCCCGAGATCAGCATCATTGTGCCGGTGTATCGGGTGGAAAAATATTTAAACTCTTGCATCGAGTCCCTTTTATCCCAGACCTTTGCAGATTTTGAAGTCATTCTGGTGGACGACGGCTCGCCGGATGCCTGCCCTGCCCTGTGCGACGCGGCTGCGGCAAAGGATGGCCGCATCCGGGTCATCCACCAGGCCAACAAGGGCCTGAGCGGCGCCCGCAACGCCGGGCTGGAGATCGCCCGCGGCAGCTGGCTTGCTTTTGTGGATTCGGACGACTGCGTGGCCCCGCAGTTTCTGGAAAAACTGCACACCGCCGCTGTGGCCGCAAATGCGGAAATCGCCATTTGCAGCAGCCTGTGCATCGACGAAGCCGGGAACGTTCTGCCCGGCGCAGAGCATCGCATTGCAGACGAGGTGCTTACCCGGGAAGAAACGCTGCGTCGGCTAGTGGTTTCGGATTTTCAGGTGAGCTGGAACAAGCTCTACCGGCGCGAAATTTTTGAGACCCTGCGTTTCCCCACCGGAAAACAGAACGAGGATACCTTTTTTCTGCCGCAAGTGTACCAGAACATTACGGCCTGCGCTGGTGTGTACGACTGTTTGTACCGCTATCGCATCGTGCAGGGCAGCATCATGCACAGCAAGACCACCCTCAAAACGCTGGACTGGGTGGAAGCATGGTACCGCCTGTTTGAGGTGCTGTACCGCAATGGCATCACGGATACGCTGTGTGCAGCCTACCGCCCCATTCTGACCGCATTGTGGAATATCTGGCTGCACCTGACGCCGGAAGAGCGCAAAAGCCCCCGGATGCAGGAAGCCTTTGACTATGAGCGCACGGCCCGCCGCCAGCTTTTGCAGGCCCACGGCGTGACGCCGGGCAGCGTGTGGGCGGCAGTGCTCAGCGCGGCATCCGCCATGCGCTATCTGGAATTGCGGCGCAGCCGGGCCGCAAAAAGGCAGCAGAAACGTTGAGGAGCTTATGATAAACAAAGAACAGACCCGGCAGCCTGCCATCAGCATCATTGTGCCGGTGTATAAGACGGAACGCTTTCTGAACGAATGCATCGATTCCATCATGGCTCAGACCTTTGCGGATTTTGAGCTGATCTTGGTGGACGACGGCTCACCGGATACCTGCCCTGCCCTGTGCGACGCCGCCGCGGCCGCTGATGGCCGCATCCGGGTGGTGCATCAGCAGAACCGGGGCCTGAGCGGCGCGCGCAATGCCGGGCTGGATGCCGCACGCGGCGAATGGATCGCTTTTGTGGACTCGGACGACACCATCACGCCGGATTACTGCGCAAAGCTATACGCTGCTGTGAAGCAGACCGGTGCCCAGATGGCTGTGTGCAACTATCGGCAGGTGAACGAAGCACTGCAACCCATAAAAGAGCAGTACCTGCATGTGCGGCGCGAGGTGCTTACCACCGCGCAAGCGCTGGAGCACAGCACCCTGCTGCCCTACATGGTGGTATGGAACAAGCTGTACCACAAAAGTATTTTTGATGGCCTGCGCTTTGCCGAGGGCAAGCTGAACGAGGACACCATGCTCATCTCCTACGCCTACGAAAAGGCCGGTAAGATCGCCAACATCCCGGATGCACTGTACCTTTACCGCAAGGTGGCGGGCAGCATCGTGAACAGCAAAGTCACCCTGCGCAACCTCGACCGGGTGGAAGCCAATTACATTGTGTTTGAGTGCGCCCGCCGCCACGGCGTCACCGGCTCACTGTGCGAGCTGTACTGGATCTTACTGCACTCGCTGATCGATGTAGGCTTCCATCTGACGGCCAAAGAACGCCGCAGCCCCCGGATGCAGCAGGCACGGGAGTACGAGCGCACGGCCCGCCGCCAGCTTTTGCAGGAGCACGCCATCACCCTGCGGGCTTTGGGCAACACCCTGTGCTTTATCCATTCGCAGGACCGGTATTTTGAGACCCGGTGGAGTTGCTAGTATAAAAAATAAATTTCCGCTAATATTGCCAAAGCGAACGCGGCGGCAATTTTAAATTGTCCTGCAAACGTAAAGTTTGTCTGGACTTCCCCGTAAAGATATGCTACAATAACAAAACAATCACAAATACCCGTGGGGGAGTAGCAAGCGCTTTTGCAGGGCGCAGCAAGTCAACATAATGACCGTTGGTTCCGGTCTGGCTTGCTTTAATTTGCGAGACTCATGTGTTTTTGGCGCGCAGAATGCCGCCCGTGCACATGGAGTCGATGATAAAAAAATTGACCCGGCTTCGGACGTGCAGGTGCGCCCGAGGCCGGGTTTTGTATTGCCCGATATTCTGGTCAGATTCAGGAGGCAGACAATATGGAATGGAGCTTTGTATTTTTCCTCAACAGCGCCCTGCTGGGCGTGGGCCTTGCAATGGATGCATTTTCGGTGTCCATGGCAAACGGCCTGCACGACCCCGCTATGCACAAGGGCACCATGGTAAAAATTGCGGGCACCTTTGGCATTTTTCAGGCCGTGATGCCCATGACGGGCTGGGTGTGCGTGCACACCATCGTGGAGCTGTTCTCTTCCTTTGAAAAATTCATCCCGTGGATCGCACTGGCCCTGCTGGGCTACATCGGCGGCAAAATGCTGGTGGAAGGTATCAAGGGCGAAGAAGCCGAAGAGGCCGCCGAACTCAGCGCCGGTGCGCTGTTCATGCAGGGCGTGGCCACCAGCATCGATGCGCTCTCGGTGGGCTTTACCATCTCGGAGTACGGCTGGCTGATGGCACTGACGGCATCGCTCATCATTGCGGTGGTCACTTTCTTCATCTGCATGGCAGGCCTGCGCATCGGCAAAAAGTTCGGCACCAAGCTTTCCGGCAAGGCGTCCATTCTGGGCGGCATCATCCTCATTGGCATTGGTCTGGAAATTTTTATTTCCGGGGTGCTGTGAAATTCAGACAGCATAAAACGAAAGGCACGGCGCTGCAATGCGTTGTGCCTTTCGTTTTATAAAATGTTCCACATAGAACAATTACTTTTCTGGCTCAAAATAATCGGCATATTCTTCGGTCAGCTTGGAGCCAAGCCGCCGGATGCCGCCGTAGAGATGCCGTTCCACCAGCGGCTCAAAGGCGGCAAGGTCGCAGCGCTCGATGGCGTCCAGCAGGTTGCGGTGGTCTGCGATCACCTCGGCCAGCCCGCCGCTGGTCATAGTGTCCAGCATCCGGAAGCGGCTGTAATCGGCGTGGGCATTCTGCAAGGTGCGCCACAGGTACAATTTATCCATGGCTGCAAACCATGTCTCGTGCAGGGCGCGGTCGGCCTCGTACAGCCGGTTATAGTCCGGCTTATCCGCCGTGGCAAGGGTCTCGTAGGCGTCCACGCGGCGCCGGATCAGCGCCCGCTGCTCCGGCGTGCACCTGGGCGTGAAATCCCGCAGCACACGGGCTTCCACGGCGGTGCGCTCATAGATCAGTTCGTCCACGATGCGGCGGTTCAGCCGGGTGACGGTGGTGCCCTTATAGGGTACGACCTTCACCAGCCCGTTCTCCTGCAATTTTTGCAGAACCACCCGGATCAGGGTGCGCGGCGCGCCAAAGCGGGCGCATAGCGGGTTCTCGCTCAGCGAGGAGCCGGGCCGGATGGTCAGGTCGATGATCTCCCGCTCCAGCACGGCGTAAATTTCAGCATCGGTTCTGTATTGTTCCATACCTCTCACCTAATGAAAATGATGTATTTGCTGCGCAAATATGATGTTGTCCCGATGGGACAAATGATATTCCGGCTCCGCCGGAAATGATGCAGCCGCCTGCGGCGGCCATTGCTGCCCTGCGGGCAGCAGCGCTCCCGCATTGTGTCCGTCAGGACACACATCATTTTTGCTGCAAAGCGGCAAAACATCATTTATTCGCAGGACAACATCATATCGCCGCAAGGCGATACATCATTCTAAAAACTCTTTCCACGGTGCTGCGTCCGGCAGGGGCAGTGCAAACACCATACCCTTTCCGCTTTCCGGATGAAAAAACTGCAAGCCGCAGCTTTGCAGGGCAATGTTGCCCTTGATGCGGCTGCCGTACTTGCCGTCTCCGGCCAGTGGATGCCTGCGGGAAGCAAACTGCACCCGGATCTGATGGGTGCGGCCGGTGTGCAGGGTGATGCCCGCAAGGCTCGTGTTCCCTGCTGTTTTCAGGATGCGGTATTCCAGCACAGCTTCCCGCACGCCCTTGCGCGGACGGTCCACCGGAAACACCCGGCCTTTGCGGCTGTCCTTGAACAAATAGTCCCGCAAAATGCCGCTTTCCGGCAGCTGCTCGTCCGGCCCGCCTGCAATGATGGCGCGGTACTGCTTGATGAACTGCGGCTCTTCTGCCCTGCCCTCGGCCCGGCCGTCCTGCACGGCGTAGGCGTTCTGGCTCTGGGTGATCTGACGGCTGAGTTCTGCCGCAGCCCCGGGCATTTTGGCAAACACCATCAGGCCGGAAACGCCGGTGTCCAACCGGTGCACCACGCCCACAAAGGCATCCGGCTGGCCCCACAGCTGCCGCAGGGCTGCGGGCACACCCTCTTCGCTGGAAAGCCCGGCGGGCTTGTCCACCACCACAAGAGCGGCGTCCTCGTACAGGATGTTCACAGCTTGCCCTCGGCCAGCAGCGCCTTCAGCTTCAGGATGCCGGCAATGGTTTTGCCGTCCCGAATCTCGCCGCTCATCACCATTTCGTAGGCTTTTTCCAGCGGCACACGGTCCGGCGTCAGGAACTCGTCGGCGTCCAGATGCATCTGGGTCTTGTGCAGGCCGGTGGCGACCCATGTATAGATCACCTCGGTATCGTAGCCCACGGTGGGGT
The DNA here is from genome assembly GCA_934511465.1 of uncultured Faecalibacterium sp. Taxonomy (GTDB): domain Bacteria; phylum Bacillota; class Clostridia; order Oscillospirales; family Ruminococcaceae; genus Faecalibacterium. The sequence goes on along the minus strand of CAKSWG010000050.1, from coordinate 912 downwards.
AGAACTGGCCCAGCGAGATGTAGTGGTCGGCGGTCAGGCCGCATTCCTCGCCCAGTTCGCGTTTGGCGGCTTCAAAGGGGTCCTCGCCCTTTTCCAGCTTGCCGGCGGGCAGCTCCCACAGCTCCTGCTGCATGGCGTAGCGGAACTGGCGCACCATGCAGATGGTGCCGTCCTCAAAATACGGCAGGATGCACGCGCCGCCGTGGTGGTGCACCACCTCGCGTTCGGCGGTCTGGCCGTTTTCCAGCAGGGCGGTGTCCTTGGTCAGGGTGATCACCCGGCCCTCAAAGAGGACCTCACTGGTGAGCGTCTTTTCGTAATGTGTGATCTTTTCCATTGTATTTACCCTCTTTGCCCGGCACAGCGCCGGTTTTGTATGGCTTCAGTTTACGGCAAAGTGCGGTTTGTTGTCAATAAAGATATGATAAATATAAGAGAGAGGGAAAACCTTTAGCGGGCTAGCCCTCTCAGTCAAAGCCTGTCGGCTTTGCCAGATTCCCCCTTTTGTCGCTTACGCGACATCTTCCCCCGGCGCGGGGGAAGTCTTTCCTCAAAGGGAGAGCCCTTGGCAAAAAGATGAAGTTTGCGTGGACTGCCAAAGGCTCCCACTTTGGGGAATCTGGCGCGTTAGCGCCTGAGCGGGCTGGGACGCTTGCCTGAGAGGGTCCATTCCCCTTTTTGCGAAAAAATCACAGTTTCTGGCAAAGCAGGCAGGCAAAAACCGGAAAATCCGCGCCATTGCTTGCTTTAACGCACGAAAAACGTACAAAACCGCTAAAAAATTTTTCTTATTTTTGTTGTGTTTGTTTGGCGGTTTGCGTTTACTTTACGGGCAGAATTTGCTATTATAGTATACAAGCAATAGTGCCTTTATGGGGTTCTCCGGTCCCATGTGGGGCATATTGCCCCGCG
>CAKSWG010000049.1 GCA_934511465.1 uncultured Faecalibacterium sp. | reverse complement strand
CTGCCGCCCTTCATGCTCTTCATGGCGTCGCGGAAGGTGGATGCGATCAGAGGCAGGCTCTTGATCAGCGAAATGATGCCGCCGGTGGCGATGGCGCCTGCGCCGATATACTTGACGTAGTTGGACCAGATGGCGTCAGCGCCGCCTGCTGCGTACAGGTCGGCAATGGTGGTGCCGGCTGCGGCCGGGTACAGGGAAATGTTTGCGCCGAACAGGCAGATCAGCGGGATAATGACCATCCAGCCCACCAGAGAACCGGCAAACATATAGGAAGCGGTCTTGGGGCCGACGATATAGCCCACGCCCAGCAGAGCGGGGTACACTTCCATGCCCAGAGCACCCTTGAAGGAGCTGAAGGTCATGGCAATGTCGGCGGGGATCGCTTTGAGACCATCGACGATGAACTTGAAGATGGCTGCCAGACCCATGCCGGAGAACACGGTGGAAGCGTTTGCACCGCCCTCTTCACCGGCCAGCAGAACGTCTGCGCAGGCGGTGCCTTCCGGGTACAGCAGGGTGGCGTGCTCCTTAACGATCAGGGCGTTGCGCAGCGGCACCATGAACAGCACGCCCAGAATACCGCCGCACAGGGCGATCAGGGTGATCTCCAGGATGCTGGGCTTGTCGCACAGGCCCTCTTTTGCCCACAGGAACAGTGCGGGCATGGTGAAGATGGCACCTGCGGCGAGGGATTCGCCTGCGGAACCGATGGTCTGCACCATGTTGCTCTCCAGAATGGAGTTCTTTTTGAGCAGGACGCGGATGACGCCCATGGAAATGACTGCCGCCGGGATGGAGGCAGAAACAGTCATGCCGACGCGCAGGCCCAGATAGGCATTTGCAGCGCCAAAGACCACGGACAGAATGATGCCCATGATCACAGAGGTGACCGTCATTTCTGCGGTGATTTTTTCCGCAGGAATGTACGGCTTGAAGGATTCTTGATCTTTCATGCTTGCACTCCTTGCGATAACACAAGCGCCCTGCCCCATAAAGCAGGACGCTTGTGTTATCTGTTTTCCTATTTCTTTTCCTAAACACGCGCATCCCGTCCAACAAAGGACGCGCTGGCACATCTTCTATTATACTAAAGTACGACTAAAATGACAACTGGGAATGTACACAAGAAATTTACAAAAAGTTCGTGAATTCAAGCATTTTGCGGAAAAATCGGGCAAAAATGTGCAAAAAAACTCCATGCGAACTCAAAACTGTCCACATGGAGCGTACAACTCTATAAAGCTCAGACGGCACCGTAGATGCCGTGCACCGAAACTTCGCCGGTGAATACATGCACTTCGCCGCTGTCGGTGCGCACCACAAGGCGGCCCTCTTCGTCCACATCGACGGCCTCGCCTGCACCCTGCCCGCCGTCCGGCAGATCAAAGGTGACCCGGCGGCCCAGATTGACGCAGGCGGCCTTGTATTCCTCCCGGAAGGGCGCAAAGCCGTCCCGTGCAAACACGTACATGTTGCGGTCAAAGCCGAAATCGGTCAGGCCCTCGGCCAGCCATGCGGGGTCGGCGGCAAGGTCCACGTTGGCGCCTTGCAGTGCCAGCGAGGTGCCGTTGGGCAGGCCGGCGGCATCAAAATAGCTCTGGGGCTGGGCCAGATTGATGCCGATGCCGCACAATATTCCCCTGCCCTGCTGCTGGTAGCCGTAGCTCACGCCCTCGCACAGGATGCCCACGATCTTTTTGCCGTTGAGCAAAAGGTCGTTGGGCCACTTGATCTGGCAGTCCACACCATAGCGCAGCCTGAGCTGGGTGCGCACGGCAAGGCTTGCCAGCAGCGGCAGGGTGGCGGGCTGGGCCAGCGGCTCCCGGATGGCCACCGTATAATACAGGGCCTTGCCTTCGGCGTTCACCCAGCTGCGGCCCAGACGGCCCCGGCCTGCGGTCTGGTTCTCGGTATACACCGCGCCCACCGGACCGAACTCCTCAAAATGTTCCTTTACATAAGCGTTGGTGCTGCCGCATTCCGGCAGATAGCGCACCTCATTGATGCTCATTGTTTGGGTACCTCTTTGTGTTCATAGGCGGTCACTTTGCCTTCGTCCAGCGTCAGGATGCCGTAGGTGTCCGGCCCGGTGTAGCACCGGCCGCAGGAGCCGGGGTTGAACAGGAACACCCCGCTGCGGGTCTCTGCATGGGGGATGTGGGTGTGGCCGAACAGCGCCACCTCGGCACCCCGGGCAGATGCGGCGTCTGCCAGCGTATCCAGATCGTATTTTACGCCGTACATATGACCGTGGGTGTAAAAGATCACCACGCCGTCAAAGGCGGCAAGGCCGTCGGTGGGTTCCAGTGCGCCGTAATCGCAGTTGCCGGCCACCGAGTAGGCCCGCAGCTTGGGATACAGCGTCAGGGTCAGTTCCAGATCCCGCAGGCCGTCGCCCAGAAAGATCAGGGCATCGATGTTTTTGCTCTCTTTCATCAGCACACGCTCAATGGCGGTGCGTCCGCCGTGGCTGTCGCTCAAAACCAGAAGCTTTGTCACAAAAAGGGTCCTCCTCTGTTTACCAGTTACGTATCATTCCTCTGCCTGCTGGCCCTGTTGCAATACCAGCAGCTGCTTGTACACTTCGCTTTTGGAATAGGGTGTGCCCTGCGCCGCCGCTTTGGCTGCTGCGGTGGGGCCAAAGCCCTGCCCGGTCAGCTCCAGCGCCCGCTGCGCTGCCTGCTCCAGCGTCAGCTCCTGCTCCGGGTCGGCGGTTTCCGGCGCGCCGGCCATCACCAGCACATACTCGCCGCGCGGCTCGTTGGCTTTGTAGTGCTCCACCGCCTCGCCCAGCGTGGTCTTCCAGATGTCCTCGTGGAGCTTGGTCAGCTCCCGGCACAGGGTGATGCTGCGGTCCGCGCCAAAGGCATTGGCCAGATCATCCAGCGTGGTGCGCAGCTTGTGGGGGGCTTCGTAAAAGATGGTGGTGCGCTTTTCCTGCAAAAGCTCAGCCAGCCGCTCTTTTTTCTGCTTGCGGTTCACGGGCAGAAAGCCCTCGAACACCCAGCGGGAGGTGTCCTGCCCGGACACAGCCAGCGCTGTGACGCAGGCGGAAGCCGCCGGTACTGGCACTACCTTGATGCCCCGGGCCAGTGCGTCCCGCACGATCACTTCGCCCGGGTCGGAGACGCAGGGCATGCCCGCATCACTGCACAGGGCACAGCTCTCGCCTGCTTCAATGCGGCGCAGGATGCCCTCACCCTTCTGCAGAGCGTGCTCATAGTAGCTGACCATGGGCTTTTTCAGGCCCAGAAAGTTCAGCAGCTTCATGGTCACACGGGTGTCCTCGGCGGCAATGAAATCCGCCGCGCCAAAGGTGGCCGCTACGCGCGGCGGCATGTCGTCCAGATTGCCGATGGGCGTTGCCACGATATAAAGAGTTCCTGCCATAGTTTACCTCCCATATAACGCCGCACCGGCGCTGATCAGTACATCCGGCTCCACCCGCAGGCCGGTCTTGCGGTTTTTCTGCGCTTCCACCAAAAAGAGCCATGGTGCGCCGTCCGCCTTGTTCTTTACAAAGGCCAGCCGTTTGGGCTCCAGCCGGTGGGCCCGCAGCACCGCCAGCACCTCCGCCAGCCGTTCCGGCCGGTGGCAGAGGGAAAAGCGTCCGCCGTCCTTCAGCAGACGGAAGGCGCAAGCGCACACATCGTCCAGCGTGCAGGTGTTCTCGTGCCGGGCAAGGGCATGGGCGGCGTTTTTGCTCTGGGGGCCGTCCGTGAAATAGGGCGGATTGCACGCACACACGTCAAAACTGCCCTCGCCCTGCCGGAAGGTGCGCAGGTCCGCACAGACGGGCTCAATGTGCCCGATGTCCTGCTCGGCCACGGCGGCAGAAAGCAGGGCACTGCCCTCCGGCTGCAATTCCAGCCCCACACAAGGGCCCCGGTGGCCGCGGTCGTGCCATTCCAGCGCCACGATGCCGCAGCCGGAACACAGGTCTGCGGCCTTCTGGGCGCGCTTTGGCTCACAGAAACGGGCCAGCAGCAGCGCATCGGAGCCAAAACGATGCTCCGGCGAGCAATAAACCATAGTTCTATTATACAAGACTTCGGTAGAATGTTCCATAGATAAGTGTGCCTTGCCCTCTCAAAAAAATGTGTGGAATTGCTCGCGGAATTTGTGCGAATTACTGCAAAACAAAAAGCAGCAGGCCTGCTTTGGACAGGCCCGCTGCTTTTGATGCGTTTTTGTGCAGCTGCTAAAATTATTCAGCAGTGATAGCACCGGTGGGGCAAGCGCCCTCGCAAGCGCCGCAGTCGATGCAAGCGTCTGCATTCACAGAAGCAACACCCTCAACGGTGATAGCGCCAACCGGGCAAGCGCCCTCGCAAGCGCCGCAGCCAACACATGCGTCAGAAACCTTGTGTGCCATAATAAACTCTCCTTTTTATCCCCGTGCCCGAAGTATTGTATGAAGAGCGATGCATGGCACGGCTGTGCATTTCTCTCCGGAAATTGTATCCTTGCCTGCATTTTAACAAAGCAGGTGAGAAAAGGCAAGACTAACCGTAAGCCGGAAAACACAAAAGTCTGTTTTTTGTTGGGTTGCACAAAAGCATAGGCTAACTTATGGCCAAAATTGCAGGAGTTTTTTGGCAAAAATCACGAAGAAAGGTTAGTTTCAACACACTAACCACTTTGAGACTCCGCTGCGGCCTTACTCTTTTTCTGCTGCGCGCTTTTTGGGGCAGCCGCCGCCCGCACAGCGCTTTTCGGCATCGTCGGAAGAAGCCACCACAGGTGCGGGGTTGCGCACGCCGGAGTAATCGTCGTCCGGGTCCGGGCGGCGGGGGGCACGCTTGCCGCCGCTGACATACTCGCACACGCCCACCTTATAATACCGGGGCGAAAGGCTCTCGGTGCCGCAGCGCACCCGCAGATAGCCGGAGATGGGGTTCACCTCCAGCACGGTGCCAAGGCCGTCCGGCGTGCGCACGGTGCTGCCCACCATGGGCATGATGCTGTTCAGGTACTCGTAGGCGTTCTCCTCGTAGGCAAGGCAGCACATCAGCCTTCCGCAGGCGCCGCTGATCTTGGTGGGGTTCAGCGAAAGGCCCTGCTCCTTGGCCATCTTGATGGAAACGGGCTGGAAGTCCTTCAAAAAGCGGCTGCAACAGAAGGGCTGGCCGCAGATGCCAAGGCCGCCGATCATCTTGCTCTCGTCCCGCACGCCGATCTGGCGCAGCTCGATGCGGGTGTGGAAGATACCGGCAAGGTCTTTCACCAGCTCGCGGAAGTCCACCCGGCCGTCTGCGGTAAAGTAGAACATGATCTTGGAGCGGTCCAGCGTGTACTCGGCCTCCACCAGCTTCATTTCCAAGCCGTGGCGGGCGATGCATTCCTGACAGGTGCGGTAGGCGCGCTTTTCGTCCTCGCGGTTCTGGCGCATCCGGCGCACGTCCACACTGTCGGCCATGCGGGTAATGGGCTTGAGGGCCTTGGGTACTGCCGAATCCGCGATCTCCTTTACGCCCTGTACTACCTCGCCGCACTCGATGCCGCGGGCAGTTTCCACGATCACATAATCGCCGGTTTTGATGTCGGAACCGGCGGGGTCGAAATAATAGCTTTTGCCGTTCTCTTTAAAACGGACAGAAATGACTTTTTTCATAGTGTTCCTCTTAATTTCTATCGGATAAGGCCCCAAAAGGGCCTGCTGTTCCATTCTGTACCTTAGTATAACATATTCAAATGCACATTTCCACGCAAATTTCAGTGCGGCGTGTGCGCAAAATTTTTTTGCAGTGCAACAATCCGCCCTTCTACTGCGTATCCTTAAGGGAGAAGCCGACCGAATTTGGTCGCATCCGCTGCCGGAAAAGGGCAAACCGGCGCGGCAATTGTTAAAATCTTGCGAAAGTATCTAAAGAATTGCAAAAGAATCGCCCCCTGCCCTTGCAAGGTGGGGGCTTGCGTGTATAATAAAACTGTTAAAGTGTGCTTTTCCAAGAAGAAAGCGGCTGTCCTGCTTTGCGGCATGGCGGAGAAACGGTAGGGAAAAATGGAAAAATTCAGTGTCAAAAAACCATTTACGGTGCTGGTGGCCGTGGTCATGATCCTGATCCTTGGCTTTGTGGCAGTCACAAAGATGGATACGAATCTGCTGCCCGATGTCAGCACACCGTATCTGATGGTGGTCACGGTGTACCCCGGCGCAAGCCCGGAGCGCGTGGAGAGCGAGGTCTCCGATGTGCTGCAAAATGCCCTTACGGTGCCGGGCGTGTCCAAGATCACCGCAACATCGGCAGAAAACTACAGCCTGCTGCTGATGCAATTTGTGGACGATACCGATATGAACAGCGCGCTGGTCAAGGTGTCCAATAAGCTGGATCAGGCCAAAAGCGACCTGCCCAGCAGCTGCCTGACCCCGTCCATCGTGGAATACAGCCTGAATATGAACGCTTTTATGACGGTGGCTGTCAGCCGCGAAGGCGCGGACGAGTACGCCCTTTCGGAGTTCATCCAGAAAACGCTGGTGCCGGAGATCCAGCGCAGGGGCGGCGTTTCCAGCGTTTCGGCCAGCGGCCTTGTGGAGCAGCTGGTGCAGGTACAGCTGAATCAGGATAAGATCGACGATATCAACGCAAAGCTGCTGGAACTCATCGATACCCAGCTTGCCGCTGCCCGCGAACAGCTGGAAAGCGCCGAGGCCCAGATCACCGCAGGCCGTGCGGAATACGAAAAGCAGCTCAAAAACTTTGGCAATACGGTGTCCAACTCCGTGATGGGCCAGATGAGCACCGAAGTAGGTGCCGCCGTGGAGACGGTGCGCGCGCAGGCGCAGGCGCTGCTGGAAAGCGTCAACCAGCTCATTGCTGTGGTCAAGGAGCCTGAGATCCAGCAGGCGCTGATCGAGGTGCGTGACGGCCTGCAAAGCGTGATGGACAAGTTCAACCAGACCGGTATGCGGGACATCGATTCCCTCATCGACATCGTGGCCGAGCTGCGCACCATCACCGATAAGCTCACCACAGCCCTGCAAAAATTGCAGGAGCGCGTCAATGCCGAAAAGGGCACCGACGGCAGCACCGCCGAGGACCTTGCCAACGAGGTGCAGCTGCAAGAGAGCCTGAATGTGGTGTACAACGCACTGGAAAGCACCATCAAGGCCATGGACAATGTGCCGCAGCTGATGAGCGAGTTTTCCAATGCACTGGGCAGCTTCTCCCAGCAGCAGCTCAACGCTTATATGCAGTTCACCGAAGCGCGTGAAATGCTGAACGAGTACGAAAAGCAGCTGGAGACCGCCAAGGACGAGTACGAGACCGCCAAGGCCAACGCTCTGGCACAGGCCGATGTGGCAAAACAGCTGGACATCCAGACTCTTTCCAACCTCATCTATGCCCAGAACTTCTCCATGCCGGCCGGTTATGTGGAAGATAAGGACGGCGAGTCGTGGCTGCTGAAGGTGGGCGAAGAGTACGACAGCGTGGAGGACATCAGCGGCGCACTGCTGCTGCATGTGGAGGGCTACGGCGATGTGCGCCTTTCCGATGTGGCAGATGTGGAAGTGATCGACAACGCTGCCGACAGCTACACCCGCCTGAACGGCGAAAAGGCTTCCATCCTCAAAATTTACAAAAACGCCACGTCCAGCGCAGGCGAGGTGTCCAATAACTGCCTGACGGCCTTCAGCGAGCTGGAAAACCAGTACGACGGCCTGCACATGGTGGTGCTGTCCAATCAGGGCAACTATATCACGGTGGTCATTCAAAGCATCCTCACCAGCATGGTGGTGGGTGCTGCGCTGGCCATCATCGTGCTGGCCATCTTCCTCAAGGACATCAAGCCCACTCTCGTGGTCGGCATAAGCATCCCGCTGTCTGTGCTGTTTGCGGTGGTGCTGATGTACTTCACCGGGCTGGATATGAACATCATGACACTGGCCGGCCTGTCTCTCGGCATTGGTATGCTGGTGGATAACTCCGTCGTGGTCATTGAAAACATTTACCGTCTGCGCAGCCGCGGCGTGCCGGCGGCCCGCGCTGCCGTGCAGGGCGCAAAACAGGTGGGTATGTCCGTTGTGGCGTCCACCCTCACCTCGGTGTGCGTGTTCCTGCCGGTGGTGTTCTCGTCCAGCCTCGTGCGCAGCCTGATGATGCCCATGTCCCTGTGCATCGGCTACTGCCTGATGGCGTCGCTCATCGTGGCCGTCACCGTTGTCCCGGCGGCTGCCTCCACCGTGCTGAAAAAAGCCGAGCCCAAGCGCCTTGTCTGGTTTGAAAAAGTGCAGGACAAATATACCCACAGTCTGGAATGGTGCTTGCAACACCGTGCCCTGCCGCTGGTGGCGGCTGTGGTGCTGCTGGTGTTCAGCGGCTGGTGCGTGCTGAGCATGGGCGTGGAGCTGCTGCCCAGCATCACCAGCAACGAGGCGCAGATCACCCTGACCACCGCCGATGGCCTGACCAAAGAGGAATCCTATGCCATTGCGGGCAAGGTGGCGGAAGCTGCCCTGAACGTGGAAAACGTGGAAGAAGTTGGCATTGCCATCGATACCAGTATGGCGGGGCTGGATATCAGCCAGCTGGGCCTGCCCAGTACCATCACCGATATCCTCAACGCCGCCAACGCCTACGGCAAATATAAAGTGAACCTCATGCTCAGCGATGGCCTTTCCGCCCGCAAGACCGAGCAGACCCGGCAGGCCGTGGAGGATGCGGTTTCTCAGATCGAGAACTGCACCGCCGAGGTCAAGCTGTACGGTATGACCGATGATCTCACCAGCCAGATGACCAGCGGCCTTTCGGTCAAGGTCTACGGTGCAGACAGCACTACCCTGACCGCTGTCTCCGAAAAGGTGATGGAGATCGTGAACTCCACCGAGGGCTTTGCCAACGCTACCAACGGCCTTGGCGCAGGCGATTCCACCATCATCCTCAAGGTGGACCGTGATAAGGTGCGCGCCTACGGCCTGACGGTGGCGCAGGTGTACCAGCAGATCGCGGCCAAGCTCACCACCACTACCACTGCCCAGACCCCCGTTACGGTAAACGGCACCACCATGGATGTGCAGATCACAAATGATCTGGACCCCGTGACCAAAGAGAACATGATGGAGCTTACCTTTGAGACCTCCGAAATGTCGGCAGACGGCACTGTGACCACCGGCACCTGCACCCTGAGCGATATTGCCAGCTGGACCACCGGCACTGCACCGGATGCCATTACCAGCGAGAACCAGACCGAGTACGTGACCGTCAGTGCCGACACGCTGGAAGGCTACAACACCACCGTGCAGGCCCGCGTGCTGCAAAAGAAGCTGGATGAGTACGCTGCCAGCGGCGAAATGCCCGAGGGATGCAGCATCTCTATGGGCGGCGAGAGCAGCAGCGTCAATTATATGGTCAACGAGATGGTGCAGTGGATGGCCCTTGCCCTGCCCTTTGTGTATCTGGTCATGGTGGCGCAGTTCCAGAGCCTGCTGTCCCCCTTCATCGTGCTGTTCACGGTGCCGCTGGCCTTTACCGGCGGCCTGCTGGGCCTGCTTGTCACCGGCCAGCAGCTTACCATGATCTCGCTGATGGGCTTTATCGTGCTGATGGGCACCGTGGTCAACAACGGCATCGTGTTCGTGGACTACGCAAACCAGCTGCGTCTTGGCGGGCTGGAGCGCCGCGCTGCGCTGGTGGCCACCGGCAAGACCCGTATGCGGCCTATCCTTATGACCACCCTTACCACCGTGCTTGCCATGCTGCAACTTGTGTTCAGCGGCGATATGGCCAGCCAGCTGATGAGCGGCATGGCCATCGTGATCATCTGCGGTTTGAGCTACGCCACCCTTATGACGCTGTATATCGTGCCGATCCTGTACGATATCATGTTCAAAAAGCCGCCGCTCAACGTGGACGTTGGCAGCGACGACGAGCTGGACGATATCCCGGACGATGCGGCCGAGTACCTTGCGGCGCAGAACGCCGCCGGCATCGCACAGCCGGAAGTCTGACGATTTTAATTGCCGACGCGTTCGCTTTGGAAATATCAGCGGAAGAATTATTTATAATAGAGCAATGCCGGGCGGTCTGCGGACCGCCCGGCATTGCCTTTTCACGGAAGGGGTCGTGGTGGAAAACGGCATCTGTCTGCGCTGGCTCCCTGCAGGAGCATCCGCGCGGCGGTAAGTATGCGGCTTACCGGTCTGCGGACTGTTCCGATCAAAACAGCAACTGAATAATTTCTACAAAAAATTGCCGGAAAAATTGGATGCAAATTCTAAAATCAGTTCCCCACAAACGCGTAAAACTGTGATATAATCATAAATAAGATGGAATACAGTGGAAGTCTGCCTGACTGTATCTCTGAGTTAAAAACTGAGGAGGCGAATGCCCAATGGCACAGATCCGCTCCAAGCCCTTCGGTGTGACCAAACAGGGCGCAAATGTTACAGAGTACATCCTTTCCAACCCCGGCGGC
>CAKSWG010000048.1 GCA_934511465.1 uncultured Faecalibacterium sp. | reverse complement strand
AAGGATGCGCCTATCATCCTGCTGGACGAGGCCACCGCCAGCTTGGATGTGGAAAACGAAACTGCCATTCAGGAGGCTCTATCCCGGCTCATAAAAAACAAGACCGTCCTCATCATCGCCCACCGGATGCGCACCGTAGCCGGTGCGGATCAGGTGGTGGTGCTGTCGGGTGGCATCGTGGCCGAGCAGGGCAGCCCGGCAGAGCTGTACGCCCGGAAGGGACTGTACACCCATATGGTAGATCTGCAGTCGGCAAGCCAGAACTGGACGATCTGAGCAGAATGGTGTGAAACAGGTGTCGGCAACGGAAGTCATTTCGGCTGGCCCGGAGGGCATCATTCTGAAATCGGTGCAGGAGGGCTATGCGGAATACTACTCCGCCGACCTGTCCGAAAAGGTCGTGCGTGGCATGACCGAGAACGCTCTCAAGGGTATTTATAATGGCAGCACATTTCCGTTCGGCTACATGATCGATGAGACCCGGCATTACCAGCCCGACCCGCTGATTGCTCCGTATGCGGAGCAATCGCCGGTACATTTGAAAAAGCCTACAATGGTTTGCAGGGCTGGGTGGATTGCTTTGAACGGGCAGAACTTAAAGGCTGTATTTTTGGCGGCGGCATCAATGATGCCGGGGAGGCTGTGCAGCACGCAGAGGCCATGCAGCAGGCATACGATCTTGGGCGGAATGTGTAAGGAATGAAACAGCTTGTCTTTTTACTACTCAGCGTTCTGATGCTATGTGATCCCGTGGAGCAGCATCCCGCAGGAGCTCCAACAGCCGCTGCGCCGCTATGTGGCACAGGCGGACGGAAGGCTTTGCGGCTATTGCAGAGAGGATCTCTGCAACACCGAAAACGGACGGATGATCGTGGAGCTGTATCTGGGCAAGCAGGAACATCACGCTTCGAGGATCTTATATTAAACAAGGCGGAAGCCCCTGAAAAAGAGTGGCAGCGTTTCAGCTTGAAATGCTGTCACTCTTTTTTGTTGTCTGAATCATATATAAAATAGCTATCACATCTTGAAAACAGCGTAAAGATTTATTATAATAAGATAAATAGTTGTATCTTTTACAAGGGAGGTCTGAATCATGGCAGCGCAGCGCACCTATCTGGCAATCGACCTGAAAAGTTTCTATGCCTCGGTGGAGTGCGTAGACCGCCATCTGGACCCCCTGACCACCAATCTGGTGGTGGCAGATGCCTCCCGCACCGAAAAGACCATCTGCCTTGCGGTGTCGCCCTCCCTGAAAGCTTACAAGATACCCGGCAGGGCGCGGCTGTTTGAAGCTGTTCAGCGGGTGAAAGAGGTCAACGCCCAGCGGCTGCAAACTGCCATCCGGCAGAAAAAAGCAGTCCGGGGAGAGGATGGCAAGTACCACTTTGCCAGCACCTCTTTCGATGCCAACGCCCTGAACGCAGACCCGGCGCTGGGCTTGAGTTACATCGTTGCGCCGCCCCGGATGCAGCGGTATCTGGATGTGTCCACCCAAATTTACAAGACTTACCTCAAATATGTGTCCCCGGCAGATATCTACCCCTACTCCATCGACGAGGTTTTCATTGATGTGACGGGCTATCTGCCCTATTATCACATGAGCGCCCATGAGCTTGCCATGACCATGGTGCGGGAGGTGCTGACCAACACCGGCATCACCGCAACAGCGGGCATCGGCACAAACCTCTACCTTGCAAAGCTGGCCATGGACATTGTGGCCAAGCACATCCCGGCGGACAAAGATGGTGTCCGCATTGCGGAACTGGACGAGCAGTCTTACCGGTATCTGCTGTGGAACCACCGCCCGCTGACGGATTTCTGGATGACAGGACCCGGCACAGTGAAAAAGCTGGAAGCTCACGGCATCTACACCATGGGGGACTTGGCACGGTTTTCCATCCACGGGGAAGATCGTCTGTATGAGATTTTCGGCGTGGATGCAGAAATTCTCATCGACCACGCATGGGGCTATGAACCCTGCGGCATGGAACAGATCAAAAGCTACAAGCCCAGCACCAACAGCATCAGTGAAGGGCAGGTGCTGACCTGCCCCTACCCCAACGATAAGGCAAAGCTCATCGTCCGGGAGATGGCAGAAATCCTGATGTTCCGGCTCACGGAAAAGAAGCTGGTGACGGAATCCATCACTTTGGAGATAGGCTACGACCGGGAGAACGTGGACAAGGGTGGCTACCGTGGTCTGACCCAGACCGACCGCTACGGCAGAATCATCCCCAAGGCGGCACACGGCACCGTCCGATTCGATGCTCCCACCAATCTGGGCAGCACCCTCATCAACGAAAGCGCAAAGCTGTTTGAGCGAATCACTAATCCAGCACTGACGGTGCGGCGCATCACCCTCAACGCCAACAAGGTCACGCCGGACGAGGGAATCTATCAGGTGGACTTTTTCACCGACACGAAGAAGCTGGAAAAGGAGAAAAAACTCCAGCAAGCCATGCTGGGCATCAAGAACAAGTACGGCAAAAACGCCGTGCTGAAAGCCAGCAGCTACGAGGAGGGTGCCACCATGCGCCAGCGCAATGCGCAGATCGGCGGGCACAGCGCAGGAGGTTCGGATGGAAAACTACAAAAATAGCAAAATCGGACGTGAGACCGCCCAAAAGTATGGCGACATCCTAGAGATGGAACGCCCACGGACCGAAGAATCCCTTCGCAAGCATCCCCGCATGACCTTACAGAACCGGGCCAAAATCTTCTCACCCTTCTCTCCGCTGCGGGGCTACGACGAACAGCTTGCCGCAGAAAAGCAGCGCACCGAGCGTGTGACGAAGCGCATTCTGACTGAGGAAGAAATTTCGGCTCTGTCCGATAAGCTGATGCAGGTCACCAAGGGCATGACCATCACAGTGCGGTATTTCAAGGAGGACACCGCCCACCCGGAGATCCCGGCAGTGGGCAACTACATCACACTGACCGGCAAAGCAGATCGCATTGACCCGGTGTTCCGTACCTTGCAGGTGGGCGACACCGTGGTGTCCTTTGAAGATCTGGTGGAAATCAGCGGGGAAGGCATCATGGACATTGATGCGTATCTGGGCATCGGGGAAGAATGAGATGATAAAAAATGCCGAAAGAAACGTTTATGGGACAGCTCTTCCTGTAAAATGACTTCAGAAGAAGCAAAACACACTTCAGACGGAGGAAAACACAATGGCAAACGGTGATTACGGCTATTTCGGCAAGGGTTCCACGGGCTATGCCCAGTACATGACGGCCTTCAACCGCAACTTGGGCGGCTCGTTCGGCGGTGGCGGCGGCGGAAACCACAACAATGGCGGCGGTGGCGGGGGAGACGGCAGCGGCTGTGGCTGCCTCATTACGGCGCAGGCGTATCGGACAAAAATGATAATGGAGTAAGCCTTGAAATACAGAGAGATCGTGGACGGCATTTTTCTTGACCGCCCCAAGCAGTCCTCACTCTCTCCATCCGTATGAGCTTGGGCATGAAGTTTGCGGGGGAGGTGTGAGCAAACGCCCTGCCGCAGAGGGCGTGCGGAAACCATGGTATACGGAGAACGACAAATCATAATTTATGGAGGAAACAGTATGAAAAAGATGATTGCAATAGTTCTTTGTCTTGTGCTGGTACTTTCATTGGTTGGTTGTGGAAATGATGATCAAAGTTCAAATGAGCACGATACGAACTACAAAGAAGGTTATACGGCTGGCTACGAGGCTGGGTATCATGATGGAAAGCTACAAATGACCGAAAACAAAAAGTGCTTTGCACAGTTTTCGGGGGCTTTTACAGCTACCGTTGAGCAACTCTTGCCGGATTACTATGCGCTTCCGGGCAAAACGATTGCCGTAGTTCACTTCTTTCAGGATAGACCATTTTTACTTCGCTTTCAGGAAGATTTGACTGGGAAACTTGTGGAAGGAACGTCTTATGTGTTTGAGTTCAAGACATTTGAAGTTGAACTTCCGGCGGATGAGGAAAATCCAGATATTTCGGATTATATGTACTCAGTAGATATTACGAGTTATAGAGTTGCAGAAGAAAGTGAAATCGGGTTGGAGAGCAAGACGCCGACTGTTGAAATAGTGTCGGAGTAAGTAACCGGATTATTTGATACGAAATCACAGTGGTAAATTCCAGTTTGCCGGGCAGACAGACATCTGAAAAGCAAAAAATGAGGGAGCAGTTATGGTACTTTATTTTACAGGAACCGGCAACAGCCGGTATCTGGCACGGCGCATTGCCGAAGGGCTGGGGATGCCGCTTTATGACCTGAACGCCAGAAGTAAGGCAGAGAAAACTCTGGTGCGGGCAACTGACTGACGAAGAATGCAGGTCGTCTTTGCAAGTATAAACCTATTGACATGGTGCGAAAATAGGTTTATACTATCCCCAACACAAGGAAGGGAGCACAGGCAGATGAAAAATACAGCAGATGCCCGGCACAGGCTGCCCGGGCGAATGCGCTGCTCCCAGACAATTTTCCGGCAGACAGACTGAGAAAAAACAGGAAGATGCCGTTGTCTGGGAGAAGCGCCCGAACATATATCGTCACAATAAAAGGAGAACCGACAATGGCTGATTATAAACTGTGGAACGCACTGAAAGACGCTAAGAAATATCGCTGGGTGGAACTTTCTCACTCGCTGAACAACGAAAGCCCTTACTGGTCCGGCATCCAGAAAGGCTCTGTGGAGCTGGCAAAGACCGTGTGGGACTGGGGCAAGCCGGAACTGGAATGCCTGATCCAGACCTTCAAATTCCCCGGACAGTTCGGTACCCATATCGACTTCCCGGGGCACTTCATCAAGGGCAAAGCATTGTCCGAAAAGTACGATGTGAACGACCTGATTTTCCCGCTGGTGGTCATCGATATTTCACAGCAGGCCAAGAAAGCCCCCCGCTACGCTGTGACGGTGGAGGACATCAAGGCCTACGAGGCAAAGTACGGTCCTATCCCGGATGGTGCGCTGGTGGCTCTGCGCAGCGACTGGTACAAAAAGTGGCCGGATATGGATGCGCTGTCCGGCATCGACGCAGAGGGCAAAGAAAATGCCCCCGGCTGGTCGCTGGAAGCATTGGAGTATATCTACAAGGTGCGCAACGCCGCCGCCAACGGCCACGAAACGCTGGATACCGATTCCTCTGCGGTGGCGGAGGAAAAGGGCGACCTTGCCTGCGAGCGCTATGTTCTGGACAACGACAAGCTGCAGGTGGAGGTGCTTGCAAATCTGGATAAAGTGCAGCCTGCCGGTGCGGTGGTCATCGTTTCTTATCCCCGCATTGAAGGTGCAACCGGTCTGCCCGCACGGGTCTGGGCCATTACCGAATAAGAACGGGGAAGTGGGAAAATGTCCTTTGAAAAAGCAAAAGCAGATCTGGAAGAAAAAGGTCTGGGAGACCATGTCATTGTGCTGAACGAGTCCTCGGCAACCGTGGCAGAGGCAGCCCACGCACTGGGCGTGGAGCCTGCCAGCATCGCCAAAACGCTGTCGGTTCTGCAGGGCGAAAAGCCGGTGCTCATCGTCACCGAGGGCACGGCAAAGCTGGACAACCACAAGTACAAGAGCCTGTTCCACATCAAGGCCAAAATGATCCCCTACGATGAGGTGGAAGCCTATGTGGGCCATGCCCCCGGCGGCGTGTGCCCCTTTGGGGTGAACGAGGGCGTGGCGGTCTATCTGGACGAGAGCCTGCGCAAGTTTGACACCGTCTACCCGGCAGCAGGCAACGGCCACACCGCCGTCAAGCTGACCTTGCAGGAGCTGGAAGCCGCCGCCGGAGCCGAGGGCTGGGTGGATGTCTGTAAAGAGCCGGAAGGCGAGTAAGATATCATAAGAGAAACGCAAAGGGAGTTCTGCCCGGACATTCATCCGTGACAGAGCTCCCTTTTTGCTTCATGGAAGAAACCGATACGCCGCTGTCCCAGTGCCAGCGGTGCGATTATCGGGAAAGGAGAACTATGATACAGTATACCGAAGAAAAAATCTTTACGCAGGAACAGGTGCAACAGTTGTTTTTGTCCGTGGGCTGGGTGTCCGGCCAATATCCGCAGCGGCTGCACAAGGCCGAACGCTGAATGAGGCGGCTGGATGATGCTTTGCACGAAAACGACTGTGGTACGCAATAAATTTGGGAAGATCGCATGAGATTTTATCAAAGTATTATTCTTTTGTGAACTTTAGCACTCTACACTTGACAGTGCTAAAAACATGTGCTATAACATAGGCGCAGTCAGGAGAGAAAGCAAAGAAGAGAACCGGAAGGCTCCCGGAAAGGCCTGCGCTTCTGATGAGCATAAAGATTTTTGACCCGACCCGAACGCCGGGATTGGAGGAATGATTTATGTTTATGCCTGCTGTTTTCCATGAGAATCTGTTCGATGATTTCTTTGATCCGTTCTGGAACGATGGCGCGCTGGAGCGTGCGATGGACCGTGAAGAGCGTGAGACCTTCGGCAAGCGCGGTGCAAACATGATGAAGACCGACGTGAAGCAGACCGCCGATGGCAATTATGACGTTGCCGTCGACCTGCCCGGCTGCAAGAAGGAAGATGTTCAGATGGAGCTGAACGACGGCTACCTGACCATTCAGGCTGTCCGCAGCCACTCCAATGACGAGAAGGATCAGAATGGCCGCTACCTGCGCCGTGAGACCTTCTCCGGCACCTGCGCCCGCAGCTTTTATGTGGGCGACGCCGTGAAGAAGGAGGACATCCACGCAAAGTTCGAGGATGGCATCCTGCACGTCACGCTGCCTGCACCTCAGCAGCAAAAGGCTCTGCCTGTGAACCCCAACCTCATTGAAATCGAATAACTGCCGTGCGTCGGTGTGAGGAACACCGGTGCATAAAGCAGGCCCCTGCGAACTTTGGATCCGTTCCGAAGCTCGCAGGGGCTTTTTGCATTTTATGACAGCCTGAAGTGGCTGTGCTGGCCATGCTTCTGAGTGCGGCTGCCGTACGGAATGGCCGGGGCCGGGCAACTCCGGGCACACAGACCGCAGCCACATAACAGCAATACGTTTTTTTGGGTGGATAGATCTGATCCGAAAAGAGATCAGACCCATGCTTTCAGCTTTTCCATGGCGTTGTCCACGTCACTGCCGTGGATGGCAAGCCCCGGCTTTACCGTGGCCCCTTTTGCGGCTTTTTCAATGTCCTTCTCGGTGTTGGAAAGGCCGCTGCCCTCATGGGTGCAGAAAGGATGGATCACTTTACCGGTAAAGTCATAGTGCTCAAGGAAGGTGTAGACGGCCATTGGCATGGTGCTACAGTAGTTCGGATAGCCCAGATAAATTTCATCGTAGGCGTCCATGTTTTCCGGCAAGCTGACCAGTTCCGGGCGGGCGTTGGCTTTCAGGTCCCGATAGGCCTCGGCAACGCAGGCCTTGTAGTTGGCAGAATAGGGAACTTTCTGTTCGATCTTGAACAGGTCGGCACCGGTCAGCTCCGTCAGCATTCTGGCCGCCTTTTCGGTGTTGCCCACAGGAACGCTGCGGTAATTGCCGCCGAAATAATTTTCGTCGGCGCGGGAGTAAAATGCGATGAGCTTTTTCATGATGCGCATCTCCTTATCATTTTCTTCTCTCCCAGTATAATACTCGAAGCGTGCTCCAAGTCAAGCCCTTTTTGCGGCGGAATCGGCCCGGAAACTGTACGGAGTCCATTTTTGTTTCCCGGCATCTTTTCCGCAGCGGCAAGGCGTGGTAGAATAAGGGCAGAACCGATCCACAGGTGAGAAAATCGAACTTCAGAGAGAGGAGATGTTTCTATGCAGTCCGATGAACTGAAACGCCGGATCTCGGCAGGCAGAGGAGTTGCTCTGGCCGATCTGGTTTTGAAAAATGCCAGGATCGTCAATGTATTTACCGATGCGGTCGACACCGCTGACATTGCCATCAGCGGAAACTGTATCGTAGGCGTGGGTGCGTATCACGGCCGGAAAGAAGTTGATCTGCATGGCAAATATGTCTGCCCCGGTCTGATCGATGGGCATATCCACATCGAAAGCTCCATGCTCTGTGGTCCGGCCTTTGAGCAGGCAGTGCTGCCGCACGGTACCACTGCGGTGGTCACAGACCCGCACGAGATCTCGAACGTTGCAGGGCTTGAAGGCTTGGACTTCATGCTGGAAACGACAAAAAATCTGACCCTTTCGGTTTATTTCATGCTGCCATCCTGTGTGCCGGCCACGGATCTGGATGAATCCGGCGCGGTGCTGAACGCAGAACAGCTCCGGCCTTACTACGGCGATCCCCGCGTACTGGGGCTTGCGGAACTGATGAACGCCTATGGAACGGTGCGCTGTGACCCGAAGATCCTGCAGAAGATCCGCGACTGCACCGAAGCGGGAAAGATCGTGGATGGCCATGCGCCGCTTTTGAGCGCTAAGGACCTGAATGCTTATATTGCGGCAGGCGTTCAGTCCGATCACGAGTGCTCCAACATCGAGGAAGCCATGGAAAAACTCCGGCGCGGACAATATATCATGATCCGGGAAGGAACGGCTGCCAAAAATATGGAGGCGCTGACGCCGCTGTTCCGGGAGCCCTATTGCAGCCGCTGCATGTTGGTGACGGATGATAGGCACCCCGGTGACCTGCTGGATAACGGACACATAGATTCCAACATCCGTAAAGCAATCCGGTTTGGGGCGGACCCGGCAGTGGCCGTCAAAATGGCGACGCTGGTTCCGGCACAGTATTTTGGATTAAAGCAGCACGGTGCCGTAGCACCGGGGTACCGGGCAGATCTGGTCGTGGTTTCCGATCTGGAATCCTTTACGGTCGAACAGGTTTACAAGAACGGCACGCTGGTGGCCGAGCACGGAAAAACGCTGAAACCCGCACCGCTTGACATCGACCGTGTGAGATTTTCCCACGTTATGGATTCCTTTGATCTGGATGAGATCACACTGCAGGACCTGGAACTTCGGGAAAGCGGGGAGCAGGAGCGTGTCATCTGCCTGAACCGGGGCGAGCTGCTTACGGAGGAAAAAATCATCCCGTTCCAACGGCATCCGGGCAAAGCTCCCGGTGTGGACCCGGAACACAACATCGTAAAACTGGCCGTTTTTGAGCGGCATCATCACTCCGGCCATGTGGGCATTGGCTTTTTAGGAAACTTCAGCCTGAAATGCGGAGCCGTTGCATCGAGCATCGCACATGATTCCCATAACCTGATTGTGGCAGGGGACAACGATACCGATATGATGCTGGCCGGCAACACTGTGCGGAAAAACAAAGGCGGACTTGCGTTTGTGGCAGATGGACAGGTCGTGGCAGAACTTGCGCTTCCGGTGGCCGGATTGATGAGTACCGAAAGCGCAGAGAGCGTTGCGGCGAAAATGCAGGCGCTGAACGATGCCCTCAAGGCACATGGTGTAGCGGAAGATATCGGCATCTTTATGACCCTCGCCTTCGTCAGCCTTCCGGTCATTCCAAAACTCAGACTGAATACATACGGCATCATCGATGTAGCGCAGCAGAAAGTCGTTCCGGCTGTTTTTTAATACGCGATAACAAAAATACTGCCGGAGATCGACCTGAATGGTCCGTCTCCGGCAACAGAACAGTTCGTTCCTACTCTTAGAAACGAGCCGCATCAAGAGAAAAATTGACGGAAATTCTTATTTGATAAATCGGAATTGACCGAGCTCTTTGAGCGAGGGATACTTCTTGTCCGAAGGGCAAGAAGGTGGGCGTGAAAAAGATTAGAACAATCGGAATTGACGGAGGGGTTGATATGGAGAAATCAATTGCCATTGATAATAAAGAATACACCATTCCAGCGATATTTTCTTACTCGGAAAAAAATGAAAAAATGCCAACAGTAATTTTGTGTCATGGAACAGGTTCGCAAAAAAATGAAGTTGGTAATTTATTTGTAGAATTGTCCAGAAAATTACTGAATATTGGTATCGCTTCAATACGGTTTGATTATGCAGGATGTGGTGATAGTAAAGCTGATCAAACGAAATTGAGCTTTTGTGGTGAAGTAAATGATACAAAAACAGTTTATCAGTATCTTTGTACACAGGAGATTGTTGATTGCAATAATATCGGTATTTTAGGATTTAGCCAAGGAGCTCGCGTAATGGCAGAGCTGTTGAAAGATGTGTCTCCAATAAGATTTGCCATAAGTTGGTCTGGTGCATGCCATAATGGTATAGGAGTGTTCAAAGGATGGTTCGATGAGTATTATCAAGAAGCATTGAAAAACGGTTATGCAAAGATACCGATGTTTTGGCGAGAGGACTTGCTGCTTTCAAAAAAATGGTTTGATGACATTCGTGATACAACTCCAATGGTGGGAATACAAAGGTATGCAGGTCCTATATTGGCTATAGCTGGTGATGAAGATGAATTGGTTCCCTATCATCATGCAAAAGAAATTGTAGAAAACAGCAAGAATAATAAAAGTAAGGTTGTGATTGTGCCAAATTCTAATCACACTTTTAATGTTCTAATACCTAATGCCTCTAAAGCAAATGATGTAATAGAAATAACCCTGAAATGGATAAAAAACATTTTGCAAATAAATTAGGTAAAAATGCTTCAGAAAATTCGCGTTTGTGGAGCGAAGCAGAACAATGAAAGCCCCAGTAGGGCTTTCAAGCGACAGAACGGTCTTGCGGCAGCAAGATGGAGGAGCCTCGCCCCGACAAGTTCGCGTTTATCAAGGTGAACATTTAAGTATTAAAAACGGGAGTGAAAACAAATGATGACCATTGCACAGATCATGG
>CAKSWG010000047.1 GCA_934511465.1 uncultured Faecalibacterium sp. | reverse complement strand
CATGGTCAGCAATGCTTAAAATATCAGGCATACTGCAACTCTACCTTTCGGATCGGCTTTAAAAAAGCATCAGCATCGATATACAAATTGTTCAGGATGGGAACCAGATCGATATATTCCTCTTCTGCGGGGGCACCTTTGTATTTTGCCATGACTACAAGATAGCCCTTGTCCCATTCCAGAATATCTGTGTAACGCTCCAGAGAAGAAGGCGTGCGGAACCGAATCGTTCTGCCATCGTAGGTGAACGAGGTGAAATTGCCGCTGTTGTTCAAAAACGCACAGTCACTCATAAGATTGCCCTCCCCTTACAACTGCTTTTACAGTTCCATTTTAGCATGTGAAAAAACGAAGGTCAATCAAAAAATGTTATCACAGAATCTTCCAAAATATACCATTTCCTTTTTACAGTTTCTTCATAGCTTCTTAACGAATTCAATTGTGAAAGCTGTTATACTTTTGCCATGGGAAGCGGGGCCGCAACCGTTTACCCAAGTAACATGATTCCTCCTCACACCAAGGCAATATCCAAACAAAACACCCTTTTCAGTGTGCCGCAATGCTGAAAAGGGTGTTTTGCTTTGGGCAAAAAATATTTTTTAAATGCCGCCGCTTTGCTCTGGCAAGTTTAGTGGAAATAGTTTTATACTTGCAGTTCGGCAAAGCCTGCGGGCTTTGCCGAACTGCCTTTTCACGCAAAAGTTGTGGCTGGGCAAAATAAAATTCCTGTAAATCCATGGTTTAGGGTTGACCCCGTTTTTTTGCGGCGCTATAATAAAAAAGAACATGGAGCGGCGCGCCGCAGCAAGGCGTTTGGATGCTCCCGGAATGTGAATTTTTTGGAGGTGAACGCAGAACAATGGACCCGGATCATAGTCGAAGTAGAACCACCGGCGCGGTGGATCCGAAAACAAAAGCAGCTGCGTTCGCGTTTGCGTCAGCAATGAAAGCCCCGGCGGGGCTTTCAAGCGGCCGAATGTTTTGCGAAGCAAATGGAGGGGCCTTGCCCCGACAGTTTACCGCCTTTTTTGCCAAGTAAGCGGCAGTGCGCCTTTTTGGGCGCATGTTCCCGCAAACCGGCAGAGGAGGGCGCGGCTTTGTGCGCGCGGAAACGGCATTTCCGCACGGTACAGGCGGCGCATTTTTTGTTTCCTGATCTGCTGCGTCCTCCGGCAAGGGACCTTGCGCCCGCGCCGTAAAAACGGAGGAGGAACGCCCAATGGAAATGGAAGAAAAGAAGCGGACCGCCGAGCAGGAGCTGCCGGTGCAGGAGCTGCCGGCGGATATTCCCGCAGAAGTGCGCCAGAAGCTGGCCGAGGACCTGAACGACGAAGCCACCGAGGACCTCAAGCAGGACATGCGGGAGGCTGAAAAAGAGGAAGCCAACGACGAAGAAGTCAAGGCCAACCCCGAGATGCTGACCAAGAGCCGCCTGCTCAAGCTGCTCATCAAAAAGCAGTACGTCAAGCTGCGCGAAGTGACCGAGGAAGAGCAGCCTGCCGACCTTGCCGAGCTGCTGGAAGAGCTGGACGAGAACAACCGCCTTGTGGTGTTCCGCCTGCTGAAAAAGGAAGTTGCCACCGAGGCATTTGCCTATATGTCCGACGAGGCCCGCGATGATCTGGTAAACGCCTTTTCGGACGTGGAGCTGGTGAGCGCCATCGAGGAAATGAGTCTGGACGATGCCGCCGACCTGCTGGAGGATATGCCGGCAGGTGTGGTGAAGCGTGTGCTGGAAAAATCCTCCAAGCAGACCCGTGAGAGCCTGAACAAGCTGCTGAACTACCCCGAAAGCTCTGCCGGCAGCCTGATGACCCCGGAATATGTCCGCCTGCGGGAGGATATGACCGTGGAGCAGGCCTTTGACGCCATCCGCAAACAGGGCGAAAACGCAGAGACCGTGTACACCTGCTACGTGGTGGAGCGCAACCGCCTGAAGGGCGTTGTCTCTGCCCGCAGCCTGCTGCTTTCGGACAGGAACATTCCCGTTTCCGAGATCATGGACGACAACGTGGTGGCGGTGAAGGTCACGGACGATCAGGAATATGTGGCCCGTGAGATGCAGCGCTACGACTTTACCGCAATGCCCGTTCTGGACAACGAGGGCATGTTCGTGGGCATCATCACCATCGACGATGCAATCGACGTTCTGACCGACGAGAGCACCGAGGATATGCAGAAGATGGCCGCCATTCTGCCGGACGACGATGCCACCACCTACTTTGGCACCAGCGTGTGGACCCACGCAAAGCAGCGCATCCCATGGCTGCTGATCCTGATGCTTTCCGCCACCTTTACCGGCATGGTCACCACCCACTATGAGGAAGCCTTTACCGCGCTGCCCCTGCTGGTTTCCTTCATGCCCATGCTGATGGATACCGCCGGCAACTGCGGCAACCAGATCAGCACCCTGATGGTGCGCGGTCTGGCTCTGGGTGAGGTGGAGCCCAGCGACTTTATAAAGGTGCTGTACAAGGAGTTGCGGGTCTCCGCCATCGTGGGCGCGGTGCTGGGCATCGTGAACGGCCTGCGCATCTACCTGATGTACACCTTCCTGTTCCCGGGCCAGTACACCAACGTCATGGGCTACGCCGTGGTGGTCAGTGTGTCGCTGTTCTTCAGTGTTATTCTGGCAAAACTGGTGGGCGGTATGCTGCCGCTGGCCGCCAAGAAGCTGGGCGCGGACCCGGCCATTATGGCAACGCCCTTCATCACCACCATCGTGGATGCATGCAGTTTGATCCTGTATTTCCAGATCGCACAGCTGGTGTTCCGCAATATGATGTAAATAATAAAACAATGCCGGACGGTCTTGAAGTGACTGCCCGGCATTGCTTTTTCCGCTCAGCCGCTGCCGAAGGGAACTCCCTCAGTCAAAACCTGACGGTTTTGCCAGCTCCCTCAAAGAGGGAGCCTGACGCGCGCCGCACACTTTGTGCTTTGACCGGAAACTTTGCCGTCCATGCCCTTTCTCGTGAAAATGGGACAGCGGAGTGCCCGCAGGCGCTCCGCTGTCCCAAACTAAAAAATTTTCCGCTGAAGATGCCCAGAGCAAAGCGGCGGGCATTTTAAATCGTCTGTCCCCCGCCATTGCCGCGCAGCGGCACATCATTTTGTGCAGCGCGCAAACATCATTGTGTCAACTCATCATTGCGCAAGCACATCATTCGCGCGCCCGCGAGCAGCAGCTTTTTCCTGTGTGGAAAACTGCATTTTTCCCCGCCTTTTCCACACATAAAAACGCGCAGGCCCGGATGTTGAAAACTTGCGGCCGTTTGATTCCAGATTGGAGAAACCAAAGCGGCCCGGCAGCGGCGGTTTGTAAAAAACAAAGAAAATGCTTCGACTTTCTTTTTTATAAAAGGCAGAATGTCCGCATTTTTGCCCAAAAGTTTCCAGAAGTTTGCGGCCCGGATTACGGTGCGTATAGGGTCTGCGCCGGTTCATTGTGGAAAACCCGGTGGAAAAAGTGGAAAACCTCATGGAAAACTCCCTTTTTTCTTCACAAAAATGGTGGAAAACCCGGTGGAAAAAGTGAAAAGTTCATTCCAGACCGGAAACTCCATACAATTGCCGGTTGTATCCGAAGCCCCGCAAAACCGCCCTGCCGCTGTATTTCTGGCCCTTGCGGCTGCGGGTTTTCCACAGGACGCGGCACGGCTTCCCACAGGGGTCTTTTTGGTGCAAAAAATGCAACTCCGGCGCGGATTCTTGAATGCCCCGGTCAATCATGGTACAATAACACTGGTAAGCTGCGGCAAAACTTTCCCGACAAGAGAGGTACTCTTTATGAACAATTGGCTGAACCAGCTGGAGCGCAAATATGGCCGCTTCGGCATCCCGAACCTGACCAACATTCTGGTGGGCGGGCAGATCCTTGTGCTGGCCATTGAGCTGTTTGTGAACCAGACCGTCACGGTGTGGCTGGCCATGAACCGCTATTTCCTGCTGCACGGGCAGATCTGGCGCGCCATCACCTTTGTATTCATTCCGTTTTCCGGCGGCAGCATCCTCAGCGCGGTGCTGGGCATCTACTTTACCTGGTTCATCGGTACCGCGCTGGAACGGGAATGGGGCGACTTCCGTTACACGGTGTACCTGCTTTCCGGTATGCTGGGGGCTGTGCTGGCCTGCCTGCTCACCGGCGTGACGGGCAGCACCTACTGCCTGTCGCTCTCGCTGCTGCTGGCGTTTGCCATGCTGTATCCGGAAGTGCAGGTGTTGCTGTTCTTCGTCATTCCCATCCGGGTGAAGTACTTTGGCTTTTTTGCTGCCGTTCTGTGGGTGCTCAGCTTTCTGGGCGCGCCGCTGCCGCAAAAGCTGAGCCTGCTGCTCAGCATGGCCAACGTCTGGCTCTTCTTTGGCCCCATGGCATACCGCTCCATCCGCGCATGGGTCCGCCGCGAACAGTGGAAGCGGAGAAATAGAAGGTAAGCCCCCCGCAAGCATCCTAGCCCTCTCAGTCACCTGCGGTGACAGCTCTCCCAAAGGGAGAGCCCTTGGCATGGCGGCGGAAAAGTTTCCGGTTAAACGACAAAGCTTCCGGTTTCGCCAGAGGCTCTCCCTTTGGGAGAGCTGGCAAGCCCGACAGGGCTTGACTGAGAGGGCTAGGATGCTTCCCTGCCGCGCCGCCGCTTCCGCAGGAAGCAGGCGCGGCAGCTGCCGTTTCCCTCCACGACTCCACCTGTGAAAATGCAGCCCCGGAACGCCCGCAGGCGTTTCAAATCGTCCCCGCCATTGCCGCGTCAGCGGCACATCATTTTGCGCATGGCGCAAACATCATTGCGTCAGCTCATCATTGCGCAGGCACATCATTTGCGCGCAGCGCGGAGGGCATTTTAAATCGTCTTACAAAGGAGCACCCTCATTATGATGCTGGACCGCATGGAAGGCAACGCCGAACTGAAAACCAGTGTGCAGCTGATGCTGGCATCCCGCCGCCTGACCCACAGCGTGCTGCTGGTGGGCGAAGAGGGGCTGGGGGCCGGCTTTGCCGCGCGCTGCATCGCGGCGGACTACCTCTACCCTGCCGGCGGTGTGCCCGCTGAGGCCCTTCTGCGGGGCGAATGCTGCCGGGCCGTGGCAAAGGCCGGCAAGCGCGACAGCGGTCAGGTGGAGACCGGCATCGTGCGCGAGGCCATCTCCGTCACCGGCATGGGCGCAGGCGGAAAGTATCTGGTGGGCCAGGTGACGGCCATGCGCAGCGAGATCTTCAACACCAGCCTTTCCGCCGAGGGCCGCGCGGTGCTGCTGTACCACGTGGAAAAGATGAACGAGGAGTCCGCCAATGCCCTGCTGAAGGTGATGGAAGAACCGCCGGAAGGCGTGCTGTTTCTGCTGACCGCGGATTCGCTGGCCAGCGTGCTGCCCACCATCCGCAGCCGGTGCGTCAGCTTTGCGGTGGCGCCCGTGCCGCCGGAGCAGTGCGCCCGCTACTGCACCGCACAGGGCGTGGACCCCAAGACTGCCGCCCTGTACAGCGAGCTGTTCGATGGGCACATTGGCACGGTGCTGGCCGCTGCCCGCGACGAAGCCCGCACCGCGCAGGTGGAAAAGGCGTTGCAGCTGGCAAAAGCCGCTGCTGCCCGCGACAGCTATGCCGCTGCCGTGCTGCTGGCCGCATACGAAAAGGACAAGGCCGGTGCTGCCGCCCTGCTGACGGATTTCCGCGCGGTGGCGGCTGCGGGCCTGCGCCGGAGCCCCCACGCGCCGGTGCAGGGCGACGCTGCCCGGCGGGCCCTGCGCCTTGCCGACGCCGCCATCCAGCGCCTTGGCGCGCAGGTGAACCCCAAGATCGTGCTCAGCGTGTTTGCGGCAAAATTCAGCGTGCTGTGATGGCACAAAAAAGAAGAAAAGGCTCACCGGTTTTGTGCCCGGTGAGCCTTTTTGGCATCTGTTAGACCTGAGAAGGAGAAGGATTAAAGGAGGGGTCTGCATATTTAAAGACCACCTTGTTTTTGTAGGTAACGGTCATCTCGCCGATGTGCGTTGTGGGAACGTCAAAATAAGAGCCTAAGTCCACCCACAGCGGGATCGTGGTAGAACCTGAGGAGATACCGATGCTGCGCGAAGTGGTTGCTTTGTATTTATCGGTGCTGCTGTCCAGAGTGTAATTGGCAAGGCTGCTGGCTTTTCTGGAGGGGATTTTAGAGGAATTGGTAATGAAGGTAAACTGGAAATCGTTGGTGCTGACGGTAATAGGGCTGCTGACCTGCTGGAACGTAACGGCCGTGTAGAGGTAATAATGCTGTACGCCGCTGGATTCGTGCTGCGAATTGGAGCGGCAGTTCTCGAAAGCACCCATGCCAACCTCATAGCTGGAATTGTATGTAATGAAGCTATCCGAGCCGACAGTGGGCAGGGAGGAAACATTCAAAAGGCCGTCGATTCCACCACCGCAGCCTGCCAGCATACCGCCAGCGGCGGCAGCAAGAACAGCGGCACCGGATGCTTTTAAAAAAGTACGGCGGGTGATCCGTTCAGACATAGTTATCTCTCCTTTTATACAGAAAAATCTGAAAAATGCAAAGGGCCGGACAAACAGAAACTCCCTCCGGCGCTTGCGGTACACCGGAAGGAGCTTCTGTTTGGGGTATTGCTTTGGTGTGAGGAGGAATCATGTGCGAAAAGACGGTTGCGGCCCCGTCTCCCCGCAGGATATAGTATACCCGATTTGTGCGGAAAAGTCATTACATTTCTGTGAAAATTCGTCCGGCAACGGGCTTTTCTTCAAATATTCCTCCGGCCTTAAAAACGACCAAACAGCGCACAATGCGCAGAAGCTCCGGTAGCTCCGGAATGCGGCAACCTGCCAATTTCACTATAGCAGACAAGGCGCAAAGTGTCAATAAAATTATCGTTTTTTCGCTCAGGCCTTTTCTACTTCGCCCACAACCAGCTCGCCGGTCTCGGAGGAGTAGCTGCCGGTCACCTTCTGGTGGCCGCTCTTAAAGGTCATGTTCACGGTGTGCACCTGCTGGAACCAGTTCTTATAGGCGCTGTCGCTGATGCGGTAGATCAGCACAAAGGTCTTTTCTTCGTTCGGTTGCAGCTCGTAGTCCTTCTGGGTCCACCAGCTGTCGCCGCTGGCATTGTCCGCAAAGCCAAAGTAGAGGGGCGACGCAGCGGAGTTGTCGATCTCAGCCGGGAAGTTGTCGGCGGTCAGGGTGACGGCACGGCTGCTGACGTTTTTCAGGGTGACAACCACCTTGACCACGTGGATGATGCCGTATTCCTCGGTGCCAATGATCGAACGGTCCGCCTTGCCGCTCACATAGCCGATGCCGTTCACGGTGCCGGGAATGTCCACATCTTTGCCGCCGCCGCAGGCGGTCAGGGTGCCGGTGAGCCCTGCCGCAAGCAGTGCCGCGCCGGAAAGCTTAAGGAATGCGCGTCTTGAAAGATTTTTCATGTTTTCTACCTCCTGCCCCAAAAACAAGGGCTTTTGTACAGTATACCACGGCAAAAAACGGGGGTCAATCCGTTTTGAACTGCGCTGCATGCAGCCTGCCGTGCTCCACGTAATGGGCTGCGTTGTGCAGGTTTGCCTCGATCTGGGCAGCGCTTACCTGCTTGATGACCTTTGCGGGCACGCCCACGGCCACCGAGCCGTCCGGGATCACCATGCCTTCCGGCACCAGCGCACCCGCGCCGATGATGCAGTTTTTGCCCACGACACAGTGGTTCAGAAGGGTGGCATGCATCCCGATCAGGCTGCCGTCGCCCACGGTGCAGCCATGCACAAGGGCGCTGTGCCCCACGGTAACATTTTTGCCCAGCGTCACCGCACCGCCCACATCGCAGTGCAGCACGGCGTTGTCCTGCACGTTGGAGTTTTCGCCAATGATAAGCTGGCCGTCGTCGCCGCGCAGCACTGCACCGTACCATACGGTGGAACCGGCTTTCAGTACCACATCGCCCTGCACGGTGGCGCTCGGTGCCACAAAGGCTGCGCCCTCGTCCCGGGGCGTTTTTCCACAAAAAGACAGGAACATTGTTAAAAACCACCTTTCTCTCTTTCGCTTTTGGCTGGTTTATGGTATTCTTTAAGGTAGTATAGCAAGCCGGAGGCTTTCCGGCAAGTGGACTTTGAGAGGGTGCGGACATGTTTCAAACAAATCCTTTCCGCCGTGCGGCAGCACTGGCACTTACACTGGTGCTGGCGGCGGTGCTGGCATTGCAGGGTCTGGCCGTGGAGGCTATGCCCATCCAGACCGCAAAGGAGACGGAGTCGGTGTATCTGTTCTCCGCCGACACCGGCGAAGCCATTCTGGACCAGAACGCCGGCCAGCAGCGCTGCATTGCCAGCCTGACCAAGATGATGACGGCCCTGCTGCTGCTGGAGAGCGGCAAGGACCTGAACGGCACCGTCACCGTGCCGGACAGCCTGAAAAGCGAATTTGCGAACATCCGCAGTCAGGGCGGCACCGGCATTTACCTGCAACCGGGTGAAGTGGTGCGCCGCATCGACCTTTTGTACGCTTTGCTGGTGTGCAGCGCCAACGATGCCGCCAGCGTCATTGCATGGGATGTGACGGGCAGCCAGCAGTCCTTTGTGGCCCTGATGAACGCCCGCGCCGCCCAGCTTGGCTGCACCGGCACCACGTTTTCGTGCCCGCACGGGCTGTACGATGCGGGCAATGCTTCCACGGCTTACGACCTTGCCCGCATTGCCCTTGCCTGCGCGGCCGATCCCATTTACATGCAGGTGGCCGATACCCTGCAATACCAGATGCCTGCCACGAACCTCCATGCGGCCCGCACCTTGCAGGCCACAAACCGCCTGCTGGACCCGGAGTACCAATATTACCGCGCGGATGTGCACGGCATGAAAACGGGCTTTACCTCCAAGGCCGGGCGCTGCTATGTGGGCTTTGCCACTGAGGAAGGCCGCACCTATGGTGTGGTGATCTTAGGCTCCAACTTGGAAAATGTCTATAAAGAGGCGGCACAGCTGCTGGACTGGGCCTTTACGAAGTATCAGCCCGCGCAGGCCGCTGCATAAAAAACGGATAAAATAAGCCGGCGTTTTACCGGCAAGCAGATACAAGGGGGCACGCTCATGTTCAAAAACACGCTCTTCCGCCGTGCGACGGCACTTGTGCTTACGCTGGCACTGGCCGCTGCTGCTGCACTGCCGGGTCTGGCGGCATATCCCATGCCCATCCAGACCGCCAGCGAGACCGAGACGGTGTACATGTTCAACGCCGACACCGGCAAGACCATCCTGAACCAGAACGCCGGCCAGCAGCAGTACGTTGCCAGTCTGACCAAGCTCATGACGGCCCTGCTGCTGCTGGAGAGCGGCAAGGACCTGAATGGCGAAGTGACCGTGCCCACCGCCCTGACTCAGGAGTTCAAGGACATCCAGAACGCCAATGGCGTCACCATGGGCTTGCGCATTGGCGAGACGGTGCGCCGCATCGACCTTTTGTACGCTCTGCTGGTGTCCAGCGCCAACGACGCCGCCAGCGTCATTGCTTACGATGTGGGCGGCAGCGTGCTGGATTTTGTCAAACAGATGAACGCCCGCGCGGCTGAGCTGGGCTGCACCGGCACGAACTTTACCTGTGCGCATGGCCTGTTTGATTACGGCAACGTTTCCACCGCTGCGGACATTGCAAAGATCGCGGCGGAATGCTACAAGAACCCCACCTTTGTGCAGGTATCCGGCACGGCGGCCTATACCCTGCCCGCCACCAATCTGCACAAGGCCGAGCGAAACATCGCTTCTTCCAACCCCATGACCGATTCCGGCAGCGAATACTACCGCAGCTACGTTAAATGCATCAAGGGCGGCTTTACCACGCTGGCAGGCCGCTGCACCGTGGCCTTTGCGGAAAAGGACGGCCACACCTACGGACTGGTGATCCTTGGCTGCGACACGCCGGACCACCTCTTTGCCGAGTGCGATGATCTGTTCGACTGGGCCTTTGAGAGCTTTGCGGACCGTCCGCTGGTGGACACCCAGACCGAGATCACCACCGTGGCGCTGACCAAGTGCCGCACCGAACCGGCGGTGGCGCTGTATGCCGCTGCGCCGGTCAGCGGCTATGGTCACGCGGACGATATTGTTACCTACTCCTTCGACCTGCCGGAGAGCATTGCGGCCACCGTCAAGAGCGGCAGTGTGGTGGGTACAGCCACCGTGTATCTGGACGGCGATGAAGTGGGCACGGTGGACCTTGT
Source organism: uncultured Faecalibacterium sp. (assembly GCA_934511465.1). Lineage (GTDB taxonomy): Bacteria > Bacillota > Clostridia > Oscillospirales > Ruminococcaceae > Faecalibacterium. Next base: position 948 of record CAKSWG010000047.1, on the reverse strand, counting down.
GACCCACCGGGAGTACGTCTCCGACTTCCGCACCGACATGAAGGCAACGGCGCTTCTGCTGTGCGCACTGGTGCTCATCCTGTTTGCAATGATGGTGCTCACGCTTGCGGCTGGCGGCGGTTCGCTGAGCCTCAAAAAGAGAAGGCGCCGCAGATAAAATGCCGTGGCCGCAGATGCGGCAGGCTGGAGCAGCAAAAAAGAATAAGAAAAGCGGCGCTCAGTGCCTTGCAACAGGCTCTGAGCGCCGCTTCTTTTGCGCTTATTGGTTGAGGAACTTGATAAAGTGGTAAGATTCCACGATCTGGAAATACTTGATGATACGCGGGTACAGCGGTTCGGCCTTTTCGCCGAACTGCTGCTTCATGCAGTCAGCAAGCTGTGCAACGGTCTTCTGGCCGTCGATCAGCGGCCACAAGTAGCTGCCGGTCTCGTCCAGATGCACCTGTGTGGTGCGCGGTTTATGGAACACTTTTTGCGCGATCGTATGGAACACACCGGTATTCTCCACCTCAAGGGTGACAAGGCCGGTGGCTTCATCTGTGTGCCAGCGCAGGGTCTCCGCCCGCTGCGGAATGAGGTCCAGATAGTTGATGGACTGCTTTTTCTTACTCATCAGTTCTTCTTTTTCTTGAGGGAAAACGCCAGCAGGCATGCGATCATCACGATCATCAGCACAACGCCGCCCACGTTGCCCAGATCAACACTCAGGGCAGTGCTTACGCCGAACACGGCAAACACAGCCAGCATGATGCCCACAAGGCCCTCGCCTGCGATCATACCGGCGCAGAACAGGGTGCCGGTGGTGGACTGCTCTTCCTTGGTCTTGGCGTCCACATTCTTGCGCAGGTCCATCAGGCCGCGGACCACACCGCCGATCATGATGGAGGTGTTCAGGTAGATGGGCAGATACAGGCCGATGGCAAAGGGCATCACGGGGATGCGCAGGAT
>CAKSWG010000046.1 GCA_934511465.1 uncultured Faecalibacterium sp. | reverse complement strand
ATGGAATCGAAAACGTTGTTTTCCATGAAACGAACCCTTTCTTAATCTCTAGTTGTCTCGATGATACAGGCGGCTTTTCTTTCTCAGATCACAGGGCCCTTCTCCCCTGCCGCAGCACGCGGCGAGGGGCCGGAAGGGGTGTGTTTGGTTCATCTGGATCAGAAATCCACTTCGTCAGAGGAAGCCGGAGCCTCGGCACCGGAGTTATCGTCCTCCAGCACGGAAGGATCATCGAAACCGGCATCGGCGTCCTTAATGTTATAATCGTTGAGCAGCTCGCTCTCCTGCACCACAGTTTCGGTACCGGCCACATCGCGCATGTCAAAACCGGTCTCTTCGTCATCGAAGTTCTGGCGCATGTCGATCTCGTTGCCTTCCTTATCCTGCACCACAACATCCAGACCCAGCGACTGCAACTCCTTGAGCATAACGCGGAAGGACTCGGGGATGCCGGGCTGCGGGATAGGCTCACCCTTCACGATGGCCTCGTAGGTCTTGACACGACCCTCCACATCGTCGGACTTGACGGTCAGGATCTCCTGCAAGGTGTATGCAGCGCCGTAAGCTTCCAGTGCCCAGACTTCCATTTCGCCGAAGCGCTGGCCGCCGAACTGGGCCTTGCCGCCCAGAGGCTGCTGAGTGACCAGAGAGTAGGGGCCGGTGGAACGTGCATGGATCTTATCATCGACCAGGTGATGCAGCTTCAGGTAGTACATATAACCAACGGTAACGCGGTTATCGAACTTCTCACCGGTGCGGCCGTCGTAAACGGTGGTCTTGCCATCGCGGTCCAGCTCGATCTTGGAGAAGTCGATGATGTGGCCCTTCTCGCCCATGATCTTGGGGAGCTTGGTGGGATATGCAGGAGCATTCTCACCGTGCCACATCTCGCGGGCGGTATCAAAGGTATCGCCGATGTCGTTCTCACGGGCGGAATCGAAGACGGGAGTCATGACCTTGATGCCGCATGCCTTGGCAGCGTAGCCCAGGTTGACTTCCAGCACCTGACCGATGTTCATACGGGAAGGAACGCCCAGGGGGTTCAGCACGATGTCCAGCGGGGTGCCGTCGGGCAGGTAGGGCATGTCCTCCTGCGGCAGAATGCGGGAAACGACACCCTTGTTGCCGTGACGGCCTGCCATCTTATCGCCGACGCTGATCTTGCGCTTCTGGGCGATATAGCAGCGGACCACCTCGCGCACGCCGGGCTGCAGCTCGTCGCTGTTCTCCGGGGTGAACACCTTGACGTCCACGATGATGCCGTATGCGCCGTGAGGCACACGCAGGGAGGTATCGCGAACCTCGCGGGCCTTCTCGCCGAAGATGGCACGCAGCAGGCGCTCCTCGGCGGTCAGCTCGGTCTCGCCCTTCGGGGTGACCTTGCCGACCAGAATGTCGCCGCTCTTGACCTCGGCACCGATGCGGATGATGCCGCGCTCGTCCAGATCCTTCAGCGCATCCTCAGAGACGTTGGGGATATCGCGGGTGATCTCCTCGGGTCCCAGCTTGGTGTCGCGGCTCTCGGTCTCGTACTCTTCAATATGAATGGAGGTGTACACATCCTCGCGTACGATCTTCTCGTTCAGCAGAACGGCGTCCTCGTAGTTGTAGCCTTCCCAAGTCATGAAGCCGATCAGGGCGTTCTTGCCCAGAGAGATCTCGCCGTTGCGCATGGCCGGGCCGTCAGCCAGCACCTGACCGGCCTTGACGCTCTCGCCCACTTCCACGATGGGACGCTGGTTGATGCAGGTGCCTGCATTGGAGCGTGCGAACTTGACCAGAGGATAGTCCTCCAGCTCGCCCTTTGCATTGCGGACGACCACGTGGTCGGCATCCATCTTCTCCACGATACCGTCGTTCTTAGCCAGAACAGCGGTGCCGGAGTCGGTAGCCGCCTTGTATTCCATACCGGTGGCAACGATGGGCTGCTGGGTGACCATCAGAGGCACTGCCTGACGCTGCATGTTGGAGCCCATCAGAGCACGGTTACAGTCGTCGTTCTCCAGGAAGGGGATGCAGGCGGTAGCCACAGAGACCATCATTCGCGGAGAAACGTCCATGTAATCGACTTTCTCTGCGTCAATTTCCAAGATCTCGTCGCGGCGGCGGGCAGAAACGCGGGGACGGATGAAGTGCTTGCCTTCGTCCAGCGGCTCGTTGGCCTGTGCCACAACGTATTCGTCCTCAACGTCAGCGGTCATATACTCCACTTCGTCGGTGACGACCTGCTCGAGCAGGCGGCCGTTCTCGTCGTAGGTCTTTTTGACCTTGCGGTACGGAGCTTCCACAAAGCCGTACTCGTTGATCTTTGCATAGGATGCCAGATAGGAGATCAGACCGATGTTGGGGCCTTCGGGGGTCTCGATGGGGCACATACGGCCATAGTGGCTGTAGTGAACGTCGCGGACCTCGAAACCTGCGCGGTCACGGCTCAGACCGCCGGGACCCAGAGCAGACAGACGGCGCTTATGGGTCAGCTCGGCCAGAGGGTTGTTCTGGTCCATGAACTGAGACAGCGGAGAAGAACCGAAGAACTCCTTGATGGCTGCCACCACAGGACGGATGTTGATGAGGGCCTGCGGCGTGATCACGCTCTGGTCCTGACTTTGCAGGGTCATGCGCTCACGGATCACACGCTCCATGCGGGAGAAGCCGATGCGGAACTGGTTCTGCAACAGCTCGCCCACGCTGCGGATGCGGCGGTTGCCCAGATGGTCGATATCATCGGTGGTGCCGATGCCATGGGCCAGACCGTTCAGGTAGTTGATGGAAGCAAAGATATCGGCAACGGTAACGGTGCGGCCGATCAGCTGGTCGTGGTTGCGGCGCAGCATCTCCTTCTGCTCCTCCACATCAGAGGTGGTGTCGAGGATCTTCTTGATCTCGTCAAAGGAGCAGCGCTCGTTGATGCCGCACTCCTTCACATCGAAGGAGAAGAAGCCCTGTGCATCCACGCAGCCATTGGTAATGACCTTGACCTTCTTGCTCTCTTCCTTCAGAGGATCGTCGAGCTTCAGCACGACCAGATTCACACCGGCGTTGTCAGCCTTCTCGGCCAGCTCGCGGTTGATCTTGGTGCCTGCCTCGATCAGGATCTCGCCGGTCAGCGGGTCCACCACGTTCTCGGCAGCAACATGACCGGTGATGCGGCGGGCCAGAGACAGCTTCTTGTTCATCTTGTAGCGGCCGAAACGAGACAGGTCGTAACGGTGCGGGTCGAAGAACAGCATGTTGATCTGGCTGGTAGCAGACTCCACCGTGGGAGGCTCACCCGGGCGCAGCTTGCGGTAAACTTCCAGCAGGCCCTCATCCTGATTCTTGGTGGTGTCTTTTTCCAGCGTGGCCAGAATGCGTTCATCCTCGCCGAAGAAGTTCAGGATATCCTCGTTGGTGGAAAGGCCCAGTGCACGGCACAGAACGGTGACGGGCAGCTTGCGGTTCTTATCGATACGCACATAGAACACGTTGGCAGCATCGGTCTCGTACTCCAGCCATGCGCCACGGTTGGGGTTCATGGTTGCGCTGTACAGGTCGTTGCCCACCTTATCCTTGGCATCGCCGTAGAACACGCCGGGAGAACGCACCAGCTGGCTGACGATAGCACGCTCTGCACCGTTGATCACAAAGGTGCCGGCATCGGTCATCAGCGGGAAATCGCCCATGAAGATCTCCTGATCCTTCACTTCGCCGGTCTCCTTGTTCAGCAGACGGGCGGTGACGCGCAGGGGTGCTGCATAGGTCACGTCGCGCTCCTTGCACTCCTTGATGCTGTACTTCGGCTCCTTATCCAGGCGGAAGTCCACAAAGCTCAGTGCCAGATTGCCGGTGTAGTCCTCAATGGTGCCGATATCGTGGAAGACCTCTTTCAGGCCCTCGTCCAGGAACCACTGATAAGAGTTCTTCTGGACCTCGATCAGGTTCGGCATACTGATGACTTCGTCGATGTGGGAGAAGCTCATGCGCTCGGTTTTGCCGAGCTTTACGGGCTTGACTTTCATCATAAAATCAACCACTCCTTACTTTTATACTCTACGGGATGTCGTATACACGGGTCAAATTTGAGCAGACACACATAATTCGACCCGCGTCGAAGGGAGCCTTTCGGCGTTTTTCACAAACTTTCCGGTTTGACCCATCCAGCCGCCGCCTCTGTGCTCCCCTTTTTGGCGCACTAGTCCATTATGTGATACTAATACAGTATAAACTCTAAAAGTCTTGTTGTCAAGCCATTTTTCAGATTTTTGCCAAAATAAATTTATTTTTCTTTCAATTTCGGTACACCCGGCAGCGTGTTGCCTTTTACTGTTTTGGGTCTTGATTTTTTTATTTTGCACGTTCCTGTTCATAATCCCCTTGTGCAATTTGTCTATCTTTGCTCTTGTGTTTTGGAGTATTACTTTTATAGTCAACCATGCCGTTTTCCTCTGCGGCCCCTTTCTCGTGAAAAAACAGCTCAGAAAAACCCGCAGGCTTTTCTGAGCTGCAACCATAAAAAGAATGTTTCCTTTCGTCACTCGTCCAAGTAATCCCGCAGGCGTTTTGCACGGCTGGGGTGCCGCAGCTTGCGCAGGGCCTTGGCTTCGATCTGCCGCACCCGCTCCCGCGTCACATTGAACTCTTTGCCCAGTTCCTCCAGCGTGCGGGCGCGGCCGTCCTCCAGCCCAAAGCGCAGGGTGATCACCCGCTCTTCCCGCGGTGTCAGGCTCTTGAGCACACTCAGCAGCTCCCGCCGCAGCAGCTGCCGCCCAACTTCGTCCGCCGGGACGCCCGCCTCCTGATCCTGAATAAAATCTTCCAGATGCGCGTCCTCTTCCTCGCCCACTGGTGTCTCCAGACTAATGGGGTCCTGCGCCAGCTGCAAAAGCTCCCGCACGCGGTCCGGCTCCATATCCAGCTGCACGGCGATCTCTTCCACCGTTGGCTCACGGCCATTTTTGCGCAGCAGGTCGCCTGCCATCTTTTTGACCCGGTTGATGCTCTCCACAAGGTGCACCGGGATGCGGATGGTCCTGCCCTGATCCGCAATGGCTCGGGTGATGGACTGGCGTATCCACCATGTGGCGTATGTGGAAAACCGGAAGCCGCGCTCCGGCTCAAACTTTTCCGCTGCCTTCATCAGGCCAAGATTGCCCTCTTGAATGAGGTCAAGGAACGGCAGGCCGCGCCCGGCATAGCGTTTTGCCACCGACACCACCAGCCGCAGGTTCGCCTCGCTCAAGCGGCGGCGGGCCTCCTCATCTCCGGCCTGTGCGGCACGGGCAAGGGCCGTTTCCTGTTCACTCGTCAGCAGAGGCACCTGTCCGATCTCTTTTAAATAAGTCTTTACCGGGTCGTCCAGTGTCACGCCTTCGGCGGAAAGTTCATGTTCCAGCCTGCCGATCTGGCCTTCATCCAGCGCAGGCAGTTCTGCATCCTCTTCCGCCAGATGTACCCCTCTGGCTTCCAGCGCCGTATACAGCTCGTCCAGCTGCGCCACATCGTAGTCCTGTTCGTCCATGGCCCGGCTGATCTGCTCCGGCGTTACGGTGTGGCGGCGTGCATGGGAAGCCAGTGTCCGGGCCAGTTCCTCCGTTTGCGACAATTTCTGCATGATCCCTGCTCCTTTCCTCTCCTGCTCCAGCCGGAGGGGAAAGCGGGGATCAATCTTCTACAGGCACATTTCCCTGCTTTTTTTCGCGCATCGACTGGATGAAGTTCTTCAACTGTTCATCAGACATGGTTGCCGCCTTGCCTGCCACGGGCATTCCGCGGGCAATGCGGTCCAGATACAGCCGGATATCATCCGGCGTGCAATTCACATCGCTGTATTGTGCCGCAAGATGGCTCAATTCATTCAACGCTTCCTCGCTCACATAGGCGCGCAGCGTGGTCAGGCTGATCTCGACGCCCTCCTGCCGGCAGCGCAGCATAGCTTCAAACAACTCTTTCTGCTGGGGCTGGATGAACTGTTCAGCGCTCAGCTGCTCTTTTACAAGGTCGATATAGTGCGGTTCCCGCAGCATGGCTGCCAGCAGCCGCTGCTGTGCGCTGACAATGCCAAGCGCCTGACTGCCGCCTGCGCTGTAGGACACCTTGATCTGGTTCATCTCGCCGGACCGGAGCAGTTCGCGGCTCTTTTCGCGGCGGCGCTTGCTGCCCGCTTTTTTTACTGCCGCTTCCAGCTGGGTCATGATGGCGGTTTTTGAGATGTTGGTCTCCTCGGCCAGACGGCCCGCATACACCTCCTGCTCGGTAGGGTTGGAGCGCTCGGCCAGCATATCCACAGCTTCCTTGATGTACTCCAGCCGCTGTGCATCCTGCGCCAGATCGTATTTATCCCGCAGGCGCTTGAGACGGAAATCCAGCGCGTTGCCCACGCCGTCCAGCAGCGCCTTGAACCGCTCGGCGCCATACTTTTTGATGTACTCGTCCGGGTCCTTCGCGCCGGGAATTTGCAGCACGCCTACCTTCACCGGGCTGTTGCGGAACAGCTCCAGCGAGCGCAGCGTGGCCTTCTGGCCGGCTTCGTCCGAGTCGTAGCTCAGGATCACCTCATCGGCATACTCGCTGATGAGCCGCACCTGATCCGGTGTCAGAGCCGTACCGCAGGCGCACACAGCGGTATCGATGCCCGCCTGATGCATACTGATCACGTCCATGTAGCCCTCGCACAGCACGAACCGGCGGGACGCACTGCGCTTTGCGATCTGCAAAGCGAACACCGTCTCTGATTTGTGGTACACCAGCGTCTCCGGGCTATTGACATACTTGGGCTTGGAGTCGTCCAGCACGCGCCCGCCAAAGGCGATGATGTTGCCGCGCAGGTCAAAGATGGGGGTCATGACCCGCTTCCAGAACAGGCAGTAGATGCGGCCGGACGCGCTGCGCTTGAACAGGCCGCTGGCGTCCAGTTCCTGCTGGTTGTACCCTTTGTTGCGCAGAAACTGGTACAGCGCCTGCCCGTCGTTGGGCGCATAGCCCAGACCAAACCGGACGATGGTCTTATCGTCCAGATTGCGGCGGCGCCAATAGGCGCGGGCCTGCCGGGCTTCCTCCACAGTGGAGTTCAGGCAGGCGTGGAAGAAGCGGGCCGCTTCCTTGTTCATGGAAAGGATGCGGCTGCGCATCCGGCCCGTTTTGTCGTCCTCCTGCGGCTCCGGCATCCCGGCCCGCGCTGCCAGCAGCTTGACGGCCTCCGGGTAATCGATGCTGTTGATCTTTTTGGTAAAGGTAATGGCATCACCGCCTGCGCCGCAGCCAAAGCAGTAAAAGCTCTGGGTGTCCGGATAGACATAAAATGAGGGCGATTTTTCGCTGTGGAAGGGGCACAGGCCGCCGTACAGCCTGCCCTTGCGCTTGAGCTGCACATAGCTGCCCACCAGCTCCACGATGTCGGTGCGGCGGGTCAGTTCTTCAATGTATTCGTGTGGGATCATGGATGTTTCAAACGACCTTTCCTATTTTATAGGACATGCCACTTCTTCGGCACAAACAATTCCTCAAAGGTTCGGATGGCAAATTCATCGCTCATGCCGCTGATATAATCGGTGACGGCACGCTCCCTGCCCTCCTGATAGGCCAGCTGGATATAGAAGTTGGACATGCGGTCCACGTGGTTCAGGTAATAATCGTACAGTTCGCCGATCACCTTATCCACCTTCTGTTCCTCGTGCTTGGCGGTCTTGTCCACATACACGGTGGTATACATAAAATCCCGCAGGGCCAGAAACGCTTCGTTCTCCTCCGCGCCAACTTTCACATCTCCGTCGCTGTTGGCAAGGATGCTGTTGATCATGGTGGTGATGCGCGCGGACTTGGTCTGGCCCAGCACGGCGGTACAATCCTTTGGCAGGATGGCCGGGTCCAGCACACCGGCACGCACGGCATCCTCGATGTCGTGGTTCACATAAGCGATCTGATCTGCCATGCGTACGATGCGTCCCTCCGGCGTTGCCGCCCAAGTGCCCTTGGTGTGCGTGACGATGCCGTTGCGCACCTCCCAAGTCAGGTTCAGGCCTTTGCCGTCCTTTTCCAGCTTATCCACCACACGCAGGCTCTGCATGTAGTGCTTGAAGCCGCCCGGACAAAGCTGGTTCAGCGCCCGCTCGCCTGCATGGCCAAAGGGCGTGTGGCCCAGATCGTGCGCCAGACTGATGGCTTCGGTCAGATCCTCATTCAGCCGCAGGGCCCGCGCAATGGTGCGGGCGATCTGCGAAACCTCCAGTGTATGGGTCAGCCGGGTGCGGTACAGATCGCCCTCCGGCGAGAGGAACACCTGCGTTTTCTGCTTGAGCCGACGGAATGCCTTGCAGTGCAGCACGCGGTCACGGTCCCGCTGGAATACAGGGCGGATGGGGTCCTGCTCTTCCGTTGTCATGCGTCCGCGGCTCTGGTCGCTGAACGTTGCCCATGGCGCAAAGGTCATACGTTCGATCTCTTCGGTTCGCTTGCGTACATTCATACAGGATCCCCTCCCTTTTGCCCGCATTCCCCCTCTCTGTTCCGGCACAGCCGATCCCAATTGCTGCGCCCGCGGCAATTGTAGCACACCCGGTTTGTCGAAGGGGGAAAAAGCCTGTCGGTTCTCAAAAAACTGCTTTCTTTTTTATTAAAACGGTGCATAGAACGGGTCCGACACCGTCACCTGTGCACTGCCGCGGGTCAGTTCCCGCAGCTGTTCCAGCAGCGGACTCTCCGTGCCCTCCGGCATCTGCCAGCGCAGGGTCACGCGGTCCGTGAACTGCGGCGCCGCCTGTTTGGCCCCCGCCGCGTCGATCAGCAGCGAAGCCCGCTCGTACAGCGCATAATCCACCGTCACGCTCAGCTCCACAACGCTGCGCACCGTGACTACCTCAGCATTTTCCAGCGCGCGGGCCGTGGCTGTGGTGTAGGCACGCACAAGGCCGCCGGTGCCCAGCAGCACACCGCCAAAGTAGCGGGTAACTACCACGATCAGATCGGTCAGGCCGCTGTGCTGCAACACCTCCAGCGCCGGTGTACCAGCTGTCTTGGCCGGTTCACCATCGTCGGAGTAGCGCTCCCGGTTGTTTTCCCGCAGGCGGTAAGCATACACATTGTGCCGTGCCGTGCGGTTGGCCGCGCGCACCTGTTCCAGAAATGCCACGGCTGCCTCCTCGCTTTCTGCAAACGAAAGCGACGCAATAAAGCGGCTCTTTTTCTCTTCGTATTCTCCCGTAGCCGTGCCACGGATGGTGCGGTAATCCTCCACAGTGGTTCCTCCTGCCTGTTATTCAAACCAAGTATAACATAAATCCGCTTTTGTGCAACCGCCGGTGCGCGTTTTTGCCTTCGCCGTGCTTGGCACCGCGCCAAAAAAGCGCAATAAAAATCGGCCAGACCATGCGGTCTGACCGATCTTTTAAGAAGAAAGCAGATGATCATTTCGTAAAGAGCTGGATCCACTGATGGCCCCAAGTGCTGGAGCTGTTGTAGTAGTAACCAACACCCATTGCACGGGCTTCAGGGTCCAGAATGTTTGCGCGATGGCCTTCGGAGTTCATCCATGCATTCACGACTTCTTCGGGGGAAACGCTGCCCCATGCGGCATTCTCACCAACGGCTGCATCGGTCACATTGTACTCACCCAGCACGGTGTACCACTTGGAGCCGTTGGGACGGACATGAGAATTCACAGTTGCGATTTCTTCTGCACGCTGCTGCGCTGCTGCGGTGAGCTTTGCATCGCCCATGACCAGCGGCTGCAAGCCATACTTTGCACGCTCGGCATTGACCAGATCCAGAACCTCCTGACGGTAATCGCCGGTGTAGGAATTTTCGGGATAAGAGAAGATCAGCACCCAGTAGTTGTTGTAGACGCCGCCCTCATAGTGGCCCACGCTCATGGTGGTTGCATCGGCATTCAGGATACGTTCCCGCGCGAAGTCGAGATTCATCCACTGATCCATTGCTGCATTGGGAGTCGAAACGCCAGCCATGTAATTTTCGCCGACCGACACATCGCCGATGCCATTCTCGGCAAAGACGGTAAAATCGCGCTGGCCATTGGGGCGGACATAGGAGTAAGAAACGGCCAACTCCTTGGCACGCTCCTGCGCGGCGGCGTTGTGGCTGTTATCGCCCAGCTGAACGGGGTTCAGGCCAGCCTTTGCACGCTCGGCGTTGACCAGACGGAGAAACTCGCTCTGATCCGCTTCATCCCGGAAGGAATTCTCCTCTTCGATCACGGAAGCGGTCTCGGCCTGCGCTGCGCTTGCAGTGACGGGCTTGAGGGATGCAGCACCAAAAACCACAGCCAGTGCCATAGCCGCTGCTGCGATATTCTTCATGGTACGCATCTCGAACTTCATAAGACATCCTCCGTGAGCTTTTGCATATAAAAGCCTGCTTGCATTTATGAACGGTTGCTTCGCAACTTGTCCGCAACGTTTTTGTTTCATAAGTGCAACTCTTATGTCACAAGAGTATCACAGAAGCGTCCTATCGTCAAGGGGTTTGCACCTAATTTTACGAGAAAAAATACAAAAAAGTCAAATTTTTCGCAGCATAAAGTGCTTCATAAGTGTAACACGTCCATCACAAAAGCCAACTTTTCGTTACGATCTCGTTGCACTTCTCCGTTTTTAAGCACTCTTCGTCACACTATCCGTGTTGCAATTTGTGTTGCCGCACTGCAACGTGTGACGTTCTGATTGCATATTAAAGCATACTTATTCATTTGTATGCATTTTCCAAAGTGCAACAAAAAAAGGAGAGCAGCTCCGAAGAGCCGCCCTCCCACAATTCAGGCTATGCTATTGAAAAGGATCGCATCCGGCGATCACAGAGCAGCCTTTGCTGCCTCGATCTGCTTGATGAGCTCAGGCACGACCTTGAACAGGTCGCCCACGATGCCGTAGTCAGCAACACCAAAGATGGGTGCGCCCTCGTTCTTGTTGACTGCGATGATGCACTCAGAGTCCTGCATACCAGCAGTGTGCTGGATCGCGCCGGAAATGCCCAGAGCAACATAGATCTTGGGGTGCACGGTCTTACCGGTCTGACCAACCTGATGGTCAGCGGTCATCCAGCCTGCATCGGTAACGGCACGGGAAGCACCCACGACGCCGCCGCCCAGAGCAGCTGCCAGCTGCTCTGCCAGCTCGATGCCCTTGTTGACGTCCTTGCTGATGCCGCGGCCAACGGAGACGATCACGTCAGCGCCGATCAGATCGACCAGCTTCTCAGCAGCCTTCTCAACGCTCAGGACCTCGGTCTTGATGTCCTCAGCAGCCAGAGCGAATGCAGGCTTCACGATCTGGCAGGCATCGGCCTTGGCCTGATCGAAGGGAGCCTTCTTCATAACGCCGGGACGCACGGTGGACATCTGCGGACGGAAGCGGGGGCA
>CAKSWG010000045.1 GCA_934511465.1 uncultured Faecalibacterium sp. | reverse complement strand
CGATGAAAAGGTCCTTGTTGAGATCGACTGAGCACCCTACAGGCCCTTTGCCCTTGCGGCAAGGGGCCTTTTTTGTTATCAACGGGCTCGCCCTCTCAGACCGCTTCGCGGCCAGCTCCCCCAAAGGGGGAGCCTTTGGCAAAACTATGAACTTTGTGGGGATTGCCAAAGCCTCTCCCTTTGAGGAAAGACTTCCCCCGGCCGGGGGAAGATGTCGCGCAGCGACAAAAGGGGGAATGTGGCATTGCGTAAGCAATGACGGAGAGGGCGAGGATGCTATACAGGAGCAAAATTATGCAGCAATATCTGGAAGCGTGCAAGGTCGTGACCACCCACGGCGTGCGCGGCGAAATGAAGCTGGAGCTTTGGTGCGACGGCGTCAACTTTCTGAAAAAGGTGGGCAGACTGTATGCATCGGCCCAGGGCGGCAGGGCATGGAAGATCGTCTCCATCCGTGCGCAGGGCCAGATGGCGCTGCTGCAGCTGGAGGGCGTCAACGATATGGACGCCGCCCGTGCGCTGCGCGGGCAGGTGTTCTACTTTGACCGCAACGACGCTACCCTGCCCGCAGGCCGCTGGTATGTGGCCGACCTCATCGGGTGTGAAGTGCGGGATGCCGACACCGGCAGGGTGTACGGCGTCGTGACCAGCGTGGACCACCCCGGTGCACAGGATATCTACACCGTCAAGGCACCGAATGGCAAAGAGTATATGTTCCCGGGCGTGGACGCCTTTCTGAAAGAGCGCAACCCGCCGGAGGGCTATCTCCTTGTCACGCCCATCCCGGGCCTGCTGGACGATGATTTTGACAGCGAACGGGAGGAAGAGTGAGCCATGGGGATGCGTGTGGACATTGTGACCCTGTTCCCGGAAATGTGCCAGCAGGTGCTGGATGCCAGCATCCTTGGCCGCGCGGCAAAGAAGGGCTTTATTGAGACCCACTGCCACCAGATCCGGGACTACACCCTGAACAAACAGAAGCAGACCGACGATTACCCCTACGGCGGCGGCTGCGGCATGGTGTTGTACGCCCAGCCCATCGCAGACTGTCTGCGTGCTGTGCAGCAGGAGGTGGCTGCACAGGGCCGTCCGGCGCCGCATATCGTGTTCCTGACGGCAGGCGGCCAGCGCTACACCGAGGAGCACGCCAGACGTCTGGCCCGGTACGACAACCTGACACTGGTGTGCGGCCACTATGAGGGCATCGACGAGCGCGTGATCGATGCCTTTGCGGACGAGGAGATCTCCATCGGGGATTACATCCTCACCGGCGGCGAGCTGGCCAGTCTTGTGGTGGCGGACAGTGTGCTGCGCCTGAAGCCCGGCGTGCTGGCCGAGCAGAAGGGCTACGAGGAAGAAAGCTATTGGGACGGCCTGCTGGAGTATCCCCAGTACACCCGCCCGGAAGTGTGGGAAGGCCGCGCGGTGCCGCAGGTTCTGCTGGGCGGCGACCACCAGAAGATCGATGCATGGCGCGGCGAGCAGAGCCGCCAGCGTACCCGCCTGCGCCGTCCGGAGCTGTACGAGCAGTGGTGCAGGAGCCACCCTGTGGAGGAACTGCCCAAGTGGAAGCGCGGCGAGAACATGCGCGTTGTCAAGACCGACGAGCAGTTTGCCGCTGCCGCCCGCATCTTTGTGGAGGGACGGCGTGCGACCTGCGCCGAAAACTGGACCCCGGAATACTGCGCCAGCCTCAGCGAGGAAGAATACCTCTTGCAGCTGCGGCAGGAAAAGGCCGCCGGCTGGGTATGCTACCTGCACACCACCAAAGATGTGCCGGATGGCATGGTGAGCATCAACCACAAGGTGGGTCACATTGAGCACCTGTTCGTCACCGAGAAGGCCCGCGGCAGGGGCATCGGTATGAAGATGCTGGACTTTGCCCGCAAAAAGCTGCCGGAGCACCCGCACCCGGTGCTGAGCGTGCTGAACACCAACACCCGGGCCATTGCGCTTTACACCCGCATGGGCTGGGAGCTGACCAGCGGCACCGAGCTGGAGTTCACGCCGGAGCAGTATCCGGCTGTGGTAAAAAAGTGCGCTCTGGTCTGGATGCGGTACGAGGGCGGCACACAGGCGTGACGCCGGGCAGAAATGGCGGGCATTCCGGTGCCGGAAAGGCGCGAAAATGGACTGCCGAAGCCGGATGCCGGGTGCCGAAAACGCACAAAAACGGGCGAGTTATGGTCTGACGGTCGAAAAAATGTTGAAAACTTTTGTATCTACCCTCTAACCTTCGGGGAATAATTTTATTATCTTTGTATAAATAATGAAAAATGGGCCCCTTTTCATTGGAGAAACCGCCAAAAATGCGCCGGAGGGCTGTACAACGGTTTCGACTTGCGCTAAAATAATCGTAACGCAACAGGCACACTATACAGATTCTATACCCAAAACGATATTAGATAGGAGCGCTTTACTATGTACGTGAAAGAAGTTACCGTTGAAAATCAGGTTGGTCTGCACGCTCGTCCGGCTACCTTCTTCATCCAGAAGGCTAACGAGTTCAAGTCTTCCATCTGGGTCGAGAAGGAAGAACGCCGCGTGAACGCAAAGAGCCTGCTGGGCGTTCTGTCTCTGGGCATCGTGGGCGGCACCACCATCCGCATCATCGCTGATGGCGCTGATGAGCAGGCTGCAGTGGACGGCCTGATCAAGCTGGTGGAGTCCGGCTTTGCGGAGTAATCTGTACCAATAAAATGGAGCGGCGGGGGAACCTGCCGCTTTTTTGTTTTTTGCTTAAGGAGATGCCATGACCAAAGCGGAACTCTACCAGAAGGCCTGTATGCTGCCGCTGCTGCCCGGGGTGTATATCATCCGGGATAAAAGCGACACCATCATTTATATCGGCAAGGCAAAGCGGCTGCGCATCCGGGTGAGCCAGTATTTCCGCGAGGGCGTGCCCCACGACAACAAGGTCAGCCAGATGATCGCCCACGCCTATGCGTTTGATGTGATCGTGTGCCAGAGCGAGTTCGAGGCACTGGTGCTGGAAGCGAGCCAGATCAAGGCCCACACTCCCAAGTACAACATCCTGCTGAAGGACGACAAGGGCTACAGCTATATCAAGGTGACAAAGGAGCCATGGCCCCGGCTCTCCTTCGTGCTGCAAAAGGAGGAGGACGATGCCGAGTATATCGGCCCCTATACCTCCAGTTTTGCGGCCCGGCAGATGGCGGAAACGGCCATGGATGCCTTTCTGCTGCCGCGCTGCAATAAGCGCTTCCCGCAGGAGATCGGCAGGGGACGCCCCTGCCTGAATGCACACATCGGCAAGTGCATGGCAGTGTGCAGCGGAAAGATCCGCTGCGAGACCTACAACGAGGCGGTCAAGAATGCTGTGCACCTGATCCGCTACGGCAAAAAGGACATGCTGAAGATCCTTAACGAGCGGATGCAGGAGGCCTCGGACCGGCTGGAATTTGAGACGGCGGCCCTGCTGCGGGACCAGATCGCAGCCATCACCAAGGTGAGCGCCGGGCAGAAGGTCATTGTGGACCCGGATGTGGAGATGGACGTGGTGGCGCTGGCAGGCACGCCGGACAGCGTGTGTGCGGCGGTGCTGCGCTTCCGGGACGGACGGCTGACCGACAAGCGGGAGTTTTTGTTCCACGATACCTCGGACATCGCCGCCGTGCGGGAGGAATTTCTGCCCCGGTATTATCTGGATGACGAGCAGATCCCCAAGATCATTGCGGTGGACGAGCTGCCGCCGGACAGCGATGCCTTGCAGCAGGCGCTGAACGAAAAGCGCGGCAGTGAGGTGCAGCTGTATGTGCCCCAGCGGGGCGATAAGGCCCATCTGGTGGAGATGGCTCACACCAACGCGGTGGAGCGTCTTGCCCGGGAGAGCGGCCGTTACGCCCGGGAGGAAAAACTGCTGGATGAGCTGGCGCAGGTGCTGGGCCTTGCAAAGCCGCCCCGGGCTATTGAGAGTTACGATATCTCCAACTGGGGCGATGGTTCCAGCGTCTGCGGCATGGTCACCTTCAGGGATGGCAAGCCCTATAAGGCGGGCTACCGCAGATTCAAAATGAAGACGGTGGCGGGCACTGACGACTATGCATCGCTGGCAGAGACCGTCTCCCGGCGGGCGGCAGAGTATGAAAAGTACGCAGAGCTTGCAAAAAAAGGAGAACCCTGCAGCAACTGGTTCGGGCAGAAGCCGGATCTGCTTTTGATGGACGGCGGCAGGGGGCAGGTGAGCGCGGCAAAGGAAGCACTGGCCGGGACTGCCCTTGCGGATGTGCCGCTCTACGGCATGGTGAAGGACGACCACCACCGTACCCGTGCCATCGTGGACAGCGAGGGGCGGGAGATCGCCATCAACATGAACCGGGGCACCTTTACCTTCATCACGGCCATTCAGGACGAGACCCATCGCTTTGCCAATGCCTACCGCAAGCAGCAGATGAAGCAGAAGAGTTATTCCTCCACCCTGACCGAGATCCCCGGCATCGGCCCCAAGACAGCCAAGGCGCTGATGGCCCAGTTCAAAAGCGTGGGCGCGGTGAAGGAAGCCACACCTGACCAGTTGGAAAACACCCCCGGCGTGGGGAAACAGACGGCACAGACCATCTACGAGTATTTTCACGCATAAAACCCTCTCAGCCATCGCTGCGCGATGCCAGCCCTCCCGAAAGGGAGAGCTTTTTGTATTCAGATGCAATGAATGTGCAGAGCTGAAAAAACGCGATTGATGCATTTGCCGGTTATAGCCCTTCCCGTGAAAAGGCAAAACCCGGCAGACCGCAGTCTGCCGGGTTTTGCAATATTAAAATAAATTTTCCGCTGAAAATGCCCAGAGCAAAGCGGAGGGCATTCAAATGATTCAGTTCTCCGCAGAAATATCCTGACCGAAATACTTCTCGCTCAGCTCTTTCAGGGTGCCGTCGGCACGCAGCTCCTCAATGGCGGTGTTGATGGCTTCCAGCAGGGTGGCGCTGGCATCACCCTTGCGCAGGGGGATGGCAACGTGAGAAGCGTCCTCGGTCTGGGCCACCAGCTTGAAATCTGCGTCCGGATGGACGTTCAGGTAATCGTAGAAGGAAACATCGGCGTTCAGGGTGGCATCGATGCGGCCTGCGGTGAGCAGCTGGATGGTCTCTTCCAGCGTGTCGATGCCCTGCACGGTGGCGCCATAGCTTTCGGCCAGCTCCATGTAGGTGGAAGCCAGACTGTTGGCGGTGGTCTTGCCCTTCAGGTCTTCAAAGCTGGTGATGTCCTCGTTGTCCTTGCGGACGGCAAGGGCGGTGTGGATGTAGCCGTAGGGCTCGGTGAAATCATAGGTTTTGGCGCGCTCGTCGGTCACTTCCACGCCGTTGCATACGATGTCGTAGCGGCCTGCGTCCAGACCGGCAAACAGGCTGTCCCAGTCGCTTTCCACGTACTCCGGCTCCACGCCCAGCTTTTCGGCAATGGCGCGGGAGACTTCCACATCGTAGCCCACAAGGGTGTCGCTCTCATCGTGGAAGCTCCAGGGCTGCCATGCGCCTTCCAAAGCAACGATCAGCTTGCCGCTGGACTGGATGTTGGACAGCTGGTCCCCGGCGGAGGGCGCTACAGAAGCGGCCGTGCCGGAAGCAGCGGTGGAGCTGGAAGAATTGGAGCAGCCGACCAGCGTCAGCACACCGGCAGCGGCCATAACGCTCATGAGAGAGATAAAAGTTCTGCGTTTCATGGTTTGTATATCCTTTCGATGAAAAACGATTTTAAATGGCCGCCGCGTTTGCTTTGGCCATGATCAGCGGAAAACTTATTTTGATTTTGCAATCGGGAAAAATCTGCGGATTTTTCCCGATTGCGTTTTCACGCAGGAAAGCCGCAGCGGATAACAGCATTGCTTATGAAGCCGGATGCAGCTGCCTGTTACGACCTTTCTGGTGAAAAAGTGATCAAAAACGACCGCAGTCGTTTTTGATCACGAATCAAGAAGATAGAAATTCCTATAAATATGGCCAGAGTGCAACAGCGATGACCGCTGCCTGTGGCAGAAACAGGGAGGAGCTGTTGGGGCCGCGGCCTGCAAGATGCGAGTGCCGCGCCAAGGCACGAAGCAGATGCAGGGAGCCGCAACTCGTAAGCGGAGGCCATTCTAAATGGTAGCCTTACTCGGTGTGTGCGATCTTGCGCAAAAACTCGCGGGTGCGCTCCTCCTTCGGGTCTGCAAAGAACTGGCGGGAAGGAGCCTGCTCCACCACCACGCCATTTTCCATAAAAACGGTCTTGGAGGAAACGCTGCGTGCAAAGCCCATCTCGTGGGTGACAACCAGCATGGTCATGCCCTCTTCGGCCAGCTGCCGCATCACCGAGAGCACCTCACCGGTCAATTCCGGGTCAAGGGCGCTGGTGGGCTCGTCAAAGTAGATGATCTCCGGGTCGGACGCCAGCGCCCGGGCAATGGCCACGCGCTGCTGCTGCCCGCCGGAAAGCTGGCGCGGATAGTAGTCTGCCCGGTCGGCAAGGCCCACTTTTTCCAGCATCTTCCGGCCCACGGTGTCTGCCTGCTCTCTGGGCATTTTGCGGGCGACCACAAGGCCCTCAGTGACGTTCTGCAAAGCGGTCTTGTTCCGGAACAGGTTGTAGTTCTGGAATACAAAGGCCGTCTTTTTGCGCAGCCGGGCAATGTCGGCGCGGCTGGCCTTGGCAAGATCGAAGGTCTCGCCGTCAAAGGTGAGCTGGCCGGCGTCGGCAGTCTCAAGAAAGTTCAGACAGCGCAGCAGGGTGGTCTTGCCGGAACCGGACGGGCCAAGAATGGCCACCACGTCGCCTTTTTCCACAGTCAGGTCTACGCCCCGCAGCACTTGCAGTTCACCGGCCGGTTTCTGCGCGCCGAGCCGGTGGAAAATGCCTGCATGCAGGCCGGACTTTGCTTCGGTGCGGAAGGCTTTGTGCACATTGCGGATCTCTAACATCGCCATAAGTTCCACACTCCCTTCTTACTGGAAACCGTGGGCGTTGAGCCTGCGTTCCAGCAAAGCCTGTAGTTTGGTGATCACCGTGCAGAACAGCAGGTACACCACTGCCACCTCGCAGTAGATGGGCAGGAAGATGTAGGTGCGGGCAGCCACCCGCTGGCCTGCCATGAACAGCTCGGCCACCGTGATATTGGACGCCAGCGAGGTGTCCTTGATCATGCCGATGAGCGAGTTGGAAAGGGCGGGCACCGCCGTGCGCAGTGCCTGCGGCAGTACGATGCGGCGCATGATCTGCCACCAGCTCATGCCCACGCAGTAACCGGCCTCCAGCTGGCCCTGCGGCACGCTTTCCAGCGCACCGCGCATGGTCTCGGCGCAGTAGGCACCTTCGTTGAAGGCAAAGGCAATGACAGCCGCCGGAAAAGCGTCCAGCATGATGCCCACGCTGGGCAGACCGTAAAAGATGATGAACAGCTGCACCAGCAGCGGCGTGCCGCGGATGACCCAGATGTAGAACCGGGCGATCTGCCGCAACACCGGCACGTTGGCGTACTGCACCAGCGCAACGGCTACGGCAATGATCATAGCAAAAAAGAAGGAGACCAGCGTCAGCGGGATGGTCATGGTAAGGCCAGCCGTTAAAATGCGCGGCAGAGCCTCCACCAGCACGCTGACGGTGCGGTTTGCAAAAAATGTTTCCAACATTCCGTGATCCTCAAAATACTCTCAAACACTTCAAAACCAATAAATAATATAGGTTATAGAGAATAAAGATAGTATATACCTTGGAGCGGGCTCCATGTCAAGGGGGAAAACGCAAATTCCTACAAAACCTACCAAAATACTATAACATGAATCCGGGGTCAGTGCAAACGGTTTGCACAAAACGCGTGATGTGTACAAAAACGAACGACCCATCTGGAAAACTTTGTGCAATGCGGCAACCGGTTGACGCCGCACCCGCTTTCGTGTACAATGAACATAACAATGCGCACCGGCTCTTGGCCGGATGGGGCGCAAATCCACCGCCGGCATGGGCCGCGGTGCAGACACGGAGGACACGAACGTGACGAAGAAAAAAATTGGCGTTTTGGGTGCAGGCACATGGGGCATGGCGCTGGCACGGATGCTGTGCGTCAGCGGCAACGAAGTGCAGGTGTGGTCGGCGCTGCCGGCCGAGGTGGACAGCCTTTCTGCCAGCCGGGTGCATCCCAACCTGCCGGGCATGAAGATCCCGGCCCAGCTGCAATTTACCAAGAGCATTGAGGAAGTGTGCACCGGCAAGGATGTGCTGCTGTTTGCAGTACCTTCGGTGTTTGTGCGCTCCACCACGGCTAAGGCACGGCCCTTTATCCCGGATGGCCAGATCATTGTGGATGTGGCCAAGGGCATGGAGCCGGATACCTTATATACCATGACTGAGGTCATGGCCGACGAGCTGAACAAAGAAGGCGGCCCCAAGAATGTGAAGCTGGTGGCGCTCTCCGGCCCCACCCATGCCGAGGAAGTGGCGCTGGACATGCCCACCACCATCGTTTCGGCCTGCCCGGACGAAGCCGCAGCCGAATTTGTGCAGGATGTGTTCAGCAACACCTGCATGCGCGTGTACACCAACGCCGATATCAAGGGCGTGGAGCTGAGCGGTGCGCTGAAAAACGTCATTGCGCTGGGTGTGGGCATCTCTACCGGCCTTGGCTACGGTGACAATGCCCGCGCGGCCCTCATCACCCGCGGCATTGCCGAGATCGCCCGGCTGGGCGTGGCCATGGGCTGCAACATCCACACCTTTGCGGGTCTGGCCGGCATCGGCGACCTGATCGTGACGGCCACCAGTATGCACAGCCGCAACAACCGCGCCGGCATCCTGATCGGCAAGGGCGAAAGCCCGGAGCAGGCCGTCAAGGAAGTCGGCATGGTGGTGGAGGGCATCAATGCACTGCCTGCCGCTATGGAGCTGGCTGCAAAGTACAATGTGGAAATGCCCATTGTGCAGACGGTGAACGCCATCGTGAAGGAGGGCATGAGCGCCAGCGACGCTCTGCGCACCCTGATGGATCGTAACCGCAAGAACGAAATGCCGCAGGGATACGAAAACAACGGGTAAAAACCAGTGAAAAGGCAGCTGACCGCAGGGTCGGCTGCCTTTTGTCCTTTTTATGGGCAGCCCGGCTGCCCTGCAGACACCGAAAACACAAAATAATTCAAATTTTTTACCAAAATCAGACGTAAAAGGGTAGAAGGTCGGGAAACTTTCTGCTATACTGAAACGGAACGCAAGACCGGCAGGCAGTTTTGCGCATTCTGCCGGTGCAAAAGGGAGGAATCTGCAATGCCGTCCACCTATGCGCACCGCCGCTTCGGTGCCAATGTGCTGGAACACCTGCCGGACGAAGTGCGGGTGCAGCTGGAAATGAACCGTGAGCTTTACGATATCGGCCTGCACGGGCCGGACCTGCTGTTTTATTACCATGCGGCCAAGTCCAACCCGGTGGGTGCACTGGGCAACGCCATGCACGAACAGCCCGGCCGCGTGTTTTTTGACCGCGCCCGCCTTGTGGTGCGGGCCGAGGACGACCGTGCCGCCGCGCTGGCCTATGCGCTGGGCTTTGTGTGCCATTTTGCGCTGGACAGCACCTGCCACCCCTATGTGGAGCAGTTTACCCGCGAAAGCGGCGTGACCCATTGCGAGATCGAGACCGAATTTGACAACATGCTTATGCGCCGCGATGGGCTGGACCCGCTGAAATTTTTTACGGCCAGCCACATCCACCCATCGGAGCGGAATGCAAAGGTGATCGCGCCATTTTACGAGGGCATCCCCGAGCAGGTGGCGCTGGATTCCATCAAGGGCATGCTTTCGGTGCACAGGCTCTTGCAGGCATCGAACCCTGTCAAACGCTGGGTGGTGCTGACCGGCATGAGGGCGGTAGGCAGGTATGATATGCTGCACGGCCTTGTGGCAAACCCGAAGCCGAACCCGAAGTGCGTAGAAAGCGGCAGACAACTGGAAGCGCTGTACGCCAAGGCTCTGCCGCTGGCGGAACGGCTCATTTTGGAGTTTGTGGCAAAGCTGGATACCGATGAGCCGCTGGATAAAGCCTACGACCATACCTTTGGGGAATTTTAAGTGGGCCGATAGGGTGAGATGCAGGCCGCCTTTACGACCTTTCCCGTGGAAAAAGCAAATCTGGAAGATCCGCAGATTTTTCAGATCGGTATATTAAAATAAAATTTCCGCTGAATATGGCCAGAGCGTGAGCGGCGGCCGTTTTAAATGGTGAAATCTAAAAAGAGGGGGCACCGCCCGGCGGTGCGAGAGGAAACAAGATGAAACATGAAAAATTCAAGGTGACGCCGCTGGAGCGCGCGTGGATCCTGTACGATGTGGGCAACTCGGCCTTTGTGCTGATGATCGCAACGCTGGTGCCCATCTTCTTCAATGCGCTGGCTGAGGCCGGCGGCCTGAGCTCGGTGGACTATCTGGCCTACTGGGGTTACGCAAGCTCGGTGGTCACAGTGATCACCGCCGTGCTGGGGCCCATTCTGGGCACGCTGGCCGACACCAAAGGCTTTAAGAAGCCCATCTTCATGCTCTGCCTGTTCGTGGGCGTGGCAGGCTGCTGTGCCATGGGCCTTGCCACTACATGGCTGCCGTTCCTGATCATCTTCATCCTTGCAAAGATCGGCTTTTCGGGCAGTCTGGTGTTCTACGATTCCATGCTGGGCGATGTGACCACCCCGGAACGCATGGATGTTGTGTCCTCGCAGGGCTATGCATGGGGCTACATTGGCAGCTGCGTGCCCTTTGTGGTGTGTCTGGCGCTGGTGCTGGGCAGCGGAGCCATCGGCCTGAGCCAGATGACCGCCCTATCCGTGGCACTGCTCATCACCGCCGTGTGGTGGCTGGGCACCACCCTGCCGCTGCTGCGGAGCTATAAGCAGATCAACTATGTGGAGGTGGAGCAGCACGCCATCCGGCAGAGCTTTGTGCGCATCGGCCACACCCTCAAGCACCTGCGCGAGGATAAGCAGGTGTTCTGGTTCCTGCTGGCCTTCTTCTGCTACATCGACGGTGTGTATACCATCATCGATATGGCCACCGCCTACGGCACGGCGTTGGGGCTGGAGACCACCGGCCTTTTGCTGGCGCTGCTGGTAACGCAGATCGTGGCCTTTCCGTCGGCGCTGATCTTCGGACGCCTGAGTGCGAAATATCCGTCCAGCCAGCTCATCCCGGTCTGCATTGCGGCCTACACCGGCATTGCGGTGTTTGCGTTCTTTTTGAACACGCAGTGGCAGTTCTGGGTGCTGGCCGTGGTGGTGGGCATGTTTCAGGGCGGCGTGCAGGCGCTCAGCCGCAGCCACTTTGCCAAGATCATCCCGGCGGAAAAATCCGGCGAATACTTTGGCCTGTTCGATATCTGCGGCAAGGGCGCATCCTTCCTTGGTACCATGATCGTGAGCGTGGGCAGCCAGCTGACCGGCAGCGCCAATGTGGGCATTGGCATGCTGGCGCTGCTGTTTGCCGTGGGCTTTGTGCTGTTCCGTGTGTCGTGCAAGACCGAGGGCGCAAAACAGGTGTAATAACACGATTTAGAATTGCCGACGCGTTCGCTTTGGCAATAGCAGAGGAAGTATTATTTTATAATTTTGCAAATAAGCCAGCTCTGCGGGGCTGGCTTATTTGCTTTTTCACGGGAAGCGAATCGTCAAAAATCGTTCTGCTGGTTATAATTAACAAACCTGCAATTGTCTTTTTTAGCAGTGAATGATACAATAGAGACAATGACTTCAAAACCGCAAAGGAGAAAACGAAATGGAACGATTTCCCGGTTATACCACCCTGCGCACCGAGCTCTGCCCGGAACAGCACGGCACCCTGACCGTGCTTACCCACGATGTGAGCGGTGCCACGGTGCTGCTGGTGGAAAATGAGGATACCAACAAGGCGTT
>CAKSWG010000044.1 GCA_934511465.1 uncultured Faecalibacterium sp. | reverse complement strand
CGGCCGACGAGGCTCGAACTCGCTACCTCCACCTTGGCAAGGTGGCGCTCTACCAGATGAGCTACGGCCGCATACTGGAAACCCTGCTGGGTTTCCTTGACTGGTGCCTCCGATCGGAATCGAACCAATGACACGGGGATTTTCAGTCCCCTGCTCTACCGACTGAGCTACAGAGGCGCACCGGACGATGATTATTATACCTGAAATTTCGATTTTGTAAAGGGGTAAATCCAAATTTTTTTCAGAAAATTGAAACTTTCTTGAATTTGGTCGCTCCAGCGCGTA
The DNA here is from genome assembly GCA_934511465.1 of uncultured Faecalibacterium sp. Lineage (GTDB taxonomy): Bacteria > Bacillota > Clostridia > Oscillospirales > Ruminococcaceae > Faecalibacterium. Next base: position 11,695 of record CAKSWG010000044.1, on the reverse strand, counting down.
AAATAAGAATGACTTTTTGAGGGCGCTTGGCAGCGCTCAGACCCTGCGGCAGGAATAGCGCAGGTGGAAAGCGGGAATTGACAAATTTAACAACCTATGGTTTAATAAAGTGGAATGATATCAGAGCTGCGGCCTTTTCCCGGGGTGCATATACATTATATAGGACTGGGGCAAAGACCGGCGGCGCTTTATGATTTGACTACAGACGGCTTGTGTGGGGGTCCCCCAACAGGGCCGGGAGGAGCAGCATGGCAAAAAAACAGGAATATGGCAACGAGAGTATTACTTCCTTAAAAGGTGCCGACCGTGTGCGCAAGCGCCCGGCTGTCATTTTTGGTTCGGACGGCGTGGAGGGCTGCGCGCACTCCATTTTTGAGATCGTGTCGAACTCCATCGACGAAGCCCGGGACGGCCACGGTGATACCATCAACGTGACCCGCTGCAAGGATGGCAGTGTAATCGTGGAGGACTTTGGCCGCGGTATGCCCGTGGACTGGAACAACGGCGAGGGCCGCTACAACTGGGAGCTGCTGTTCTGCGAGATGTACGCGGGCGGCAAGTACGGCGAGGGCGAGGATAACTATGAGTTCAGCCTTGGCCTGAACGGCTTGGGCCTGTGCGCAACCCAATACGCTTCGGCGTGGATGAGCGCCGACATCTACCGCGACGGCTTCCACTATCATCTCGACTTCAAAAAGGGCGAGAACGTGGGCGGTTTGCAAAAGGAAGCCTACAAGGGCCGCCGCACCGGCAGCATCATCCACTGGAAGCCGGACGACGAGGTGTTCACCGACATCGATGTGCCCGCCAGCTATTATAAGGATACGCTGCGCCGTCAGGCCGTGGTCAACGCGGGCCTGACCCTCAATTTTACCGATGAGCGCGAGAAGGACCCCGCCACCGGCAAGCCTTGGCACGAGAGCTGGTGTTACCAGCACGGCATTGCAGACTACGTGGCCGAGGTGGCAGGCGAGGAAACATTGACCCCTGTGTTCAGCTGCGAGAGCGAAGCCACCGGCCGCGACCGTGAGGACCAGCCGGATTACAAGGTGCGCATGAGCGCGGCGTTCTGCTTCTCCAACAAGGTGCAGATGCTGGAATACTACCACAACTCCTCCTGGCTGGAGCATGGCGGCAGCCCGGAACACGCGGTACGCACCGCCTTTGTGTACCAGATCAACAAATACCTCAAGGACAAGAACCTGTATAAGAAGGGCGAGAGCGCCATCAGCTTTCAGGACGTGCAGGACTGTCTGGTGTATGTGTCCTCCAGCTTCTCCACCCGCACCAGCTACGAGAACCAGACCAAAAAGGCCATCACCAACAAATTCGTTTCGCAGGCTATGACCGACTTCCTCAAGCACTATCTTGAGGTGTATTTCCTCGAGAAACCCGAGGAAGCGCAGAAGATCTGCCAGCAGGTGCTGGTGAACAAGCAGAGCCGCGAACATGCGGAAAAAACGCGCCAGAGCATCAAAAAAACGTTGTCCACCCAGATCGACCTTGCCAACCGGGTGCAGAAGTTCGTGGACTGCCGCACCAAGGATGCTTCCCGCCGGGAACTGTATATCGTGGAGGGCGATTCCGCTATGGGCGCGGTCAAGTCCAGCCGGGACAGCGAGTATCAGGCCATCATGCCCATCCGCGGCAAGATCCTGAACTGCCTGAAGGCCGATTACGCCCGCATCTTCAAGTCAGACGTCATTGTGGACCTGATCAAGGTGATGGGCTGCGGCGTGGAGCTGGGCGGCAAGCACAACAAGGAGCTGGCTACCTTCAACCTCGACAACCTGCGGTTCAATAAAATCGTCATCTGTACCGATGCCGACGTGGACGGCTACCAGATCCGCACGCTGGTGCTCACCATGCTCTACCGCCTGACGCCGACCCTGATCGAAAAAGGCTATGTGTATATCGCCGAGTCGCCGCTGTATGAGATCACAACCAAGGATCGCACCTACTTTGCCTATACCGAGCCGGAAAAGACCGCTTTTCTGGAAGAGATCGGCGAGAAAAAATATACCATCCAGCGCTCCAAAGGTCTGGGCGAGAACGACCCCGAGATGATGTGGCTGACCACCATGAACCCGGAAAGCCGCCGCCTTATTAAAGTGATGCCCACCGATGTGGTGCAGACCGCGCAGGTGTTCGACATCCTGCTGGGTGATAACCTTGCAGGCCGCAAGGAACACATTGCGCAGCACGGTGCAGAGTATCTGGACGATCTGGATGTGAGCTGATGATTTTAAATTGCCTCCGCTTGCGCTCTGGCAATGACAGAGGTAACGTTATTTTAATTTGGTGATTTGTCGCAGCCTGCGGGCTGCTCCAACTCACGTTTTCACGAAGAAGGCCCCAACGGGTCACGGCATTTTAAGGGAAAAATGCAGAAAACCGGAACGGCTCCATCTGTGAAAGAGCAGCTCAGGATGGCCCGCAGGCCATCCTGAGCTGCAAAAATAAAAAATATTTTCCGCTGAATATGGGCAGAGCGAGAGCGGCGCCCATTTAAAATCGTCAAGAGGTTAAAAGATGCCTAGAAAATCGACCAAGAAAGCTATAAAGCCGGTGCGCCCGCAGCTGGGCGACGGCGTTGAAATTCTGAACGCGGGCAGCGTGCTGGAGGACCCCATCACCCGCACGCTGGAAACCAACTATATGCCCTACGCCATGAGCGTCATCGTCAGCCGTGCGCTGCCGGAGATCGACGGCTTCAAACCGGCGCACCGCAAGCTGCTGTACACCATGTACGAGATGGGCCTGCTCAAGGGCGCACGCACCAAGTCTGCCAACATCGTGGGCAGCACCATGCACCTGAACCCCCACGGCGATGCCGCCATCTACGACACCATGGTGCGCATGGGCCGCGGCAACGAGAGCCTGCTGGTGCCCTTTGTGGACAGCAAGGGCAACTTCGGCAAGGCCTACAGCCGTGATATGTCCTGCGCTGCTGCCCGTTACACCGAGGCAAAGCTGGAAGGTGTGTGCGAGGAGCTGTTCCGGGATATCGACAAGGAGACCGTGGATTTTGTGCCCAACTACGACAGCACCACCACCGAGCCCACCCTGCTGCCGGTCACATTCCCCACCATTCTGGCCAACAACACGCTGGGCATCGCGGTGGGCATGGCCTGCAACATCTGCTCCTTCAATCTGGCAGAGCTGTGCGCCACCACCGTGGCCCTGATGAAGGACGAGCATCACGATATCTCCACCACCATGCCTGCCCCGGACTTTGTGGGCGGTGGCCAGATCTTGTACGATGAAGCGCAGATGCGTGAGATTTACGAGAATGGCCGTGGCAGCGTGAAGGTGCGCGCCCGCTACAACGTGGTGCCCGGCGAAAACATGATCGAGGTAACGCAGATCCCGCCCACCACCACCGTGGAAGCCATCATGGATAAAATTGCCGAGCTGGTCAAGGCCGGCAAGGTGAAAGAGATCAGCGACATGCGCGACGAGACCGACCTGAACGGCCTGAAGCTGACGCTGGACCTCAAGCGCGGCGTGGACGCCGACAAACTGATGGCAAAGCTCTTCAAGACCACCCCCTTGGAGGACAGCTTCAGCGCCAACTTCAACATTCTGGTGTCCGGCCAGCCCCGCGTGATGGGCGTGCGGGAAATTTTGAAGGAGTGGACGGCCTTCCGCGTGGAATGCGTGCGCCGCCGCACCTACTACGACCTCCACGGCAAGGAAAAGCGCCTGCACCTGCTCAAGGGCCTTGCCGCCATCCTGCTGGATATCGATAAGGCCATCCATATCATCCGTACCACCGAGGAAGAGACCGAAGTGGTGCCCAACCTGATGATCGGCTTTGGCATTGATGAAGTGCAGGCGGACTATGTGGCGGAGATCAAGCTGCGCCATCTGAACCGGGAGTATATCCTCAAGCGCACCGGTGAGATCGAGCAGCTGGAAAAGGACATCGCCGACCTGAACGACATTCTTGCCAAGCCCGCCCGCATCCGCCGCATCATCATCAACGAGCTGAACGATGTGGCCAAAAAGTACGGCCAGCCACGCCGCAGCGAGATCCTGTACGATCTGCCCGAGGAAGAGGGCGGTGCCGAGGAAGAAGAAGTGCCGGATTACCCCGTCACCGTGTTCTTTACCCGGGAGGGCTACTTCAAGAAAATTCCTCCGCAGGGTCTGCGCACCGCCGGTGCCCACAAGCTGAAGGAGGGCGACGAGATCGTACAGCAGATCGAGACCCGCAACAACGTGGAAGCGCTGTTCTTTACCGACCGCCAGCAGGTGTACAAGATACGTCTGGCTGAGCTGGAGGACGGCAGGGTGGCCCAGATGGGCATTTTCATCCCGGGCCGTTTGGGCATGGACGAGGGCGAGAACGTGCTCTCCATGGTGATCACCGGCGATTACAGCGGCTTTATGCTGTTCTTCTTTGCCAGCGGCAGGTGCGCAAAAATCCCCCTCAGCTCCTACGCCACCAAACAGAACCGCCGCAAGCTGCTCAAGGCCTACTGCGATAAGGAGCCGCTGGCAACGCTGTTGTTCCTGCCGGAGGAGACCGAGCTTGCCATCCGTACCAGTGCCAGCCGGATGCTGCTGGTGGGCACGGCGCAGATCGCCGCAAAGGCCACCCGCGACAGTCAGGGTGTGGCAGTGGTCACCCTGAAAAAGAACCAGACCATTGCGTCGGTCGTCCCGGCGGACACGCTGGAACTGGCGAACCCCCACCGCTACCGGGTGCGCAGCCTGCCCGCCACCGGTGCGCTGCTCCGCGCCGAGGATGAAGGGGAGCAGCTGACGCTGCTGTAAGGAGTTTTTATGCAAAACATCGACCTGATCTGTGTGGGCAAGCTGAATGCAAAATATTTCGCTGAGGGCGTGGCGGAGTACCAGAAGCGCCTTGCCGCATTCGCATCCTTCCGCATCATCGAGCTGCCGGAGGAAAAGATCGAAGAGAAGAACGCTTCCGATGCCGTGGTAAAAAAGGCACTGGATAAAGAGGGCAAGGCCATCCTGTCCAATGTGCGCAAGGGCGCTGCCATCGTGGCAATGTGCATCGAGGGCAGGCAGATCTCCTCCGACGAGCTGGCGCAGTTCCTTGCCGACCGCGCGAACAGCGGGGCAGGGGATGTGGCGTTCGTTATCGGCTCGTCCCACGGCCTGTCCGATGAGGTGAAAAAGGCTGCTGCCCTCAAGTTCAGCATGGGGCGCATCACCATGCCCCACCAGCTGGCACGCCTTGTGCTGACCGAACAAATTTACCGCGCCTGCACCATCAATGCAGGAATGAAATACCATAAATAAGCGCAAAAACCGGTCTGTTCCCCAAAGCAGGCCGGTTTTCGGCTTTACAAGCGGCGCAAAACATGGTACAGTAAAGATACTGTGCTTTCCCTTTGAAAAGCACGCCCGGCAGTGGGGAAAGCTGCCGGAACGATACAACAACGACACGGCAAACCAGCCGCGGACGGAAAGGATGTACTACAATGGAACAGAGCGAAAAGACCCTTGATATGATCGTCAATCTCTGCAAGAACCGTGGTTATGTGTTCCCCGGTTCCGAGATCTACGGCGGTCTGGCCAACAGCTGGGACTACGGCCCGCTGGGCGTCGAGTTCAAGAACAATGTCAAAAAGGCATGGCTGAAGAAATTCGTGCAGGAGAGCCCCTATAATGTGGGTCTGGATGCGGCCATCATCATGAACCCCCAGACCTGGGTGACCACCGGCCATGTGTCCAGCTTCTCGGACCCCCTGCTGGACTGCCGCGCCTGCAAGGCACGCCACCGCGCCGACAAGCTGATCGGTGAGGAGCACCCCGAGGTGAATGTGGATGCCATGAGCTTTGACGAGATGGATGCCTTCATCGCAGAGCACGAGGACATCGTCTGCCCGGTGTGCGGCAAGCACGACTTCACCCCCATCCGCAAGTTCAACCTGATGTTCAAGACCGCCATCGGCGTCACCGAGGACAGCTCTTCCACCTGCTATCTGCGTCCCGAGACCGCACAGGGCATCTTTGTCAACTTTGCCAACATCCAGCGCACCACCCGCCGCAAGCTGCCTTTCGGCGTGTGTCAGGTGGGTAAGGCCTTCCGCAACGAGATCACCCCGGGCAACTTCACCTTCCGCACCCGCGAGTTCGAGCAGATGGAGTGCGAGTTCTTCTGCAAGCCCGGCACCGATCTGGACTGGTTCGCTTACTGGAAGGACTACTGCGAGAACTGGCTGCTGAGCCTTGGCATCAAGAAGGAGCACCTGCGCCTGCGTGACCACGAGCCCGCAGAGCTGGCCTTCTACAGCCGCGCTACCACCGATATCGAATACGCCTTCCCGTTCACCGACTGGGGCGAGCTGTGGGGCATTGCAGACCGTACCAACTACGACCTGACCCGCCATCAGGAGGCCTCCGGCAAGAGTCTGGAGTACTTCGACAGCGAGACCAACGAGCACTACATCCCCTATGTCATTGAGCCTTCTCTGGGCTGCGACCGCGTGGCACTGGCTTTCCTGTGCGAGGCCTACGACGAGGAGCACCTGACCGACAGCAAGGGCAAGGAGGATATCCGCACCGTGCTGCACCTGCATCCGGCTCTGGCTCCCTACAAGTGCGCCGTGCTGCCCCTGAGCAAGAAGCTGGGCGACAAGGCCATGGAGATCCGCAACGAGCTGAGCAAGTACTTCATGGTGGACTATGACGATACCGGTTCCATCGGCAAGCGTTACCGCCGCGAGGATGAGATCGGCACCCCGTACTGCATCACCGTGGACTTTGACACCGTGGGCGACGAGGCCAAGGGCATTGCTGCCGACAACTGCGTCACCGTCCGTGACCGCGACACCATGGAGCAGGTGCGTATGCCCATCTCCGAGCTGAAAGCTTATATCGAGAGCAAGATCGAGTTCTGAGAAAAATTCGCTTTCAGGCGATAAAAAACAGCCCCGCCGTTGCAATTTCGGCGGGGCTGTGCTATAATACAAATAAAGAAAGTGCTGTCTGGCAAACGGTCAGTACCTTTCCGGCGCGATAATCAAAAGATGACCGCTCAGGTTTGGACGCTGAGGGCGGTCATTTTTTGTTATTGAAAATCTTCCACGCGATATCGAAAATGCCAAAGCTCACGGTTGCAAGCAATGTGAGCAGAGCCAGAGTTTCTAAAAGCGTCATGAAGCATCACCCCCTTCGCTGCAAAGCGTCGGGGTACGACAAAAATGTTCGCCTTCCCGACGCAGGGCCGAAAAGGCATAGACCGCCTGCCGTATGTAGACAGCACTCTCAAAAGACAGTATAACAGACGTTTCCTGCTTTTTCAACAGCGGGAGGTGTCTGTTTTCTTTTTACTGGACAGAACGGCTTGTACCGGGTATACTGAAAAACAGAAAAACATGATTTTTGCACCGCAGGAGGTTCTACCGTGGAAAACTTTGACGAACTGCTGAAAAAATATGCCGATTTCATCGTCCGGGTGGGAGTGAACCCGCAGCCCGGGCAGACCCTCATCATCAACTGCCCGCTGGAGGGCGCGCCGCTGGCGCGGCTGTGCGTGCGCAGCGCCTACGAAGCCGGTGCCCGGGATGTGCAGGTGAACTGGAGCGATGACGCTGTGGCCCGCGCCCGCATGGAGCTGGGCAGCGAGGAAGCGCTGACCGACCACAAGCCATGGCAGCTGCGCCGCTATCTCGACTATGCTGAAAGCGAGGGCGGCGTGTGTGTGCTGCACCTCATTGCGGACGACCCGGAGCTGTATGCCGGATTGGATGGCAACAAGATCAGCCGGGTAAATGCCGCCCGCCGCGCCTTTATGGAAGAGTGGCAGGAATACACCATGAACGACCGGGTGCAGTGGTCCATTGCGGCCCTGCCCAGCGTGCCGTGGGCAAAGAAGATCTTCCCGGAGCTGGACGCAGACGCCGCCATGGAAGCTTTGTGGAAGCTGATCTTTGACGTCTGCCGGGTCACCGGCGGCGACCCGGTGGGCGAGTGGCAGGCCCATATGGAGCGGCTCTCTGCCCTGCGCGACAAAATGAACGCGCTGGATCTGGAAAGCGTGCATTTTGAAAGCAGCAACGGAACCGACCTGACCGTGGGTCTTGCGGATCAGGCTGTGTGGGAGAGCGCCGCCAGCAAGAGTGAAAAGGGTGTGGTGTTCCTGCCCAACATCCCGACGGAAGAGGTGTTCACTGCACCCCATAAAGATAAGGTGGAGGGTGTCGTCTATGGCACCAAGCCCTATGTGTTCAACGGCCAGCTTATCAAGAACTTCCGCGTCACCTTTAAGAAGGGCCGGGTGGTGGACTACCACGCCGAACAGGGACAGCTGCTGCTGGGCCGTCTGCTGGACGGGGATGAGGGCTCCCGTAGCATCGGCGAGGTAGCACTGGTGCCTGCAAGCAGCCCCATCAACCGCAGCGGAAAGCTGTTCTACAGCACCCTGTTTGACGAGAACGCTGCCTGTCATATCGCCTTTGGTGCCAGCTATCCCGGCACCACGAAGGGCGGTACGGCGCTTTCCAAAGAGGAGCTGTTGGCCCGCGGCATGAACCAGTCGCATCTGCATGAGGATGTGATGATCGGTGCCGAGGACAGCCATATCACCGGCAAATGCCGCGATGGCTGCACCGTGGAGCTGTTCCGGGACGGCGTCTGGGTGCTGTAAAAGACTCTGCGGCGAAAAAAATCTGCGAAAATGCTTGCATAATCGCGGGATGTATGGTATATTCTAGTAGTACGATATAGTTTAACCTGAAACGTGGGCCGCAAGGTCCGCGTTTCTTGTTTGTATGGAGGTTTTTTATGGCGAAGCAGTCTGGCGGCAACACCGCCCAGAGAGTCGAAGCGCTTGTCCGCCCCACCGTGGAGGGCATGGGCCTGCGCCTGTGGGACGTGGTTTTTGAAAAGGAAGGTCCGGACTGGTATCTCCGCGTGCTCATCGACAAGGACGGCACCATGGATACTGACACCTGCGCGGATGTCTCCCATGCGCTGGACCCCATTCTGGATGAGGCAGACCCCATCGACCAGAGCTATTATCTGGAAGTGGGCAGCCCCGGCCTTGGCCGCAGGCTGACCCGCCCGGAGCACTACGAAGCCCTCAAGGGCCAGAAAGTCCGGGTAAAGCTCATCCGCCCGAACGCCGCCGGCGTGCGCGAGTTTGCCGGCATTCTGGCAGGCCGCGAGGGCAGCACCGTCACGGTGGAAACCGAAAACGGCCCCGTCACCTTTGAGGCGAACGCCGCGTCCAGCGTGAACCTGTGCGACGACGAAGACCTGTTTGATGAACATAGATAAGAGAGTAAATTACAGGAGGAACCCGAAAAATGGCAGCAGCGAACAATGAATTTTTTGAAGCTCTCTCCATGCTGGAGCATGAGCGCGGCATCACCGCAGAGTACCTGATCGAGAAGATCAAGGCGGCCATCATCATTGCCGTCAAGAAGAACTATGAGGTGGAGGAAGACCATGTGAAGGTGGATATCGACCCCGCCGCAGGCCGCTTTGATGTGGCCCTGATCCAGGACGTTGTGGCCGATGAGGACTGGTACGACGAGCATTCTGAAATCGGCATCACCGAGGCACAGAAGATCCGCAAGACCTACGAGGTGGGCGACCGCATCATCACCCCGCTCAAGACCAAGGACTTTGGCCGCATTGCTGCACAGACTGCAAAGCATGTCATCCGTCAGGGCATCCGCGAGGCCGAGCGCAGCCAGCAGCTCAGCGAGATCCAGTCCCGTGCACACGACATCGTGCAGGCCACCGTTACCCGCGTTGACCCCGAGAAGGGCATCGTGGCTCTGGATCTGGGCAAGGGCGGCGAAGCCATCCTGCCCCGCAACGAGCAGGTGCCCGGCGAGGTGTACACCGAGGGCCAGACCCTGCAGGTCTACGTTGTGGATGTCGTCAGCACTGAGCGCGGCCCCCGCGTTATGATCAGCCGCACCCACCCCGGCCTTGTCAAGCGCCTGTTTGAGCTGGAAGTGCCCGAAATTTTTGACGGCACTGTGGAGGTCAAGGCCATCAGCCGCGAGGCCGGTGCACGCACCAAGATGGCTGTGTGGAGCAAGGATGCCAACGTCAACCCCGTTTCTGCCTGCATCGGTGAGCACGGTGCCCGCGTGGCTGCTGTGGTCGAGAAGCTGGGCGGTGAAAAGATCGATATCGTCAAGTGGAGCGAGGATATCTCCGAGTTCATCTCCGCAGCCCTGAGCCCTGCCAAGGTGGTCAAGGTGGAGCTGCTGCCCGGCGAGACCCGTTCCTGCCGCGTCACCGTGCCCGACCAGCAGCTGAGCCTTGCCATCGGCAACAAGGGCCAGAACGCCCGCCTGTGCGCCCGTCTGACCGGCTACAACATCGATATCCGCCCCGAGAGCGGCTACTACGGTGAGGAAGAACCCAAGAAGGAAACCGAGACCGACGCCGAGTAACTGCGGCGCAGATGGCCAAAGGAGGGAAACCGGATGGCACAGAAAAAGATCCCTTCCCGCCAGTGCATCGGATGCATGACCAGCCGCCCCAAAAAGGAGCTGGTGCGTGTGGTGCGTGCACCCAGCGGAGAGATCAGCATCGATCTGGTAGGCAAAAAGCCGGGCCGCGGGGCATATCTCTGCCCCAGCCTCGACTGCCTGACCAAGGCAAAAAAGAAAAAGGCGCTGGAGCGCTGCTTTGAGCAGCCGGTTCCCGCCGAAGTGTACGAGGCATTGGCCGCACAGCTGGCCGAAGCCGCAAAGGAGGCAGCCAATGGCAAAGAAGAATAACGCCCCCGCAAAGCCCAAGCTGCCCCCGGAGGAAGCGCTGTTTCAGGCGCTGAGCCTGTGCCGCAAGGCGGGCGCGCTGACCATGGGCTTTGACGCCGTGGAAGACGCCTGCGTCAAAAGCAAGGCATGGCTGGTGATGGTGGCAAGCGACGCCAGCGCCAAGACCGTGCAGCGTCTCGACTATTCTGTGGGCGACTTGGTGGATGTGATCACCATGCCGCTTACTCAGGATAAGCTGGCCGACATCAGCCGCAAGCCTGTGGCTGTTTACGCGGTGACTGACCGCAACCTCGCAAAGCTCTGCTTTGACCGCCTTGCGGACTGCGGAGCAATCAAAAATGAGGAGGATATGAGCGAATGATCGTAAAATATAAAGTGAGTGACTTTGCAAAAGACCTGAACCTTTCTGCCAAGAAGGTCCTGGACGAGCTGAACGCCATGGGCAGCACCGGCAAGAAGAACAGCTCCAATCTGGAAGAGAACGAACTGAACTACCTGCTGGAGAAGTTCAGCAAGGATAACAGCGTGGCCGATCTGGATGAGTTCCTGAACAGCGCCAAGGCTGCCAAGGAAGAGCCCAAGGCTGCCGAGAAGAAGGCGGAGAAGAAGCCCGAGGCCCCCAAGGCCGAAAAGAAGCCGGAGCAGCCCGCTGCCAAGAAGGCCGAGCCTGCCCAGCAGAATAATAACAATAACAACAAGCACAGTGATAAAAAGAACGAGCAGCACAAGAAGCGCGAGGAAAAGACCGTTTCCCTCAGCGAGCTGGCCCGTGAGACCGGCGCCAAGGCATCCGCTGCCCCCGCGCAGGCCGTGTCTGTGCGCCGCGAGGACAATCAGGTGACTGTGGATACCCGTACGGTGGATATGAACGTGGATCGTTTCGATGCCCGCTACGATGATCTGGCTTCCACCAAGAACACCGAGAACCGCCGCAAGCCCACCCCGCAGGGCAACAAGCAGAAGTTCAC
>CAKSWG010000043.1 GCA_934511465.1 uncultured Faecalibacterium sp. | reverse complement strand
TTTTGCCTCAGCGCTTGGCGCTCAAGTATAATACCACACCCCTGCCCCTATGTCAACACTTTTTGACAACTTTTTTCATCTTTTTTCTTACGCTGCTGAAAAGCGTTCATTTTCTTGTATTCAACGTTCTCTTTTTACGCAAAAAGCCGCCTGCGCATTCCTGCACAGACGGCCTTATATTACTTATAGAATAGAATTAGCGGATCTCGATGCCCAGCTTGAACTTCAGGTTGCCAAGGATCTTTTTGACCACGCGCTCCACCTCTTCGGCAGAGACTTCCTTCTTGGGGTCAGACAGAGACAGGGTGAACGCCATGCTCTTTTTACCCTCACCAAGGTTTGCACCGCGATAGATATCAAACAGCTTGACATCATTTACCAGCGGGCTGGCCTTCTTGATGGTCTCTTCGATCTCGCCGCAGGTGGCCTTTTCATCGCAGACCAGTGCCAGATCGCGCTTGACAGCTGCGTAAGCGCTCAGCGGCTGATAGCGCAGTTCGCCGTCCACACAGGACATGAGAGCTTCATAATCCAGCTCGCCCAGATAGATGTTCTGACTGTCCTTCTGGTCCTTTGCAATTTCCAGCTCGCCGTTGATCTCGTTGGACAGCTTGCCAAACACGCCCAGACGCTTGTCGCCGCAGTATACAGCAGCGCTGATGCCGGGATGCAGCCACGGGGTGGTCTCACGCTTATAGTCAAAGCGCAGGCCAAAGCCGGCTGCCAGTGCTTCCAGTGCACCCTTGACGGTGAAGAAGTCCTCTTCGGGGCCGAATGCGCCGATGCACAGAGTCTGGCGCTCGTGCGGGTGCTCGTTGATGGGCAGCTCCTTGGCAAGATACACCGGTGCCATCTCGAACAGACGGCCCTCGGTGTTGCCTTTTTTCAGGTTATCCACGATCACGTTCAGCATGGAAGGCGCCAGCAGGGTGCGCATGATGGACAAATTCTCGCTGATGGGGTTCAGGATGCGGATGGCCTTGCGGGCCGCATCATCCGCCGGGATGTGCAGCATATCCAGCTCGGCGCCCGAGTAGAATGCCAGCGTGGACGCCTCATAGAAGCCCTGCGCTGCCAGCAGACGCTTCGTCTTGAGCTGCTGCTTCTGGTCGTAGTTCAGACCGCCGTTGGTAACAGCCGCCGTGTTCAGGAAGGTGGGCACGATGTGGTCGTAGCCATACTCACGGATGACCTCCTCGGCCAGATCCGGGAAGCTCTCCACGTCCTCGCGGTACAGGGGTGCGGACACATCCCAGCTGCCGTCGGCCTGCACGTCCACCGTGAACTCCAGCCGCTGCAAAATGTCGATCATGGTCTGGTCGGGCACGGTGATGCCCAGCACGCCGCAGATCTTAGCCGGGGTGGCAACGATGTGCTTGCGCTCCATCGGACGGCCATCGGTCAGATCATATTCCAGCGTGGTGATATCGCCGCAGTCCAGCTCCTGAATGAGGTGCAGTGCGCGGGCAAGGCCCAGCTCCGGAGAGTGGCGGTCCACGCCCTTCTCGTAGCGGGCAGAGGAATCGCTGTTCTGGCCCAGAGCGCGGCTGGTCTTGCGCACGCAGTCACGGGCGAAGGTGGCGCACTCGAACAGCAGGCTGGCGGTGTTCTCGTCCATGCCGGAGTTTGCACCGCCCATGATGCCGGCCAATGCCACCGGCTTCTCGGCGTCGCAAATGACCAGATTGTTGGGGTTCAGGGTAAACTCCTTCTCGTCCAGCGTGACGATCTTCTCACCCTCATGGGCGCGGCGCACATCGATGGTGCGGCCAGCCACCTTGTTCAGGTCAAAGGCGTGCATGGGCTGACCCATTTCCAGCAGGGTGTGGTTGGTGATATCCACCACGTTGCTGATGGAACGCAGGCCGCACAGAGCCAGATGGCGCTTCATCCAGCGGGGAGACTCGCCCATGCGGATGTTGCGCACATAGTGTGCCATGTAGCGGGGGCACAGGTCCGGTGCCTCCACCTTGACGGTGATGGGCGCATCCGGCTCGCAGACAGTCTTGTAGTCCATGGCGGGCATGTGCAGGGGCTTACCCAGAATGGCAGCCACCTCGCGGGCGATGCCCAGAACGGACTGGCAGTCCGGACGGTTTGCGGTGATGGAGATATCAAAGATATAGTCATCCAGACCCACCACGGGGGCAATGTCGGTGCCGGGGACAGAATCCTCGGGCAGGATGAGCAGGCCGTAGACCTCAGAGCCCGGGAACAGGTCGTCGTTCAGGCCCAGCTCTTCGCCGGAGCACAGCATACCGTTGGACTCCACGCCCTGCATCTTGCGGGCCTTGATGGTGATGCCGCCGGGCAGGGTGGAGCCATCCAGAGCGGCGGGCACGCAGTCGCCCAGCTTCATGTTGGCGGCACCGGTGCTGATGCGGATGTCGTGGCCGTAGTCGCCGCAGTCCACCACACACTTGGTCAGGTGGGTGCCCTCCTGCTTTTCCATCTCCACGATCTTGCCGACGACCACCTTGCTGATGCCTGCATCCAGCGGGATCAGCTCCTCCACCTCAAAGCCGCAAGAGAAGAGCTTTTCCTCCAGTTCCTGCGCGGTGACATCGATATCTACATATTCTTTTAACCAGCTGAAAGGTACTTTCATTGTTGTTCTTCTCCCCTCTTATTCGTGGAACTGCTTGAGGAACTGTAAGTTGTTCTCGAACATCAGGCCGATGTTGTTGATGCCGTACTTCAGCATGGCAATGCGCTCGATGCCAATGCCGAAAGCGAAGCCGGAGTACACGTCCGGGTCGATGCCGCAGTTCTCCAGCACCTTGCGGTTGACGACGCCGCCGCCCAGCACCTCGATCCAGCCGGTGTGCTTGCACAGCGGGCAGCCCTTGCCGTGGCACTCAAAGCAGCTCACGTCCACCTCCACGCTGGGTTCGGTGAACGGGAAGTAAGAAGGACGCAGGCGGGTGCGGGTGTCGGCACCGAACAGTTTCTGCACAAAAGTGTTCAGCGCACCCTGCAGATCGCCCAGCGTGATGCCCTTATCCACCACCAAGCCTTCCATCTGGTGGAACATGGGGCTGTGGGTGGCGTCCGAATCGGAGCGGAACACGCGGCCCGGGATCAGCACCTTGATGGGCGGCTTCTGGCTGTCCATGGTGCGGATCTGACCGCCGGAGGTCTGGGTGCGCAGCAGGAATTCATCCGACAGGTAGAAAGTATCCTGCATATCGCGTGCCGGGTGATCCTTGGGCACATTCAGGCGGGTAAAGTTGTGGTCATCGTCCTCGATCTCCGGGGCGTCTGCCACAGCAAAGCCCATGCCGGAGAACACGTCGATGATCTGGTTCGTCACCAGCGTCAGCGGGTGCAGGCCGCCCACGGTGCGGGTCTTGGCCGGCAGCGTAATGTCCACGGTCTCGGCGGCATTGCGGGCAGCAAGCTCAGCCTGCTTCACCTTTTCGGCTGCGGCGTCGTAGTCTGCCTGCACCTTTGCCTTCAGTTCGTTGATGATCTTGCCCATGGCGGGGCGCTCTTCCGGCGCAACGGTGCGCAGGTTCTTCATCAAGGCAGGGATCTTGCCGCTTTTGCTGAGGTATTCCTGCCAGAAGGATGCCAGCGTTTCCTTGCTGGAGACCTGACCAAGGCTTTCTGCGGCCTGTTTTGCCAGCTCGTCGATCATTGCTTGCATGGATTTTCTCTCCTTTATTCTTCTTGTTCGTGAGCGGAAGCAACAAAAAAGCTCCGTCCCCTGCCCGGCCAAACGGCCAAGCACAAGGGACGAAGCTGTAACATTTCTGCTCCGCGGTACCACCCGGTTTCCACCCGTACACAGGTGCCGGGCGGCTCTCAGAACGCCGTAACGGGGCGTGGCCGTTCTGCGCTACTGCAATTTTCGCACAGACCGCTCAGGAGCGAACTTCAGCCTGCCCGCACACGGAAGCCCTTTCAGCCGGTGAAGCTTCTCTCTTTGCCGTGCGGCACAAACCTACTCTCTCCGTCGCTGCGTTTGGGAGTATTCAGGTTTATAACCATAGGTATACTAACACATTTCGGGGCAGTTTGCAAGGGCCGCGAAGGAAACTCCGCAAGATTTTGTTGATACGGTTCCTGCGGCATGATATAATATTTTTTGCAATACCCTTTTCCGTACATCGGTTGCTGCAAAATTTGCAGCAGCCGCCATCCGCACATTTTTAAACAGGAGTCCCCAACATGAACCACCCTCTCGTCAGCGTGATCGTACCGGTATACCGTGTAGAAAACTATCTGCGCACCTGTGTAGACAGCATCCTTGCACAGACCTATTCTGATCTGGAAGTGATCCTCGTGGATGACGGTTCGCCCGACGGGTGCCCTGCCATCTGCGATGAATACGCACAGCAGGATGCCCGCGTCCGGGTCATTCACCAGAAAAACGCAGGCCTTTCTGCCGCGCGGAACGCCGGGCTCGACCTCTGTCAGGGAGAATACATCACATTTATAGACAGCGACGATTTTGTCCACCCGCGTTTTGTAGAGCTTCTCTTAAATGCCTGCCTGAAAGAGCATTGTCCGATAGCCATTTCCGATTTTAAATCGGTCCCGGTTGACGCAGACGGTAAAGAAGCCTGCTTTTCTTTTACCGATATCCCATCCCATCGGATCACTGGGCGGAACGCCTGCCTTATGATCGGCGATCCTGCCCATTGGACCCGCATCGTTACTGCATGGGGAAAAATATATCACCGCAGTTTATTTGCAGCAGAACGCTTTCCGGTTGGGCGGATCAACGAAGATGAGGCCCTTACCTACAAATTGTTTTATCCGCAGGCTTCCCTCATCCTCTGTGATGTGCCGCTTTACTTCTATCGCAGCAATCCTGCAAGCATTACGGGGCAGTCTTTTTCAGAAAAGCGGCTGGATATTTTCCCGATTCTTGACGAACGCGTGCAGTATTACGACGCCCACCATGACGATGAGCTTGCCTTAAAAACGCTCGTGATGGCGTTCTATATAACGGGCTATTATTACACCACCTTTTTGGGCGAAACGCTCACCCCAAAGCTGGCTGCTCTGCTGAAAAAATACTACCTCACACTGATGCACCGCAAGCCCAGCCTTAAAGCCATTTGGGACTATACTTCCAATTACATTTCTTCCCGTTTTTCCGTATTTTTTGCCGCAAAAAAGCGCTAAAAGAACAGCCGGCCCTGCCATCGTACAGGGTCGGCTGTTTGTTCTATGTCCGTATTTACCGCTTCTTTTTTAAGTAATACCCAATGCCGATGGCATCCGCCAGCGCCCAGCCGATGGGCACGCTGAGCCAGATGCCGGTAACGCCCAACGGCGTTGCCGAAAGCAGATAAGCCAGTGCCACACGGGTGCCGAGCGACGCGATGGTGAGCACCACCGACATCTGCGGCTGGTTGACGGCGCGGTAGTAGCCGTACAGCAGAAACAGGATGCCGATGCCGATGTAGCACGCGCCCTCAATGCGCAGGTAATGTACACCGGCGGCAATGATGGCGCCCTCACCCGGGTCAACAAAGATGCCCATGAGCGGAGCTGCGAAGGCGCACACCAGCACGCTGATGCACACACAGAACACCGCACTGCAAAGGCCCGCACTGCGGATACCTTTTTTAATGCGGTCGGTCTGGCCTGCACCGTAGTTCTGGGCCACATAGGTGGAGAACGCACTGCCGAAGTCCTGCACCGGCATGTAGGCAAAGGAATCGATTTTGACCGCCGCCGCAAACGCCGCCATGATCACGGTGCCAAAGCTGTTTACAAGGCCTTGCACCATCAGGATGCCAAAGTTCATGATGGACTGCTGCACACTGGTCATGACCGAAAGATTCAGGATGGTATCCAGATTCTTTTTATCCCAGCGGCAGTCCGCTTTTTGGGGGCACAGCTGCGGGAATTTTTTGAGGGTATACAGTCCGATGCCAATGCCGGACACGAATTGTGAGAACACCGTTGCGCCCGCTGCACCCTTAACGCCCCAGTGCAGCACCAGCACGCACACAAGGTCAAGGATCACGTTCAGCACCGCCGAGACAGCCAGAAACAGCAGCGGCACAACCGAATTGCCAATGGCACGCAGGAGATTGGCAAAGTAGCTATACAAAAATGTGGCCGTGATGCCCAGAAAGATGATGAGCAGATATTCCTTCATCAGGGGGCGCAATTCGGTCGGCACCCGCAGCACCCACAGGATTCCGTCCAGTCCCAGATACACCAGCACGTTCAGCACCAGCGAAATGCCCGCAATAAGGGTGAACGAAAGGAATACGCTCTGCCGCATCCGATCATGCTGGCCGCTGCCGTACTGCATGGAGATGGCCGCGCCGCTGCCCATGCACAGGCCCAGCAGAATGGAGGTGAGGAAGGTCATAAGGGTATAGGACGAGCCCACTGCCGCCAGCGCATCCGCGCCGAGGAAGCGGCCCACCACCCATGTGTCCGCAATGTTATACATCTGCTGCAACAGGTTGCCCAGCATCAGCGGCAGGGCAAACAGCAAAATGCCGCTGGTAATGGGGCCTTTGGTCAAACTGCGCTGCATAATTTCTCCTTTTATAAGCCAAACTTCTGCCGGTACTCTTTTGGCGTGCAGTGCTTGAGTTCCCGGAAGGTCTTTGTAAAGTAACTGGTGTCCGCAAAGCCGCACTCGGCGCCGATCTCGCCGGCCTTCATGCTGGTGGAAAGCAGCAGCTCCGCCGCTTTTTCAATGCGGTACTGTTTGACGAACTGGATGGGCGTGGTGCCCAGCAGCTGCCGGAAACTGCGCAGGCAGGCACTCCCGCTCAGGGCCACGCTGTCCGCAATGCGCTCCACGGTAAGTTCTTCGGCATAATGTTCTTCCACAAAGCGCAGCATCTGCTTCATGCGCTGGGCCGCCACCTGCTCCTGCTGGGAGACCTTTGTTTTACCGCCCTCGCACTGCATTCCCAGCAGATGCACCGCCGCCGAAAGATGGTACCGCGCCTGATTCTCGTAGTCAAAGACCTCTTGGGCCACTGCGTCCCAGACTTCCCGCAAATGGCAGAGCACGGCCTTCTGCTCGTCGTCCGCCTCGTCCAGCAGAAAGTATGCCGGAGCTCCCGGCTGAAGCAGCGGGTGCACGAGCTTTTGCCAGAAGATGGTATCCATGCCGCCGATCAGGCGCGGATGGAATACCCCGGAATGCAGCAGGGCATCCCCAGTCTCCGCCTGCTCCACCGCATGGAACACGCCGGAATTGACAAACACGCCCTGTCCGGTCTGCAAAACCAGCCGGGCTTTGCTCACGTCTACCGCCAGCGGGCCTTTTACGGCAAGGATGTATTCAAACTCTTCATGCCAATGCCATGCTACCGAGTAGCTTTTGAGATCCTCTTCATAGCAGGCAATGGGAAACAGTGCGCTGCCGTGCTGCACCAGCTCCCTGCCCTCGCCATCCGCCACAACATCCGGCAGGCAGTTGAGACCGCCCGCTGCTGCACAGCTGGTCTGAAATGCCACGGTCCGCCATCTCCTTTCCGTCAAGGTCGCGCATCTGCATCTGCGCCGGTTTTGTTGTATCAATCGGGCGTTTTTATCCTAACATTCCGCTCCGATGTGTGATATTATTACATCAGCAAAGCACAAGATGCATTGCAAGTATAACACGCTTCCCGGAGGAACTCAAGGTTTATGGTACAGCTTCTGCTTCCGATCATTTACATCTCGTTCATCAGTCTGGGCCTGCCGGATTCCCTATTGGGGTCGGCGTGGCCTTCCATGTATCCGGCGCTCGGTGTGCCGGTGTCCTATGCGGGGCTGATCTCCATGATCATCTCCTTCGGCACCATCGTTTCCAGCCTGAACAGTGACCGGCTCACCCGCACACTGGGCACCGGAAAAGTGACCGCCCTCAGTGTGGGCATGACGGCTGCCGCGCTGTTCGGCTTTTCGGTCTCCACACAGTTCTGGATGCTCTGCCTGTGGGCCGTGCCCTATGGGCTGGGTGCAGGCAGCGTAGATGCGGCCCTGAACAACTATGTTGCCTTACATTATAAAAGCCGCCACATGAGCTGGCTGCACTGCATGTGGGGCATCGGCACCATGATCAGCCCCATGGTCATGGGCCGGGTGCTGGCAGGCGGCGGACCGTGGACGACCGGCTACCGGTGCATCGCCCTGTTCCAGATCCTGCTGAGTGCAGTGCTCTTTTTCAGCTTGCCACTATGGCAGGGCCGTACTGCAGGCACCGACGCCGAAGCTGCCTCGCCGCAGGTGTTGAGCCTTGGGCAGGTATTCCGTCTGCCGGGTGCCAGAGAGGTGATGCTGTGCTTCTTCTGCTACTGTGCATTGGAGACCACGGCAGGTCTGTGGGCCAGCAGCTACCTCACGCTGACGAAAGGCGTCGCCCCCGACACTGCCGCCAGCTTTGCCAGCCTGTTCTACATCGGCATCACCGCCGGGCGCGCCGCCTGCGGCTTTTTGACCCTGAAATTCAACGATACGCAGATGATCCGCATGGGGCAGTGCATTCTGGCCGCAGGCGTGCTGGCTTTGCTGCTGCCCGGGCCGCAGGTGCTTGCCCTGAGCGGTCTTGTGCTGGTGGGGCTGGGCTGTGCGCCCATCTATCCCAGCATCATCCACTCCACGCCGGAGCACTTCGGTGCGGACAGATCACAGGCGGTCATCGGCATCCAGATGGCAAGCGCCTATGTGGGCAATCTGGCCATGCCGCCGCTGTTCGGGCTGCTGGCAAACAACATCACTCCGGCACTGTTCCCTTTTTACCTGCTGGCACTGCTGGTGCTCATGGTGTTCATGCACGAACAGCTGGTGCGCAAAACAAGCCGCTGCTAATTTTGCCATTCGCCCATTTCGTATACAGCAAAAGGCTCCCTGTCCGGTCTCGGACGGGGAGCCTGCTGGTTTATGGCTTCCTCCCTGAGGGAGCCGGACAGTACGAAGTGCGGCTGAAGGAGTTATTTACAGGATGCACCGGCTGATGGCATTGGCGACTGCAAACAGTTCCTGCTGGCCGATAAAGCCGAATTTTGCCTCGTGCCCGTCCGCAAAGCAGACCGTCAGCTGCGAAGCCTGCATCGGATCGCCAAAACCGGCTGTCTGGATGCCAAAGTGCAGTACCTTTTTATACGGCAGCACAAAGATCTGCTGCCGGGTGCCGGTGACGCCCTGCATGTCCACCATGATGATGCGGTGGGTGGTAAAGATCACCTAATCGCGCACCGTCTTGTAAGCGCCCACCACCTGCTCGCCGTCCAGAAGCAGTGCACGGGCATTTTTGCAAATGTCCTTTTCCTGAATGCGGATGAGATTTTCCATCGGTTTATCACGGAATTCCATAGTTTTTATTCCCCTTTCCTGCGCGGTATCCTGCCCTTATTGTAGCATTCCCGCCAGCGGTTTACAAGATGCGCTCTCGCCTTTTGGGCCGCACTGTGTTATACTGTATGCAAAAAATGTTTTGCAAAAAGAGGTAACTCCCATGGAGATCATCATTCATCAGGCCATTCTGCACGTGCTGGACACCACCATGGATGCGCCTGTGCTCAGCGGCGGCGGCATGGAGATGACTGCCGAAAAGACTGCCTACTTCCAGTATCACATTGAAAAACTGCTTGCCAGCGACGATATCCGCCAGTGCCGCCCGCTGCCGGACTCTGCTTTTAAAAACGAGCTGGAGCACAACCACGATTTTGTGGACCTCTCCTGCCGCATTGCAGGCGTTCTGTTCGATTACATGCACGCCCACACCACCATCCCGGGTGCGGACCTTGCCGTGGTGGATTTTACCCGCGACGGTGAACCGTGGCTTGGCATCCTGAAGCTGAACTACAAAAACGGCTACACCCATTACACCGAGAATGTGGAGGGTGCCCCCGTGAATTCCATCATTCAGCAGCGGGCCTGCCTGCCCAGCCAGAGCGGCAAGGTAGAGGAAGGTGCCCTTGTGAATCTGACCGATTACTCCATGAAGCTGCTGGAAAAGAAGTTTGACATCGACGGCCGCAAGGAGTTTTACCTTTCCAGCGTGGTGTTCCAGTACACCACCGCTCAGCCGGAGAAAAAGAAGCTGCAGGCCATTCAGGAAGCCGCCGTGCAGGCCGTGCAGGAAAACTACGCCGACCAGCCCCACGTAGAGGCGCAGGTGGCCATGCTGATCGCCAATCAGGCCGCCGACAACGACAACCGGGTGTCTGTACAGCAGGTGCGCCAGCAGCTGGAAGAGGAATATCCCCTTGCCGCTGTGCCCTTTGACGATTATGTGGAGAAGAGCGATGTGCTGGAAGCGCCCGAGCAGCCTGTCACGGTAACGCCTGCGCGCATCCGCCGCATGGAGAGCCGCAGCATCCACACCGCCAACGGCATTGAGGTGAAGATCCCCACCGAGCTGCTCAGCTCCGACAACGAGGTGGAGTTTTTGCACAGCGACGACGGCAGTATTTCGCTGCTCATTAAAAATGTGATCCTATAAAAGCACAAAATTTGCAAAAACCCTGCGCAGCATCTTGCAAAGTGCAGGGTTTCGTGTTATACCTGCGTTGTATCTTTCGATAAATACAGTTGCATCTTTCAGGAGGGGACTTATGGAACTGGCTCTCATCACCGCGCAGCAGGTGGTCGTGCTGTTTTTGCTCATTGGCACCGGCGTGCTGGCCGTCAAGACCGGCGTGCTCCGGCCCGAACACAAGCAGGCACTTTCCAACCTGCTGGTCTACATCGTTGTGCCCGCCATGATCGTAAACTCCTACCGCATGGAGTTCAGCGCCGAAATTCTGCGCAACCTGCTGGCGGCCTTTGGCATGAGCACCCTTGCCATTCTGGCAGGCACCGTGATCACCCTGCTGCTGACCGCTCGCAAAAAAGACAGCCGCACGCCTATTTTCCGGTTTGCATGCATCTTTTCCAATGCGGCATACATGGGTTTTCCTCTTATTTCGGCGCTGTTCGGCTCTGAAGGCCTGCTCTACGCCAGCGCCTTTGTTACCGTGTTCAACATCCTGCTGTGGACCATGGGCTACGGCTTTGTAAGCGGCAGTTCCAGCCCCAAAGAGGTAGTGCGCAGTCTGGTGCGCACGCCGGTGCTGTATGCGGTGATCGCGGGCCTTGCGGTCTACCTGCTGCAAATCCCCATCCCGAATCTGATCGCCCAGCCGCTGGAGCTGCTGGCAGGCATGAACACGCCGCTTTCCATGATGATCACCGGCATGCTGATCGCCGCCGGCAGTGTAAAAAGCATCGTGACCGATGTGCACATCTGGAAGCTGGCGGCGGTGCGCATGGTGTTGATCCCGGCGGTGTGTCTGGCACTGTTCAGCCTGCTGGGCTTCCACGGCACAGCGGCGCAGGTGGTGGTGCTGCTGGAATGCTGCCCCGCAGCAGCCATCACCTCGGTGTTTGCGGTGCAGTTTGGCCACGACGAGAGCTTTGCGGCGGGCAGTGTAGTGCTGACCACCCTGCTGAGCATCGTGGTGCTGCCGTTGTGCGCGCTGGTAATCACCGTTGCTATGTGAGACGATTTAGAATTGTCTCCGCTTCGCTCTGACAATATTTAAGGTAATATTATTTTATAATTTGTAAATCCGAAACGACTGCGGTCGTTTCGGATTTACTTTTTCACGGGAAAGGGTCGTAACGATAAACTGCATCTGCTGACGTTCGCTCCCCTACGGGGAGCTATCGCGCGGCGACTGAGGGTCCTTGAAATCGGCGTAACACAAAAAATCCTTTAGCGAAGCGACTTGGATTTTTTGTATGGAGCCCAACTGCTTTGGGGTTACTAGGGGCGTGCAGCCCTTAGTTTGCAACGGCGACGACCGCTGCCTGCGGCAGAAACAGGGAGGAGCTGTTGGGGCCGCGGCCTGCGGGATGCGAGTGCCGCTCAAGGCACGAAGCAGACGCAGGGAGCCGCAACCCGCCGCCTCCCGCGCCTCGAAAGTAGCGGGCGCTTTTCTGGTACTCTTTTGTGCGCGCAAAAGAGTACATATTCGGCGGAGATGCCTTTTATAAAAGGTGCAGAACTTCAAACACGCGAATACGCTCTGCACAGGAAACACAAAAAAGCCATCGTTTTTGCATTTCTGCATCAACGATGGCTTCGTGTTGGAGCGGCCGACGAGGCTCGAACTCGCTACCTCCACCTTGGCAAGGTGGCGCTCTACCAGATGAGCTACGGCCGCATATCCGGTGCATTTATCCCTGCACCCTCCCGAGCGATTCTTGCGAATTTCGGGGTCTCCGCGAAAGCTTGCAAAGCAAGATTTTGTGGGGAAAAGGAGAAAGTCTTACACGACTTTCGACGTGGTGCCTCCGATCGGAATCGAACCAATGACACGGGGATTTTCAGTCCCCTGCTCTACCGACTGAGCTACAGAGGCA
>CAKSWG010000042.1 GCA_934511465.1 uncultured Faecalibacterium sp. | reverse complement strand
ATGTGTCGGTGAATACAAGAAAAGGCGTAGTTGTGAACTACGCCCCCTGTGATGTCGCTATTTAGCAAATAAAAAAATGACGAATGTTCTTTGACAGCTAAATGCTGTAAGAACATTCGTCATGGTGCGATGGAAGGGACTCGAACCCCCGGCCTACTGATTCGTAGAGCACGCCGGGCGATTTCCTCAATTTTTGGAAGTTACGTTTCAACGTCATTTCCAAGCGATACATCGCAGGTTTTGAGTTTCGAATTTCTGCATCCTTTGTCCGATTTTGCAACGATTTGCACCCTTTGCACGTTTTGAAACCGTGCAAAAACCGTGCAGAAACCGTGCACTTACTCCCGGACAAACTAAAAACCACTTCATCCAACAACGACTTGACGGCATTGGTTCGAGTGATCGCACACCAAAAATCAAGTCTTGGAGGATACGACTATGACGAAATTGCTTTCTTGCCACTTCAATATGGACACCAACCGGGTGGAAGCCCGGTTCGAGGGTGGCACCACTCTTGCCATTGACTGCATCGCCATCGAAGATGAGTACGGCAACACCCCGGCACAGCGGGCGGAACTGGACTGGCTGCTCTATAACAAGCCCTTGGAGTATGCCCAGATGGTGCTGAGAGGGGAGATGGAGCACTACCTGTCGCTGGGGTGTGACCATGGTAGGCTGGAAGATTGAGCCTTAGAAAACGCGCGGCAAAATCGCTAATCGCGCGGCGCGCGTTTCTCAGCGTAAATTCAGCGCAAACCATACCAAGTCAGCGTATTTTCAGCGTAAATTCAGCGCAAATCAAACTTTCAGCGTAAAAGTCAGCGTAAATTTTCACTTCACGCTTTTGTACTTCGTTCCTCGGCCTACGCCATCAGGCTGCAAGATTCCGTCCTTGCACATCTGATGCAGGATATAATAGGTTTGATTCTTATTAAACCCACACAGTTCTTGTGCTTTCTGATTCGTAATCGACGGCTTATGCTTCAGATATTCAAGAATCCGATCCTTTGCCTGAATCTGGCTGACCGTCTTATCCTGCACATAGGCCACATCGGTTTTCACCGTTTCGTAGACCTTGAGGGACAGCATATAGGTCTTGCCGTTCAGTTCCAGAAGCCCCTCGTCCCGGAGAGCGTTCAGAACCTTGTGGGCGTTGTCATCGGTTTCCTGAATCGTCTTTGCCGCCTGTTTCAGGGTGATTTTCTGGTGCTCCCGCAGATAGTGCAGAATCATCAGCTCCGACAGCGTGAACATCTTGGACCGCTTATCCTGTGTCTCTGCGATGAAACGCACGAAGTTCTGGTTTTCCATCGTGCTACGAAGGGTCAGCCGGACGGAGTTGGGCGTGCTGGCATACTCCGGGTAGGGCTTGCCCTCGGTGAGCATACTCTGGAACATGATGTCCACGCCCTGCCCGGAACGCTGCACATACTTCAGGTGCTGAAGGGTCATGGCGACCAGCTTATTCCGGGGAATGGACTGGTGGGTGATGATGTTGCTTTCGTTGATGTCCCCCGGAAAGCCGCCGGGGTTCTCAATCACGATCTTTGTGGGGTAGTGCTTGACGTAGACCGGTGCCATGTCCTCATAGGAGCGGTGCGCCAGTGCATTCAGCAAAGCCTCCTGAAAAACCGCTTCAGAAAAATCGTACACCTCAAGCCGGAACAGCCCCACCTGCACATTGGTCAGGCGGTTATAGGTGCGGATGCGCTCGGTCAACTTATCCAGAATCGAGATCACCGGCTCCTGCATATCCATGCGGTTGTCGTATTCCGTCTGCGCTTCGTCGCTGTAATGGAGGTAGATCACCTCTGCCTGCGGCAGCAGCCGTGCAATAGACGCTGCCTTGCCCACAAACAGCAGCCCTGCCACCGTCACACGCACTTCGTCCTTGTCCATGCGGATCAGGTTCAGGTTGTCCAGAAAGGTGGTATCTGCCAAGTCCGGCAGGGCAGAGCCTGCATCCCGAATCCGCAGCTTCTCTTTCAGGCGGTACACTTCCAGCAGGTCAATGTCGCTTTCGGTTGCGCCTTCCACGATCTTTGCCGAAAAATCCGGGTTATCGGCAGGGGAGTACACATCGTTTGCCGGATAGTCGGGCTTTGTCACGTTCCCCAGCCGTCTGTAATAGATGCCGCCGGTGGTGGCAACATGAGAGTTGGATTTCTCCACCGACACCACCAGCACCACGCCGTCAGAGGTTTCCACCGGCTCGATTTCGGTAAACAGGCTGGGCCGGGTCATATCGTAGATGGCTTCCATCAGTGCCTGCGGATCGCTCTTGGGGCAGCCTGTAATGGTGCCGTCATCTTCCACGCCAAACAGCAGAACGCCGCCCTTTGTATTTGCCAGCGCAACCGCACTTTTCACCGCAAGGTCTTTGCGCTGCCGGTAATCTTTGCACTTCACCCACGACTTAAACTCCTGCCGGGTGCTTTCTCCGGCAGCAATCATTTTGCGGAGTGCTTGTTCGGTCATGGTTGAGCCTCCTTTCTCTAAATCGGTGCTTATTCCACAAGCGTCCCCTTTTTAATATGATAGGCTATTTTTCGTTCTTCGCAAAACGCTATAACTTTTTTAGCGCAAGCATTATAAAAATCTTGATAACCTTTATACGCTGTTACCTGCTTATTGTAATGTAGTCTTCCAAAAATAATTCGATTCGCAAAAGATACTCGTTCCAAAAGCTGTTCGAGATTTTGCTCATGAATATTGGGGGTTGGATACGGTTCAATGCTAATCCATGTATAGCATCCCTGTTTGCTTAGTGCTTCTAGCGCGCTAATACGATCTTCCATCGGTGCCGCACCCGGCTCCATCTCTTTTCGGAAATCCTCGTCAAGCGTAACAGCTGTTATGCCGTACTCATTTTTTAACGGCATTTTTGCAAGTTCTACTGGCAAAATGCCTTTTGTCAGCACCGAACAATGAACTCCAAAAACGTTTGCTTTCTCAATAATTTGTGTACTCGCATTGCAAATATCGGGATGTCCATACATATATGGGTCAGTCGAAAAGCAAAGATGCAACGTCTTTATTTTATCCTTGTATCTAGGCAGTTCCTTTGATAAAAGCGGAAAAATGTTATCAACCAGTTTCGGTTGAATCCACTCCTCATAGTCCTCCACTTTTTTAAACCGCTTAGCCATCATGTAAGCATAACAAGGATATTTACAGCCGTGTGAGCAACCTGTCACATGGTTCAACGTATAATCGCCGTATTCAACAGCCGTTTTGTATATCAGGCTTTTTCTGATATTTTCATGTACTTTTTTTTCACTCATATAAATGTGTAATTATCCTCTGTAAAATTGGTTTTTCCTGCATCATTATGTTTTCTTACTTTTCCTTCAGCTATCATCGGCTTTAACACGTGCTTTATAATTTGGGAACTTCTAAGCATGGTTTCTACAAGAATTTTTTCTTCAATCTTTAAAAACGGCACAGTCTTCCCCTTGAATGCTTCATATACAATGTTTTGAGCTTCCAACTCATATTCTTGCAGATTCAGTGCTTTTATATCTTCGGTTGTAAACATCGACAACTGCCCGCTATCGCAATGATTTCGATGGTATTCTTCGCCATCAAACACATCCCAGATGCTATCTTTAAGGGCTTTAAGTCCTTTCAAACTTGGTGTCGCGTAAAGTATCTGGTACAATTCCGCATTTGTTACCGTGCGGAAAGAATACAAATAGACATATTTAATTTTTCCAACTTTTAAAGCCCGAACCACATCATCAACCACTTGCTTTCTATCTTTTGGTTTCAAATCTCCTAGACATCGCTGTATCCGACCTCGATCTTGATTTTTATTGCGATTAAAGTCACTCGTAAAAAAGTTGAAAAGTAATTCACAGTAGTTGTCCTTCAAAATATTATGGAGTTTAGGGATTTGAACAGTACCAAAGCTATATGGATCCACATATATTAAGCTACAGCTTCCATACTTAAACAATTCTCTGTGAAGTGGAGTCGCATTTGCAATGTCATCCAGTATGTAATTAACATCTGCATGGGCAGTAAATATCTTTAAGTTTTTGCTTTTCTTAACGGTTCCGTTAATTATACTTATAAAATTATTTATTCTATCCTCTCGCAAATCATTCAGAAAAACCACAAACTTTTTCGATGCGTAACGTGGATCTTGAGCCAGTTCATTAAAGATATTAATAACTTCCATTCCTGTACAAAAATCGCCATCTTTATATATTCCAGCATTGCACATGCAATCAATAAAGTTTATTTGGCTAATAGTTTTCCTTCCTGCTTCAATAATCGCCCATTGCCGAACATATCGCGTAACATATTTTATTTTATAAGTAGTCTGCTCTTTTTTACTCTGAATTGCAGAACTATCTATACCAATCTTTTTAAAATCGTCAGGTGAAATATTCATAATTCCTCCATAATGAATTATTATCCCAGCGTTCTAAATTCATCGTCCATCATTGCGTGTCCTGTATCTCACCTCCACTCTACCTCATATACTATTTTACATTAAGCTTCCCGCAAGCTCTTATATATTTCTTCTGTAAAAATACCGAGCACCTGCCGTTTGATTTCTTCATTGCTTAGCAGAAGTGAGAAGAAATCCTGATTCTGTTCTAATCCTTCAATCAAGGCATCGTCAATATCATCAAAATAAGAAAATTCAAAGTCTTTGACGGTATTGTTTCGCGCACTGGTTTTCAGTTTATCCGATTTTAAAAGGATGTCCCTGATCTGTAACATAGCCTTAACTGCCACATCATTGTTATAGGCCTTTCCGGTACGGCTATTGATCTCCGCAATGATCTCTGAAAGCCGTTCCTCTTTTGCTTCAGTAAGCCCGAAACTTTCGGCAGTCGGCAATTTCACCACTGGCTGTGCAACAAGGTTTGACGTTGTATGTTCCTCGACCTTTTTCTGAACAAAATTGGTTGCCTTAATCTTTCCGTCTAGGTTGTATCCACCGCCCGGATGTTTGATGTTGATATAGGCCAGAAGATATGTGATAAAGTTGTATTTCTTGTGCAGATCAGTATCCTCAAAACAGGATGCCTGCAACAGAAACTCATAGAATCGGACAAAGTGCCGCATCGCAGATACGATCTCGTGCTGTTTGATAAGATCGTATTTTTCGATCATATTCTTTGCCCGTTTAAAGTAAAACGTCAGCTTCTGCTTGTCCTTGGCAGATATATTCTTCTTATACAGCAGCTCGTTGGCTTTTTCGATATCATCCGGGTCAAGCACGGTGTACGCATCGATTTGAGCTTCCAGATCATAAATCGCCGTCGGCGTTACGGAAGTGGAGAGCAGCGTAGTCGTATAGTACGGTGCAAATGCCGCTTTGATATCTTCGTATGTATTTGCAAAGTCCAGCACGAAGGTTTTCTTCTCGAACGGCGGGCAAATACGATTCAGGCGGGAAAGCGTCTGAACAGCAGATACGCCCTTCAGCTTTTTGAGAACATACATAGCGCAGAGTTTCGGCTGGTCAAACCCGGTCTGATACTTATTCGCAACCAGAAGTACCTGATATTCGTCCTTATCAAATTCTTTTGTCAGACGATCCTCCGGGAAACCGTTCATGGAAGCCTCGGAATATTCGGTTTCATCGTCCGGGAGCTTTACTTTGCCAGAAAATGCAACCAAAGCTTTGATATCGGTATAGCCTTTTTTCTTTGTATAATTCTCAAACGCCTGACGGTATTTGACCGCGCCCTGCCGGGAAGCAGTGATGACCATTGCCTTTGCCATACCGCCAAGTTCCGGCATCACTGTTGTGCGGAAATGTTCAATGATAACCTCTACACGCTGTGCAATGTTCGTCTCGTGCAGTTCCACAAACCGCGCAATTTGCCGCTTTGCATCAGCAGTCTTGCATCGAGGATCTTCTTCAATCTCCTTGTTCAGCTGATAAAAGGTATCATAAGTGGTATAGTTCTGAAGCACATCAAGGATAAAGCCCTCCTCAATGGCCTGTTTCATAGAATAGATATGAAACGCCTCACGCTGCCCTTTGGTGTTCAGTCGACCAAACAATTGAATCGTTGTGGGCTTGGGGGTGGCGGTGAAAGCGAACATGGAAACATTCGCCTGTTTGCCGTTTCTGCGGATTTCACCCGTAATCATATCTTCCACATCGATGCCTTCTTGTTCTCCTGCACCCAGCGACTTTGTGACCGCTGCCATGTCCTTACCTGCCGTGGAGGAATGTGCCTCATCGATAATAACCGCAAAATGCTTGTTTTTCAGCCCGGCAACACTGTCTACAATATACGGGAATTTCTGAATTGTAGTGGCGATGATTTTCGTATTGCCGTTCAGAGCAATGGCAAGGTCTGCCGAGTTGCACTTATCGTCCATGACACGGATAAGCCCCGCTTTATGCTCCATGCCCATAATCGCTTTCTGCAGCTGACGATCAACCACAACTCGATCAGTGATGATCACAACATTGTCAAAGATGATTTTATTATCCGCATCGTGCAGAGAAGTCAGGCGGTGCGCCAGCCATGCGATAGAGTTCGTTTTGCCGGAGCCTGCGCTGTGCTGGATCAGATAATTCTGCGTTGTGCCATTATCACGGACATCACCCAGCAGTTTGCGGATCACATCAAACTGATGATACCGAGGGAATATAACATTTTCGGATTTTTTCGTTTTCCCTGTCAGCTCATCCTTGCTTTCCTTAGTTTCGATAAAGATGAACTTACTGATGAGATCAAGGACGGTATCCTTGGTCAGAATATCCTCCCACATATAGGACACGCTGTATTTGTCTTTGAAGGTCGGGTTTCCCGCACCGGCGTTGACCCCTTCACCGTTGCCCATGTTGAACGGCAGGAAGAAGGTGGCGTTGCCTGCGAGTTTAGTGGTCATATAGACCTGTTCCAGGTCCATAGCGAAGTTCACAAGGCAACCTGCTTTAAACCAGAACAGACGGGTTTTCGGGTCACGGTCAACACGATACTGATAGATGGCATCCTGATAGGACTGACCTGCAGCATTGCATTTCAGTTCAAAGGACATGATAGCAAGACCGTTCAGGAAAATCACCAGATCAACGCGCTCTTTGTCGCTTGCCCAGACCTCCTCCATAACGGAAAAGATATTCTTTTCATACTTTGCCAGCAGTTCCCGGTTAAAGGTAGTAGCGGGTTTGGTATACATAAGTTCCAGCTTCATGTTGGAGATTTCTATGCCATGCTTCAGCACATCCAACAAGCTACCGCGCGCTTTGGTGACCTCGGCATTGATGAAGCCAACAATCGTATCCTCCAGATCCGTTTTATAGATCTTGCGGAGCGCATCCATCTCATCCGGCTGTGTATCGTTCAAAAATCGAAACAGCAGTTCCCGATCCATAGCAAAGAAGCGGTCATAGCTTGTTGACTCACGGACAATGTAGCCATTGTCCTGCACAAGCCTGTCCATGATGAAATGCTGATATTCTTTTTCAGAGAGAATATTATTCATTTTCTGCTTTCCTCATCGGTTTTCGGCTGGTGTGTAAACCTTTTCCCGTCGGAATTATGCCCAGTTTCTTCATTTTTTCAAGCGAAAGTTTCCATGTGCCATCCTGCGGGTTTGCTTTATTTGCCGTCCAATTTGTGACAACTTCGTGGAGAATTTTTTCATCCGTCGGGTGGCTTTCTCCCTCCAGAATAAAATCATTCCAAACTGCGTAAAGTGTTGCAATCCGTTCCAGTTGACTGGTTTTCATGTCCCGCAGAGCATCAATCAACTGGTTGATTTCCATTTGCTTTTCTCTAAACTGATTTTTATATTTCCTTACGAACTCGTCATGGTTCTTTCCTTTTATAAGGATTTCACCATTATCGTGTCGTTGTTCGTACCATCTGTTTTTTATCAGAACATCTATATAACAATCCAACTGACGATCATACGGGCCATGTTCATATCGATAATACTTCGTATTAACATTCATTCCCACATGAATATCCAACAGGTACAGCAACTTTTGGAGTTGAACTTTTCCGCGCGTATGCTTTTTTCCAATGCGATCATTAATGATTCCAAGCAGAATAATATGCGGATTCAAAGCAACAATAGCATCCGCTGTTTCGTTCCGCACCTCCTTCTTGCCAGTTACATATTCAAAAATCATAGAACGCTTATAAGCATCGAGAACAGACATTTGTTCTTTCTTTCGTTCGATAATTGCATCTACTTCTATAACCTTGGTTTCCAGATAGTCCGCTATAGCCACCTGTTCTTCATACGGTGGATCAAAAACCATAAGCCGAGAAAACTCGGAATAGTTCAATCCTTGACGGACGCCGTTTCCCATGTTATAGAATACCTTCATCACATCGTATGCGTGAAGAAGGAAGTAGAAGTACCTCGAATCGACTTGTTTGATAGGACAAAGATCTATATACGCTGAAGTGATTATGCCATGTTCCTTCACAAGCCCGGTTCGCAAACTGCGCTTATCGTTCTGCAAATCAGTAGGACGGATGATAATGTCACCCGTTTCAACAATATTGTAGGTATTAAAGCTCTCCGGCAACAATCCATCACTGGTGTTAATGTCCTTTCGGACAACTCTGCCATAACTCAGCGAGAGCAGGTTATCTTCCTTACCCAAATAGTTCTTATTTTTTCGTTCACCATAGTAGTAATAGACAGGATGCACCAGCCAATGTGCTGGTATTTCTCCAACCCACTCAATCCCGCTGTCCTTCATCTCTGCGTCCGGGTTCAGCCCTTTGGTGACGGTTTCGGTGATGACAGACCTCTTGTATTGTTCCAGCGTATCAATCTGGGTTTGAATATCGGCGGTCAGTGCGTCAATCTCGGCACATTTGGTGTCAAGGAAGTCAGCAATGCGCTGTTGTTCTTCTATAGGAGGAACAATTACAGGAATTGCTCCTAGCTGATCTTCTGTTAATGAGTGTCGAAGATTTTTTGCCAGATGAAGTAGCGTCTTGTCGTTATCAAGCATCGTGTAATAGTAACAATAATATGCAGCATCTGCCCCCTTACGAAGCACAAACTGGCTATACGCCGGGCTCGACACTCCTGCCTGCTTGATTAAGCCAACACAACGTGGTGTCACATCTATGTCAAAAAGGCACATAAGAAGATTGCCAGCTTCCAGCCTCTGATATCCATCAAAGGAAGTAGGCATTTTTCCACCAGCATCTAAATCTCTGACAATAACACCTTTCATTGTCAAGGACAAAATATCTTCGCCATGATAAACTGGGCATATTTTCT
The DNA here is from genome assembly GCA_934511465.1 of uncultured Faecalibacterium sp. Classification (GTDB taxonomy): domain Bacteria; phylum Bacillota; class Clostridia; order Oscillospirales; family Ruminococcaceae; genus Faecalibacterium. The sequence continues at coordinate 4,756 of CAKSWG010000042.1, read as the reverse complement.
TTTCCTTCCGCATCAAGTACTTGTTCGGCATAATCTTCCAAGATACCGGAATATCCCCAATCCACTCAATCCCACTATCCTTCATTTCACGCATAGTTTTACCGCCTTACCCAAACAATTTAGCGACACGCTCGGAGACAGACCGTTCCAATTCTGAAAACTTTGCTTCCAGTTCTTCACTTGCTGTCGGCTGCTGATATTTATAGAAATACCGTGTGAACGGGATCTCTGCACCGGTTTTGATAACAGGCTTCTTGGCGCTAAGGTTCTCCTCGAAGAATGCGGCGGCATCCGGGATGTGCGGCAGGACTTCTCTTGCCATATAGTCCTCGATATTCTCTTCCCATTTTACCTGTTCGGTATCCTTGGTTTCTTTGTCGTAGATGATGCTGCCCTTGCGATCCCGCTGAATCTCAGCTTTTTTATCCATAACGGAAAGGCCGTCTGCAATCTTTTCCAGCAACCTTTTGTCGGCAGTCACCGCAGACAGTGCTTTGGACAGCACCGGAGTAAACTCTGCCGGGCAATTATAAATCTGCTCCGAAACTGCCGCTTTCAGTGTGGCGACAATGGCATCATAAACCGGCTTATTTGCCTGATATGCCTCCAACTTCTTCTGATCCTTGCCGGTCAGTTCTTCGGCATTTTCCAGTTCGTCCACCTTGGACTGGTCATACAAGGCAGATAGCGATCCCTTGGAAAGCATGGTTTCAATGCGTTCCTCCGTAATAGCATAGCTGCGCTGAAGCGGCTGCATCACCGTGTACTCACGGTAAATAAACTCCTCGTTAGGGTAAATCTTGCAATATTCATTCTCTGTAAAATCCGCATACAGCTTTGTAATGGCGCTGCGATCCTCAGGAGAAATTTCATTTTTCTTATCACCCAGTGCTTTCCGCAGTTTTTTGAAGAACGTAGAAGCATCAATCAACTGAATTTTGCCCTTGCGCTCCGGGCGCTTGTTCTTGGAGAGAACCCAGATATATGTAGCAATGCCGGTGTTATAAAACAGGTCAGTAGGCAGCGCAATAATCGCCTCAATCAGATCGCTTTCCAGCATCCAGCGGCGGATCTGGCTCTCACCGGACGCTACGCCACCGGAGAAAAGAGGACTGCCGTTTTCAATAATGGCAGCACGGCCAAGGTTATCGTCCATCTTATCAATGGCAGACTGAAGGAACAGCATCTGCATATCACCGGAACCGGGCAGTCCTGCGCCCCAGCGGCCGTCAAAGCCTTTCTGATATTCTGCGTTGACGGCATCTTCCACGCCTTCAGCCGCATCTTTACCGCCCCATGCAGTACCGAACGGCGGATTTTCAAGCACAAAGCGCATTTTGGTGGATTTGAAACGGTCGGCTTTCATGGTGTCCTGATAGCAGATATTTTCGGCATTCTGTCCCTTGATGAGCATCTCAGCAAGGCACATGGCGTAGGACTCTGGGTTGATTTCCTGCCCGAACAGGCGCACATCAGCCGTGGGATTATAGCGCTTAATAAAATTAAAGCCGGTGGACAGCATACCACCCGTACCACAAGCCTGATCCAATATTGTGATGACCTTACCGTCATCGAAGATATCATCGCACCCTTCAGCAAGAAGAATATTGACCATCAGCTTGATGATATCTCGTCCAGTGTAGTGGTCGCCAGCCTCAGCGTTTTCAGAAAATTTGCGAATCAGATCTTCAAAAATATACCCCATCTTCACATTGTCGATGGTGCGAGGATCAAGGTCAAGTTCAGAAAATGCTTTAACGACAGAGAGCAGCCGGTTGTTTTTGTCCATCTTGTCGATTTCTTCTCCGAAGTTCAAACCGCGCTCCTTGGACATCAAAATTTCCAGCACATTCGCAGAAAATCCCTGCAGATAACTCTTGAAATTGGCGGCAATATGGTCTGCGTCATTTACAAGCTCTGCGAGGTCAAATTCACTGGTGTTGTAGAACTGGAAGCCGGAAATACGGTACATCGCCTTTGCCGGAAAATTCGGATTTGCTTTGAACTGCTCCACGACCTTCTGCTTGGTAGGTGCAAGAGCACACTCAAAGCGACGGATGATTGTCATCGGAATGATAACATCCTTATATTTGTCGCTGCGGTACGGTCCGCGCAGTTTATTTGCAATGGACCAGATAAAATTCACTTCGGCAGATACATCCACCGGACTGTCATCCCACATGACATCAACAACTTTTTTCTCAGGCATATCGACTTCCTCCGTCGGTGTTTTTTATTGTAACGCACTTCTCATCCCAAAAAGCGGACCATATACTAATCTTCCTATGATTCTAGTATAATTCCTTGTCTGAGTATAACACATTTGTGCAGTATTTCCAATTATGATTGGACGTGTGCCCAGATATTTTCCCACGCAGTCAAGACGGAGCCTCTGCATCAGGGCACCCCATTTTCTAGTGCCCTGCCGGGAAGAATCCAAAGAGCGGCGGAACGCTCGTTGGCACACGACTTTGCCTGCAAAGTCTAGTGTGTTACACCTTGGTTCCGGCTGACGCGGAAAAGGGGCTGCGAGAGGTTCCGGCAAGCACCTGTTCTGTGGCAGAAGGATGCGCGGATGGGTGTGGCTATTGACATTCTCCGCCCACCCAGTGCAGGCTTGCAGAGGAACCAATGGTGTACGTTCTCCCGTCCTGCCGCAGCAGCGTTTCTCCTATAAGGCGCAGGGCAAATGATCAACGTCTGTGCTTGCCCCGGTTGCCTGCAAGTGTCCCCGGTTTCAGCATTGCTGTTTTATAAAGGATCTTCTTTATCAGCTTTCTTTCATCCTCTGTCAGCTTATCGTAGTTGATGCCGATTGCCTTCAATGCCGTTCGGATCTTCTTTTCATCCGCAGACCCTTCAAGTTTCTGTGCATCCTCCAGTTCCTTCATCAGGTTATCGACCATTGCACCATCCGAAGTGGTCTTGTCCTTGCGGTGTTCCGTCTTGATGTTCTTCAGGATAGCCACCAACTCGTCATACAAGACCCGGCCAAAGTACTCATCTTCATCGATCTGCCCCAGCTTCAAGGTGCTCATGTACAGATCATTTTCATCTGCTGCATACTTCTTTTTCAGCATTTGCCGTGTCGCTTCCAGACCAGCATTGAGGTTTTGAATGTTTGCGCTGACATATCCATCCACATAGATTTCCAGATCGGTCATGAACCGCTGGAAATTCTCATGCACGATCAGCTCACTTAGCAGCCGATGATTGAATTTTCCATTCCTTAATACGTCCACTGCGCCGTCGCTCAGATGCAAGTCCGAAAGGACTGCATCTGGGCGTTTTTTGTTTTCCGTCACACCCAACAGGTAGTCCGTGGTCACGCCATAGAACTCAGCCAGCGTTGTCACCGCATAAATGCTGAGGTCGGTCACATCGTCGCTCTCGTATTTCGACAATGCCGATTTGGACAGACCTGTCTGCTCTGCCAGCATTTCCAGCTTCAGATTCCGCTCCACACGCAGGTCTTTGAGCCGTTCTCCCAGTGTCAGCTTGATGTTCATGGTCGCACCTCCGATGTTTTTTGCACAGTATACCACTTCCGGCTGTTCCTGTCCATAAGCGTGGAATTTTGCAGTTTCTGCACCTGTTTTCCGACATTATGGATATACGGCACAGCGGCCATTGCAGTGCTATCCTATAGACAGAAAGAAAACATATTAACTCCCCAGCAGCGAACATATTAAGGGCTTCCCGCGAAAGCCCTCTGAAATATCTTTCATAACAGGACCTTGACAACAGAATGACCGTCCGAACTGCCCAGACCGCCAAGACCTCCCATCGGGGGAGCGAGCGCCCTGCATGGGGCCGACACAGAGTCCAAAAAGATTTCCTGTCGGGAGGCAGCAAGGGAGACCGGCTTTGAACGTGGCAGGGATCAAATTGATCCGTGCCAGAGCCTTTGACCAAAGGAGAAATTTTGAGTTTATATCAAAAGATCAAGTCCGCCATCACCGTTCGGCAGGTGGGAGAAATGTATGGTATGGAGCCCGACCGCCATGGCATGGTGTGCTGTCCGTTTCATTCCGACAGCGACCCCAGCATGAAGCTGAACGACACCTATTATTATTGCTTTGGCTGTGGAGCCAACGGCGATGCCATCGACCTCACCGCCAAGCTGTTCGACCTAAACCCACGGCAAGCCGCCGAGAAGCTGATACACGACTTCGGGCTTGACCCGGACAAGCCGCCCGCCAACGCCATCGCCCTGCCGCCGCCCAAGCGTGGCCTGACGGATGAGCAATGGGCAGACATCGCTTACTGCCTGCGGGTGCTGACCGATTATCTTGACCTGCTGCATGACTGGCGGGAGCGTTATAAGCCCGCCAGCCCGGAAGAATCGCTGGACGAGCGATTCGTGGAAGCCCTCCACATGACCGAGACAGTCGAGCACCTGACGGACTGCGTTGCATTTGGGACACCCCAGCAGAAAGCCGATGCCGCTGCACGGCTGCTGTCCGGGTCGTACCTGCTGATGCTGGAGGAGCGCACCGAACGCCTTGCTCTAGCAAAGTGCGCCTAACGATTTATTCACCTGAAGTGGTGGGTCTCACCGTGAGACCCGCCACTTCACTTTTCTAAAGGAGAACCACCCTATGAAGAAAAACATTTCCCGCAACCCCTTATGGCCGGACTGGTACAACGGCAAGAAAATTGACGAAGTCCAGTTTGGCCGTGCCTTTCTGGAACAGTGGCCGCTGAAATGCGTCAACGGTACGCTGTACACGCTGGACGGCCCGGTGGAGGACGA
>CAKSWG010000041.1 GCA_934511465.1 uncultured Faecalibacterium sp. | reverse complement strand
AGGCGCACGACTGGAAATCGTGTAACGTGTCAAAAGCGTTCTGGGGTTCGAATCCCCATCTTTCCGCCAGAAGTCCGAGATCGTAAGGTCCCGGACTTTTTGTTTTTTCACTTTCATTTTTATAAAAAACTCTTGACAAATACACTCCTTTCAGGTATTATAGTGGAGCGCTGTGGCGCAGAACTGAATATGGAAAGATGGCTGAGTTGGTCTAAGGCGCACGACTGGAAATCGTGTAACGTGTCAAAAGCGTTCTGGGGTTCGAATCCCCATCTTTCCGCCAGAAGTCCGAGATCGTAAGGTCCCGGACTTTTTGTTTTTTCACTTTCATTTTTATAAAAAACTCTTGACAAATACACTCCTTTCAGGTATTATAGTGGAGCGCTGTGGCGCAGAACTGAATATGGAAAGATGGCTGAGTTGGTCTAAGGCGCACGACTGGAAATCGTGTAACGTGTCAAAAGCGTTCTGGGGTTCGAATCCCCATCTTTCCGCCAGAAGTCCGGGATCGTAAGATCCCGGATTTTTTGTTTTATATGCCGTGCTTGACTTTTGCCCGTCGTTCCGCTATGCTGAGGGTAACATTCTCTGTTTCCAAAGGAGGATTTTATATGGCATCTTCCCGCAAGAAAAAACGCGGCGCAGGCCGTGTGGTGCTGGTGATCGTTCTGTGCCTTGCGCTGGTGGCCGCCGTGGCTGCTGCGATCGGCTACAGTCTGGTGGCCCGCCGGGTAAAGGCTTTGCAGGCCGGTACGGCGTTTACGTTTGATTACAGCATCACTCCCACCGCCGACTCCCCTGCCCTGTATACCATTTTGCAGCAGACCGGTGCCACCAGCGGCACCGTCAGCGGCCTGTACGCACCGGACGCTTTGCAGCTGAACATCTCGGCACCGGACGCCGTGATCCCCGCCGACCCGCTTACCCGGGTATACGTGAGCGGCAGCGAGACCCTGTACGATGTGGGCCAGCTGTACAAGAACATCCGCACGTCCATCACCGGCTCCTACCCGCTGGCAAGCCTGCTGATGCCGGAATGGAGCCTTGGCAATTACATTTCGCAGGCCCAGCTGGCAAGCCTGCTGGGCGTTGGGGCCGAAGCCACCAGCCTACAGGACATGACCGAATTTGAGCTGCCGCAGAAAAAGCCGCAGCGCGTGCAGCCGGAGGGCGCAAAAGACGGCTACCTTTACTACCAGCTGACCACCGGTGACACCGGTGCCAACGCGCCGACGCTGATCGTTGGTTTTGAGAAAAGCAAATTTTTTGAGGACGCTCTCCCGGTGCATATCCTGCTGACCATCCCGGAACACGGCATCCGCGCGCAGCTCACCGGCACCGTGAGCGCACAGACTGTTGTGCTCACCGCGCCCACCTCCCGCATGAAAGATACGGACATCCAGACGCTGGTGCAGATCCGCGATACCATCCAGAGCGTGCTGCAATTTGTGCAGACCGCCGCCGGCAGCGTGCAGAACGCAGGCTGATACAGCAAAAGGCAGACGCATTACAGCATCTGCCTTTTGTTGTTTTATGGGTTATCGGTCCAGAATGCGGCCATCGGTGGAGAACGTGACCACATTCCACGGGATGAACTTGCCGCTGTTCTTCAGGGCCGTGATGGCGGCATGTTCCAAACCGCCGCAGCAGGGCACCTCCATGCGCAGCACGGTCACGCTCTTGATGTCGTTATTCCGGATGATCTCGGTCAGCTTTTCGCTGTAGTCCACTGCATCCAGCTTCGGGCAGCCGATGAGGGTCACGCGGCCCTTCATGAACTCCTCGTGGATGTTGGCATAGGCATAGGCGGTGCAGTCGGCAGCAATGAGCAGCTTGGCGCCGTCAAAATAGGGCGCGTTCACCGGCACCAGCTTGATCTGGCAGGGCCACTGCGCCAGCTGGGACTGCATGGGCACTGCCGCTGCGGCGGGCGAAGCCTGCTGCTCGCGGTGGAACTGACGCATTGCGCTGCCCGGACAGCCATGGAACGCCGGTGCGGCGGGCTTTGCCTGCTGGGCGGCAGCAGCCTTTTTCTGCTTGTTTTCCAGCACGGCCTGCTCGTCGTAAGCGGCGGCTTCGCGCTCGGTAAAGGTGATGGCACCGGTGGGACAGCCGGGCAGGCAGTCGCCAAATCCGTCACAGTAGTCGTCACGCATGAGCTTTGCCTTGCCGTTCACAAGGCCGATGGCACCTTCGTGGCAGGCGGTGACGCAGGCACCACAGCCGTTGCATTTTTCTTCGTCTATATGAATGATTTTGCGGATCATGGAAAAGTCCTCCTTGCTTTGATGCTCTGAGTATACTATAATCAGGCCAAGTCTTCGGTTGTTATAACCACAGAAAGAGGATTTTTTATGAAAAAGACCGTCTCTCCCCTGTTCGAGGGCATTTCCGAAGCCGAGCTGGATGCCCTTGCCGCTGCCGGGCACCTGCGCACAAAGCAGTTTGCAAGGCACGAGGTCATTTTCCGCGCCGGAAGCCATGTGCGGGAGATCGGCATTGTGCTGCGCGGTGCCGTGCACATTGAAAATCTGGACCTCTGGGGTACCAAAAGCATCCTGAGCAGCGTAGGCCCCGGGCAGGCTTTTGCTGAGACCTACGCCTTTTGCGGCGATGCGCTGATGGTGGACGCCGTTGCCGCCGAAAACTGCGAGGTGCTGTTTTTGCACACCGCCGCCCTTACGGACGAGCGGGCAGCGCCCCTGCTGCGGGACAAGCTGCTGCGCCGCCTGCTGGCGGTGTCCATGCGCAAGAACCTCAGCCTTTCGCAGCGCATCTTCTGCACCGCACCCAAAACGGTGCGCGGGCGGCTGCTGACCTATTTTTCTGCGCAGGCTGCACGGTGCGGCGGCATGGAGTTCGAGGTGCCCTTCAACCGCCAGCAGATGGCCGACTATCTCAATCTGGACCGCAGCGCCCTCTCCAAGGAGCTGTGTAAAATGCGGGACGAGGGCCTTCTGGCATTTGAAAAGAACCACTTTGCATTAAAGCAGCTGCCAGAATAATAAATCAAAACAAAAAGCGCCCGCCGGGGTCAGTACGACATTCCGGCGGGCGCTGGCTTTTAAATGCAACTGGAGATCAGACGGTCTCCTTCTTCTTGCGGGGTGCGCACTTGCGCTTGGGCTTCTCGGCAGCGGGCTTTTCCTCCGCGGGTGCCTCGGCCTTGGCAGGCTCTGCCTTTTCAGCTGCCTTGGCGGCAGTCTTTTTGGCAGCGGTCTTGCGGGCAGGCTTTTCTGCCGGTGCAGCTGCGGCCTTTACGGCTTCCTCTGCCTTGGGCTCTTCTGCTTTGGCGGCAGCCTTTTTCGTGGTGCGGGGCTTGCGGGCTGCGGGCTTCTTGGCAGGGGCCTTCTCCGCAGCGGGTGCAGCTTCGGCAGCGGCTTCCACAGCAGGCTCCTCCGCCTTTTTGGCAGCACGCTTTGCGCGCTCCTTCACCTCAGCGATGGTCCACAACTGGTCTTCGGCACCGGGCACTTCCTGCCAGATCTGCAACACGGTGCCCACAGCAGCACCCATGCCAACGGTATCCACGCACTTGCCGCCGGCCCAAGAAGAGCGCAGGCGCACCGTTCCTTCGGGGGTAGGCTGAACCGTCCACATCTGGGAGGTGCCGCCCACATCCTCCCACAGGTGCAGCCAAGTGCCGTTGGCGGTTCCGGTCATGGTGAGGTCCAGCAGCTTGCCGGAGGCACGGTTGCGGATGCGGTAAACGCCGTCGCCTACGCGGACAAAGCTCCACTCCTGCTCGGGCTTGTGCTCGTATTTGCCCAGACGGACCGTGCCGGGCTCCTTGGTGCCCTCCACAGCCTGAATGACATTGCCGGTGTGTGCGGCGATGGTGTAAAAGTGATCGGCTTCGATCACGGTTTGTGCAACAGATCTCATGGTTTGTTCCTCCTGTCGGATCGCAGCTGCCGGTGCTGCCCGCAGCCGCCTTGTATTTTGTGCACAGCCCGCACAAACGTGCAGGCTTTTTTTGTTCTCCTCATGGTAAATGATACCACATATCGTGATTTTCCACAAGCAATTCGACCAGCCTTTAGCAAAACAGACAAAATCCATCACGCTTTCCGCCCGTTTTTCTCCTGCTCGACAGCCCTTGCACGCCCTGTTTTGCGCCGCCGCACCTCTCGACTTTTTGCCGCAGCTGCGCTATACTATGGCCGGTGCGGTCTGCGCACCCTTTCAAAACATCCGCCGCTCTTGTTTTTGGGGGCGGCTTTTCCCACCTTATATAGAAGAAGGAGATCCTCATGTCCGCAAACGAACTCAACATCCAGCAATACAAAAAAATGACCGAGACGCCCATCCCCAAGCTGATCTTAGGGCTGGCCGCGCCTACCATTTTAAGCATGCTCATCACCAGCATCTACAACCTTGCCGACACTTTTTTTGTAGGCCAGATCTCCACCAGCGCATCCGGCGCAGTGGGCGTGGTTTCCAGCCTGATGGCCATCATTCAGGCATTGGGCTTTACGCTGGGGCATGGCTCCGGCACCATCATCAGCCGCAGTCTGGGCAGCAAAAACACGCAGGCTGCCACCCGGTTTGCATCCACCAGTTTTTTCACGGCGCTGGCCGTCGGTGTGGTGCTGACCCTTGTGGGCCTTGCTACGCTGCCCGGTTTTATGATGCTGCTGGGCAGCACGGCCACCATCCTGCCCCATGCCTGCGCTTATGCGCGGCCCATCCTCATTGCAGCCCCGCTCATGATCTCCAGCCTTGTGATGAACAACATCCTGCGCTATGAGGGCAAGGCCAATTTTGCCATGATCGGCCTTGTGACCGGCGGCGTGCTGAACATCGTGCTGGACCCCATCTTCATGTTCGGCCTTGGCCTTGGCACCGCCGGTGCAGGCATTGCAACGGCCCTGAGCCAGAGCATCAGCTTCTGCATCCTGCTTTCCATGTTCCTGCGGGGCAAAACGGTCAGCCGGTTCCGCATTACCGCCGTCACCCGTGAGGCGCGGGAGTTCGGCATGATCCTGATCGGCGGTGCACCCAGCTTTGGCCGTCAGGGTCTGCAAAGCATCGGCGGCATGCTGCTGAACATTGCTGCCCGCAGCTACGGTGACGCCGCCGTGGCCGGCATGAGCATCGTCTCCCGCATCTTCATGTTCATCATCTCGGTGGCCATTGGCGTCGGGCAGGGCTTGCAGCCGGTGGCTGCGTTCAACTATGGTGCACGCAAGTTCCGCCGGGTGCGGCAGGCCGCCATTTTTACCATGGGTGCCGCTTTCTGTATGCTGGTGGTGCTGGTTGCCCTGTGCTGGGTGAACAGCGACGCTCTGATCCGCTTGTTCCGCGACGACCCGGAGGTGACAGCCGTGGCCCTGCCCGCCTTCCACTACCAGTGCCTTGCCATCCTGTTACAGCCGGTGATCGTGGTGGCAAACATGACCTTCCAGAGCGTGGGCAAAGCGGGCCGCGCCACCTTTCTGGCCTGCTGCCGGCAGGGCGTGTTCTTTATCCCGCTCATCCTCATTCTGCCGCGTGCCTTGGGCCTTGTGGGCGTAGAGGTGTGCCAGCCCATTGCAGATGTGTTCACCTTCATCGTTTCGCTGCCCTTCCTGCTGGCGTTCCTCCGCCAGCTGGGCCGGATGGACGACGCCGAAAAAGCCAAAGCTGCGTCCTGAACTCTTGTCATAAAACTGTAACCAGCAGCCGCGTTTTCCTGCAATGGAATGTGCGGCTGTTTCGTATTATAATTGAACTGGAAAAAACTTCCGTCTGGTTTTTTGTATGTAAGGGGTGATCCTATGAGATATTCCATTTCCCGCATGGGCTGCGCCGCCGTAAGCCTTTCGCTCTGCCTTGCTCTTGGCTGCGGGTGCAGCGTGCTGCCGCCTGCTTCCGGCAAGCCTGCCGCGGCCTCCTCGGTGCCCACCGATGCAAACGGCGAGCCGCTTTACGATGCTTCCCGGCTGGACGACGGAAAGCTGCGGATGCTTTACGGCTACGACAGTTCCGGCAACAGCTGCACGGTGCTGTGCGGCAGCAAGGTGCTGTACCAGTCCCTCCGCAGCGAGAATGTGACCCTGCTGCAAGACATGGTGACGGGTGAGACCAATTACTGGTTCCGCAGCTGGTCGGACGCGGCCGGCCGGGGCGGACGCCGCAGTGCCCTCTACGATAAGGACGGCACCGAGGTGATGGCCTTTGACGGCGAGCAGAGCGCCACCATGCAGAACGGTCTGCTGGTGCTGCAAGAGAGCAGCCTTGTCAACGGCGAATATCAGGATTATTACTGGGGCAACGGTACCTGTCAGGTCCTTGACCCGGCCACCGGTGAGGCCCTGCCCGTGCCGGAGGGTGCCTACCGCTGCAATGTGTGCGGGGACTCCCTCGTCTACACCTGCTATGCCCGCCCGGCGGACCTTGCCAGCGACGAATGGGACGATGATATGTCCCTGCACAGCTGGGTGGTCGTTCTGACGCGGGACGGCACGCAGGTCTATGGAGCCGATGCCTCCACAGCCCTAAGTCTTTCCTACACAGCCGACAGCCTAGCCGACTGGGTGGAGCTTGACACAACCCACGCCGACGGCGCACCGGTGGACCAGCTGCTTTACAACCCCGCCACCGGCGAGGGCTTTACCGGTTTTGCCCAGACCTGCGGCAATGGCACAGCGTGCTTTGCCACCGCCGATGGCCGGTATGAACTGCGGGACATGACCACCGTGGACCGCACCCTCATCGGCACCTTTGACGATATTCCCAGCTGTTATTTTCCGGGGTATGTGGTCACATGGCGCACCACCAGCGATTATGGTTACGACCTGCACGACCTTGTTACCGGTGAGGTGACGCCGCTGTATGCAGCCAGCATCGCCAACGATACTGTGGCTCTCTACTATAAGGACGGACAGCTGAAGGTGTTCCGCACCGACACCGGCGACCTTGTTACCGACACCACCGTAGAGCCGGTGGAGGGCCAGCAAAGCGTGATGATGAACAACGAAGGCAGTGGTTACGTCTGGCTGGAACTGCGGGACAACGACCGCTACGAAACCACTGCCACCCGTGTTTACAGCCCCGAGGGCCTTGTCTCCGATCTGACCCACCTGCAAGACAAATACTATGCCCTGAACTACCTCACCACCACGCCGGAGGGCAGGCCGCTGTATTACGGCACCTCCGAAGCCCCCAGCAGCAGCGGCACGCTGTGCGATGTGCTGGATGAGACCGGCAATGTGGCGCTTGGGCTGGGCGATCTGGGCAGCTGCTACAGCTACTACGATAACAGCCTGAACCAGCTGCCGGATCATGTATTCGTGGCACGCCGGGGCTTTTACTACGGCTGGATGGATACCGACGGCAAATGGCTTTACTGCCAGAGCATTTTCTCTACCATCAACGCCGACGATGAAATGGGCTACTGACCCAATAGGAGGAACGCCTTATGAAAAATGCTAAAATTTCCCGCCGCAGCTTTCTGCTGGGCCTTGTTGCCTGCTCTGCAGCAGGCATCCTGACCGCCTGCAAAGGTGCCGACACCCCCGCCAGCAGCGCTTCCGCCACGCCGGAAGCACCTGCTTCTTCCGTGAGCGAGCTGGAACCCATCGGGCTGTTCTCGCCGGAAGAGTTTCCCAAGCTGGATGGCAGCACGGCCTGCATCCCGCTGATGGCGCAGATGATGGCCGACACCACCGGCATCGATCTTGAGGTGGCACAGAGCAGCATTTCGGTCAGCACCACCGCCTACGCGTGGGAAAACTTTGGCCTGTATCCGGATGAGGATCACACCGCCAAAATGCTGGTGGTGTACGAAGCGCCGGACTATGTAAAGGAAGAACTACAGGAGGCCGGTGCCCAGCTGGAACAGAAGCCCATTGGCCGGGACGCACTGGTGTTCATCGTGAACGAGAACAACCCGGTCAAGAGCCTGACCCGGCAGCAGCTGAAGGACATCTATGCCGGTAAGATCACCAACTGGAAAGAAGTGGGCGGTGAGGACCTTGCCATCGTGCCCTTCCAGCGGGGCGAGGACTCCGGCAGCCAAACTCTGTTCCGCAAGCTGCTCATTCAGGGCGGCGAACTGATGGACCCGCCCACCGAGCTGGCTCCCGCTGCCATGGGTGAGCTGGTGGACAGCATCGCCGCCTACAACAACAGCGCCAACGCCATCGGCTTCTCGGTGTATTACTACATCGACCAGATGTACTCCCAGCCCGGCCTGCGTCTGCTGGCCGTGGACGGCGTCACCCCTTCCAACGACACCATCGCCAGCGAAAGCTACCCGCTGTGCAACGAGTTCTATGCAGTCATTCATGCGGACGCCGCCGCCAGCAGCCCGGAACGCCAGCTCTACGATTGGCTGGATACCGCCGCCGGGCAGAGCTGCATCCAGAAATCCGGCTATGTGGCCGTAGGCCCGCAGGCCACGGAAACTACTGTAGATTGCCCACGCCGAATTGACACTCTTCCGCGTTTCTGCTACAATAAAGAAAACATTTTGTAAAAAACTTTGTAGCAAAATGTCAGAAGGAAGGTCAATCTATGGAACACCCTACGGAGCATTCCTCTGCGGTCAGCCATGTGGAAAGCCACTGGCGCACCCAGCTGCGCAACCGCATCATTCAGGCATCCAGCCTGCTGGAGATCCTGCTTTCCGGGCTGGTGCTCATCGGCCTGCTGCTCAGTGCAGTACCGCTGATCAAATGGATGCCCGGCCTGCTGTTTGACGGCAACGAAGTGGAGATCCGCACTTTTCTGGAGCGGAGCCTTGACATCGTGATCGGCATCGAGTTCATCAAAATGCTGGCCAAGCACAGCCCCGGCAGCAGTCTGGAAGTGCTGCTGTACGCCATTGCCCGTCATCTGGTGGTGGGGCATGACTCTGCGCTGGAGAACCTGCTCAGCGTGGGGGCCATTGCGCTGATCTTCATCGTGCGCAAGTTCTTCTTTGTCCCGGCCTTTGGTGCACACCTGCCGGACGGCCACCCGGCGCCGGACCTTTCGCCCCGCCAGAGCGGCATCCCGGCCGACGAGGTTCTCTCCCGCCTGAAAGAGCGCGTCAGAACGGAGGTCTCCGAGGCCATCCCCACCGAGGAAGAGAACTTTGACGAGTACGATTTTGAACAGGCCGAGCCGGAGCCAAAATAACATAAACCAAAACGCCCCGCAGCACTGCCGGAAAACCAGCAGGCTGCGGGGCATTTTATGACGCTTTATTTTTTATTGTGCTTTCCGAAGCGGTACTCCTTACCCTCACGGATGCGCTGGATGTTGGCGCGGTGCATATAGATCACCATGCCGGACATAAAGCCGGAGCCAATGGCGCACACCAGCATATCACCGGCGGCATAGCCCTTGATCGTACCGTAAACGATGGTCAGGATCGGGTACAGCGCAGCCATGGCCACACTGCCCAGCGACACCATACCGGTGGGGATCAGGCACACAAGGAAAATGATGGCCAGAAACGGCAGCAGCACCGGCTGGATGGCCAGAATGGCACCGGCTGCCACCAGTACACCCTTGCCGCCTTTGAAGCCGAAGTACAGCGGGTACAGATGGCCCAGCACCGCAAAGATGGCAGCCAGATATGCACCCAGATACGGTGAGACGCCGCTGTCTGCGGGCAGCATGTGGAACAGCCACCGGCCGATGCACACGGCTGCAACGCCCTTGAGCACATCGCCCGTGGCGGTCATGGCAGCAGCCTTTTTGCCGAAGGTGCGCAGCATATTGGTCATGCCAGCCGCACCGCTGCCGTGGCTGCGCACATCATCGTGGTACACGAATTTGCTGATGAGGATGCCGGCATCCACGCTGCCCAGCAGGTATGCCTGCAAGATCGTGGCTGCGGCAATGAAGATCGTTTTCATCATAACGCCAGATGCCTCCTTTGCGGGCGCTTACACGTCCTTTGCCCCCACTTCGCCGGAGCCGCGCTCGCGCACGACCAGACGGATGGGGGTATGTTCCAAGCCAAAGTTCTCGCGGATCTGGTTGATGATATACCGCTGATAGCTGAAGTGGAACAGCTGCTTCGAGTTCACAAAAGCCACGAACGTAGGCGGGCGGGTGGACGCCTGTGTCAGATAGAAGATCTTCAGGCGGCGGCCCTTGTCGCTGGGCGGCTGCATCCGGGCGGTGGCGCGGGCCAGCATCTCGTTCAGCACGCCGGTGGGCACGCGGGCACCGTTCTGGCTGTCCACATCGCGGATGAGCTGCATCAGCTTGTTCACGTTGTAGCCGGTCTGCGCAGAAATGAAGATGATGGGTGCGTAGCCCATAAAGCTGAAGCATTCGGCATAGCCGCGGCGCTGCAGCTCCATGGTATTGGTCTCCTTGCCTTCCACGGCGTCCCACTTGTTCACAACGATGATGCAGGCTTTGCCCTGATCGTGGGCGTAACCGGCCACCTTGCTGTCCTGCTCGGTAAAGCCGACGGTGGCATCCACCAAGATCAGCGCCACGCGGCTGCGCTCCACGGCAGCCAGTGCGCGCACCACCATATAACGCTCCAGACCGTCGGTGATGTTGCTGCGCTTACGCAGGCCGGCGGTGTCGGTAAAGATGAACTTGCCGTAGGCGTTGTCCACCGGGGTATCGATGGCGTCACGGGTAGTGCCCGCCTCGTTTGCCACGATCATACGGTTCTCGCCCAGAATGCGGTTGGTCAGGCTGGACTTTCCCACATTCGGGCGGCCGATGATGGCCACCGGGATGCGGTCCTCTTCCACCACGGTCTCGCTGAAATCGAGGTGGGAGCACACGGCGTCCAGCAGGTCGCCGGTGCCGTGGCCGTGCACAGACGAAATGGGCATCACCTCGTCAAAGCCAAGGTTGTAGAACTCGTACATCTCCATGGGGGCCTCGCCCACCTTGTCGCACTTGTTCACGGCCAGAATGATGGGCTTATGGCTGCGGCGCAGCATGTGGGCCACATCCTCATCGGCTGCGGTCAGGCCGTCGCGCACATCCACCACCATAATGATGCAGTCGGCAGTATCAATGGCGATCTCGGCCTGCTCCCGCATGTGGGCCAGAATGCCCTCGGTGGCCTTGGGCTCAATGCCGCCGGTGTCCACCAGCAGGAATTCGTGGCCGTTCCACTCGCAGTTGGCAAAGATACGGTCGCGGGTAATGCCCGGCGTGTCCTCCACGATGGCAAGACGCTGGCCGCACAGTTTGTTGAACAGGGTGGACTTGCCCACGTTGGGGCGGCCCACCACCGCTACGATCGGTTTGCTCATAGGGGTTCCTCCTTTCTTACAACCCTCTCAGGCACGGCTTCCGCCGCGCCAGCTCCCCCGAAAGGGGAGCTTTTATCACTCCTGCCGAAAGATGCATAAGACCTCGCCCCTCGGGAGAGGTGGCATCGCGCAGCGATGACGGAGAGGGTTTTCTTTTATGCTCTTCTTCTCCTTGCAATATGCAGGCCGCTGCGCAGCAGGGCGCGGGCTTCGTCGCCACCGGCTGTGGGCAGCACCTCCACCTTTACGCCAAGGCGCTGGGCCAATTGATCTGTGGTGATGTCGTCCAGAAAGGTATCCTTCTCTTCCCGCAGCATCACAGCCGGTACGCCCAGCGTGCCGCTGGTCAGCCTGCCTTCGCACTGGGCAATGATATCGGTAGCCGTTACAAGCCCGGCCACGCCCACATTGCCGCCAAAGAATTTGTTCTTGATGGTGTGCACCGTCACCTCGACCATGGGATACTGGCGGTGCAGCTCGGCCATCATCTGGTGGATGAGCGGCGATGCCATTTCGCCCGTGACCACATCCATTTTCTTGGTGCCGTAGATGCGATGGGGTTTTTCCAGCTCTTCCAGAAACTCTTTGGCATACAGACGCATCATGCCAACGCCGTTTTCCAGCTGGTCGAAGTCCTCGTAGAACTCCTCCGGCGGGATGGGCCTGCCTGCCTTGAGGTACCATTCATCGCTGGGATAAATGATGCGCTTGCCGTGGCGGCGCTTGCACTCATCGCCGAATTCTTCCATGATGTCGATGACCTCGGCACTGGTGGCTGCATCGTAGGGCGTCTGCCGGAACAGCTTCTCCCGGTAGTCCGTCACGCCGCAGGGCACCGCTGCGATGCTCTGCACCATGGGGGTCAGCTCCAAAAGGTCGGAGAGGGTGCGGCGCAGCTCGTCGCCGTCGTTGATGCCGCGGCACAGCACCAGCTGGCAGTTGACGGCAATACCGCCCTCCACCAGACGGGGCAGGTACTTGAGCACCTCGCCGCCGCGCTTGTTGGCCAGCATCCGTACACGCAGCTGGGGGTTCGTGGTGTGCACAGAAATGTTGATGGGCGAGATGTGCATTTTGATAATGCGGTCGATCTCGTGGTCCTGCATGTTCGTCATGGTGATATAGTTGCCGAACAAAAAGGATAGCCGCTCGTCATCGTCCTTGAAATACAGGCTCTCGCGCATACCGGGGGGCAGCTGGTCGATGAAGCAGAACATGCAGTGGTTGGAGCAGGAGTGCTTCTGGTCGCCCAGATAGGTCTTGAAGTCGCAGCCAAAGGGGCCGCGCTCCGTGCGCTGCACGTCCCATTCGCGGATGCCGTCTGCCACCTTCGCTTTTAAGTGGAAGCTTTTGCTGTCTGTATAAAAATCGTAGTCCAGACTGTCGTTCAGCTCGTTCTCGTCCACACTCAGCAGCTCATCGCCCGGCACAAGGCCCAGTGCTTCTGCTTCGCTGCCGGGGTCCACCCGTGCGATCTTCATTGCCACAGCATCCACCTCCTTTTTCCTTTATCAACGGTATTTTTCACGCACAAAAGCTCTCCCTGCATGGGAGAGCTGCCGCCCCAAAAGCGGCTGAGAGGGTTTTGGTTTTAAATTTTGTTCTTACAGAACAAGAAGGGGAAGGCGTGCGCCCTCCCCTTCTGTACATAACACCATTATGCCACCAATTACGCGCAAATTAGGCCTTCTTGATGACTTCCTCGCCCTTGTAGTAACCGCAGTTGCCACATGCCTGGTGGGGGAGCTTCAGAGAGCCGCAGTTGCTGCACTTGACCAGTGCGGGGGCCTCCAGCTTCCAAACATTGCTGCGACGCTTGTCGCGGCGGGCCTTGGAAAGATGTCTCTTAGGTACTGCCATATTTTTGCACCTCCTTGATGGGTTTATCAGTTCAGCAGTGATTTAAGGATTGCGAGCCTTGTGTCTACGGGAGCTTCGGCCTGCTCTGCCGGCTGGCAGGTGCATTCCGCTTTCTTTTTGCCGCACACGGGGCAAAGCCCGGCGCAGTCAGCGCTGCAAAGCAGCACCGTGGGGATCTGGAACATGAACTCCTGATTGAGCCATTCATCCACATCCAGATGGCCTTTTTCGTCCAGCGGAAGGTCGAAATCCGGATCATCCAGATCCCGCTCCTTTACCGTCCACTCCGTATCGACCGTCTCTTCCCGCACAATGGGGTCCAGACAGCGGGCGCACTCTCCGTGCACCGATGCGTTTGCCCGCAGTGTCATCCGGACCTCGTCGCCATCCGTCTCCGCGTCAAAGACTGCGGTGACAGGCTCCGTGATCCTTGCACCGGCATAATCATGGGCAGATAAATCACACTGAAACTCTGCATGATAGGGTCGTTTGCCGGTGGCGATAAACTTTCTCAGGTCAAATTGCATAGTACACCTCTAAAAGGCTGCTTTGTTAGTATAGCGCCATTGCAGCCCTTTGTCAACACCAAAACAGGCAGAAAACCGAAAAAATTTAAATTTCCCGGTTCTCTGCCTGTTCAAAATGGTTCAGATCCCGAAATCAGCGTAAATTACAGGTACTTCTTCACATCGTGAGGCAAAGCAGTCTCTTCTGCGCTGACGGTGACAGTCACCTTAACGCTGTCGCCGGCAATGGCTGCCATCTCGTCCAGCACAACGCCCAAGCGGTTGATGTCGTGGTCCAGCACCTTCAGGATGCCGTCAATGTACAGGTCGGTGATATCGTAGTTGCTTGCCATCAGGCCGGCAACAAAGCCGTACAGCATCTCGCCGCCGGCGATCTTGTACTCGTCCAGATCGATCAGACGTGCAGCAGGAGCGATGTCGTAAGTGAGCTTCATGCCCTTTTCCACAACGACCACGTTGCCCTTGGAGGTCTTGACCGCATCATTGATCTGGTCGATCATAGCCTTGGTCTTGCCGGAGCCCTT
>CAKSWG010000040.1 GCA_934511465.1 uncultured Faecalibacterium sp. | reverse complement strand
AACCTCCCTCGGGTTGCGGGTGGTACCTGTAAAACAGGCGCACTTAATAACCCCGCAAAAGAGGTGATATCATTGTATCACGCTGTTTTCCATCCGTCAAGCGGAAATTTGCGATTTTTGGAAAGTTTTTTTATAAAATAACTCTTTTGCACGGCAGCGCGGTTTTCTGCATTCTGCTTGCATCGCGCGCGTAGATATTGTATAATAAATCGGAACGGCATTTTTACCGGTTGAAACCCGCCCTGTTCTGGGGCTTTGTAAATAGGAGAGAGATCATGCAGTCTGAAAAAATGTGCGTCGTGCTGCTGTTCGGCGGCATGTCCAGCGAGCACGAGGTCAGCCGTGTTTCGGTGGGCAACTTTGTCAACAACATCGACCGTGAAAAATACGAGGTGCTCACTGTAGGCATCACCAAGGAGGGCCGCTGGCTGTACACCGAGGCCAGCGCCGCCCAGATGGCCGACGGCAGCTGGGAAGAGCTGGCCGGCAACATGGCCTGCGTCATCAGCCCGGACCGTGCCGACCACGGCATGATCCTGTTTACCCCGGAAGGCCATGTGGAAAAGGTGCATGTGGACGTTGTGATCCCGGTGCTGCACGGCCTGTGGGGCGAGGACGGCACCGTGCAGGGCCTGCTGGAGCTGGCCGGTATCCCCTATGTGGGCTGCGGCGTGCTGGCAAGCGCCGTGTGCATGGATAAGGCAGTGGCTAACGCTCTGTTTGAAGCAAACGGTGTGCCCCACACCAAGTGGCTTGCCGCGAACCGCTGGGAGATCGAGTCCGATCTCGACGGTGTGTGCGAGGGCGTGGAACAAAAGCTGGGCTGGCCGGTGTTCGTGAAACCCGCCAACGCCGGTTCCAGTGTGGGCATCTCCAAAGTGAACAGCCGCGAGGAACTGAAAAAGGCCATCGACCTTGCACTGGAAAACGACCGCAAGGTGGTGTTTGAAGCCTTTGTGGACGGTCAGGAAGTGGAGTGTGCCGTGATCGGCTCCGACCCCGCCGTGGCCACCCGCCCGGGCGAGATCCTTGCCGGTGCCGAGTTTTACACCTACGATGATAAATACAAGAACGGCGTCAGCCAAACCGTGATCCCGGCCCATCTGCCGGAAGCAAAGCTGGATGAGGTCAAGACCTACGCCGCCATGGCCTACACGGCCCTGAACTGTGAGGGCCTTGCCCGCTGCGATTTCTTTGTGGAAAAGGGCACCGGCCGCGTGCTGATCAACGAGATCAACACCTTCCCCGGCTTTACTGCCATCAGCATGTACCCCAAACTGATGGAGCACGAGGGCCTGCCGGTGCCGGCCCTCATCGACCGGCTGATCGCACTGGCTCTGGAAAGAAAGGAAAAGCAGCATGGATAACCGCCCCATCGGCGTATTCGACAGCGGCCTTGGCGGGCTGACCGGCGTGCGGGAGCTGCGCAAGCGTCTGCCCCATGAGGAGATCATCTATTTTGGCGATACCGGCCGCGTGCCCTACGGCAGCCGCAGCCCGGAGACCATTTTACAGTATGCACGGCAGGACATTGCATTTCTGCTTTCTAAAAATGTAAAATGCATCATGGCTGCCTGCGGCACTGTGTCCAGCACCTATCCGGCAGAGGAAGCTGCACGGCTGCCGGTGCCGTACCTTGGCGTGGTGGATGCCGCCGCCCGGGAAGCAGCCTTTGCTACCCGCAACCGCCGCATCGGCGTCATTGGCACGGCAGCGACCATCCGCTCCCGCAGCTACGAAAAGCTGCTGCGCCAGCTGGTGCCGGGCGTGGAGATCACGGCCCGTGCCTGCCCGCTGTTCGTGCCGCTGGTGGAAGCCGGCTATGTGGACCACAGCGAGGAGACCCGCCAGCAGGTGACGAAGCTTGTCATTGCCCAGTACCTGACCGAGGTGCGCAACGCCGGAGTGGATACCCTGATTCTGGGCTGCACCCACTATCCGCTGCTCAAGACCATGATCGGCGAGTTCATGGGCCAGAGCGTCACGCTGGTGGACCCGGCTAAGACTGCGGCCCATCATCTGGAACGGATGCTCTCGGAGCGCGGACTGAAAGCAGTGCAGGAGCAGGAGGGTCAGGCACATTTCTACGTGAGCGATGTGCCGGACAGCTTTGTGCAGACGGCGGATCTGTTTTTGGGCGAGTACAAGGGCGGCCCTGTGGACCAGATCGCCATTGATAAATATTGATAAGGGATACGCAACGTGAGCAAACCACTGAAGGAAGACTATATCATCCGCATCAAAAGCCGCATCGAACAGCATGTGGAAGAGCCTGCGGAGGAGGAAGAAAAAGAAGAGTTTGTGGAGCTGATGACCCGCGGCCAGTTTGCACAAAAGGGCGGCAGCTACTACATTACCTATAAAGAGACCGAGACCACCGGTTACGAGGGCTGTACCACTACCTTAAAGATCGCCGCCGACGGCAGCCGCGTGGCCATGCTGCGCTTTGGCAAGGGCAGCGGGGCCGGTACCCAGCTGATCATTGAAAAGGGCAGGCGCAACCTTTGCCATTACGAGACCGGCTACGGCTCCATGACTCTGGGCGTGACCGCCGACGAGATCGTGTGCGGCTTGACCGAAAAGGGCGGAACCGCAAAGTTCGGCTATCTGCTGGACGCAAACAGCGCGGAGCTGGTGAGCCGCAACCGCCTTGAAGTGACCGTGACCCACGTGAATTGAGATATTTTCCCAGACTGCGAAAGGAACCAGACCAATGACTGAATTTGAAAAGACCTACCAGAACTATAACCCCCGGCAGGCTGCGCTGGACGAGGCACGCGCTCTGCTGACCGCCGCCGCAAAGGCTGCCATGGCGGACGGCGCCCTGCCGGAAGCGGAGCTGCCCGCCTTCATCGTGGAGATCCCCGCCGATACCAAGAACGGCGACATTGCCTCCAATATCGCCATGGCCGGTGCACGCACTTGGCACAAGGCCCCCAAGATGATCGCGGACGCCCTGCTGGCCCACCTGCCCTCCCTTGAGAACAGCGTGTTTGCCAAGGCGGAAGTGGCCGGCCCCGGCTTCATCAACCTGTTCCTGTCCCAGAACTTCTGGGCCGGCGTGGTGCTGGGGGCCTGCGCCAACAAGGAATATGGCCGCACCGACCACGGCAAGGGTGCCAAGTACAACGTGGAATTCGTCTCTGCCAACCCCACCGGCCCCATGCACATGGGCAACGCCCGCGGCGGTGCGCTGGGCGACTGTCTGGCCGCTGTGCTGGACTGGTCCGGCTACGATGTGACCCGCGAGTTCTATATCAACGATGCCGGCAACCAGATCCAGAAGTTCGGCAAGAGCCTTGCAGTGCGCTACCTGCAGAAGTATTGCGGCGAGGAGACCTTCCCTCTGCCCGCCGAGTGCTATCAGGGCGGCGACATCAAGGTGCTGGCCGGTGAGTTTGCCGACATCAACGGCGACAAGTACGTTGCCGCCTGCTCCGGGCTGAGCGAGGAGGCTCTGTTCGAGAGCGAAGCCTTTGCCCAGCTGAAGGACGCACTGGTGGCCTATGCTCTGCCCAAGAACATTGCCGCCCTGAAGCGTGATCTGGGCAAGTACCGCATCGACTACGATGTGTGGTTCCACGAGAGCACTCTGCACGAGTCCGGCGCGGTCATGGCCGTGGTGGATAAGCTGCTGGAGCTGGGTGCATGCTATAAGGCAGAGGACGGTGCCATCATGTACCGCAGCGCCCAGTACGCCGCCAAGTACGGCACGGTGAATAAGAAAAAGACCGAGGACGGAACCGAGGAGGAAGCCAAGGACGAAGTGCTGGTCCGTGCCAACGGCATCCCCACCTACTTTGCCGCCGATATCGCCTACCACTACAACAAGCTGGCCACCCGCGGCTTTGCCAAGGCCATCGATGTCTGGGGCGCAGACCATCACGGCCATGTGGCCCGCATGAAGGGTGCCATGGACGCCATCGGCCTGCATGGCGAGGATCTGGACGTGGTGCTGATGCAGATGGTCAACCTGATGCGGGACGGCCAGCCCGTGCGTATGTCCAAGCGCACCGGCAATGCCATCACCCTCACCGACCTGCTGGAAGAAGTGCCCATCGACAGCGCACGCTTCCTGTTCAATATGCACGACGCCGGCAGCGGCATCGACTTCGACCTGGATCAGGCCGTCAAGACCGACAACGACAACCCGGTGTACTATGTGCAGTATGCCCATGCCCGCATCTGCTCCATCCTGAAAAAGATGGAGAGCGAGGGCGTGCAGTTTGCCGGTGCCGAGAAGGTGGACGCCACCCTGCTCACCGAGCCTTCCGAGATGGATCTGATCCGGATGCTGGCAGCCTTCCCGCAGGAGATCGTCATGGCGGCCGAAAAGTACGACCCCAGCCGCATCAACCGCTTTGTCATTGATCTGGCCAGCGCCTTCCACCGCTTCTACGGCAGCTGCCGCATTCAGGGCGCAGACCCCGCTGTGCAGCAGGCACGTCTGGCCCTGTGCATCGGCGTGAAGAATGCCATCTTCAACGTGCTGACCATGTTCAAGATCAACGTGCCCGAGAAGATGTAAAGGCGAACGGGCTCGCCCTCTCAGTCTGCTTTGCAGACAGCTCTCCCAAAGGGAGAGCCTCTGGCGAAACCAGAAACTTTTTATGGACTGCCAAAGCCTTCCACTTTGGGGAGGTGGCATTGCGTAAGCAATGACGGAGAGGGCGAAGCCGCTGCCCGAAATAACAAAAAGGCTCCTCCCGATGGAGGAGCCTTTTTAAATCAACTAGATTTGAGGAAACCTATGGAACCTTTGAAGATCGGCAATATCACCCTGCCCCACCGGGCGGTGTTCGGCCCCATGGCGGGCTTTACGGATGCACCCTGCCGCCGCCTGATGGCCCAGCACGGTGCGGGCTTCACGGTGAGCGAAATGGTGTCCAGCCGGGCGCTGGTGTACGGCGACCACAAAACGGTCAGCCTGCTCAAGGCCGCGCCCAACGGCGCGCCCTACGGCGTGCAGATCTTTGGCGAGGTGCCCGAGATCATGGGCGAAGCCACCGCTGCCATGGAGCAGTACGAATTCGACTTTGTGGATATCAACATGGGCTGCCCGGCCCCCAAGATCGTCTCCGGCGGGGCGGGCAGCAAGCTGATGCTGGACCCGGACCGCTGCGGCCGCATTGTGGAGCAGGTCGTGGCCCACACAAAACGGCCTGTCACCGTCAAAATGCGCAAAGGCTGGGATGCGGACCACATCACCGCCGTGGAGTGTGCCAAGGCCTGTGAGCAGGCCGGTGCGGCCCTCATTGCGGTGCACGCCCGTACCCGGGAGCAGATGTATACCCCCGGCATCGACCCGGAGATCATCGCCCGCGTCAAGGACGCCGTCAAAGTGCCTGTGCTGGGCAACGGCGACATCCATTCGGCAGAGGATGCGGTGAAGATGATGCAGGATACCGGCTGCGACGGCGTGATGATCGCCCGGGGCGCACTGGGCGACCCGTGGCTTTTTGAGCGGGTGAATGCCGCCATCGAGGGCCTGCCCGCACCCAAGACGCCCAACTTGCAGGCCCGCATGAATGCGCTGCGCCGTCAGGTGGAAGAGATGGTGGAGCAGAAGGGCGAGTTTGTGGCCATGCCGCAGGCCCGCTCTCAGACCATGCACTATATGAAGGGCCTGAAAGGCGCGGCCAACCTGCGCCGCTACTGCTGCACCCTGACCCATCTGGAAGATCTGGACGAGCTCATTGCGGCGGTGTTTGAAGAGCAGCGCAAAGCCGGGCTGGACCCGGACGATGTGCGCGAGGTGCCGTTCCCGTAACGGAAAACGGGCGAGGACGCTGACCATGTGCAGCAGACCTGTATAAAAATGCATTGCTGTGAAACTTTAATGCTTCGCTTTTGTCAGCTCATCCAGATTCTGGGTGTAGCAGGGCAGGCAGTGCTCCATGAACCAGTCTGCTTCCGGGCAGTGCATGGCCTGCAAGGCTGCTTTCTGCTGGGCCAGCGCCGCGTCAAACTCATGGTTGCCGCTGCGCTGCTCCTCTATGCATTTGATCAGGGCACTCAGCCGGTCGGCGGCTTTCAGCAGGCGTTTTTCCTCGGCGGTCAGCAGCTCGCCGGAGACAAAGGGGAACACTTCTTCCCGCAGCTCGTCCGGCAGCATCCCGGCCATGGTGCGCACGCTTTCGGCTTCCAAGGCCTTATAAGCGTCCCGCAGGGTGGGGCTGCTGTACTTGACCGGTGTGGGCATGTCGCCGGTAATGATCTCCGGCGCATCGTGGTACAGCGCAGCCACCGCCACCGTTTTGGGGCGGCAGGGCGTGCCGGTGTAACGCCGCGCGATCAGGCACAGCATGTGGGCCAGCAGGGCCGTGTCACAGGTGTGCTCACTGAGGGATTCGGCCCGGGTGGAGTGCATCAGGCTCCAGCGGGTGATGTATTTCATGCGCGCCAGCAGGGCGCTGAACGGATACAGCATGGCAGGTTCCTCCTTTTTCTCCAACATACCCGCCCAAAGGAACATTGTCAAGCCCTTTTTTCTGTCCTGCTTCCGTGCTATACTAAAAGAAAACGAACCTTCTGCCCATCGGCAGAGAAAAGAGGAAACCATGGCGAGGTCTGATACCGCCCGACAGCCGCAGCTGCTGGGGCAAAAAAAGGATAAGTTCTGGCTCACGGTGGGCCTGTGCGCCCTTACGGCGGCGCTGTTCTTTTTGCCGTTCTATATCATTGACGGCGGCTTTTTCCACTATGCAGGCGATTTCAACAGCCAGCAGATCAGCTTTTACCGCTATATGAACGGTTTCATCAAGGACGCCGGCTATCCGGACAGCGCGTTCACCACGGTGCGCAATACCTTCTCATGGGCCACCGACCTTGGCAGCGGCGCAATGAACGCATATTCGTTCTACCTGTACGGTTCGCCGTTCTTCTGGTTCTCGCTCATCTTCCCGCAGAGCTGGCTGCCGTACCTCATGGTGCCGCTGCTCATCCTCAAGTTTGCGGTGGCGGGCGGCGGCGCGTATCTTTACCTGCGCCGTTACGTCAAAAATATTGATTATGCCGTGCTGGGTGCATGTCTCTATGCTTTCTCCGGCTTTACGGTGTACAACGTGTTCTTCAACCACTTTGTGGATGTGGTGGCGCTGTTCCCGTATCTGCTGTGGTCGCTGGACGAGGTCCTTTACAATGACCGCCGCAGCTGGTTTGCCTTCTGGGTGGCGGTGAACCTTGTCAACAACTACTTCTTCTTCCTTGGTCAGGTGGTGTTTCTGGCCATCTACTTTGTGTGCAAGCTCAGCACAAAGGACTTCCACCTGACGGGCAGAAAATTTGGCCTGCTTGCGTTTGAAAGCCTGCTGGGTGTGGCCATGGGCAGCATTTTGCTGGTGCCCGCCGTCCTCTCACTGCTGCAAAACCCGCGCACCATCGACCTTTCCTCCGGCTGGGGCTTTTTGACCTACAGCAAGGTGCAGCAGTACCTTGCCATTCTGGTCAGCTGGATCATGCCGCCGGATTCGCCCTACCTTACCTCCATCTGGTCGGAAGGCGTCATCAAGTGGACCAGTATGTCGGCCTATCTGCCGCTGTGCAGTCTGGCCGGTGCGGCAGCCTACTGGCAGGCAAAGCGCGGCGACAGCAAAAAGCGCATTGTGGGTACCTGCGCGGTATTTGCACTGGTGCCCATCCTGAACAGTGCGTTCTACGCCCTCAATTCCAGCTACTATGCCCGCTGGTACTATATGCCGGTGCTGGTGCTGGCCGCCATGACCGTTGGTGCGCTGGAGGACCACGACACCGATCTGGACAGCCCGGCCCGGGGCATCAGCTGGCTGATGATCGCCACGGTGGCCTTTGCGGTGGTGCCGGTAAAGGACAGCGACACCGGCAGCTGGAGCTTTGGCGTGCTCAAGAACCCGGGCCAGTACTGTGCCGTGCTTGGCTTTGGCCTGCTGGGCCTGCTGCTGTACCGCTATATCTGCCAGAAATGGCGGGCCGATGGCCGTTTTGCCCAGCGCATGACGGCGGCAGTGCTGGCGTTTGCATTCCTGTTCAGCACAGTGCACATCGGCATTGGCAAATTCGGCCAGTGGTACACCGACAGTGACCTTGTGGCCCAGTACACCAGTGCACTCAAGCTCAAAAACGACCTGCCGGAAGGCAGCTACCGCATCGACACCTACAAGACCCACGATAACCTTAGCATGTGGCTGGACAAGAGCTGCCTGCAATACTTCGGCAGCACCGCCGCGCCCAGCATCCTGAGCTTCTACCCGGCACTGGGCGTCAAGCGGGATGTGCGCAGTGAGCCGGAGCTTTCCAACTATGCACTGCGGGGCCTGCTGAGTGTGGAATACCTCATCACCACGCCGGAAAAACAGACGGATTTTGAATACGAAGCCGACGCAGGCTGGACCTTCGCCGGCCAGCAGGACGGCTATGTGCTCTACCGAAACCAGAATTATGTGCCCATGGGCTTTGCCTATGATTACTACCTCACCCAGACCGAGTACGAAGAAACAGCCAAGGCCACCCGCTCCAATCTGCTGATGCGTGCGCTGGTGCTTACCGACGAGGATGCCGCAGTCTACGGCAAGTACCTCACCCATCTGCCGGAGGGCAGGCGGGAAGACCTGTATTACGAAAGCTATGTGCAGGACTGCCGCGAGCGCCGCGCCACAGCCGCCAGCGTGTTCCAGATGAACAATTCCGGCTTCCATGCCGAGATCACATTGGACAGGGAGAATCTGGTGTTCTTCTCTGTGCCTTACGACGATGGCTTTACCGCCTATGTCAACGGGCAGGAGGCCGATATTGTGGAGGTGGACGAGGGCCTGATGGCGGTGCTGTGCCCGGCGGGTGCCAGCAGCATCGATTTTGTCTATCAGCCCGACGGCATCCGGCTGAGCCGTGTGCTGACTTTGGGCGGCATCGCGGTGTGGCTGGCGTACACGGCATACTTTGTCTGGCGCAAGCGCCGCACAAAGCAGGCCTGACGCGCGGAAGAACGACTTTGCAACGCAGAAAAAAGAAAAATTTGAAATTTCCTCTTGACTTTATGCCGATAAAGTGTATAATGCAATCAAACCGATGAGGCGGAAGAGAACCTGCACAGCGCATCTTCAGTGAGCCCGGACAGTGAAAACGGGCGAGAGCGGGGCAGAGCTTCGTGGGCCGCCGAGGGCCGGGCAAACGGGCAGCAAGCCTTAGTAGCTTTGGACGGAAGTCTCCGTTACAGGACAGGGGAGTGTTGGCTCTCCGTGAGAGGCTCTGCATTTTGCAAAACAGGGCAAGCAAGGTGGCACCGCAGAATCGAATTTTACCGATCCTGTCCTTGTGGATAACACACAGGGACAGGGTCGTTTTTCTTTATAAGGCCCGTCCCGCAAAGGGAGCGGGTCTTTTTATTTGAAATTTATGGGCCGCCCGCTCCGGGAAAGGAGTTATTTATTATGAAAAACGCTACTATGATCTCTCGCCGCATCTTCCTCAAGGCCGCTCTGGCCGCTTCCGCTGCTTCCGCACTGGCATTTACCGGCTGCGGCAGCTCTGCTTCCGGCACCGCGGCTGCATCGTCCACCGCTTCTTCCGCTGCTGCTTCTGCCGCAGCCGAGGGCGGCCAGACCTTCAAGGTGGGCATCGTGAACTACGTGGACCACGCCTCTCTGAACCAGATCGTGGCTTCCGTGGAGAGCCGTCTGGATGAGCTGGGCGCCGAGAAGGGCGTCACCTTTGATTATGCCGATTATTATGCCAACGCACAGGCTGACCAGTCCAACCTGAACCAGATCGGCGCCGACCTCGTAGGTGACGGCGTGGATGTGATCGTGGCTGTGGCTACCCCCACCGCCGCAACCATGCTGGCTGCTGTGGAGGACACCGACATTCCCGTTGTCTACTCCGCCGTTACCGACCCCGCCGCCGCTGGTTTTGACGGCGAGGAGAACATTACCGGCACCTCCGATGCGCTGAACACCGATGCCATCATGAACCTGATCACCGCTGTCAACCCGGACATTGACACCATCGGCCTGCTGTACGACCTGAGTCAGGATTCCTCCACGCAGGCCATTGCAGACGCCAAGGCTTTCTGCGATAAGAATGGCATCAAGTACATTGAGAAGAACGGCACCACCACCGCCGAGGTGCAGATGGCTGCCGAAGCCCTGATCGCTTCCGGTGTCAAGGCCGTGTTCACCCCCACCGATAACACCGTCATGACCGCAGAACTGTCCATCTACGAGACCTTTACCGAGGCAGGCGTCCAGCACTACACCGGTGCCGACAGCTTTGCACTGAACGGTGCCTTCGTGGGCTACGGCGTGGATTACGTCCAGCTGGGCGAAGCCACTGCCGACATGGTGGCCGAGCTGCTGTGCGAGGGCAAGACCACGGCCGACCTGCCGTACCAGACCTTTGATAACGGCATCGTGACCATCAACACCGAGACCTGCGAAGCACTGGGTCTGGACCTCGACACCGTGAAGGAAGCCTTCAAGCCCTACTGCACCGAGATCGTGGAAGTGACCACGGCAGAGAACTTCTCTTAAAAAAGAACCCTCTCAGTCAAAACCTGACGGTTTTGCCAGCTCCTCCGAAAGGGGGAGCTTTTGGCGGTTCTGAGGAAAGCGGTCTGCTGCACAAGGTCAGCATCCTTGCCCTCTCAGTCATCGCTGCGCGATGCCAGATTCCCCCTTTTGTCGCTGCGCGACATCTGTTCCTCTCTTTGTCACCTGTGGTGACATTTCTCCCCGGCGCGGGGAGAATCTGTCCCGGCGCGGGGGAAGTCTTTCCTCAAAGGGAGAGCCCTTGGCATAGCGGGAAAGCTTCCGGCTCAAGCGCAAAGTGTCGAGCCCGCTTCCCTTTACGACCCCACTCGTGAAAATGGCATACCGGAGCGTCCGCAGACGCTCCGGTATGCCGAAATTATAAAGGTTTTTCCGCTGAATATGGCCAGAGCGCAAGCGGAGGCCATTTTAAATCGTCCACTCAAAAAATATAAAAGGAGCACACACATGCTGGCGAGTATCTTTTCGCTCAACGTCCTACAGACGGCGCTGGAACTGGGCTGTATCTATGCCCTGGTGGCGCTGGCACTGTTCCTGAGCTATTCCATCCTGAACATTGCAGACCTGTCCACCGACGGCTGCTTCACATTGGGCTGCGCAGTAGCCTGTCAGGTGGCTTTGACCGGCCACCCCATTCTGGCACTTGTTGCAGCCATGGCGGCAGGTGTGTGCTCCGGCTTTGTCACGGCCTTTTTGCAGACCCGGCTTGGCGTGGAGAGCATCATGGCAGGCATCATCGTCAACACCGGCCTTTACACCATCAATCTGGCCGTGATGGGCTTTTCCTCCACCATGTCGCTGGTCAAGACCGACACTGTTTTCTCGCTGGCAAAGAGCTCGCTGAGCTTCCTTGGCGGCTGGTATAAGCTGGCCATCGCGCTGGCTATGATCCTGCTTGCCGGTGCGGCGATGCTGGGCTTCCTCGGCACCCGGCTGGGCCTGTCCATCCGCGCCACCGGTGACAACGCTGCTATGGTGCGTGCTTCCAGCATCAACCCGGCCTTCACCATCACGGTGGGCCTGTGCGTTTCCGGCGCATTGTGCGCCCTCTCCGGCGGCCTGCTGGCGCAGTATCAGAAGAGCTGCGATATCAATGTGGGCACCGGCATGGTGACCATCGCACTGGCTTCCCTCATCATCGGCGAGACATTACTTGGCAAGCGCACCATGCTGCGCCGCATCATCGGCGTGGTGTTCGGCAGCTGCCTGTACCGTTTTATCGTGGCTGTGGCGCTGCGCTTCAATGTGCCCGCCGCCGCCATGAAGCTGGTGTCTGCCATCATCGTGGCCATTGCCATTTCGATGCCGGCCATCAAGGAAAAAATCGCCTTTGAGCAGCGCAAGCATGGGGCCTGCCGCCGCCGCGTGACTACCGGCAAGGAGGAAAAGTAAGATGGAAATGCTTCAGCTGAACGATCTGCACAAGACCTTCAACCCCGGCACGGTCAATGAAAAAGTGGCCCTGAACGGCGTCAGCCTGCACATGGAAGCCGGGGACTTTGCCACCATCGTGGGCTCCAACGGCGCGGGCAAATCCACCCTGTTCAACGCCATCACCGGCGGCTTCATCGCCGACGAGGGCAGCATCCTGCTGGGTGGACAGGATATTACCTTTGAGCCGGAGCACCAGCGCAGCAAGGTCATCGGCCACCTGTTTCAGGACCCGCTCAAGGGCACCGCACCCAACATGACCATTGAGGAAAACCTTGCGCTGGCCTATCTGCGTGCCGGCACCGCACCCCACGCCATCTTCTCCCGCATCTCCCGCAAGGACAAGGAAGTGTTCCGCGAAAAGCTGGCGCTGCTGGATATGGGCCTTGAGGACCGCATGAAGCAGCCGGTGGGACTGCTTTCCGGCGGCCAGCGGCAGGCGCTGACTTTGCTCATGGCAACGTTGGTCACCCCCAAGCTGCTGCTGCTGGACGAGCACACCGCAGCGCTGGACCCCGCCACCGCCGAAAAGGTGCTGGAGCTGACCAAGAGCATCGTGGCCGAAAAGAAGATCACCTGCCTGATGGTCACCCACAACATGCATCAGGCGCTGGAACTGGGCAACCGCACCCTGATGATGGATGCGGGCCGCATCGTGTTTGATGTAAAGGGCGAAGCGCGCAGTAAAATGACCGTGGACGACCTGCTGGAAAAGTTCCGCGAGAATGCCGGCAAGAATCTGGACAATGACCGCATTCTGCTGAGCAAAGTGGAGCAGTAAAAGGGCTCTGCGGTGTAACCAAAGAAAAACAAAAATCCCCTCCGTGCATCCGCACAGAGGGGATTTTTACTTCCGAAAATTACTGAACGTATTCAACCGTGTACTCGAAGCCGTACTCTTCTTGCAGCTTCTTGACCTCGGGCTCGCAATCCTCGATGAAGGTGGGGGCGTAGACGGAAGCACCGTTGTGGGCCTTCTTGTAGTCCTCCACGATCTGCTGCAACTTTGCCCAGCCCTCGTTGGCCTTGTTCTGGTCGATGCTGTCGGGGAAGTTGATGATGAACTCGCGGTGTTTGGGGATACGTGCTTTCATGGTAGGTTCTCCTTATAACAGTTTGGATTTTGATTGTTGATTTATACAGAAGCACATGGAAAAACCTGTGCAACTTGCGAAAAACGGATCACAGCCCGTATATCCGGCGGGCATTTTCGGCTGTGGTGCGGAACACCTCTTCGGCCGGGATGCCCCGCAGCTGGGCGATATACTCGCCCACATAGCGGATGAGGGAGCTGTCACAGCGGGTACCGCGCACCGGTTCCGGTGCCATGTAAGGGCAGTCCGTTTCCAGCACGATGCTTTCCAGCGGCAGGGCGCTGATGGCCTTTGCCGCCCGCTTGGCACCCTTGAAGGTGCACGCTCCGCCAAATCCGATGAACAGTCCCTGCTTTGCCAGCCACACGGCGTCGTCGGCGCTGCCGGAATAGCAGTGCACGATGCCCTTGGGCCGGTATTTTTTGAGCAGGGCGTACACGTCGGCGTGCGCATTGCGGTCGTGTACGATGATGGGCTTGTCCAGCTCCAGCGCCAGCCGGATGTGTGCCTCAAACATGGCCAGCTGAGCGTCCTTGGGCACAGGCCAGTGGTAGTCCAGCCCGCATTCGCCCACAGCCACTACCTTGGGGTCGTCGTAGTACGGGGCCAAGGCACGCATCTCAGCGGCCCAGTCGCCGCCGTACACCGAGACGGTAGGCGCAGGGCCTTCCTCGCCGCAGTCCTCCGGGGCAAGCAGACTTTCCGGGTGGATGCCAATGGCGGCCACCACCCACGGATACCGGTGCGCCAGTTCCAATACATGGGGCGCATCGCCGGAGTGGGTAGCCTGCTCGCACACGCCCACTACGCCTTTGCCGGGCAGGCTGTCCAGCAGGGGATAGCGGTCGGCGTCAAAGGCACGGGCACTGTAGTGCGTGTGGGTGTCAAAAATGGGGCCGGTCATTTGCCCTCCTTTTTGGTGGGGGCCTTGTTCACCAGCCAGATGCCCACACACACGAACACCAGTGCCGCCAGATACTGCCAGCGGAACAGCGGCTCACCGTTGAGCACAGCGCTCAGCAGCACGTTGACCACCGGGTTTACAAAACCGAAGATGGCAATGCGGCTGACGGGGTTGTTCTTCATCAGCAGGGCCCACAGCACGTAGCCTGCGCCGCAGATGAAAGCCAGATACAGCAGCACAAGGATGCCCAGCGGGGAAACGCTGCCAAGGCGTCCGCCCAGTGCGGTGCCCAGCACGAACAGCGCCAGACCGCCCACGAACAGGTTGATGAAGCAGACGGCAAAACTGTCGGCCTTTTTGGTCACGGATTTGTTCCACGGGCCGGACAGGGTAAAGATGATGGTAGCGGCCATCATGCAGAACACGCCCCAGCCGCTGCCGCTGCCGTGGTTGCCCAGCGTGCCGATGAGCACGCCCGCAAAGCCGATGACACAGCCCAGCGTTTTGGCAGGGGTCATGCGGTCGGCGTTGCCGTAGATGAAGTGGGCAAAGATCACGCCCAGAAAGCTCTGGGTGCTGTTCAGGATGCCGCCAAAGGCACCCGTGAGCATGGCAACAGCGATGTAATAGAATGCGTACTGGGTCGTGGTCTGCCACAGGCCCAGAGCACAGCACTCCGCTGCCACTTTGCCGCGGGGGAACT
>CAKSWG010000039.1 GCA_934511465.1 uncultured Faecalibacterium sp. | reverse complement strand
AGCCACACCGACGCCGGTGCCAAGCCCTTTGCCCTGAGCGTGATGCAGCACATGAACGACAAGTGCAACGCGTGGAAAAAGGCAGAGAACATCGACTATTCCCTCTACGGCACCCCGCTGGAATCCACCACCTACAAATTTGCCAAGTGCCTGCAAAAACGCTTTGGCATCGTGCCCGGCATCACCGACAAGAACTATATCACCAACAGCTATCATGTGCATGTCTCGGAGCAGATTGACGCCTTCACCAAGCTGAAGTTCGAGAGCGATTTCCAGCGCCTGTCTCCGGGCGGTGCCATCAGCTATGTGGAAGTGCCCAACATGCAGGACAATCTGGAAGCCGTCATGAGCGTGCTGCAGTTCATCTACGACAACATCATGTACGCCGAACTGAACACCAAATCCGATTACTGCCAGTGCTGCGGCTACGACGGCGAGATCAAGATCGTGGAGGACGACGGCAAGCTGGTGTGGGAGTGCCCCAAGTGCGGCAACCGCGACCAGAACAAGCTGAACGTTGCCCGCCGCACCTGCGGCTATATCGGCACCCAGTTCTGGAATCAGGGCCGCACGCAGGAGATCAAGGACCGCGTGCTGCATCTGTAATTACGATTCAAATGCCCTCTGCAACGGCGACGACCGCCGCCTGCGGCGGAAGCAGGGAGGAGCTGTTGGGGCCGCGGCCAGTAAGACGCGAGTGCCGCTCAAGGCACGAAGCGGATTCTGGGTGCCGCAACCCGATATAACAGTAGAACTATTGTTTTGATTTCACGTTTGGAGCGGCCTGCGGGCCGCTCCAAACGTATTTTCACCGGAAGGGCCGCAGCGGCAGGCTTCCGTTTCTTTGTAAAGTACAGGAATCATATTATGAACTACGCAACCATCAAATACTATGACATCGCCAACGGCCCGGGCGTGCGCACCAGCGTGTTCGTGTCCGGCTGCCGCCACCACTGCCCGGGGTGCTTCAACGCCGTGGCGTGGGATTTTGATTACGGCCAGCCCTTTGATAAGGCCACCCGCAACGAGGTGTTCGCCTCCTGCCAGCCGGACTATATCGCGGGCCTTTCCCTGCTGGGCGGCGAGCCCATGGAGCCGGAGAACCAGCGGGAGCTGCTGCCCTTCGTGCGCAACTTCAAGGCTTTGTATCCCAATAAAACGGTGTGGTGCTATTCCGGCTATACGTGGGAACAGCTCACGGGCAAAGAGCCAAGCCTTGCCCGGTGCGAAGCCACCGATGAGCTGCTGAGCCTGCTGGATGTGCTGGTGGACGGCGAGTTCGTGCAGGCAAAGCACGATATCTCCCTGCGGTTCCGGGGCAGCAGCAACCAGCGCCTGCTGGATGTGCCCAAGACTCTTGCCGCCGGGCAGCCTGTGTGGTGGGAGGACGAAAAGGTATTCGCCACCCATACCATGGAAAAATAAACCTAATGGAAAAGAGCGTCCGGTTTTCCACTTCCTGAACGGAACGTATGGAAAACCGGACGCTTTCTTTTTTGTTTTACTCCCGGCTGCCCACCGCATCCTCGATGATGCGCAGGAAAGCGTTGCCGTAGCGGGCGGCTTTCTTTTCGCCCACGCCGCTGATGTTCAGCAGTTCGTCCATGCTCAGCGGCTTTTTCTCCACCATCTCCCGCAGGGTGGCGTCGCTGAATACCATAAAGGCGGGCACATTTTGCTTGCCGGCCAGCCGCTTGCGCTGGGCGTAAAGAGCGTTCAGCAGCTTTTCGTCAAACTCGCCAAGCTCCCCTGCCGGTGCCTTGGTGCGGCGCGGCTTCTCGGTCAGGCGACGGGCATTATCAGCCGCACGGCGGCGGGAATACTCCAATTGCAGCTGTGCTTCCTGTTCCTCGGCCAGACAGCAGGAGCAGTTGCCGCATTTCTTGGGTGCAGCCTCCCCGAAATACCGCAGCAGAAAGCCCCGCAGGCAGTCCTGCGTGGTGGAATAGAAGGTCATGTACTTGAGCCGTTCTTCTGCCTTGCGGGCGGCTTCGGCCTTCACATCGGCAGGCAGGCCGTTGTCCGCTTCCATCTCCTTCTCGATAAAAAAGCGGATGGTGCGCACATCCGTGCCGGAGTAAAGCAGTGTGCACCGCGCAGGCTGACCATCGCGGCCTGCGCGGCCTGCTTCCTGATAGTAGCTCTCCACATCCTTGGGCATGTTGTAGTGGATCACGAACCGCACGTTGGGCTTGTCGATGCCCATGCCAAAGGCATTGGTGGCCACCATGATCTGCACCCTGTCGTAGAGGAAATCGTCCTGATTCTTCCGCCGGATGTCGGCGTCCAGCTTGGCATGGTAGGCCGCAGCCCGGATGCCCCGGCTCTGCAACAGGCGGGCCGTCTCGTCCACCTGTTTGGTGGTGCTGCAATAGATGATGCCCGCGTTGCTGCCCTCCTTGAGCACAAGGTCCAGAAGCTCTTTGGGCTTCTGGCTGGGCAGGGCCCGCCGGGTCTCAAAGTAGAGGTTTGGCCGGTCAAAGCTGGTTGTCACCTCGTAGGGCTTTTGCAGAGCCAGATGTTCGCGGATGTCGTCCCGCACATGGGCGGTGGCCGTTGCCGTAAACGCGCCCACCACCGGACGGCTGGGCAGGCTGTCCACAAAGGCCTTGATGCGCAGGTAGCTGGGGCGGAAGTCCTGCCCCCACTGGCTGATGCAATGGGCCTCGTCCACCGTCACCATGCTGATGGGCCGTTCCTGTGCAAAGCGCTGGAAGCCCGGCATCTCCAGCCGTTCCGGCGCCACATAGATGATCTTGTACCAGCCCTCCCGGGCACGGTGCAGCATCAGGGCCTTCTGGTTATCGGTGAGGCTGTTGTTCAGGAACGCCGCCGCCACACCGGCCTGCACCAGCGCCCCCACCTGATCCTTCATCAGGCTGACCAGCGGCGACACCACGATGGTGATGCCCGGCAAAAGCAGCGCCGGCACCTGATAGCAGATGGACTTGCCCGCACCGGTGGGCATCACGGCCAGTACATCCTGCCCGGCCAGCAGGCGGCTGACGATCTCCTCCTGCCCGGGGCGGAAGCTGTCGTAGCCAAAAACTTTTTTCAGGATGCTGTGCGGGTTTTCCATGGGTCCCTCCGTATATCTGATGGGCAGTTCTCTGCGCCGTGTCCTCAAAACCCTATCAGTATACCACAAATGCCGGGCTTTTGCGCGGGGATCGGCACGATTTTTCAGCAAAAAGCACGAAATGTCAAACGTAATTTTTTTACAAATGATAGCTTTTCAGGGTTGAAAATGCTATAATAGGAGCACATAACTCCATGCCCGGCGGCTTTTCTGTGCGCCGGATGCTTACAAGAAAAAGGAGCATTGATCTTATGCAGCAAAAACTGATCACCTTTGCCGTGCCCTGCTATAACTCCGCAGCTTACATGCGTCACTGCATCGAAACGCTGCTATCCGCAGGCGAGCAGGCAGAGATCATTCTGGTGGACGACGGTTCCGTGAAGGACGAGACCCCGGCCATCTGCGACGAGTACGCCGCCAAATATCCCACCATCGTCAAGGCCATCCATCAGGAGAACGGCGGCCATGGCGAGGGCGTCAATCAGGGCATCCGCAATGCCACCGGCCTTTATTATAAGGTGGTGGACAGTGACGACTGGCTGGACACCGACGCCCTCAAAAAGGTGCTGGCCCGCCTGACCACGCTGGTGGCCCGCGGCACCGCGCCGGATATGATGATCTGCAACTACGTGTACGAGCATGTGGAGGACAACACCACCCTGACCGTGCGCTACACCAACGTGTTCCCCCAGAACCGCCTGTTCAACTGGACCCATGTGGGCCACTTCCGCCCGGACCAGAACATCCTGATGCACTCGGTGATGTACCGCACCGAGGTGCTGCGCAAGTGCGGCATGGTGCTGCCCAAGCACACCTTCTATGTGGACAACATTTTTGTCTACCAGCCCCTGCCCTACGTCAAAAGCATGTACTACATGGATCTGGATCTGTACCGCTACTTCATCGGCCGTGCCGACCAGAGCGTGAACGAGAGCATCATGGTCAAGCGGGTGGATCAGCAGCTGCGGGTCACCCAGCACATGATCGACTGTCAGGATCTGGATGAGCTGAAGGATCAGAAACGTCTGCACGCCTACATGGTGCACTATCTGTCCGTGATGATGGCCGTGAGCGACATCTTCCTGCTGCTGGACGGCAGCGACGAGGCAAAGGCCAAGCGCACCGGGCTGTGGCAGTACCTCAAGGACCACGTGAGCACCGGCGTTTACCGCGCCGTGCGCTACAATCTGGGCGGTCTGACCGACCTGAAGTTCCCCGGCGGCGACAAGCTCACGCTGGGCGTCTACCGCCAGCTGCGCAAGATCTTCAAATTCAACTGATCGATCCGATCCAAGGCTGTCGTGCACAATGCATGACAGCCTTTTCTTTTGTCTGCCCGACCGGATCTCTTTGCCGGGTCTCCATATTCCGGTTGCTTTTTGTCTGGACAGATAGTATAATGGCCGTGTATGCGTTTTTTTCGCTGCAGTGCGTTCCCCTTTCGGTTTTCCCTTTCGCATGCAGCTGCTGTACTTTTTTAAAGGAGGAATGGGAACCGCCTGCCCATCCGCGCGGTTCCCGCATGACCCATGGAACAAATGCTTATCTGTCTTTCCCTTTCGCTGATCGCGGGCCTGCTGCTGTCCCGCGCGGCAAAGGTATTCAACCTGCCGGCCGTCACCTCGTATCTGCTGGCCGGTCTGCTGCTTGGCCCCTTCTTTCTGGGTCGGCTGGGCCTGAGCGGGCTCGGCTTCGGCTTTGGCAGTCTGGCTCA
This sequence comes from uncultured Faecalibacterium sp., assembly GCA_934511465.1. Taxonomy (GTDB): domain Bacteria; phylum Bacillota; class Clostridia; order Oscillospirales; family Ruminococcaceae; genus Faecalibacterium. The sequence continues at coordinate 10,434 of CAKSWG010000039.1, read as the reverse complement.
GGTGGAGGGCTACGGCATCCTCACACAGGTGGCGCTGGGTTTCATCGCCTTTGTCATCGGCAACGAGTTCCGGCTCAGCGCCCTCAAACGGATGGGCAAACAGGCCGTCGCGGTGGGCATCGCGCAGGCTGTCATCACCACGGCACTGGTGGATGCGGCGCTGATCCTGCTGCATTTCCTGCACCCGGATGTGATCTCTCTGGCATCGGCCATTACGCTGGGCTCCATTGCCGCCGCCACCGCGCCCGCCGCCACTCTGATGGTGGTCAAGCAGTACAAGGCTTCCGGCCCGCTGACCCACCTGCTGCTGATGGTGGTCGCCATCGATGACGCCGTGGGTCTGGTGCTGTTCTCTGCCTCCTACGGCGTGGCAAACGCTCTGGAACAGGGCCGCATCGACCCGATAAGCGTCATTGCGGAGCCGCTGCTGGAGATCCTGCTCTCGCTGGCGCTGGGCGCTGCCGCCGGTTATCTGCTGAACCTGCTGGAGGTCTACTTCCACTCCCGTTCCAAGCGCATGAGCCTCTCGGTGGCCTTTGTGCTGCTGACGGTAGGCATTTCCATGACCGAATTTGAGATCAATGGCACCCGCTGCGGCTTCTCGCTGCTGCTGGTGTGCATGATGACCGGCACCGTGTTCTGCAACATCTGCCCCACCTCGGAGGAGCTGATGGACCGCTTGGACCGCTGGGTGTCCCCCATCAACATTTTGTTCTTCGTGCTGTCCGGCGCCGAGCTGGACCTGACCATCCTCGCCGACCCCTTTGTGCTGCTTATCGGCGTGGTGTACATCGTTGCCCGCTCGGCCGGTAAGATCAGCGGTTCCTATCTCAGCAGCCGCGCGGCACATTGCAGCAATGATATCCAGAAGTACCTCGGCATCACGCTGCTGCCGCAGGCCGGTGTGGCGCTGGGCATGGCCGCTACGGCAGCGCAGCTGTCGGACGGCCACATGGTGCGCAATGTGGTGCTGTTCTCGGTGCTGGTATACGAGCTGGTCGGCCCCACGCTGACCAAGATCGCACTGACTGCCGCCGGCGAGATCCGGCCCGAAGGCCGCACCAGCGCCCGCGTGGAGAACAAGCCGGAAGAGCCGGTGGCTGCGGAATAAACGGCGGTTTAGAATGCCCTCCGTTTCACTCTGGGCATATTCAGCGGATAAATTATTTTTATAGTTTGTAACTCCGAAACGACTGCGGTCGTTTCGGAGTTACTTTTTCACGGGAAGGGCCGCAGCGGACAGCGGCATTTGCCCTGAAAAGCACTCGGATACATTTTATACATTTTTACACAAAAGGTTGTTTTTTGTCGAATTGACACGCAATCATTGACGAACCGTGTTATTTTTTGTATACTGAGCATATCGAGACTGGAACAATTTTCCTGTTGTGTCATGGACTGGCTATTGCGGGAAAATGAATGAAGGAGAATGGTATACTATGAAAAGTACCGGTATCGTCCGCGGCATCGACGCATTGGGCCGCATCGTTCTGCCCAAAGAGCTGCGCACCAGTATGCATCTGGACACGGACACCAAGCTTGAGATCTTTGTGGATGGCGATTCCATCGTGCTCAAAAAGCACCGTCCTGCCGGTAGCTGCGATTTCTGCGGTGAGGTGGACGAGGCCTCGGTGCAGTTTGCGGGCTACTGCATCTGCCCTGCCTGCCGCCGCAAGATCGGTGCGCTGTAAAAAACACACAAAGGAGGCTCTGCCATGAGCCAGATGATCGATTTTACCGTTCCTTCCACCGTGCCGGGCCGCACGCTGCACGCCTTCCGCTGTGTACCGGAGGGCGAGGTAAAAGCCATTTTGCAGCTGTCCCACGGCATGGTGGAATTTATTGACCGGTATAAGCCGCTGGCAGAATACCTTGCCGCGCGCGGCATTCTTGTTACCGGCCACGACCATTTGGGCCATGGCGGCTCTATCCGCACCAAGGCGGATTACGGCTATTTTGCCCAGCCGGACGGCAACCGCGCCGTGCTGGCCGACCTGCACGCCATGACGGTGCGCACAAAGCAGCTGTACCCGGGCGTGCCGTACTTCCTGTTGGGGCACAGCATGGGCTCGTTCTACGCACGGCAGTATTTGTGCGAGTACGGCAAAGAGCTGGATGGTGCCATCATCATGGGCACCGGCTTCCAGCCCAAAGCGCTGGTGCAGTTTGCCAAGACCACCTGCCGGGTGCTGGCCGCTTTTCACGGCTGGCAGTACCGCAGCAAGCTTGTGGCCAACCTCTCTTTTCTGGGCTACAACAAGGGGCTGGAGGGCCGCACCACCCACGACTGGCTCAACCGCGACGCCGCCGAGGTGGATAAATATCTGGCCGACGAGCGCTGCACCTTTACCTTTACGCTGAATGCCTACTACAGCATGTTCAGCGGCATTTTGCGCCTGCACGACCCGGCATTTCTTGCAAAGATGCCCAAAGACCTGCCGCTTTTGTTCCTTGCCGGCGACGCCGACCCGGTGGGCGAACAGGGCAAGGGCGTGCGCCGCGCCATCCAGAGCCTGAAAGATGCCGGTGTGCAGAACATTGCGTGCAAGCTGTACCCCGGCGCCCGGCATGAGCTTCTGGTGGAAACCAACAAGCAGGAAGTATTTGAAGACATTGCCCGCTGGCTGGAACAGCAGCTGGCCTGATTTCCCGCATCCGTTTTGGGGCTGTTGCACATGCGACAGCCTCTATTTTTGTGCAATTAGGTGTACGGGTCAAACCGTATCCATCCTCAAAACAAAAGCATGTGCAACAAATTTTCGATGGATTTGTGATGCACATGCTTTTTGAATTATTGGATTATGCGTTTGATTTTGAAAACAGCTGCTGCACTTTCAGCTGAAACGATGTCCAACAGCCGCTATTTTTTACTGTGCCGTTTCTGCGCTCACGTCCCCTTCGGCCGTGGCTGTCTCTTTCACTTCACCATATTTGAAGGTATACGATACTTGCAGCTTGCTTGCGCCAGCAGGGCCGGTCACTTTGATTAGGAACTCACGTGAGTTGCCACTGTATGTACGGAGACCGCTGTCGTCAACTTTCGACCATGGGACTCCGCCATAGGTCACGCTGATCTGTTCAGCCGCTACATCTTTTCCGTCCAGCTTTGCGCTGAAATCAGACGGCTTTATATAGATGCTGTCATTTCCCTTCAAGTACCCCTGCGGGATCGTCACATCAATAAATGCCAGATACGTTCCCTTATAGAGCTCTGTTTTCTTAAAGTTCACCTCGATCCCGTTTGCAATGGTCTGCTTCTTGTTAAACGGCGGAGCGCTCGGTGCTGCCGGAGTTGTATCTGCCGGAACACAACCCGTAAGCGAAACCATTGCGGCTGCCGCAGCAGCTGCTGCCGATACCTTCATGAACTTGCGGCGACTGATTTTATAAGACATATTCTTGCCCTCCCTTCTAAGCCGTTTTTTGTTTGGCTGTCCTTCAGCCTCTTTGTATTTTATAGTATACCTCATACCCCCCCCCCACCTGCAATATCGATTCACGCCGATTTTGACGTCTTTCGCGTCGATTTTGAAAATTTTTTCTCCAATTTATGGTATATTTTCACAAAAAAGCATGTGCAACAAAGTTTATCGAAAATCAGAAATTTTCGATGAATTTGTGATGCACATGCTTTTGTTTTGGGGAGCGATACGGTCCGATCCTTACGTCTATTTGTAACGGTCAGGCTTTCTTCGGTGCCATCCAGCCATCGATCACCCGCACCAGCGCCTTGCCGCGGCGGCCCAGCAGTTTGGGCAGCAGCACGCGGGCCATGGCCCACACACCGGCAAAGTTGTACAGGATGATCAGCGCCGTGATGATGCCGGTCCACAGGCCGTAGAGCGGCGTTTCGGCCAGCAGCACAAAGGCTTCTGCCACCAGCGCGGCCGCATTCACCAGCACGCGGCCCGGATGCACCTGCATCCCGATCATGCCGTGGGCGTCGATGGCGCGCAGGGTGAATACCAGCGCAAGGCCAAGGAAGGATGCATAGGTAGCGCCCACCGGGCCCCAAGCCTTGATAAAGAAGTAGTTCATGATGCAGTTGCTCACAGCGCCCGCCATCATGGTGATCATGCTGCGGGTGGACTTTTTGTTCACCACGTACACGCTGTTCATGAACTGGTTGAAGCAGCTGCACGTGGACGCCAGCACCAGAAACGGCACAAAGTGCCATGCGTAGTAGTAGTTGGACTTCATCACGTGCATCACCGGACGGCACAGCCAGATGATGCCGGCAGCACAGCAGAACAGCACGCTGGAATAGGTGCGGAAGATCTGGGTAAAGAACTTTGCGCGCCCCTCCTCCTCGGTCACAGCGGAAAGCTGCCATGCATCGTAGAAGATCAGGCCCAGCGTGGTCAGGATGGTGGGCAGGAAGTAGCCGGTGGAAAGCAGGCCGCTCCATGCGTCGCCGTTGTGGCCGTCCAGACCACTGCACATTTCACGCACAAAGAACAGGTCAGATGCGTTGATGATCCAGAAGCTGATCTGTGCCGGGATCATGGGCAGCGAGAAGCGCAGCATCTGCTTCCAGAGGTTTTTGTTGACGCCCTTCAGCTCCACATAGTTCCACAGCTTTCCGGTAACGGAGAGGAACAGCACGCTGACAAGGTCGCCGCTGATGATGGCCAGCAGGTAGCCGTTGGCACCCCACTTGAAGCCCACCAGATACAGCACGTAGAAAGCCATGGTGGCCACGGTGCACAGCACGCCGTCCACGGCCACCAGCTTGTTCCACTGACGGCTGCGCACGAACTGGGTGCACAGGGTGCGCAGGCAGCTCATGAGCACATAGATGTAGATGAGCAGGCCGTACTGTGCCATATCGGGCAGAAACTGCGCAATGGGCCAGCACAGCACCAGAAGGCCAAAGCCGCCCAGAATGGTCAGCAGGCCGTTGGTGAACACCTGTTTTTCGCTGTTGCCCTTGTCCAGACCAAAGCGGATGATGGCGTTGGACATGCCCATGGACACGAACGGGATGAGCAGGTTCGCGTACTGGCTCAGGATCTTGGAAAGGCCCAGATCGGAAATTTCCGCCATTGCATAGGTCAGGAACGGCTGCACGATCAGGGTGAGCAGCTTTGACGAAAAGCTGGAAATGGCAAAGATCAATGTGTTGCCGGCAAGCTTTGAATATTTATCGCCGGACTTTTTTTCGTTTTCCAAGGGTACTCCCCTCCTGTTTTACAATTCGGATGCGGGCCGGTCTGTGACCGCCCGCATCCGCTTTCCCACTATTTTGTCACTTTAAAAGCGCCCGCCGGGCTTTCCAGTCCGGCAGCAGCTTTGCCACCTCGGCCCAGAAGGCCGGGCTGTGGTTGGGCTGCAAAAAGTGGCAGTACTCGTGCACTACCACATAGATCTGCGCCGCCGGCGGCTGATTGTACAGCTGCAAGGCAAAGGTGATCTGCCGCTTTGCCATGGCGCACACGCCCCAGCGGCTGGTCATGCTGCGCACTTTTATGATGGGCTTGCGCCCGCCCAGTACCTCGGCAAAGGCCGGGTAGACCTTATCGCTCATGGCTGTAAAGTACGCCAGCGCCGTCTCCTTGTCCGGCAGGGGCTGCGCATTCCGCAGGCTTCGCCGCCGGGCACGTTCCCGGGCCTGCTGCACCCATTGGGCGCGCTCGGCCACAAAGCGGTCCGCCGCTTCCGCGCTCGTGCGCAGCGGCACGCTCACCGCCACAGTGCCGTCCTCCCGCACACGGATGTTCAGGTTTTTCACCCGTTTGCGGGTCAGCTCGTACCGGATGCCGCCTGTCGTGCGCAGCTGCGGCCCCGGCTGCTTTTCTGCCATGGGTCAGGACACCTTTTTGGCCCGGCGCAGCATTTCCAGCGGCAGCTGGGCCAGCACCACGGCAGCAAAGATCAGCACGCAGCCAAAGCCTTCCCGGGCAGAAAGGCTCTGGCGCAGCAGCAGCCAGCCGCCCAGCGCGCTGAACACGCTTTCCAGACACATGATCAGGCTGGCAATGGCCGGGTTCAGGTCCCGCTGGCCCAGAATTTGCAGGGTATAGGCCACGCCGCTGGACATGACGCCGCAGTAGAGGATCGGCAGCGCATTCTCCGCGAACTGCGCTGCCGAAGGTGCCTCGAACAGCAGGGCCGCCACAGTGCTTTCCACCGACACCACCAGAAATTCGGCAAGGCTCAGCCGCACACCGTCCACCTGCGGAGAAAAGTGGTCCACCGCAATGATCTGGAAGCTGAACAGCACCGCGCAGCTCAGCAGGATCCAGTCGCTGGACTCGATGCTGCCAAAGCCGTTTTTCATGCACAGCAGATACAGGCCCAGCACGGCCACCACCATGCTGATCCACAGCTGGGCGCTGCCTTTGCGGCCCAGAAACAGGCCGAACACCGGCACCAGCACCACATACATAGCCGTCAGAAACCCCGCCTTTGCGGTGGACGGGTTGAGGGTGATGCCCGTTTGCTGGGCAGCGGATGCGGCAAACAGAAGGGTGCCGCACACAAGACCGGCCGCCAGCAGCTTTTTCTTTTCGGCGGCAGTCTTTGGCTTTGCATCGGTGCCGTTTTTGCGGCGGACGCCATCAAATACCAGCACCGTGGGGATCAGCACCAGCACGGCCAGCCAGCTGCGCCCCGCCAGAAAGCTGTAGGCGCCCATCCCGGAGCCTGCACTCTGGGCCACAAAGGCTGTGCCCCAGATAAAGGAGCACAGCAGCAGGAGCAGAGAGTTTTTGGTTTGTGTATTCATCAGCCGACGCCCTCCACCTTCATCAGGCCGTACAGGTAGTAGCGGCTGGAATCATAGGAGATGGTCACACGGTACTGTGCCGCCGGGTCCAGCCCGGAAATCGTGCAGCGGTAGTCGGTGCCGTCGGTCTTGACGTAGTAGGTGCTGTCCGACACGTACTCTGCGCCGCCGTCCACCTTTTTCCACAGGGCCACCTTGAACTTCTGGGTACCCTCGGCGGTGCCGCAGGCCATGATGTTCAAGGTGCCGGAGGGCACAGTGAAATAACCGGTGTTGCGGCTCCAGATGCCGTTGAACACGGCGTACAGGCAGCCGTCCGCCGTGGCCGTGGCCGTGGCAAACTTGGCAGAGGGGTCTGCGATGCCCTGAATGATCAGCGGGTCGCTCGTCTGCTCGGCCCAGCGGGTAGTGTCCTCTTCCTGCACTTCGTCCGAAGTGCCCGTTGCCTTGTGCACGATGCCCTTCAGGGTGTCCTTGCAGCCGGTCAGGCCCACCATCAGCAGCGCCGCCGCCAGCACCAGCGCGATCAACCGTTTTTTCATCTTCATACATTTCCTCACGAAGCAGTGTGCTTCTCTTTGCATTTTCATCCTTCCGCCCGGCTTTGGGCACCGGACAGATACAGCTATAGTATACCGCATTTCGCCGCACTGCACAAGACAGGCAGCTTTGTTTTGTGCGGTTTGCCGCCCGATTTTACTCTTCTTTGCCGGTCAGTGCCCGCAGCGCAGCGCATTCGGCAGCGGCCTGCTCCGGCGCGCCCGCACCAAACAGGCTGCCGTACCGGTACAGCGCCCAGCCGCCCGCGTTCTGGCTGCGTACATCCTGCACCTGCCGGGCCAGCGCGCTGCCGGTGCTCCAGCCGCTCACGCTGTCGGGATTCGCACCGCCATCGCCCACGCCGATGCGGTAGGCGCCCAGCCCAAAATAGAGGGCTGCGCTCTCCGCACGCGGGTACGCCAGCCATGCGGGCACGATGTTCTCAAAGGCAAAACGGGTGCTGCCGCTTTGCAGCGTGTAGCCGTAGCCCCAGTACACCTGCGGGCAGAGATAGTCCACCACCTGCTCTTCGCCGCCTGCGGCCAGCCAAGCTGCCACATCGCTGTACTGGCTGTTGAGGTCGTTGTCCGGATTCCCCTGCGGGCTGATGCCGAACCGCAGCGTGGGGTCTGCGGCCTTCACCGTGTCGTGCACTGCTTTTACCAGCGCCGTCACGTTCTGCCGCCGCCACGCCGCAAGGCCGGCCGCACCGCTGGCGGCAAACTGCGCCACATCGATGCTTTCCTCGGTGGTGGGGTAAAAATAATCGTCAAAGTGGATGCCATCCACTGCATAGTTCTGCACAAGCTCCGCCACGCCCTGCACCACGTAATCCGCAGCGGCAGGCTCGGCCGGGTTCAGGTACAGCCCCTCTCCCACAGCGCACACCCACTCCGGGTGGGTGTTGGCAAGGCTGTTCTCGGCAAGGCTGGGCGGCATGGCGGCGGAGGACCGCAGCCGGTAGGGGTTCACCCACGCTTCTACCGAGAGGCCCCGCGCGTGGGCCTCCTGCAACAGGATATCCAACGGGTCAAAGCCCGGGTCCTGCCCCTGCACACCGGTGCACAGGTGGCTCCACGGGAACAGACTGCTTTTGTACAGCGCGTCCCCAAAAGGCCGCACCTGCGCCAGCACCGTGTTCAAGCCCAGCCCTGCGCAGTTCTCTAACATCTGCACGCACCCGGCGCGGAAGGTATCCGCCGTGGAAAAATCCATGGCTGCCCATTCCAAGTAGCTCACCCACACGGCCCGCCACTCGCCTGCGGGCAGCGCCGGATTCTCAACATTTTGTTGTTCTTTTTCCGTTTTATTCAGCGCGGAAAGCTTTCCCCTGCGCAGCCACAGTCCGCCCCCCACGCAGGCGGCGGCACCGGCCCCCAGCAGAAAGCTGCGCCGCCCAAAGCGGTGCGTTTTTTCTTCCGTTTTTTTGGACTTACGCCGCTGGGTCACAGGGTCTCCTCCTGCGTTTTATACAAGGTCAGGGCCGCCCAGCCGCGGGCACAGGTGAGCAGCACGAACAGAATATTCGTCCAGAATGCAAGGCCGCTCATGCCCGCATAGCGGGTCAGCAGCCAGAACAAAAGACGCATCGCTTCCGAGATGCACACCAGCTGCAAGGGCCGCTGGATGGGCTTGCCGTGGCCGTACTCGATGGCAAGCAGGCCAGGCCACACCAGCGCCGAGCAGATATCGCCCGCCCAGCCGTTTGCGGCCAGTTTGCTGAGCATCAGCAGCACGAACACCAGCGTATAGTTGCGTTTATCCTTGGCCGGGGCACCCTTCTGCGCAGCCAAAAACAGCACTGCGATGCCGGTGATGCAGAACACGATCAGTTCCAGCCCCGAAAAATCCATGCCGCCCAGCACGGCAAAGCCGCCCAGCATGGACGCCGCCGCTGCCGCCAACAGGAAAAAGTACCATGTCTTGCGTGTAAATTTGAGCTTCATTGTGTTCCTCCCCGCCTGCGCTGGCGCAAGGCCCTGACAAATTTTTGAAAGAATTAAAAATATTATAGCACAAAAGTATGCGCGTTGTGTTACAATAAGAAAAACTCTTCCGGAGGATGCACATGAATACCGCTGTTTCCATTGTTCTGCTTGCCGCCGTTCTGGGCGTGATCGTTTTTCTTTTGTCCCGGCGCGAGAATACCCGCCGCAGCCAGTACGGCCCCTCCGGCCTTGCGGAGTTCCGCACCTCCCTGCCGCTGGACGAATGCTTCGACCGTCTGGACGAGCATACGGACACGGACGAGTTCGTGTACGAGTGCCGCCGGGAAAAGGACGGCGGATTTCTTTTGCATCTCACCCTGCATCAGCCCACCCAGCAGCCGCTGGATACGCTGTACACCCTGCGGCTGGACCCGGGCAGACAGACCGTGGTAACGCTGATCTTCATCCGCGAAGCCTTTGGCTACAAGGAGCCGCTTTTCCCGCAGGAAATGCTGGACAAATTCATGCAGCAGAAGCTGGATGCCCACCGCACCAAATAAAGTTTTGTCCAAATGCTTTTCATTTTGCGCTGTTTTTGGTATACTGATAGTTGCCGCAGCGCAGATATGCGGGCTAGTAGCTCAGTTGGTCAGAGCTGGCGGCTCATAACCGCTTGGTCCCGGGTTCAAGTCCTGGCTGGCCCATAACAAAAAAGAGCACCCCTAGGGGTGCTCTTTTTTGTTGCCAGTCAGGACTTGAACAGCACTGCACTGCCGAAGGCAGGGCAAACAACAGCCCGGTGGGCTGTTGTTTAGTGCGCGGGTCCCAGCGCATAGGAATGTCAAAAAGTGTTGGATGCCGTTCTGAGGGCCAGTCAGGACTTGAACAGCAACGACGACGACCGCGGCCTGCGGCCGAAACAGGGAGGAGTTGTTGGGGCCGCGTTCTGATTTTTCAAAGCCCTGCCAAGGGGCTGCGGAAAAATCAGCAAACGCAACCCGTAAGGCCCTGACCGTCAGCTCCCTCTGCGGGTCCCAGCGCATAGGAATGTCAAAAAGTGTCGGATGCCGTTCGGGCAGCCGATCCGGGTCCGGGAACACATTTCTGACAAACAAAAAGAGGCTGTTGCACAAGGATAGAAACCAGTGCAACAGCCCTTTTTTCATTTTGTTCTTATCTGCACCACTTGGCAAACTCTTCGTCGGTGCACTTGACATAGTGGCTGCCGCTCACAAGGTG
>CAKSWG010000038.1 GCA_934511465.1 uncultured Faecalibacterium sp. | reverse complement strand
TTTAGGAGGTACGGTTTTATGAAGCGTGGTCTGAAAGGTTTTGCATTTCTGGTCTCCGGTCTGGTGCTGGGCATCATTGGTGCAACGGTCTCTGCAACTGCAATTGCCCTGAGTGCTGTCGGCATGGCAAAGGTGCGCCGTGCCAGCAAGTAAAACGGAGGAAACAAGATGAATCGTGAAGAAATTCTCTCCCACGTCGATCATACTCTGTTGAAGCCGGAGGCCACATGGCCCCAGATCCAGACCTTGTGCGACGAAGCCATTGCAAACCACACGGCATCCGTCTGCATCAACACCTGCTATGTGAAGCAGGCGGTGGAGTACATGGCAGGCCGCATCCCAGTGTGCTGCGTGGTGGGCTTCCCTCTGGGTGCCATGGACACCGCCAGCAAGGCTTTTGAAGCCAAGACTGCCATTGAAAACGGTGCCGCCGAGGTGGACATGGTGATCAACATCGGCCGCCTGAAGAACAAGGAGTACGATGCCGTGCGCGAGGATATCCGCGCCGTGAAGCAGGCGGTGGGCAATAAGATCCTGAAGGTCATTATTGAGACCTGCCTGCTGACCGATGAGGAAAAGGAAAAGATGTGCGATATCGTCTGCGAGGCAGGCGCTGACTACATCAAGACCAGCACCGGCTTCTCCACTGCCGGTGCCAACTTCCACGATGTGGAGCTGATGGTCAAGGGCGTGCATGGCCGCTGCAAGGTCAAGGCTGCCGGCGGCATCTCCACCGTGGAGGATATGGAGACCTTCCTTGCGCTGGGTGCCGACCGTCTGGGCACCTCCCGTGCCGTTAAGATCCTGAACGGCGAACAGGCAAAGGGCTACTGATCTTTCTGCGAAAAAATGCAATTATAAATAATATTTCCGCAGAACAGAGCCAGAGCGAACGCAGAGGCTGTTCTGGATTGTCTGGCTTTCCCGAGGGCCGCTGCACAAATTGCTGTGCAGCGGCCTTTTTTGATGCCCAAGCCTTGCAAGCAGGGCGCGGCAGGGTATATAATACAGATAGATACTGTATAAAACAGGGGCTGTCTGCCTTGTGGGATAAGGCGGGCAGGGGAGGAAATGCAATGAATATACCCGAGATCCTTGTGGCCAATGGCACAGGGGCGGTGCTGGTATGCTTTCTGTTTCTGCTGCGGGTGCGCGGCGAGAGCAAAAACAGTGTTGGAACTGAGCTGTTCTGCTGGATGCTGGTGGTGACTCTGCTGGCACAGGCGACAGAGACGATCAGCTTTCTGCTGGACGGCGTGCCCGGCACGGCAAGCCGGTTCTGGCTGTATCTCATGAACACCGTCTGCACCGGTGCTACCGTGTGCGTGGGCTTTGCGTGGTGTTTGTATGTGGACTTCCGGGTCTACCGCAGCACCGGACGTTTGCGCAGAAGGCATCTGTTCCTGAGTGCGCCGCTGCTGGCTGTTCTGGCGCTGCTGGTGGCAAACCTTTTCGGCACAGGATGGATCTTTACCATCTCTGCGGACAACGTTTACCAGCGCGGTCCGCTGAACAGTTTGATGTACCTGCTGCTGTTCGGCTATTATGCCGAGAGCGTGTGGCAGGTGCATAAGGCCAAGCGCGATGGCGTTACGGTGGAGTTTTTCCCGGTGTACTACTTTGTGATCACCTGTGCGGTGGGCACGGTGCTGCAGGGCGCGTTCTACGGTATGGCCTTCGGCTGGCTGTCGGTGGCCATCGCCTTTGTGTTTGTGGACAGTCAGACCCGCAGCCTGCGCAGCTATACCGACGAGTTGTCCGGTCTGTTTGGCCGCAAGTACATGAACTGCTGTCTGGAGCGCATCCACGCCACGCAGGAGAAGGATGTTTACGGCATCATGATGGACGTGAACTGCTTCAAGGAGATCAACGACACCTACGGTCACGCTGCGGGCGACCGCGCCATTCAGGAGATCGGTCACATCCTGTCCGGGGCGCTGGTGGCAAACTCGGTAGCCATCCGCATGAGCGGCGATGAGTTCATGGTGCTGATCCGGCACGGCTCGGAGGAGATCCTGGATAAGACCTGTGCCGCCATCGAGCAGCGGGTGCAGCACTATAACGCCGCCGCCCCGGCGGGCAGCTTTCAGCTGTCCTTCTCCACCGGTGTGGCAAAGTATGAGGGCGGCAGCGTGGAGAAGTTTCTGGTGGAACTGGACGAGCGGATGTATGCGGAAAAGCGCGCCTTCCACGCCGCCCGGAACGGCCATGCCGCACCGGAGCAGGGGAACGCTCCATCAATTTCAGAATAATGTCTAAAAAGAGTGATACTCTTCTTGACAATCTGACGAAGCGATGATAGAATACTGAACGTACCAACTGAATACCGACTTATCAAGAGCGGCTGAGGGGACAGGCCCTGTGAAGCCCGACAACCTGCGCGTGAGCGTAAGGTGCCAAATCCTGCGGGAAACCGAGAGATAAGAGTGCAACGCTCAGAGCTTTCGGGCTCTGGGCGCTTTTATTTTTCGCGCAAAAAAGCTTGAACGGAATGTTGGAGCAAGAAATACACACCCTGCTGTAAAAAATTAGGAGGCAAAACAAATGGCAAGACACCTGTTTACTTCTGAGTCCGTTACCGAAGGACATCCCGACAAGATCTGCGACCAGATCTCGGATGCCATTCTGGACGAGATCCTGACCCACGACCCCGATGCCCGCGTGGCCTGCGAGACCTGCGCATCCACCGGCCTTGTGCACATCATGGGCGAGATCACCACCAGCTGCTATGTGGACTTCCAGAAGGTGGTCCGTGAGGTCATTTCCGATATCGGCTACACCCGTGCAAAGTTCGGCTTTGACGCCGACACCTGCGCCGTCATCTCCAACATCGACGGCCAGAGCCCCGACATTGCCCTCGGCACCAACGATCAGGTGGGCGGTGCAGGCGATCAGGGCATGATGTTCGGCTATGCCTGCGATGAGACCCCCGAACTGATGCCCATGCCCATCAGTCTGGCCCACAAGCTGGCAAAGCGCCTGACCGAGGTGCGCAAGAACGGCGAGATGGACTATCTGCGCCCGGACGGCAAGAGTCAGGTCACTGTGGAGTACGACGAGAACAACAAGCCCGTGCGTGTGGATGCTGTGGTCATTTCCAGCCAGCACAGCGAGAGCGTCAGCATGGAACAGCTGCGCGCCGATGTGATGGAAAAGGTCATCAAGGCCACCATCCCCGCCGAGCTGCTGGACGAGAACACCAAGTACTACATCAACCCCACCGGCCGCTTCGTCGTGGGCGGCCCGCAGGGTGACACCGGCCTGACCGGCCGCAAGATCATCGTGGACACCTACGGCGGCTATGCCCGTCACGGCGGCGGTGCCTTCTCCGGCAAGGACCCCAGCAAGGTGGACCGCAGCGCTGCCTATGCGACCCGCTGGGTGGCCAAGAACATCGTGGCTGCCGGCCTTGCCAAGCAGTGCGAAGTGCAGGTGGCGTATGCCATCGGCGTGGCAAAGCCCGTGTCCATCATGGTGGATACCTTTGGCACCGGCACAGTGCCCGATGAAAAGATCGAGCAGGCCGTGGAGAAGGTGTTCGACCTGACCCCCGCCGCCATCATCCGTGAACTCGACCTGCGCAAGCCCATCTACCGTAAGCTGGCTGCATACGGCCACATGGGCCGCGAGGATCTGGGCGTGAAGTGGGAGAACACCGACCGCGTGGATGCTTTGAAGGCTGCGGTCACCGCCCTGTAAGCGGAACCCAAAAGCGTTTCCCTTCCGGATAGAAGGTAAGTGAAGAAAAGTCCCTCTGCCTGAAAAAGGCAGGGGGACTTTTTTTTGCCCTCAGGCGCCGGAGAAAACCGACCAACGCTGTGAAAATTGTCAGATCGCCAAAGAAAGCAGCCGCGCTTTGTGCAAAATCCCAATTTTGTAAACACCTCTTGAAAACATGCGGGGGGGGGTATAAAATGGCAATGAAAATGCTGAAAACCAGATCAGCAGACCCGGAAAGGCGGTGACGGAGCAAAAACAGAACATACGCATGCGTTTGGGGAATAGAAAGAAGAAAGGAATGAAAGATCATGAAACAGAAAAGTAAGAACCGTTTCTTCGCGGCTCTGTTGGCGGCTGCTATGATGTTTCAGATGCTTCCGATGATGGCATTTGCGGCAGAGGGAACCGCCCCGGCAGCGGGGAAGGTGAAGATTGGCGAAACCGAATACAACAACGTGAAAGAAGCGGTAGAAGCTGCCCCTGCGAATGGCTCTACGACGACCATTACACTGGGTGAGGGCGAGTATACGCTGTATGGCATTCCAAGTGACGATACAACCAAGAATAAAAACCTGACTTTTGTTGGTCAGGGAGCTGGCTTGACCACCTGGAAAATCGGCTATCCGGACAGCGACCAAAAAAGTATGTACAATGCAGATTTCAGCTTTGAGAACTCGGGGACGATTACCTTCCAGAATATGACTCTGAAAGCGGGTCCTTCCTATGATTATCAGGGATTCGCGCACACAACGGATACGGTCGTTGAAAATTGCGAGGTCGAGGGTACAACATATTACTGGGGATACACTAGTGCAGTATTCAAAAATACAACTTTCGAACCCTACGCCTTCAATAAATATGCAGTCTGGACCTATAGCTCCAAGACTATGACCTTTGACAACTGCAGATTTACCTGTAAAGGGAAAGCTGTCAATGTTTATAACGAAGGCAATCCCATTGAGATACACTTTAAGGATTGTACTGTGACAAATTGCACTATTAAGAGTGCACTGCGGATTGATGATAGCTACGCGAACTTCAAAATCTATATTTCGGGTGATAACGATGTCACTGCACATAGAGATGCGTGCACCTGTTCGAAAGTGTATGGCTTTGACGATAACAGACAAAATCATAGCAAAACAGAAGTCTACATCGGTGAAGGAGCTAACGCCGAGCTTGTGTGGCAAAATGGCCAGATGGTAACGCACAAACACAGCGATGGCGAAAATGACAATGCATATACGATCGATCCTACTTCTGAGTGGGAGAACAAGATCGACCACTTCGAGCGCAAAGTGACCAAGACCTGCAAGTACTGCAAACGCCAGTTCCCCGACGTAACAGAAAACGGCTATCAGCTCAGTTATGACCTGAACGACGGCACCGGCGCAGCAGACGCAGATTACACAAGCAAGATCTACCCGGAAGGCGAAAAGGTCACCGTGGCAGCAGCCCCGACAAAGGAAGGCTGCAAGTTTGCGGGCTGGAAGGATGGCAATACGACGTATGAAGCCGATGCGACGATGAAGGTAACGAAGAATACCACGCTGACTGCCAGTTGGGAAGCGGATACCGCCGGTGAAGATTCGACTCCTGCCGGCGGCAGCGGCGGGGAGATCACGGCGGTGATCGTTGCAGCCGGCACGGCCGTGATCGGCTACTATGCGGGCACCGGACTGCTGATGCATCACTACGGCCTGCCCTACTGGCCCAAAAACCGCAGCGAGCTGGCTCTGATGCTGTGGGAGGACGCTGACCGCCCGATGCCGGAATCGGCGCTGCTGTACCCTGATGTGGGGCAGAAAGAGGAGGATATGGATCTGCAGCATGCTGCCCGCTGGGCAATGGAAAACGAGCTGCTCCCGGATCTGAACTGGGACGACAGCCGCACGGAAGAAGAAATGAAGTTCTACCCGAACTACGCCGTGAGCCGTGCACGTGCACTTCACGCGTGGCGCAAGGCACAGCAGCTGAAACAGGACGCCTGAGCGGACCGGGATCGGCTGTAAAATAGAAAAAACGCTCCGCCATTTTCAGGTGGCAAAGCCCGTGTCCATCATGGTGGATACCTTTGGCACCGGCACAGTGTCCGATGAAAAGATCGAGCAGGCCGTGGAGAAGGTGTTCGACCTGACCCCCGCTGCCATCATCCGTGAACTCGACCTGCGCAAGCCCATCTACCGCAAGCTGGCCGCCTACGGCCACATGGGCCGCGAGGATCTGGGCGTGAAGTGGGAGAACACCGACCGCGTGGATGCTTTGAAGGCTGCGGTCGCCGCCCTGTAAGCGGAACCCAAAAGCGTTTCCCTTCCGGATAGAAGGTAAGTGAAGAGAAGTCCCTCTGCCTGAAAAAGGCAGGGGGACTTTTTTGCTGGGTGGTCGTTTCCGGCGGAAAGCGGCGAAGAGTTTTTGCTTGAAACGGTGCGCGGATACGCTATAATAAAGATAATATAAAAATAACATTCGAGCGGCTCTAAGGTTCTGCCGCCCGGAAAGGAGCCTGCCCCCTATGCGCTATACCATCAGCGAGATGGCGTCGCTGCTGGGTGTCACCACCCATACGCTGCGCTACTACGAAAAAATGGGCCTCATCCGCCCGGAGGTCAACGAGGATACCGGCTACCGCTACTATACAGTCACCGATACCCGGCGGTTCAACCTGTGCCGGGAACTGCGGGCGGCAGAGCTTTCGCTGGAAGAATGCCGGGAACTGATCGGCGCACCCACGGTGGAACGGAGCGACGCAATGTTTGCCCATCAGATCGCCCAGCTGCGGCGCAGGCAGGTGCTGGATGAGCTGGCCATCCAGTTTCTGGAACATACCCGTGAGCAGTACCGGACGCTGGAGCAGGACAGCGGGCGCATCTGGGTGCAGAATTTCCCGGAGATGTGGCGGCTGACCTTCTCGCAGGAAGAAGAAGCGGACCGGGACAAGGAATTGCAGCAGGAAAAAGCGGAATGGCTGGAGTGTATGCCCGCTGCCCGCTGGGTGAGCCGCCTACCCCGGCGGGTGATGGAACAGTTCCGCGTGGGACGCAACGAGTACGATTACGGCCTGATGCTGGAAGCGGATGCCGCCCGCAGGCTGGGCTTGCAGCGCACAAAGCATGTGGAAGTGGTGTGCGGCGGCGACTATCTGACCACCATCTGGAAAAAGGATTATCGCGGGTCCTTTGGCTGGGACTCGCTGGACAGCCTGCACGCGGAGATCGTGCGGCGCGGGTTCCGCGCGGTGGGCGAGACCTTCAGCAGCATCGCTGCCAGCCGGGAACAGCCCGATGGAAGCATCGTGAATTACCATCTGACGCGGACCAAAATATACACATAACATTGCGATATCACGAGAATTTGGCAGACTGGCCAAATTCTCGTGATATTTTTGTCAAAATAACCCTTGACCTTCGCGCCGCTCTAACGTGTAAACTTTGTTTATCCGGTAACAAAGTCTGCGGGCTTTGCTGCCAAACATGGATCACACGAAGAAGAAAAACGAAAAGGCAAGGAGAACTATTATGAGCGAAAAGATTTCCCGCCGCAATTTCCTGCGCACTGCTACCTTGGGTGCAGCTGCCGCAGGTCTGCTGGCTGGCTGCGGCAACAGTGCCGCTTCCGGCAGCACCGCTGCAAGCACTGCCGCCGGTACCTACACCGCAGGCACCTACAGTGCCACCGCTACCGGCATCAACACTGCTACCCCCGTCACCGTGACCATGACTTTCAGCGCGGATGCCATCACCGATGTGCAGATCGATGTGGCAAACGAGACCAAGGGCTACGGTGCCGATATCGCTGACGAGATGGTGAAAAAGATCTTGGACGCACAGTCCAGCGAGGTGGACGGCCACTCCGGCGCTACCATCACCTCCGACGCCATCCGGAAGGCGGCCGAGAGCTGCATCAATCAGGCCAAGGGCGTGGCCGTTGCCCCCACCGAGGCCAACAAGGCTGAGACCGTTGTGCCCGAGGGCCTGAGCACCGAGGAAGTGGAATCCTCCGTCTGCGAGCTGGGCGATATCACCCCCGACGAGACCAAGGACTTTGATATCGTGGTCGTGGGTGCCGGTGCTGCCGGTGTGCCCGCCGCTGGCTGGGCCGCTGAGCTGGGCGGCCATGTGGCCCTGCTGCAAAAGCAGAGCATCGTGGTCAGTCAGGGCAACTGCGGTTCTGCCATCATCAAGTCCAAATCCACCGAGGCCGGTAAGAAGATGTGGGTGCACATGACCAACGGCCTGTGCGACTGGCGTGCAGACACCAGCCTGCTGAACGCCTACGTCGAGAACTCCGAAGAGGCCCTGATGTGGTATCTGAACCGCGCCGGCCTGACCGATGAGACCGAGTACGGCGACGGCAGCAAGGTGGACAGCAACGCCAATCCTTCGGAGCTGCTGCACAACGATGAGAAAGAAATGTTTGCCTATATGTGCACCAGTCAGGACCTGACCGGTGTGTGGAAGGATCGCATGGATACCTACGATTTTGGCAGCGAGCACTGCTACTTCTTTGCGCCTTGGATCGGCCCCAAGCCCAAGAACGTGGGCGACGTACTGGCCACCGTGCTGGAGAACGTGCAGGCCAAGAACTCTAACCTCGAGACCTTCTTCAACACCCCCGCGGTGAAGCTGGTGCACGAGAACGGCAAGGTGACCGGCGTCATTGCCAAGGACGACAGCGGCAAGTACATCCAGTTCAACGCTTCCAAGGGCGTCATTCTGGCCACCGGCGACTACATGAACAACGAGGCCATGGTCAAGCGCTGGTGCCCCGATGTGGACGGCTTTGACAAGAAGCAGTATCAGAAGACCGGCGACGGCCACATCATGGCCATTGACGCAGGCGCCAAGATGGAAAATCTGGGCCACACCAAGATGATGCACGACTTCGACTCCGGTCTGATGTACGAGGAACCCTTCCTGTACGTCAACATGGAGGGCAAGCGCTTCTGCAACGAGGACACCGGCTTTGTCTACATGGGCAACATCACCAAGTATGTGCCCAAGTTCAACGGCGACAATGTGGACGCCAACCATCCGGATGGCTCTTTGGGCTGGTACTGCCAGATCTATGACAACGACTACATGAGCTACGCCAACAGCCCGGTGCCGGAGCAGGTCATGACCAAGTACATCCCCGGTGCGGTGGAGAACCCGCAGGGCGTCTTTACCAACCTGATCGACACCTACAAGGCTGACACCGTTGAGGAACTGGCCGGTCTGCTGGGCATCCCCGCCGACGAGCTGCAAAAGACCATCGACCGCTACAATGAGCTGTGCGACAAGGGCGCAGACGTGGACTTTGGCAAGAAGAGCGCCTACATGCACAAGATCGAGAAGGCTCCCTTCTGGGGCATCCGCAAGCACATCCGCGTGTCCTCCATCGACAGCGGCGTGAATACCAATGCCAACGGTCAGGCTCTGGACGCTGACGGCAACGTGATCGACGGCCTGTACTGCGTGGGCAACGTAGGTGGTGTGTTCTACGGCGGTGCAGACTATCCGTTCCACCAGACCGGCCTGTCGCTGGGCCGTTGCTACACCTTTGGTATGCTGGCCGCAAAGCACGCCATGGGCAAATAATCGGAACTGACCTTTGCCGCAGTGCGTTTGCACTGCGGCGTTTTTGCGTAAAAGTCCTACTTTTCCTGCAAAATCAGGCGGAATTTGAGAAAAGGAAAAGAATTGGCTGTCTTTTTGTCAAAAACACACAGACTCTTTTTCAAAAAAGTAAAACAGATGTGCAAGGCGCAGAAAATATGCACCGGAAACAAATTGATATGGCACAAACGTCAAATTGTGATAAAATAAAGACGGATATGCGCATTTGTGCGCGGATCGTACGGATTGTAGAGCAGCAATAAGGAGTTGTGATTATGTCCATTGAAATTTCCCCGAAGTCGTTCTTTGAGCAGCCCAGCGTGGCCGATATGCGTCTCATCGCCTGCCCCGGTGCGGAGGAGCTTACCGGCCTGATCGACAAGCACCTGACCCGCTGGGCCAGAGAAGCCGGCATCGATAAGGAGACCTTTATCATCCCCTGCGACTGCCCCCGCTTCCAGAGCGGCGACGCCAAGGGTCTGGTGAAGGAGTCGGTGCGCGGTGATGATATTTTCATCGTCATTGACCCGGGCAATTACAGCGTAACTTACAAGCTGTTCGATAACATCAACCACATGTCCCCGGATGATCACTTTGCAAACCTCAAGCGCCTGATCCAAGCCGTGGCCGGCAAGGCACACCGTGTGTCTGTGATTATGCCCAGCCTGTACGGCGGCCGTCAGCACCGCCGCGTGGTGCGCGAGAGTCTGGACTGCGCCGTGGCCTTGCAGGAATTGCAGAGCATGGGTGTGAAGAACATCATCACCTTTGACGCCCACGACCCCCGCGTGCAGAATGCTGTGCCCCTGATGAGCTTTGATAACGCCATGCCCACCTATCAGGTGCTCAAGAGCCTGCTGAAAAAGGACCCGGATATCTCCTTTGATAAGAGCAAGTTTACCGTGGTCAGCCCGGACGAGGGCGCCATGAACCGCAATATGTACTTCTCCAGTGTGCTGGGCTGCAATCTGGGCATGTTCTACAAGCGCCGCGATTACACCCGCGTGGTGAACGGCCGCAACCCCATTGTTGCCCACGAGTATCTGGGTGAGAGCGTGGAAGGCAAGACCGTGTTCATCGCAGACGATATCATTGCATCCGGCGAGAGCATGCTGGAGGTTGCCAGCAACCTGAAAGAGCGCGGTGCTGCCCGCATCATTGCCAACGCCACCTTCCCGCTGTTCACCAGCGGTCTGGAAAAGTTCGACAAGGCTGTGGCAGAGGGCAAGCTGACTTACGTGGTGGGCACCAACCTGACCTACCGCAAGCCGGAGCTGCTGACCCGCGACTGGTACGTGGATGTGGATGTTTCCAAGTATGCAGCCTACTTTGTGGTGGCGCTGAACCACGATATGTCTGTTTCCAGCATCATCGAGCCGCTGAAGAAGATCGAGGCCCTGCTGGCAAGCCGCAAATAATCCACTGCACAACAAAAGCCGCCGTATCAAGCGATACAGCGGCTTTTTTGCGCGCATTCCGCAAGAAATGACGATGCCGTTTGCCGGAACGGCCCCTCCCGTGAAAATGCAATTCCCGGCAGACCGCAGTCTGCCGGGAATTGTTCTATAGTAATAGAATTTCTGCTTAATATGCTCAAAAGCCGAAAACATGAAAATGATCTTACAGCTCATCCCCATGGCTGCGCAGATACCGCACCAGCATGGGCAGCTCGTACACCAGCATGGCCACCCAGCCCACCGCGTAGCTGTAGGGCAGCGCTTCGATCTCCATCTTCCACACCAGCACGAACACCGCAGCAGCTGCCACGCGGAACATCATGTTGAAGGTGCTGGACACAAGTGTAACTTTCAGGTCGCCGATGCCGCGGAAGAAGCCCTGAATGCCGTTGGTGGCTGCGGGCATCAGGTAGAACAGGGACACCGTGCGCAGAAAGCGCACGCCCAGATGAATGACCTCGGGGTCGGAGACGAACAGCCTCATGATGAGGGGCGCGCCGCCAAAGCACACCAGCGCGATGAGCACGCCGTAGGCAGCTTCGATGCGCATCCCGCAGTGGAAGCCCTGCTTCACGCGGTCGTGCTTGCCGGCACCGCGGTTCTGGGCCATGAGGGTGGTCATGGCGTGGCCGATGTTCTGCTGTGGAGTGTAGGCAAAGTCGTCGATGCGGGAAGCTGCGGTAAATGCGGCCATGGTGCTCACGCCCATGGTGTTCACGATGGCCTGCACGGCGATCTTGCCCAGCTGCACGGTGGCCTGCTGCATGGCGCTGGCCCAGCCGTAGCTGACCGTTTTGCGCAGCAGACTGCCATCGAACACCAGCCAGCGTTTGCCCAATTGCAGGATGGGCACCCTCCAGCGGATATACAGCACGCACAGCACGCAGCACAGCGCCTCGCTGATGACGGTGGACAGGGCACAGCCGTTGCTGCCCCAGTTCAGCACCTGCACAAAGAACAGGTCGCCGCCAATGTTCAGCACCGAGCTGATCATCAAAAAATACAGCGCGCTTTTGCTGTCGCCCAGCGCGCGCATGGTGGCGGCAAGGAAGTTGTAGAAAAAGGTGAAGATCAAACCCGCAAACACGATGCGCAGGTAGCTTACCGCAATGGGCAGGATAGCGGCGGGAACCTGCATCAGCCGCAGCAGCGGGTTTGCCAGAATGACGCAGGCTGCCGAGAATGCCAGCGAGAACACGGTGCCTGCAATGGCAGTGGTAGACACCTGACGTTCCACCAGTTTGGTATCGCCGGCGCCGAACGCGGTGCTGACCAGAATGCCGGCGCCCAGACACATGCCGTTGATGAACAGGATGGCCAGCGTCATGAGCGGGTTCGAGGTGCCCACGGCAGCAAGGGCTTCTTCGCCCACAAATTTGCCCACGATGATGCTGTCGGCGGCGTTGTAGGTGAGCTGGAACAGGTTGCCCAGCACCAGCGGGATGGTAAAGCGGATCAGGAGCGGGGTAATGGCTCCTTTGGTCATATCGTTTATCATTGGAGTTTTCAGGGAATCCTTTCTCTATAAGGTTACAAGCAGGGCCGGTGCACCGGTAATTCCTCCTCGGACAGCCCGGGACCCAAGTCCCGCCCCAGTGCTGCGCACCGGGGCCCCACCTCCCGGAAGTCCTCGGAGAAACTCCCGGCACGCTGGCCGGGGAAGCGAGAAAATAATTATAATGTATTGATAATCTGCCGCCCGGGCAGGATGGCAAGGGCGGAGCGGCTGGCGCCCACATGGATAAGCTGGGCCGCAGCTTGCAGCACGGCACCGGACGCCACCGAAGCCGGAATGGCATCGGTGCGCAGCACCTTTTGCGCGGCCCGCTGCGCGTCGGTGGTGTTCACCGCCACCACGTTGTCCACCACATAGGCATTGAAGTTTTCCGGCACAAAGCCGTAGCCCAGATCACTGATGCCGTGGGGGCCGGTAAGCCCGCCGCCCAGCGCCTGCGACTCGTAGGGCTCCACCGCCGCGATGCGCACATCGTTGGTCCATGCCTTGATGGTCTCGCCCACGCCGGTCACGGTGCCGCCGCTGCCCACGCCGATCACAATGGCGTCCACGGCGCTTTTGCCCTCGCGGGCGATGTTCTGCACGATGGCCGGGCCGGTGACGCGGCGGTGGTATTCGGGGTTGTCATCGTTGGCAAGCCAGTCCATATAGTACCAGTTGTTGGCGGCGGCAGTCTGCGCGGCCAGACGGCGGGCACCGTTCACGCCGCTGCGGGTGGGGCTGTGCTGGATCTGAGCCCCCAGCCGCAGCAGGGTCTCCTGCCGCAGGGCGGGGGCGTCCTCCGGCATCACCAGCACCACCGGATGCCCGGCGGTGAGGCCCGCCAGCGTCAGCGCAGCGGCAAAGGGGCCGGAAGCCGCCTCGATGATGGGCTGGCCGGCCACCAGCTCTTTTTTTTCAATGGCGAGGGCCAGCATCCCCTCGGCAAGGCCGTCCCGGGCCGTGCCGGTGGGGCCTGCAAAGTCCAGATAGGCATACAGCCGCCCTTTCAGCCCGCAGGCGGCGGCATAGCCCCGCAGCTCCACGATGGGGCAGGCGTTGAGCGTCTGGTAAAAATTGGGGTAGATCGGCACAAAAGCCCTCCTTTCATGGGATACAACAATACTATCCTAACGCAACAGGGCGGTGCGCGTCAAGATGCGTTTTGGCAAAAACAGCGAATTTCTGGCGCTTTTTCTGGAAAAAACTCTGAAAGTCTCTTGACAGGAGCCAAAGCATCTGCTATACTTCATCCGTAAAGCAAATAAACTTTACATCACTTCTCGAAAGCACAGACACGGGACCGGGGGTCAGAGGATGGCAAAAGACTTGGAAATGGGCTATCTGCTGGACTTTTACGGCGAGGTGCTCACCGAGAAACAGCGCGAGATGCTGCGCCAGTATTACAACGATGACCTTTCGCTGAGCGAGATCGGCGAAAACTTCGGCATCACCCGGCAGGGTGCGCGGGACGCCATCAAGCATGGCGAGAACGCGCTGCGGGAGCTGGAACAGAAGGTCGGTTTTGCGGCGCGTTACCGCCGAGTGCAGCAGAAGCTGGAAGAGCTGGAACAGATGGTGATCGATGCACGGTTCGAGTGCACCGGCCCGAATGGTCTGACCACCACCGAGTACGAATACCAGCTGACCAAAATGCTGAAGCTCATCCGCTCCATCGACGAAGCGAACGAGAGCTGAAACCTGTGAAAGGAGCACCGTACAATGGCATTTGAATCCCTTACCGACCGCCTTGCCGGTGTGTTCAAAAAGCTGCGCGGCCATGGCAAGCTGACCGAGGCGGATATCAAGGCTGCGATGCGCGAAGTGCGCATGGCCCTGCTGGAAGCCGATGTCAACTACAAGGTCGCCAAGGACTTCTGTGCAAAGGTGTCCGAGCGCGCCATGGGGCAGGAGGTCATGGAAAGCCTGACCCCCGCCCAACAGGTGGTCAAGATCGTCAACGAAGAGCTGGTTGCCCTGATGGGCGGCAGCGAAGCGGCCCGCCTGAACATCAAGAACAAGGGCCAGACGATCATCATGCTCTGCGGTTTGCAGGGCAACGGCAAGACCACCCACGCCGCAAAACTGGCAAAATACTTCATCAAACAGGGCCGCCGCCCTATGCTGGTGGCCTGCGATATATACCGCCCTGCGGCCATCGATCAGCTGCAAGTGGTGGGCAAACAGGCGGGCGCACCGGTGTTCACGCTGCCGGGGGCAAAGCCGCCGGAAATTGCAAAGAAGGCGCTGGCCCATGCCAAGGATTACGGCAATGATATTGTGATCCTGGATACCGCCGGCCGCTTGCAGATCGACGATGTGCTCATGCAGGAGCTGGTGGACATCAAGAAAGCCGTTCCTGTGGACGAGACCCTGCTGGTGGTGGACGCTATGGCCGGTCAGGACGCCGTGAACGTTGCCAAGACCTTCAACGAGAAGGTGAGCATCGACGGCATCATCCTCACCAAGACCGACGGCGACACCCGCGGCGGTGCGGCACTCTCTGTGCTGGCCGTTACCGGCAAGCCCATCAAGTTCCAAGGCACCGGCGAAAAGCTGGACGATCTGGATGTGTTCCATCCCGATCGCATGGCAAGCCGCATCCTTGGCATGGGCGATGTGCTGAGCCTCATCGAGCGTGCGCAGGAGACGGCGGACGAAAAGGCTGCCGAAGAGACCGCCAAGCGGATGATGGAGAACAAGTTCGACATGAATGACATGCTGGACCAGTTCGCACAGATCCGCAAGATGGGCGGCGCAGGCGCGATGCTGAGCATGCTGCCCGGTGCTTCCGGCATCGACCCCAGTCAGGTCGACGAGAAAGCCTTCGACCGCATCGAGGCCATGATCTATTCCATGACCAAGGAAGAGCGCGAAAAGCCTTCCATCATCAACCCCAAGCGCAAGCGCCGCATCGCAGCCGGCAGCGGCACCACCGTGGCCGATGTGAACAAGCTGCTCAAGCAGTTTGAGATGATGCAGAAGATGATGAAGCAGTTCAAGAAAAGCCCCAAGGGCTTTGCCCGCCGCTTGGGCGGCATGATGGGCAACCCCAATGCCTTCCGCGGGCTGAAATAACTTTGTGATACAACCCCCTTGCGGGTTTGTACAATATAAACAACGCGCCCGCAAGGGCCGCACAAAACAATTTTTGG
>CAKSWG010000037.1 GCA_934511465.1 uncultured Faecalibacterium sp. | reverse complement strand
CGACTCGGTGCTGGAGGCGGCGCCCATGCAGGTGCAGGCTGTTCCGCAGCACCCGAAGGATTCCTCTGTCACGTTGCAGGATGTGCATTTCAGCTATGACGGAAAAACCGATGTCATCAAGGGCGTTTCGCTGGACATTCAGCCGGGACAGACCGTAGCTTTTGTAGGCCCCTCCGGCGGCGGAAAATCCACGCTGGCAAACCTTGTCTGCCGGTTCTTTGATGTGCAGAGTGGCAGCGTCCGGGTGGGCGGAGCAGATGTGCGGGACATCCCCAAGGAAGAGTTGATGGACACCATCTCCTTTGTATTCCAGAACAGCCGCCTGCTCAAGGGCAGCATTTTGGACAACGTCCGCCTGGGTAGACCGCAGGCCACCGAAGCCGAGGTGCTGGCGGCGCTGAAGGTTGCACAGTGCATGGATATTATAGAAAAGTTCCCGGCGGGCATCCATACCGTCATTGGCACCAAGGGAGTGTATCTGTCCGGCGGCGAGCAGCAGCGCATTGCCATTGCCCGCGCCATGCTGAAAAATGCGCCCATCCTGATCCTGGACGAGGCCACCGCCTTTGCCGACCCGGACAATGAAGCAAAAGTACAGGCAGCCTTTGCACAGCTTGCCAAGGGCAAAACGGTGCTGATGATCGCACACCGCCTGTCCACCGTCGCCAACGCCGACTGCATCTATGTGGTGCAGGATGGGCAGATTGTGGAATCCGGCACAAAGGACGAACTGTGCGCGCAGAACGGTCTGTTTGCCCGGATGTGGCAGGATTACCAGGCGTCGGTGCAGTGGAAAGTCGCAAAGGAGGGGTAAGGAATGATCGAAAAAATTCAACACGCAACGGCCAGCTCCCCGGAGGGCGCAAAGGGGCTTGTAAAGGGCGTTCTGGCCTGTGCGTTCCAGAACATGGCGTTCATGCTGCCCACCGGGCTGCTGTATCTTCTGGTAAAAGATCTGCTGGCAGGCTCCGCGAGCGGGCGAGCTGCCTTTTATCTGCTGGGGTGTGCGGCCTGCTTTGTGCTGATCTTGCTGACCACATGGTTCCAGTACAATGGCACCTATTTTACCACCTATAAAGAGAGCGGCACCCGCCGCCTGACCCTTGCGGAGCGGCTACGGAAGCTGCCTCTGTCCTTTTTTGGCAAGCGCGACCTTGCCGACCTGACAAGCACCATCATGGCGGACTGCGAGGTACTGGAAAAGGACTGCTCCCACTTTATCCCCGGTCTGTTCGGCTCGCTCATTTCCACGGTGCTCATTGCCCTGAGCCTGTTTGCCTTTGAGTGGCGGATGGCACTGGCGGCACTGTGGGTCATCCCGGTATCTGTTGCCATCGTGGTGGGCAGCTACTGGGTGCAGGACAAGGTGCAGGCCAAGACCATGGCGGCGAAAATGGCCTGTGCGGACGGCATTCAGGAGTATATCGAGACCCTCCGGGACCTGAAAGCCAGCAATGCGGAGCAGCGGTATCTGTCCGGCCTTTCCGACAAAATTCGGGCAGTGGAAAAGCAGTCTATTGTGGCAGAGCTGGAAACAGCGCTGTTTGTGTCCTCCGCCGGCATGGTGCTCAAGCTGGGCATTGCATCGGTGGCGCTCACCGGCTCGGTGCTGCTGGTGCAGGGCAACATCGACGTGCTGACTCTGTTTCTGTTCCTGATGGCGGCATCCCGGATGTACGACCCCATGCAGGGCGCGTTGCAGAATCTGGCGGCGGTCATCGCCATGCGCACCAATGTGGGGCGGATGAACGAGATTCTGGGCGCTCACCTGCAGACCGGCAGCGAGCAGCTGACCAATCAGGGCTGCGACATCGTGTTTGATCATGTGGGTTTTGCCTACAACTCCGGTGAGACAGTGCTGAAAGACGTTTCCTTTACGGCAAAGCAAGGCGAGGTCACTGCACTGGTCGGCCCCTCCGGCGGCGGCAAAACTACCGTTTCCCGGCTGGCGGCACGGTTCTGGGATTACCAGAAAGGCAGCATCACCGTGGGCGGCATGGAGGTTTCCCAAATCGACCCGGAAAAGCTCATGAGCCTGTATTCCATCGTCTTTCAGGATGTGACCCTGTTTGACAACACGATCCTGGAAAATATCCGTCTGGGGCGCAAGGGTGCTACCGACGAGGAGGTCCTTGCGGCGGCAAAGCTGGCAAACTGCGAGGAATTTGCCGAAAAGCTGCCGGACAAGTGGAACACCAACATCGGTGAGAACGGCTGTGCCCTTTCCGGCGGCGAGCGTCAGCGCATTTCCATCGCCCGTGCTTTTCTGAAGGATGCGCCCATCATCCTGCTGGACGAGGCCACCGCCAGCTTGGATGTGGAAAACGAAACTGCCATTCAGGAGGCACTATCCCGACTCATAAAAAACAAAACCGTCCTCATCATCGCCCACAGGATGCGCACCGTAGCCGGTGCGGATCAGGTGGTGGTGCTGTCGGGCGGCATCGTGGCCGAGCAGGGCAGCCCGGCAGAGCTGTACGCCCGGAAGGGCTTGTATGCCCACATGGTGGATCTGCAGTCGGCAAGCCGGAATTGGACGATTTAAAGCTATAAAGAGAAAGCTGTTTCAAAAGGATGCTCTGTCATGGGATAGAACATCCTTTTTGAATACCGTTCAGCCGAAATTTGTACAGGAGTCCATCATAAAAATGACAATCAGGAAAAATGACATTCTATAAACCTATTGCAATAGGATGAAAAGTATGGTATATATTATACGAAATACTTCCTCGAAATGAACACTCCACCGTCCATTGATGTATAAAAGAGAGGTGCTTACCATGACCGCCGCGATCTATGCCCGCTATTCTACTGACAGCCAGCGTGAAGAATCCATCGAAGGCCAGATTCGTGAATGCACGGCCTATGCGGAGAAGAACGGCATCACCATCGTCAAGCACTATATTGACCGTGCCATCTCTGCCAAGACGGACAACCGCCCGGAGTTCCAACAGATGATAAAAGACAGCGACAAGAAGCTGTTTGACATCGTGCTGGTCTGGAAGCTCGACCGTTTTGCCCGGAACCGCTACGACAGTGCCCGGTATAAGACCCAGTTGAAGAAAAATGGTATCAAGCTCATGTCTGCCACCGAGATCATCTCCGAGGGGCCGGAGGGCATCATTCTGGAATCGGTGCTGGAAGGTTATGCCGAGTATTATTCCGCTGACCTGTCTGAAAAGGTTGTGCGCGGCATGACCGAAAACGCACTGAAAGGAAAGTTTACCGGCGGTGCTATCCCCTTTGGATATACCATCAATGCAGACCGCCATTTTGAGATTGATCCGATGACTGCGCCGTTTGTAGCTGAGACGTTTCAGCGGTATAACGATGGTCAGACCATGCGGGAAATTCGGGACTGGCTCAATGAAAAGGGCATCAAAAACAAGCGTGGCGGGCCGATGACTTTCAATACCATCCAACATATGCTGAGCAACCGCTGCTACATCGGAGAACTGAAATACCGTGACATCCTGATTCCCGATGCGATTCCGCCTATCGTGTCGGTGGAACTTTTCGACGATGTGCAGAAGAAGATGTTGAAAAACAAGAAAGCCCCTGCCCGGAGAAAGGCAGAGGATGACTACCTGCTCACCACCAAGCTGTTCTGCGGTCATTGCGGTGCGTTGATGTTTGGAGAGAGCGGCACGAGCCGGACGGGAGAAGTCCACCGCTACTATAAATGTGCCACCGCAAAGAAGCATAAAGGATGCAAGAAAAAGACCGTCCGTAAACAGTGGCTGGAAGATCTGGTGGTCAATCAGACCATGCAGCTTGTCAAGGACGATGCCGCTATGGAATCCATTATCGCCAAGGTCATGGAGCTGCAAGACCGGGAGAACACCAATCTTCCTCTCTATGAGAAGCAGCTCCGGGATGCAGAATCTGGTATCCAGAATATGCTGAATGCGATTCAGGCCGGCATCCTGACCAGCTCCACCAAGGAACGGCTAGAGCAGCTGGAAGAAACCAAGCGTGAGCTTGAGGACCGTATTGCGGAAGAAAAGCTGGCAAAGCCCAAGGTCACGGAGGAGTTCATCCGGTTCTGGCTGCTGCGGTTCCGTAAGCTGGACATGAGCCTGAAGGACCAGCGGCAGGCGTTGGTGGATACGTTCATCAATTCAATTTATCTGTATGATGATAAGGTTTTAATAACTTTCAACTATAAAGAAGGTACACAGACCATCACATTTGAGGAAGCGGCCCAAGCCGCATCAAAGGGAAATGGTTCGGATTGGGATTGCATTCCTGCACCAAGAAAAACCAGTACACATTGTGTGCTGGTTTTTCTTTTTCGGTGCGGAAGAGGACTTGAACAGCAACGACGACGACCGCAGCCAGCGGCTGAAACAGGGAGGAGTTGTTGGGGCCGCGTTCTGATTTTTCAAAGCCCTGCCAAGGGGCTGCAGAAAAATCAGCAAACGCAACCCGTAAGGCCCTGACCACCAGATTCCGCCGCGGTTCCCAACCTGTAGGAATGTCTACCGGGAGGCAGACTGTCCACTGTCTTTTTGTTTTACATTTCCATCGACTGCACCGGGGTCGAGGATGCGTTGGATGTGACCATGGCCCAGAGGGCAGAGTTAGACTACCTCATCTACAATGACCCGTTGGGCTATGCAGACTTGATTCTGAACGGTGACACGAAGGAATATTTGAAGAATGTGGCTGGGAGCCATGGGCTAGAGGATTAGAAAAATATCATCTGCTCTTTGCGGCAGACGGTAGATATGAAAATTGCATGAGTTGAGTTTGGGCGATGTGCTTTATAGCGAAGCACATCGCCTTTAGTTTTTCTTTCGGGTGGCAATGTCCTGAAAACAGAAATAGTCCGGCTGATGCCGGGACTGGGTGTACTCGAACAGCATCCCGTCGGAGTTGAAGGTCTGGTTTACCACCACCGCCACGCAATCATAGCCGTCCATATCCAGCAGCTTTTCATCACGGGCAGTTGCGTGTTCCACCGTGATGCGCCGTTTGCTGGTGATGATCTGCATTCCAAGCACGTTTTCAATAAAATCATAGATGGAATGGGATGCGATTTCCTCTGTCAGTCCGGGTACAAATTCCTTTAAAAAGTAGTTGATGTCCAGAATCAGTGCTTTTCCGTCCAGATAACGCACACGCTGTACCGCCCACAATTCATCGCCCTCAGAAAATCCGCTTTCCGCAGCAAACTGTTCGGTCGCGATGATGGTCTCAAACCGAATGACACGGGTAACGGCTTGCAGATGATTGCGGTGGGCGGTCTCCTGAAATGTCTCGATGCCGCCGATGGTAAAGGTCGTCTTTCCCACCGGCTGGTAGATGACCCGAACGCCCCGTCCCTGCATGGACTGCACATAGCCGTCGGCAATCAGTTCCGCAATTGCACGGCGCACCGTGTTGCGGGAGCAGTCGTATTCTGCAATCAGCGTATTTTCACTGGGAAGCAGGGACTGGTAAGGATAGTCCTGCGCTTCGATCCGTTTTTTGATACTGCGGTAAATTCCTTCATATTTTGCTTTTGGCATGGCTGTTTCCCTCAACTTGTTCAAACATTTGTTTCAGTATACCGTGATTGCGCCTGAATTTCAAGGCATTCTCTTGTCTGAGATGCCAAAAATTTTCAAACAGAACATGTTTTTTTGTAAATCTGCTTGACTTGTCTGAACAAGTGAACTATACTGAAACCACAAACAAAACTTGTATGAACAAGTTTGGATGAATCATCAAAAAGATAAAGGAGAAAAGAGTCATGGGAAAATACCAAGAAGACGCAAAGCTGCTCCTTGCGTATGTGGGCGGCAAAGAGAACATCGCAGCAGTTTCGCACTGTGTATCCCGGATGCGTTTTGTGCTGAACGATCCCGCCAAGGCGGACGTTGCCAAGATCGAGGCACTGAAATCCGCCAAGGGCACTTTCACCCAGGCGGGCCAGTTCCAGGTCATCATCGGCAACACGGTCAGCGATTTCTACAATGACTTCATTGCGGTATCCGGCATTGACGGTGTTTCCAAGGATGCTGTCAAGAGCGCAGCCAAGCAGAACCAGAACGCATTGCAGAAGGTCATGAGCGTGCTTGCGGAGATTTTTGCCCCATTGATTCCCGCCATCATCACCGGCGGTTTGATTCTCGGCTTCCGCAACTGCATTGACAGCATCTACTTTTTTAATAACGGCACCCAGACGCTGTGCAACATCAGCCAGTTCTGGTCCGGCGTTGACAGCTTCCTGTGGCTGATTGGCGAAGCCATCTTCCATATGCTGCCGGTCTGCATCTGCTGGTCTGTCACAAAGAAAATGGGCACGACCCAAAGCCTGGGCATCGTCCTCGGCCTGACGCTCGTCTCCGGCCAGCTGCTCAACGCTTACGCCGTCGCGTCCACGGCAGCGGCGGACATCCCGAAATGGGATTTTGGCTTCTTCACCATCAACATGATTGGCTATCAGGCGCAGGTCATTCCCGCCATGCTGGCCGCGTTCACGCTGGTCTATCTGGAAAAATTCTTCCGCAAGATCTGCCCGCCGGTCATCTCGATGATCGTTGTGCCCTTCTGCTCGCTGGTGCTGTCCGTCATCATCGCCCACACTGTCCTTGGCCCCATCGGCTGGAAGATCGGCACCTTCATTTCTGACATCGTCTACGCCGGCATTTCCGGCTCCTTCCGCGTGGTCTTTGGCGCAATCTTCGGTTTTGTTTATGCCCCGCTGGTCATCACCGGCCTGCATCACATGTCCAACGCCATCGATATGCAGCTGATCGCCGACTTCGGCGGTACGATGCTGTGGCCCATGATCGCCCTTTCCAACATTGCACAGGGCTCCGCCGTGCTGGGCATGATCTACCTGCAGCGCAAGAATGCTGCCGCACAGGAAGTCAACGTTCCCTCCTGCATCTCCTGCTATCTGGGCGTTACCGAGCCTGCCATGTTCGGTGTCAACCTGAAATTCCACTTCCCGTTTATCTGCGGCATGATTGGATCTGCCATCGCAGCGGTCGTCTGTGTGGCAACTTCCACCACGGCCAACGCCATCGGTGTCGGCGGCATCCCTGGTATTTTGTCAATCCAGCCCGCCTATATGCTCAGCTTTGCGCTGTGCATGGTCATTGCCATCGTCGTCCCCTTTGTGCTGACCGTCATCGTCGGCAGGAAAAAAGGCGTTGCCTGATTTTGTGAGGTGTGTACCATGAATGATTTTAAAGATAAAGTTGTCTACCAAATTTACCCGAAATCCTTCATGGACTCGAACGGTGACGGCTTCGGCGATTTGAAGGGCGTCACCGCGAAACTGGACTACCTCGCCGACCTGGGCGTTGACTATCTCTGGCTGACGCCGTTCTTCCCCTCGCCCCAGCGCGACAACGGCTATGATGTGGCCGACTACCGTGCCGTTGACCCGCGCTACGGCACGATGGAGGATCTGGAGGAGCTTATCCGCGAGGCGGACAGGCGCGGCATCGGCCTGATGCTGGACATGGTGTTCAACCACACCTCCACCGAGCATGAGTGGTTCAAAAAAGCACTGGCGGGCGACAAAAAGTACCAGGACTATTACATCTTCAAGGACGGCACGCCCGACTGCTACCCGACGAACTGGGTGTCGAAATTCGGCGGCCCTGCGTGGGAATATGTACCATGGCTCGGCAAGTGGTATCTGCACCTGTACGATGTGATGCAAGCCGACCTGAACTGGGAGAACCCCGCCGTGCGGGAGGAAATGGCCGACATCCTGCGCTTCTGGAAGGCGAAGGGCATCAAGGGTTTCCGTTTCGACGTCATCAACGTCATCTCCAAGCCGGAGGTCTATGAGGACGATTTTGAGGGCGACGGCCGCCGCTTCTACACCGATGGCCGCAACGTCCACAAGTACCTGAAGGAGCTGGTCGCCGCGGGCGGCATCGACGGCATGATCACGGTGGGGGAGATGTCCTCCACCACGCTGGAAAACTGCATCGGCTACACCGCTGAGGGCAATCACGAGCTGACGATGTGCTTCAATTTCCACCACCTGAAGGTGGATTACAAGAATGGTCAGAAGTGGGAACTGATGCCGCCTGACCACATGGCGCTGAAGAAGCTGTTCCAGACCTGGCAGGAAGGAATGCAGGAGCACAACGGCTGGAATGCCCTGTTCTGGTGCAACCATGACCAGCCCCGTGCGGTGAGCCGCTTTGGAAGTGACGGAAAATATTGGAAACAAAGTGCCGAAATGCTGGCGGCAGCGATCCATTTTATGCGCGGCACCCCCTACATTTATCAGGGCGAAGAACTGGGCATGACGAACCCGCACTTCACGAAAATCGAGCAGTACCGCGACGTCGAGAGCCTCAACTACTACAGGATCCTGCGAGAGCAGGACAAGACCGAGGCCGAGACGCTGGACATCATTGCACAGCGCAGCCGCGACGACAGCCGCACCCCGATGCAGTGGGACGCGAGCGAGAACGCCGGGTTTACCACCGGCACTCCGTGGATTGGTTTGGCGGACAACTACAAGGCCATCAACGCCGCTGCTGAGATGGATGACCCAGATTCTGTGCGCAGCTTTTACAAGATGCTGGTGCATCTGCGCAAGACCCACAAGGTCATCAGCGAGGGCAAGATCGAGTTTCTTTACCCGGACAATGCCGATTTGTTGGCTTACCGCCGCTATGGTGCCGAAGATGGGGAAGAACTGCTGGTGCTGTGCAACCTGACTGAGCATGACGCACCTTACACCCTGCCAGAGGGCTGGGCAGACGCAGATAAGCTGCTGGGAAACTATCCTGACAGAAACGATGCCCTGCGTCCGTATGAGTGCCTGATCCTAACAAAGGCCTAAGATTTATTTCTCAAGTTTTTTCTCAAAACAAAAACAAGGTGCGCCCTGAATGGACGCACCCTGAAAATCCACAGACAAGAGCGATATGTACAACAGGGCGTTCCCCGTCGGGAACGCCCTGTTTCTCTTGTTTGCACTATCTCTTTGTGTAAGCTGCTATCGCATTTTTATTTTGCAACAGCCCCGTTTTTGAAACAAGGGGGGTAACAGCATGAAACAGTACGCTTCTTTCCAGCGGCTTGATATAAGATGTTCCATCCAGTGCCTTACAGAGTTTTACCTGAAACGCTTCCTCCCAGATCTTCTGCTCATACAGTTGGGAGGGTTCTGCAAAGGCGGCAAGTTTTCCGTCTGCGAACACACCCACGGCATCGCTGTACTGCATCGCGTGTGCAAGGTCGTGCAAAACCATCACGACGGTCCGGCCCTGCTGCGCAAGGCTTTGCAGAAGTTCCATCAGCTGGAACTGTGCTGCACCGGGAACTTCGGGTGCCGGCGCCGCAGCCAGAAGGGCAAAAAAGCCCGCACCGGAGTCCAGAACGACCACATTCTTATAAAGTTTGCTCATGTTCTGGATGATCTCATCCTCGCTCTGGCCCGCCTTCTCGGAAATGTACCTGGTCGGTAAGCCGGAACTGGACGATCTGAGAAGAACGGCGTATGAGGCTATTGCAGGAGATCCCGTGCAACAGCCTTATTTTTATGCACAAATGCACCACAAAATTTAAAAAGTATGGTATACTGGTACAAAACTGGTTCCATAGGGGAGAAAAGAATGCAATATAAGATTCTGGCAAGCGATTATGACAATACACTGGTGCCCTTTGGCGAGAGCAAGCCCCGCCAGAAGGTGGTCAAGGCGGTAAAGAAGCTGCAGGCCGCAGGCGGCAGATTCGTGCTCAGCACCGGCCGTGCCTATCCGTGCGTCAGCCTCAAGGGGCAGCTGGGCGGCATCCGGTTCGACTACGCCATCACCTGCAACGGTGCCTGCGTGGTGGACCGCGAGGGCCGCATCGTGGCAGAGCACCCGCTCACCGCTGAGGAAATGTATGCGCTGGTGGATTTCTGCGAGGATTATAACTATCCGCTGCAGTTCAATTTCAGGGATGCCTGCTACGCCTACTGCGAGTATGAATATCTGCACAGGGGCTACCAGCAGATGAACAGCATCGGGCTGGACTGCGTGGATGGCGAAGATCAGGACCGTCACCTGATCGACATGCCCCACGCGGCCTTTGCGGCAGTGCCGCCGGAGCACGTGGCAGATTTTGCGGCAAAGTACGGCCATCTGGGCCTGCACTGGATGCAGGTGGGTGCGCAGAATGCCGACGGCCTGTGCTACTACGACATCGTGCGCGGTGGAATGGACAAGGGCGTGGGCCTTGCCGACCTGTGTGAAAAAATGGGTCTGACGCTGGCCGATGCCGTAGCGGCAGGCGATTCTGCCAACGATGTGGGCATGCTGAAGGCAGCGGGCCTTGGCTGCTGCATGGCAAACGGCACGCCGGACGCAAAGGCTGCCGCCGACCGCATCATTGGCGACGTGCGGGAGGACGGCCTTGCGAATCTGATCGAGGAGCTGTGGTTCGACGGCCCCACAGCGGTGCCGTCCGGCAGGGATCTTGGTTCTGCATGGGGCAATATTGAAAGTGCAGGCGGACAATGAGCTTTGACCCGGTGTATAACGAGCACAGCCGGGCGCTGATCCTGGGCACGTGGCCCAGCCCCAAAAGCCGCGAGATGGCCTTTTACTACGGCCACCCGCAGAACCGCTTCTGGCCCATGCTGGCCGCGCTGACCGGGGAGCAGACGCCCGCGCGGGAGGATATCGAAGCCAAAAAGCAGATCATCCTGCGCCATGGTCTGGCCCTCTGGGACACGCTGGAACGCTGCACCATCACCGGGGCGTCGGACGCTTCCATCCGGGATGCGGTGCCGAATGATATCGCCGCACTGCTGGCAAAGGCACCCATCGAGGCGGTGTTCTGCAACGGTGCGACGGCTTACCGCATCTATACAAAGTATCTGCAGCCGGTGTCCGGCATCGCGGCCGTCAGGCTGCCCAGCACCAGCCCGGCAAACGCCGCCTGCCGCCCGGAAATGCTGCGCGCGGTCTGGGGCGAAGCGCTGGGCCCGTGGATTTCCAAATGATTGCAAGGTTGTAAATTATCCGTGAAACCCTTGCGTTTTTCGCCGGGTGCGGTATCATGGGTAACATAAGGGGAAGCTACCCCAAAGAAGGAGAAGGTTCATGAGTAAGATCATCCGCACCCAGAAGCCCAGCGTTCTGCCGTTTTATGCAATGGCGCTGGTCTTTTTGGGATTGTGCGCGGTACTGCCGGTGTATAAGCTGTGGGCGCTGCTGGCAGCGCTGGGCGGCGCCCTGATCGCCTTTGGCGCGGCGCAGAAGGTCTGCCCGCCCCGGGTGGTGGAGCACGAAGTGCCCTTCCACACCGGCGTGGAGGATGTGGACGCGATGCTGACCGACATCCAGCAGAAACTGGATACCCTGCACACCCTCAACGAGCAGCTGCCGGACCCGCAGCTCTCTGCCGCCATGACCCGCATGGAAAAAGCGGGCCGCTCCATTGTGGAGGCGGTGGAAGCAAACCCGGAAAAGGCAAAGCAGGTGCGCAGGTTCGCAAACTACTACCTGCCGGATGCGGTGAACGTGCTGCAGCAGTATGCAAAGCTGGCAAAGCAGGGCGTGCGCGGCGAGAATGCCGCAGCCATCCGTACCGAGGTGGAGCACAATGCTGCTTCCATTGCCACGGCGTTTGAAAACCAGCTGGATGCCCTGTACGCCGCCGAGAGCATGGACCTTTCTGCAGACATCACGGTGCTGCAGAGCATGCTCAAGGGGCAGGGACTGAGCTGAAGAAAAAGGTAACCGGTATTTGGAAAGGAAGGAATCTCTTATGGCAGACAATACATTCAACTTTGATCTGGATGCACCCGCTGTGCCCACCCTGACGCTGGACCCCGCCCCGGCAGCGGAGGAAAAGGCTGCGCCCGTCCAGCAGGAAGCCCCCGCTCCGGAGGCACAGGTGAACCTGACCCCGGAGGAGCAGGCCATGGTGGACCAGTTCGCTGAGAAGATCGACATTACCAACAGCCAGCAGGTGCTGCAGTACGGCTCTGCCTGCCAGAAAAAGATCGGCGATTTCTCCGAGGCTGCGCTCTCCAAGGTGTCCACCAAGGATCTGGGCGAGGTGGGCGACATGATCACCAGCCTGATCGGTGAGCTGAAGAGCTTTGATGCCGGTGAGGAGGAAAAAAAGGGCATTCTGGGCTTCTTCAAGAAGAAGGGCGACCAGCTGGATGCCATGAAGATGAAGTACAACAAGGCCGAGACCAACGTGGAAAAGATCCAGTCCATGCTGGAGGGCCATCAGGTGCAGCTGCTCAAGGACATCGCCATGCTGGATAAGATGTATGATCTGAACATGGCCTACTTCAAGGAGCTGAGCATGTATATTTTGGCCGGCAAAAAGAAGCTGGCCGATGTGCGGGCAAACGAGCTGCAGCAGGCCATGGACAAGGCCAAGGTTTCCGGCCTGCCGGAGGACGCACAGGCTGCCCGCGATCTGGCCGATCAGTGCGAGCGGTTTGAGAAAAAGCTCTACGATCTGGAGCTCACCCGCAACATCAGCCTGCAGATGGGCCCCCAGATCCGCCTTTTGCAGAACAACAACACCATGATGGCGGAAAAGATCCAGTCCACCATCGTCAACACCATCCCGCTGTGGAAGAACCAGATGGTGCTGGCATTGGGTCTGGCCCACAGCCAGCAGGCCATGCAGGCCGAGCGTGCCGTTACCGATATGACCAACGACCTGCTCAAGAAGAACGCCGAGGCCCTCAAGATTGGTACCATCGAGACCGCCAAGGAGTCCCAGCGCGGTGTGGTGGACATCGAGACCCTGCAGCAGACCAACAAGAGCCTGATCGAGACGCTGGACGAGCTGAACAAGATCCAGAGCGAGGGCCGCGCAAAGCGTGCCGCCGCCGAGCAGGAGCTGAACCGCATCGAGGACGAACTGAAAGCAAAAATGATGGAGATCCGGAGCTGAAATGGCAAACGCAGATTTTTCGCAAAAACAGAACAGCACTCCCGGCGGCTTTGACGCGGGCAGCTACCGCGAACAAAAGCAGCCGGAGCAGGCTGTGCCGCTGACCCCTTTGCAGCAGAAGCTGGCAGGGCTGGAAGCAAAGCTGCCTGCCGCCCTTTCCACCCGGGCGGCGGCGCTGGCCCTGAGCGTGGTGGTGATGCTGGCGGCCTTTTTGGGCTTTGGCAGCGCCAAGCTGCGCAGCCGGTACAACGAAGCCCGCAAATGGTACACGGTGGGTGTGGCGGCAGACAACGGCTATAACCTCAGCGAGGAGCTGACCACCCGCATGAACACGGCGGCGAACATCATCACCACCGCCGGCAACACGCTGGGGACCGACAGCGCCGAGGTGCAGGCTGCACAGACCGCGCTGAACGACTTCTCGGCCTGTCTGGAAGCGGTGCAGAACGGCGGCAAAGCGCAGGCGCTGACCTCGCTGCCCTATTATCAGGGCAGCACGATGCACGCACTGTATCAGGCCAACGAGGTGCTGGGTTCGCGGATCGACCAGCTCTATGCAAAACTGCAGGAGCAGGCCGCAGACCCCATGAAGATGGGCGCGGTGCAGGGCCAGTACGGCCAGTTCAACAGTGCGGCTACCATCATCGGCACCCTGCAGTACAACGATGCCGTTTACGACTACCAGAAAGAGACCGGCGGCTTTCCGGCCAGCGTGCTGGGCAGCATTGCCGGAGTAAAGGAGGTTGAACCCTTCGCATGAAAAATTTTGCAAAGCGCGTGAGCGCTCTGGTGCTGGCCCTTGTGGTGGGCGCAGCGGCCCTGTGCCCGGCGGCATTTGCCGCCGCCAGCCTGCCGGACCTGCCCAGAGATCAGTGTGTGGTGGATGATGCCAACGTTCTGAGCGACAGCACCACCCAGACCATCATCGACCTGAATGCCCAGCTGGAACAAAGCTGCAACGGGGCACAGATCGGCGTACTGACTGTAGATTATACGGGCAATTATTCCACTGAGGATTATGCAACACAGGCTTTCAACGCATGGGGCATTGGCGATGCCGCAAACAACAACGGCGTGCTGATCCTGCTGGTGATGGAGTCGCCCATCTACGAGGATGGCGATTACTATGTGACCTACGGCGACGGCTTCCACAACACCACGCTGGAAAGTCAGGCCAGCGCCATCGCCCAGACCATGGAAAACGACTTTGCCGCCTGCGACTACGACGGTGCCGTGACCACCTGTGCCAACAATGTGGCCGACACCATTGCAGACATCTACGGCGTCAGCCTTTCGGGCGGCAGCTACGACGATGGCGGCTACGCGGAGCCGGACGACGGCCCCACCACCTTTGAGGATGTCGTTCTGGGCATTGTGATCCTGTTCATGTCCCTGCTGGTAATGCTGATCATCGTGCTGTTCGTGTTCCGGGTGTTCATTGCACCCATCGGCCATGCAGTGGGCTGGAACTGGGGCCCCTTCGCATGGGGCTACTTGGCAGGCTCGGCCCGGCGGCGCCGTCCCGGCCCGCCGCCTCCTCCGGGCCCCGGCTTCGGTCCCGGATACGGTCCGGGCTATGGCCCCGGCCCCCGCAATGACCGGCCCCGCCCGCCCCGGAACAACAACCGGCGTCCGCCCCGTCCTCCCATGGGCGGCGGCTTTGGCGGCGGGTCCTTCGGCGGCTCCCGCGGAGGCGGCTCCTTTGGGGGCGGCTCGTTCGGCGGCGGCTCCTTCGGTGGAATGGGCGGCGGCTCCAGCCATGGCGGCGGCGGTGGACGCGGACGGTAATGCCGCTGCGCGGCAAAATGCCCTCCGCGCTGCTTTGGGCAGCTTCAGCGGAAGAATTATTTGAGATTTTGGGGTTCTGAAAAGCCTGCGGGCTTTTCAGAACCCCTTTTTCACGGGTGGGGTCGGGGCGGCAAGAGGCAGCTGCCGTGCCGGTCTTGACGGAAAACATTGCCGCTCTCTTTTCTGCGGCTTTTATCGTGAAGGAAATTCATTTGACAAAACAACTTTGCTAATCTATACTGAAAACCATGCAATTATAGTAAAATGTGTCATATAGAGGGAGAACCACCATGCTGACTCTGGATAAGATCTACCACGCCGCCTTTGTGCTCAAGGACGTTGCCCGCAAGACCGACCTCATTGAGGCATCCAAGCTTTCCAAGGACTGCCATCTGTACCTGAAGACCGAGAACCTGCAGGCCACCGGCAGCTTCAAGGTGCGCGGCGCTTACTATAAGATCAGCCAGCTCTCCGCAGAGGAGAGCGCCAAGGGCGTGATCGCCTGCTCTGCGGGCAACCATGCGCAGGGCGTGGCACTGGCTGCCACCCGCCGCGGCATCAAAAGCATCGTCTGCATGCCGGACGGTGCGCCCATCATGAAGGTGGAGAACACCAAGAATCTGGGCGCAGAAGTGTGTCTGGTGCCCGGCACCTATGACGACGCCCACGACAAGGCCGTAGAGCTGCAGGAAGAGACCGGCATGACCTTTATCCACCCCTATGACGATGAGCAGGTCATCGCGGGGCAGGGGACCATCGGTCTGGAAATTCTGGATCAGCTGCCGGATGTGGATGCGGTCGTTGTGCCGGTGGGCGGCGGCGGCCTGATCTCCGGCGTGGCCTTTGCCATCAAGAGCCTGCGCCCGGAGGTAAAGGTGTACGGCGTGCAGGCCGAGGGTGCCCCCAGCATGTACCGCAGTCTGCATGAGCACAAGTATCAGACCCTGAAAGCAGCCTCCACCTTTGCAGACGGCATTCAGGTCAAGACGCCCGGTGAGCTGACCTACCAGATCTGCGAACAGTATGTGGATGATATCGTCACCGTCACCGAGGATGAGACCGCTGCCGCCATCCTCTCCCTGATGGAGAACCAGAAGCTGGTGGCCGAGGGTGCCGGAGCCGTGCCGGTGGCTGCAGTGCTGTTCCACAAGCTGCCGGTCGAGGGCAAAAAGGTGGCCTGCGTTGTCTCCGGCGGCAACATCGATGTGAACATCCTCAACCGCGTCATCACCCGCGGTCTGGTGATGAGCGGCCGCAAGGCCAACATGACCATCGCACTGGAGGACAAGCCCGGCCAGCTGAAGAAGGTGGCGGAGATCGTTTCCCGCTGCGGCAGCAATGTGGTGTCGGTGCAGCACGATGGTTCTGACCCCAACATGCCCATCTCCAGCTGCTTCCTCAAGCTCACCCTTGAGACCCGCGACGCGGCGCAGATCGAGCAGATCCGTGCAGAACTTGCAAAAGAGGGTTTCCAGCTGGTGAGCGAAAGAGTATAATAAGGA
>CAKSWG010000036.1 GCA_934511465.1 uncultured Faecalibacterium sp. | reverse complement strand
GTATCGCCCAGCATGGTCTCGGGACGG
Organism: uncultured Faecalibacterium sp.; assembly: GCA_934511465.1. Lineage (GTDB taxonomy): Bacteria > Bacillota > Clostridia > Oscillospirales > Ruminococcaceae > Faecalibacterium. The sequence continues at coordinate 17,784 of CAKSWG010000036.1, read as the reverse complement.
GTGGTAGCCAGCTCCAGCATCTCGCCGGTCTCCTTGACCGGGTACAGCAGATGCCAGAAGCTGCCGTCCTTCTCCTCGTACTCCACCTCGGCGTCGGAAATGGAGGTGTTGCAGTGGGGGCACCAGTTGACCATGCGGTTGCCGCGGTAGATCAGGCCCTTGTCGTACAGACGCACGAACACTTCCTTGACGGCCTCAGAGCAGCCCTCGTCCATGGTAAAGCGCTCGCGCTCCCAGTCGCAGCTGCTGCCCAGCTTCTTCAGCTGGCTGACGATGCGGTTGCCGTACTTGGTCTTCCATGCCCATGCACGGTCCAGAAAACCATCGCGGCCCACCATCTCCTTGGTCAGGCCCTCGGCACGCATGGCCTCCACCACCTTGGCTTCGGTGGCAATCGAGGCGTGGTCGGTACCGGGCACCCACAGGGCGGCGTAGCCCTGCATCCGCTTGGTGCGGATGAGGATGTCCTGCATGGTGTTATCCACCGCATGGCCCATGTGCAGCTGACCGGTAACGTTCGGGGGCGGCATGACGATGGTGTAGGGTTTCTTGTCGGGGTCGGCCTTCGTGTGGAAGTAGCCGCCGTCCAGCCAGAACTGGTAGATGCGGTCTTCCACCTGGCTGGGATCGTACTGTTTTGCAAGTTCTTTCATAGGGTCCTCCCAGTAAAAAATGATGAAGTGGGACGAAAAAAGCCGTCCCACGGAACGTTCCATGGGACGGCTGTAATAACCGCGGTACCACCCAAATTGCGCAGAGCATCCTGCGCCCCTTGATGCCCCGGTAACGTGGGACAGCTCCGAGAGCGGCTTGCTCTTCAGCTCACCGCTCCTGCTCCAAAGTGACAGCACACCGCCCGACCGTACCGGATTCGCAGCATTCTCCGGCTCTCTGAACGGCAAATGCGGTGCGCACTCTTCTTCAACGCATTTATAAAAAGAATATAGCGTTTTTTGTGCGATTTGTCAATTACTTTTTCTTCAAAAGAATTTATCCCGCTGCATCTTGCGGTTTGGGCCTTATTCGTGAAAACGCGTTTGGAGTGGCCCGCAGGCCACGACAAACGCAAATATAAAAAATGTTTTTCCGCTGAAGATGGCCAGAGCGAACGCGTCGGCCATTTTAATCTGCAATTCCTTCCTCTTTCAGCCTTGCAATGAGCCGCTCCATCAGGGCAATGCGGTTGAAGGGGGTCATCAGGTAGAAGCCGTCCGCATAGGGCGCTGCGGCCTGTGCGGCCTCCACCGAGACTTCCAAGCCCAGTTCTTCGCCCTGCGCACGGTCCAGCCCGGCAAAGCGCTCGATGATCGCAGCGTCCACATGGATGCCGTTGACCTCGTTCTCCATAAAGACGGCGTTGCGCTGGCTGACCACCGGCATGATGCCGGCCAGAATTTTGGCCTTAGTGCCCAGCGCTTCCCGGGTCTTTTTCAGGTTTTCCACCGCCTGTGCGGAGAGCACCGGCTGGGTGAGGAAGCCGCTCATGCCGTTTTCCAGCTTTTCCTGTGCACGGCGCAGCTCCACATCAAAGTTGCGGGCGTTCAGGTTCAGCGCACCGAACACGGTGAGGGGCGAGGGCATTTCCCGACCCTCGCCTGCCAGCGAGACGATGTACTGCGCCAGCTTGCGGGAGTTGAACTGGTACACGTTCTTCACCTCGTCCCGCTCGGCGGTGGGGATGGGGTCGCCGGTGATGGCCAGCACCTCCCGCACGCCCTCGGCGTACAGGCCCAGCAGCAGGGCCTTGGTGGCGTTCAGGTTGCGGTCGCGGCAGGTCATGTGGGGCAGCACGTTCAGCCCCAGCTCCCGGTGCACCCGGCAGGCCACCAGCGAGGAATCCATGCGTGCCCGGGCAATGGGGCAGTCCGCAATGGTGAGCAGGTCCGCCCCCGCAGCCTGCAAACGGCGGGCACCTTCCAGATAGCCGGTCAGGTCGGCGTCCTTGGGGGAATCCAGTTCAATGGCGATCACCTTTTTGCCCGCGTTCAGCTTGCGCAGAAAGGCATCGTCTTTTTCCACTTCCGGCTTTGCGGGCGTGGAAACGGGTGCCGCCGGGGCGGCGGGCAGGTGCTCCGGCAGCGCATCCAGCGCCGTGCGCAGGGCCGCAATGTGGGCAGGCGTGGTGCCGCAGCAGCCGCCCAGAATGCGCACGCCCTCGGCGGCAAGGCGGGCCAGCTCCCGGGCAAAGTACTCCGGCTTGCCCTGATACTGCACCCGGGTGCGGGTGACCACCGGATAGCCCGCGTTGGGCATGACCGAGAGCGGCAGCTTCGTCTCGCCCAGCTGCTGCACCAGTGTGCGCATGGCACCGGGGGCGGACACGCAGTTCAGGCCCACGGCATCCACTGCACCGCAGGCGGTCATGCTGCGCACCAGCTGGGTGCAGTGCCGGCCCTCACGGGTGTAGCCGTCCGGCAGCACCGCAAAGGACACCAGAATAAAGGCATCCGGAACGCTCTCTTTGATCTGCCGGGCCGCTTCGGCCACACCGGCATCGGTGCTCAGGGTCTCAAACAGAAAGTTCTTTGCGCCCAGCGCGGCAAACCGCCGGGCCAGCGCCGTGTACGCCTGTGCGGCAGGCAGCGCTTCGGTGTCCGGGGCCGGGCCAAGATCGGCAAACACGGCAGCGCCGGTCTTTGCAGCCGCCTGCGCGGCCAGCTTCCAGCCCTCATCCGCCAGCGCTTCCCACAGGGGGTTCTGCGCCGCCGCCATGCGCGGCAGGCCAAAGGTGTTCGATTTGATGGCATCGGCCCCCGCTTCCAGATATGCGCGGTGCACGGCCAGAATGCCTTCCGGGTCCAAGAGATTGGCCTGCTCACACTCCTGCCCGGGCTTTGCTTTATAATAGGTACCCATGCCGCCGTCAAACAGCAGGGGCCTTGCGGCCAGAATTTCACGCACATCCTTCATGATGGGATTCTCCTTTTTCCTACAAAAACACTTGGCTTTCAGTTTAATGCACAAACGCCGTGTGGTCAAGCTTTTTTCGTGTTCCCGCTTGCAGGAACGCAAAATTTGTGCTATCCTATGCATACTTTCTAAAATAGGGAGGTGTGTGCCATGCGCCACGCCGGAACGCAGCCGCTGGAAACGGACCGGCTGCTTTTGCGCCGCCTGCTGCCTGAGGACGCCGAGCAGATGTACGCAAACTGGACGTCCGACCCGCAGGTGACCCGCTTTCTGCGGTGGGAGCCCCACAAAAACGCGCTGGAAACGCTGGGTCTGCTGGCGGCATGGGCCACCCTTTACCCGAACCCGGATTACTACCAGTGGGCCATGGTGGAAAAGGCCAGCGGGCAGGTATTGGGCAGCATCAGCATCGTCAACAGCCTGCCGGGCGAGCCGCAGCAGAAGGCCCAGTGGCCGGGTCTGGACCTTTCCGACGGCATCTGGGAGCCGGGCTACTGCATCGGGCGCAGCTGGTGGAACAAGGGCCTTACCACCGAAGCCTTAAAAGCAGTGGTAGAATACTGGTTTGAGAATACGGACAGTAATTGGCTGAGCTGCTGCCACGCCAAGGCGAACCCCGCCAGCGGCCGTGTGATGGAAAAGGCAGGTTTTATGTACCACCACGACACGGTGAACCACAAATTTGACGGCACACCGGTGGAATGCAGGAGTTATCTGCTGACGCGGGAGCGGTTTGAAAAGGCAGAAACCCTCTCAGTCGCCTTCGGCGACAGCTCTCCCGAAGGGCGAGCTTTATGAGTGGATACCGGTAGATATTTTCTTTTCAATTGAAGTAACAGTATTACGGAAAATCGCAAAAAGCTCCCCCTTTGGGGGAGCTGGCATTGCGTAGCAATGACTGAGAGGGTTTTCCTTATCAGAGAAAGGACTTATTTTGAGCGAACTTTACGATATTTTGGTGGAAACACCCCCGACAAAGGTCATTCTGCTGGCGCTGGATCAGGGCCTGTGGGACTGCGAGCGCAGCCTTGCAGAGCTCAGTGCCCTGTGCGAAGCAAACCACATGGAAGCTGTGGCACAGGTGACCCAAAAGCGCCAGACGCCGGAGACCGGCATCGTGCTGGGCAGCGGCAAGCTGGAGGAAGCGTCCCTTGCCGCCGAGACCTTGGGTGCCGAATGTGCCGTGTTTGACGGCGAGCTGACCGGCAGCCAGATCCGCAACATCTCCAATGCGCTGGGCGGGCTGGAAGTGATCGACCGTACCATGCTCATTCTGGAAATTTTCCGCAGCCGCGCCGTCACCAACGAGGGCAAGCTGCAAACCGAGCTTGCTCTGCTGCGCTACCGCCTGCCCCGCTTGCAGGGCATGGGCGAAGCGCTCAGCCGTCAGGGCGGCGGCGGTGGCGGCGGCGGCGGTGCCCGCCGCGGTGCCGGTGAGACCAAGCTGGAGCTGGACCGCCGCCATGTGCACGCCCGTATCGATGCGCTGGCCGAAAAGCTGGCGGAGATGGAAAAGCGCCGGGGCGAGAGTCGCAAGGCCCGCGCCAAGACCGGTATGCCGGTGGTCAGCCTTGTGGGCTACACCAACGTGGGCAAATCCAGCCTGATGAACGCCCTGTGCGGTCCCAGCGTAGCCGAAGCGGACATGCTGTTCGCCACACTGGACCCCACCAGCCGCAAGCTGGTGCTGCCCAGCGGCATGGCCGTGCTGCTGGTGGATACGGTGGGTTTTGTGTCCCGCCTGCCCCACAATCTGGTGGAGGCCTTCAAATCCACGCTGGAAGAAGCTGCATGGTCGGATGTGATCATCCGGGTGGCAGATGCGGGCGACGAACAGCGGGAAGAGCAGCTGGCCGTCACCGATGAAGTGCTGGACGGTCTGGACTGCGCGGACATCCCCCGCCTGACCGTCTACAACAAGTGCGATAAGCCGGGGGCCATGAGCTTTGACCCGGACATCCTGCTCACCAGCGCCAAGACCGGCTATGGTCTGGATGCCCTGCTGGCAAAGCTGGACGAGGTGCTCAGCGACCGGGTGCACACCCTGCGGGTGCTGCTGCCCTACGATAAACTGGGCCTTGCCGCCCCCATGCGTGAGCGCGGCAGCGTACAGGTGGAGGAATACCGGGAGGACGGGCTGTATCTGGAAGGCATCGTAAAAACCGAGGACCTGCACTGCTTTGAGGGGTATCTGGTCTGAGCGGCGTACACGATTTAAATCGCCTCCGCTGTGCTCCAGCTATCATCAGCGGAATACTATTTTGAGATAGAGCAAGCCCGGAAAGTCTGCGGACTTTCCGGGCTTGCATTTTCACGGGTGGGGTCGCAGCCGAAAGCAGCTGCTCTATGGGTCGAGTACATTGTCTGCCACTGTTTTTTCAAAAAGAAAAATCCCCAACAAACACAAAAACCCGCCTGGCAGCGGGTTTTTGTGTATAGAGGGGTGGGAAAGTATATAAAGTGGTGAATCTCAAATTTCAATTGGCCCGCGCATTGTGTGCTGCGCTGCCTTGCATGATGTATTATACGCCTTTTTATTTTATTGTCAAACAATTTTTTCCGGTTTTGCTTTAAATTAAGTCTTTACTTTTCCGGCAAAACTTTATATAATTAACACAAACCGGAGCAAAAGCAAAGCTTTTCAATCTTTGTATGTTTGCACCAACAATAAAACTTTACTTTCAAAAAATTTTATACATTCCAACATATTTTCAAAAAGGAGTATTCCCATGGACGATCTGGATCGCAAGATTCTCTCCCTGCTTGCCAAGAATGCCCGGATGCCGGTCAAGGAGATCGCCGAGCAGGTGTCGCTGACCAGCCCTGCTGTTTCCAGCCGCATCCACAAGCTGGAAACGGACGGCATCATCAGCGGCTACACCGTCACTTTGAACCGCCCTGCGGACCGCGTGTATGTGGACGCCCTGATCAGCCTTTCGGTGGCACCGTCCAAGCAGGACGCCTTTCTGGAGCTGCTGCAAAACAGCAAAGAGGTGCTGCAATGCTACCACGTTACCGGCGCCTACACCTTCCTTGTCAAGGTGAGTTGCGGCAGCATGCCTCAGCTGGAGCATCTGATCCTGCAATTCCAGAAGCTTGGCACCACCAGCACCCAGATCATTCTTTCCACGCCCGTGAACCATGGCGAGCTGGACGCGCTGATGCTGTAAACTGTTCACAAAATCGTTTTATTTGCAGTGCAATCCTGCCGGGATGTGGTCCGTATTACGGATAGCAGGCGCAAAACGGCACACACTAGCTCCAAAGCCGCTGCACCTGCTTTTTGCACACGAAGTTTTTCACACACGAAAGGAAAATGCATTTATGAAACGTATCATCGCCGCACTGCTTGCCGGTCTGTGTCTGCTTGCCCTTGTGGGCTGCTCTGCCGGCAGCAAGGCCGACTCTGCCACCCCCAAGGACTACTCCCAGATCATCCACGACGCCCGCACCGACGAAGAGAACGAATACGACATGATCTTTACCAAGGGCGCGGACGGCAAGTTCACCGCCATCGACGGCTACAGCGCCGAGTACGAGGCCGACCAGCTGAACGACGAGCTGAAAGACATCGTGTTCCCCCTGCTGGGCCTTGAGGACGGCAGCTACGAGAGTTTTGCCGCCTCTGTTTCCTCCATGATGGTGCGCAGCTACGCCGTTGCCATCGTAAAGCCCGCCGAGGGCAAGACCGACGCCGTGAAGGCTGCACTGGAGGCTTACGTCCAGAGCGAGCAGCAGTCCATGGAGCACTACCTTGAGGACCAGTACCAGATCGCCAAAGCGGCCACCGTCACCGTGGTTCCCACCGGCGAGGTGGTCCTTGTGTGCGCTGAGGACCACGACACCGTCCTTGCCAACATCGAAAAGGCCCTTGCCGCATAATTCCTGCCCTGCAAACGCCGCATCCTACTGGGATGCGGTTTCTTTTTGCGCCGGGATATGCTATACTGGCATTGTAATTGTGCACAGACTTAGGAGTACCTTTATGTATAAAGCGACCATCGTTATCCCGAACATCAACGGCAAAGGCTGGCTCAAGGATTCCATCGAGTCGGTCTACGCCCAGACTGAGCAGAGCTTCCGGCTCATCGTGGTGGACAACGGCTCCACCGACGAGAGTCTGGAGCAGGCCCGCAGCTATTGCAGCCGCGAAAACTTTACCCTCATCGAAAACGGCACCAACACCGGCTTTTCCCATGCGGTGAATCAGGGCATCGCGCTGGCGGACAGCGAGTATGTGGTGCTGTTCAACAACGACGCCTTTGCCGAGCCGGACTGGCTGGCCCAGCTCATCCGCACCGCTGAGACCGACCCGAAAATCTTTGCGGTGCAGAGCCTGATGATCCGCCACTTTGACCGGGAGCTTGCCGACGACGCAGGCGATTACGTCACATGGATGGGCTTTGCCTGCAAGACCGGCGATGGCCGCAAAGCCAGCCGCTACACCCGGCAAAAGCGCATCTTCTCGGCCTGCGGCGGTGCGGCGCTCTACCGCAAGCGCATTCTGGACGAGATCGGCAATTTTGACGAGAACTTCTTTGCCTACTTTGAGGATGTGGACCTGAGCTGGCGTGCCAACAACGCGGGCTACAAAAACGTGCTCTGCCCGGCGGCCAAGTGCTACCACATCTGCGGTGCCAGCACCGGTGCGGTGCGGTACAACGCCTTTAAAAGCCGACAGAGCGGCCGCAACAGCATCCTGCTGCCGCTCAAGAACGAGCCGCTGCTGATGCTGATCTTGAACTTTATCCCGCTGTCTGTGGGCTACCTGCTCAAGTGCTACAAATTCCATAAGCAGGGCTTTGGCAAGGCTTGGGACGAGGGCATGCACGAAGCCTTTGCCCTGCTCAAAAGCGGCCGCCTTGGCAAGCGGCCTTTCCGGCTGCGTGACCTGCCCAACTACATCCTCATGGAGCTGTGGATGATCTGGAACATGGTGCCGTACCTGTGGTACCGGCTGGTAGTGGTCAAGTTTGATTTGAAATAACGCATATAAAAACGCCCGGGTGTGAATGGCACACCCGGGCGCTATTTTTTGTTCTGGTTACGCTGCCGGGCTGGCTGCGCTGTCGTCGGCTTGCGCTTCGGCGCTGGCCGCAGTTTCTTCAACAGCCTGCGTGTCCACGGCTTCCTCTGCGGCGGTGCTGTCGGCCTCAGCCGAAGCCGCATCCGAACCGGCTGCGGCAAGGATGGCGTCCTGCACATCGCTTTCCGCCATAGGTTCCGGCAGGTTTGCGGCAGATGTGCTGTCGGTGCTCTCGGCCTTGGTCTCGCTCTCGGTCAGGCCGGTGAGGTACCAGCTGCCGCTCTGGCGCTCGAACAGATAATCCATGTACTTGGTGGGCGTATCCGAGGATACGTTGATGATGCTGTCGTCCGAGCTTGCGGTGGGGATGTAACCCACGGTGACATGCAGCTTACCGCTGCGCTTGAACAGCTTGGTGACGACGGCACGGTAGTAGCCCACGGTGCCGGTGACGGGAATTTTGTAGCACTGGGTGGCATCGTCGAACTCGATGGTCATATCTTCCATCTCAAAGCTGCGGTGGGTCAGCTTGAAGCCGGGGCCCAGCAGCTTTGCAAGGTAGGCATCCACGTCCAGCGAGGGCAGCAGCAGCTGTTCGGTATCCGGGTCGGTGTTGTAGTTGTCAAAACCGCCCTGCGTCTCCTGAATGTTGTAGATGCAGCCCCACACCGCTGCTTCGCGCAAGGTCAGGTCGTCGATGTTCTCAATGCCGTCAAAGGGCATGGGGTCGAACAATACAAGGCCCTCCAGCTTATCTTCGTATTCCTGCTTTTGGGCCGTATCGTCAAACAGGTTTGCCACCAGGCCCACACCGGCGCGCAGCACGGTGACAAAGCCCACAATGACCAGTACGGCCACCAACAAGCCCAAAGCCTGCCGGCCGCGGCGGCGCTGCATCCGGGCATGCTCTTCGGGTGTAATAGAATGTTTCATAGTTGTTTTATCTCCCACGGTTCAATGCGATACAGTTCAGTATACCACATCCGTGTGCATTGTGCAAAACTCCACCCGTGGTTTTTTTGTGAAAACGGCGGCAGTTATTCCCAGCTTTTCCACACATCGGGCTGGTAGCCCACGGTGGCCTTGCGGCCGTTGCGCACGATGGGCGTTAAAAACAGCTGCTGGTTTTCAAACAGCTTGTCCTCTTTCTGCCAGTCCACCAGTGCATCCAGCAGTGCAAGGGTCTGCTGATCCTTGGCCTTGGGGTTCACCAGCTTTTCCCAGCCGCCCAGAGCGCGGGAAACGTTCTCGAACTCGCCGCGGCTCATTTCTTTTTCTTTGAGGTCGATCATCTGGAATTTGATGCCGCGCTCTTTGAAATAGCGCTGGGCCTTTTTGGTATCAAAGCACTTGCTTGTGCCGAAGATCTGGATGTTCATGGCATTTCCCTCCTGAACATCTATTGTACCACATCCTGTGCCGGATGCCTAGGCATAATTCGCGGCAAAGCAGGCCATACTGCCTGCAAGGCATCATCAACAAGGAGGATTTTTTCTATGAACGCATACGTTGACCCTGATCTTTGCATCGGCTGCACCCAGTGCGCCGGGCTGTGCCCCGCCGTGTTCCGCATGGAGGGCACTCTTGCCGTGGCCGAGCCCGGGCCCATCCCGCCGGAGGAAGTGCCGCAGGCCGTGGATGCCGCCAACGCCTGCCCGGTAAGCGCCATCCGCATTGAGGAGTAAAAGCGGCTTTTGCTTGACAATCCGGCTAAAAAGCACTATACTACAAATAGAAAAGGTGCTGTCCGCATGGTCAGCTCCCTTCGGCTAAGAAGTCAATAAGAATGACCGCTCAGTGTTTGGTAGACTGTGGGCGGTCATTTTTTTGTAAAAATCCCCCGCTGGGCGCGGTTTTGTGTTATACTATCAAATGTGTAATACTGCAATGGAGGGACACGACTATGCGTTTACTGGTCATTGACGGCAACAGCATTGCCAACCGCGCCTTTTTTGGCATCAAGCTGCTGACCACCAAGGACGGACGGTACACCAACGCCATTTTTGGCTTTTTGAATATCCTGCTCTCGCTGCTCAAGGAGTGCGAGCCTGACGAGGTGGCCGTGGCCTTTGACCTGAAGGCTCCTACCTTCCGCCACAAAATGTACGATGGCTACAAAGCCACCCGCCACGGTATGCCCGAGGAGCTGGCCCAGCAGATGCCGGTGCTCAAGGAGCTGCTGGCAGACCTTGGCTACCGCACCGTCACCGCCGAAGGCTGGGAAGCGGATGATATCCTTGGCACGCTGGCCGCCGCCTGTGCCGCCCGGCGGGACGACTGCTTCCTTGCCACGGGAGACCGCGACAGCCTGCAATTGGTAAGCGACACCACCACCGTGCTGCTGGCCGCCACCGTGCTGGGCCGCAGCAAGACTGTGACCATGGATGTGGATGCCATCCGCGAAAAATACGGCATCGAGCCCAAGCAGCTCATTGAGGTCAAGAGCCTGATGGGCGACGCCTCCGATAATATCCCGGGCGTAAAAGGCATTGGCGAAAAGACTGCCCTTGCCCTTGTGCAGACCTTTGGTTCGCAGGAAGGCGTGTACGCGCACATTGATGATGCACGCATCAAGCCCAAGCAGCGGGAGCATCTGCTGGAATGCCGCGAGATGGCCCAGTTGAGCCACACCCTCGGCACCATCCGCACCGATGCACCCATCGACACCACCGAGGGCGCCTACACCGTGGGCGAAGGCAACAAGGCCGAGGCCGTGCGCCTGTTACAGGAACTGGAGATCCACTCCCTCATCCCGCGCTTTGGGCTGGACGGCATTGCACCCGCCGCACCGGAAGAGGAAGCGGACGTTGAGCTGCCGGAAGCCGGGCTGGAAGCTTTGCCGCTGACCCCCTCCGGCACCTATCTGGTGGCCTCCCGCCCGGCTGTCATGGGCAAACAGGGCACCCGCAACGTTCTTTTGCAGCCGGAAAGCTGGTACGCCGTGCAGGGATGCACCGTTTACCCGCTGGAGGATGCCGACCTTGTACGCCTGCTGGACAATGCCGACGTGAAGCTGGAGGTGTTTCATGCGGCGCCCCTCTACGCCAAGGCCATGGCCGCAGGCGGCTGGGGCAGCAGCATCGTGTGGGACGGCAAGCTTGCCGCCTACCTGCTGGACGCCTCTGCCTCCAAATATCAGATCAGCGAGCTGGTGCCCAGCTACAAGGCTGCTGCCGCCTTTACCTGTGCAGACTATCCGGATGCCGGGCGTCTGGCCGATCTGTTTGCCAAGATGAAGGCCGAGATCACTTCCTGCGGCGAGGATGCGCTTTACAGCGAGATCGAGTTCCCGCTGGCACAGGTGCTGGCCGACATGACCCGCACCGGCGTGCTGGTGGACAAAGACGGCATCGAGCAGTTCGGCGTAAGACTGCGCACCGAGCTGGAGCAGGTGCTTGGCCGCATCCATATAGAGACCGGCAGCGCCAGCTTTAACCCCAACAGCCCCAAGCAGCTGGGCGAGATGCTGTTTGACACCATGGGCCTGCCCCACGGCAAAAAGACCCAGCGCGGCTGGTCTACGGACGCCGAAACGCTGGAAAAGCTGCGCGACTACCCGCTGGTGGAGGACATTTTGCAGTACCGCGCCTACCAGAAGCTGAACTCCACCTATGTGGAGGGCCTTTTGAAGGTGATCGGTGAGGATGGCCGCATCCACTCCACCTTCAACCAGACCGAGGCCCGCACCGGACGCCTTTCGTCCGATAACCCCAACTTGCAGAACATCCCCATCCGCACCGAGCTGGGCAGCCAGCTGCGCGCCTACTTCATCGCAAAGCCGGGCTGCGTGCTGGTGGATGCCGACTACAGCCAGATCGAACTGCGCATTCTGGCCCATATCACCGGCGACGCGCACATGCAGCAGGCGTTTTTGAACGGTGAGGATATCCACCGCAGCACCGCCGCCAAAATTTACGGCATCCCGCAGGAAGATGTCACGCCGCGCCTGCGCTCTTCCGCCAAGGCCATCAACTTTGGCATCATGTACGGCAAGGGTGCCTACAGTCTGGCCAAGGACATCGGCGTAAGCGTGAAGGAAGCGGATGCCTTCCTCAAGAACTATCTGGCCGCCTTCCCCAAAGTAAGCGGCTACATGGACAAGACCATCGCGGACGCCAAAGCCACTGGCTATGTTTCCACCCTGTTTGGTCGCCGCCGCGCCCTGCCGGAGCTTTCCAGCTCCAACTTCAACGTCCGTTCCAGCGGTGAGCGCATGGCCCGCAACACCCCCATTCAGGGCACCGCCGCCGATGTGATCAAACTGGCTATGGTGCGGGTGTGGAAGCGCCTGCGGGACGAAAAAATGGAAAGCCGCCTGATCCTCACCGTCCACGACGAACTGATCGTGGAGGCCCCGCAGGCCGAAGCCGAAAAGGCCGCGCAGATCCTGCGGGAGGAAATGGAAGGCTGCGTGCAGTACGCCGTGCCCCTGAGCACCGATGTGCACGCAGGCAAAAACTGGCTGGAGGCCCACTGAAAAATGATCATCTTAGGAATTGAATCCACCTGCGACGAGACCGCCGCAGCGCTTGTGGAGGACGGGCGGCATCTGCTGAGCAACGTCATCTCCACCAGCGTCAAAGAACAGGCTCTTTACGGCGGCGTTGTGCCGGAGATCGCCAGCCGCCGCCACTGCGAATTTATCAGCGCCACGGTCAAAAAAGCTTTGCTGGACGCAGACAAGACCATCGACGATGTGGACGCCGTAGCCGTCACCTTTGCGCCGGGGCTCATCGGCGCGGTGCTGGTGGGCGTGAACTTTGCCAAGGGTCTGGCCTACTCAGCGGGCAAGCCGCTGGTACCGGTGCACCATCTGCGGGGACACATCGCCGCACTCTATCTGACCCATCCGGAGCTGAAGCCGCCCTTCCTCTGTCTGGTGGCCTCCGGCGGGCACAGCCACATCGTGGAGGTGCAGGACTACACCCACTACCACATCCTCGGCCACACGGTGGACGATGCCGCCGGTGAAGCCTTTGACAAGGTGGCCCGCACGCTGGGTCTGCCCTATCCCGGCGGCCCCAGCGTGGCCAACGCCGCCAAGACCGGCGACCCCAAGGCTTACCGCCTGCCGGTGCCCCATGTGGAGGGCAAATACAACGTGAGCTTTTCCGGCCTGAAGACCGCCGTGCTGAACGAGGTGAACAAGGCTCAGATGAAGGGGGAAGAAGTGAACGTACCAGACCTTGCCGCCAGCTTTCAGGAGCGCATTGCGGGCATTCTGGCCGAAAAGCTGCTGCTGGCTGCTGCAGATACCGGTGCAAAGCAGGTGTGTCTGGCGGGCGGCGTTGCCGCCAACGGACGGTTGCGCCAGCTGGTGAACGATGGTGCCCAGAAGCTGGGCGCCAAGGTCTACCTGCCGGAACTGAAATTCTGCGGTGACAACGGCGCTATGATCGCGGCGCAGGGGTATTACCAGTACATTGCCGGGCACACTGCCGGGCTGGAGCTGAACGGCCTGCCTACTTTACCCATCGACTACGAATAAGCAGCAAAAAAGACCTGCCTTTCCGGGTTCTCCGGAGGGACAGGTCTTTTTCTTATGCACACTTATGCAAAATATTCCTGCGCACGCTTTGCAGCGTTGTTGATGCAGGCCCGCAGCTCGTCCAGCGTATCAAACTTTTTGCTGGGGCTGAGGTAGGCGTGGAACTCCACCACCGGGTCGGTGCCGTAGAGGTCGCCGGAAAAGCCCGGAATGAAGGTCTCACAGGTCACCTTGGTGGCGTCGTCGTTGACGGTGGGACGGCTGCCAAGGCCGGTGGCCGAAGGATACCATTTGCCGCCGATGAAGGTGCGGGTGATATAGATGCCGCTGCGGGGCAGCTGAAAGCCCTCGGGGTACAGCTGGTTGATGGTGGGCACCCCCAGCGTATGGCCCAGACCTGCACCGTGCTGCACCTCGAACCGGATGGCGTAGGGCATCCCCAGCATGGCGTTTGCTGCCGGGATGTCGCCGCCTTCCAGCGCGGTGCGGATGCGGGTGGAGGACACCGGCTTTTCCTCAAACTGCGCCATGGGCACCACGATCACCTTTACGCCCAGTGGCTCGCACAAGGTGCGCAGCAGCTCCGGGTTTCCGGCAGCTTTGGCCCCAAAGGTGAAGTTTTCGCCGCAGACCAGTGCCCGGGCGCGGCAGTCCCGCACGATGCCCAGCACGAACTGCTCCGGCGTCAGGCCCTTGATCTCCTCAAAGTCCGGCGTGAGGTAATATTCCACACCAAGGCTTGCAATGAGCGCATGCTTGTCCGCTGTGGAAAGCAGGCGCCTGCCCTTCATCTTATTCACCACCGGCAGCTTGAAGGTGAACACCGTCGGTGCAGCATCGTGGGTCTTGGCCCACTGCACCGCGCTTTCGATCACCGCGCGGTGGCCGATGTGGATACCGTCAAAGAAGCCCATTGCCACCGCAGTTCCCTTTTGGGGCTGGGCCAGCGGCAGCGGTGCAAACTGTGAAATGATCTGCATGGATTCTGGTTCCTTTTTACTTTCAGTTTTGGCCAAAGCACAAATATAAGACGGCACTCCCCCCGCAGGGGCAGCCGTATCGGGTGCTCAGCCGCGTTCTACGAACAGCTTTTCTACCCGGAGCACGCCCTGCACGATGTTGGCAAGGCCCAAAAACTGCCCGGCGGCATTGCGCACCCGGTAGCGGCCATCTGCTGCCGGGTAGCGGCTGGTGGGACAGCCGTTGTACAAATGCTGCTCCACCCACGGCTCCACCACCAGCAGCGGCAGGCTCTCGAACACGCTCTCCACCGGCAGCATCAACGCTTCCAGTGCGTCCGGGCCCTGCTCTTTGGCGGCAAGGATCTCTTCCAGCGTGTGGGCATCGGCTTCGGTGTAGACGCCCGCCGCCGTGCGGCGCAGCGCGCTCATGGTGCCCTTCTGGCCCATGGCGGCGGCAATGTCCTCCAGCAGGGTGCGGATGTAGGTGCCCTTGGAGCACTTTACGTCCAGCACATATTCATTCTCCGCCGGGCTGCCGCCGTAGGTGATGCGGTAGATCTCAATGGGCCGGGCCTTGCGCTCCACGGTCACACCCTCGCGGGCCAGCTTGTACAGCGGCTGGCCGTTCAGCTTGATGGCCGAGTACATGGGCGGCACCTGCATCTGCGGGCCGATGAACTGCGGCAGCACCGCCAGCAATTCCTGCTCCCCGGCGGTGACGGGTGCGGTCTCCAGCACGGTGCCGGTCACATCGCCGGTATCCGTGCGTGCACCCAGCCGGAGCGTGGCGCGGTAGCTTTTATCGTGGTCCAGCTGTAGGTCCACTGCCTTGCTGGCACCGCCGCAGAACACCGGCAGCACGCCGGTGGCCATGGGGTCCAGCGTGCCACTGTGGCCCAGCTTGCGGGTGCCCAGCACGCCGCGCAGCTTTGCCACCACATCGAAGCTGGTCCAGCCCATGGGCTTGTCTACGATCAGGATGCCCTGCATTTATGCTTCCTCCTGCGGTGCGTCCAATTCGGCTTCCACTTCGGCCAGGATCGCATTCTTGGTATTTTCCAAGTTGCCCAGCAGCTCACATCCGGCTGCACGGGCATGGCCGCCGCCGCCCAGACGCCGCGCAATGGCGCAGGCGTCCACGCCTTTTGCGGTGCGCACACTGATGCGGTAGCTGCCGCCGGGCTGCTGGCGCAGGGTCAGGCCCACCTTGACGCCCTCAATGCTCACGGGCAGGCTGGTCAACTCTTCCAAGTCAGCCGGGTCCACATGGCTCTGCTCGATCTCGTCCCGGGTGAGGTAGATCAGCGCGCACCGGCCATCCAGATGGTACTCCAGATGGTTGCGGGCGATGCGCTCGGCCTCCATGCGCTCGCGGGGCTTGGTGTCGAACAGCAGGGTGTTCAGTTCCTCCACATGGCAGCCCGCCTCAATGAGCTTTGCCGCCACAAGGTGGGTGTTGGCTGTGGTGGACGAAAAGCGGAAGCAGCCGGTATCAGTGGCAAGGCCGGTGTACAGGCAGTCTGCGATGTGGGGCGTAATGGCCACGCCCATGGCACAGATCACCTCATACAGCAGTTCCGCCGCAGCAGCAGCATGGCCGTCCAGCAGGGTGAACTCGGCATAACCGCTGTTGCCTGCATGGTGGTCGATGCAAAAGTCCACATGGCGGGAGTATTTTGGTACATCGTTGTTTTCGCCAAACAGCTGCACGCTGGCAACGTCCACGGCTACAACCGCCTGTGGCTCAAACTCGCCCTTGAACATGTGTGCGTTGGTAAACGCATACCGGTTGGGAACGGCATCGGAGCAGAGCACTGCCGCGTTTTTTTCCAGCGCTTTCAGCGCACAGTACAGCGCACTGCCGCAGCCGATGGTGTCGCCATCCGGGTTTTTGTGACACAGAATCAAAATGTTGTCCGCAGACATCAGGCGCTGGGCCATCTGCTGCACATTCAACTGTTCTGTCATTCCATGATCCATCCTTTCCGCAGGCGGAATTATTCCTCGGTCTCCTCCGGTGCGCCGGCTTCCGCGTCGACATCACCGCTCACATTCAGCGTGCGGAGCAGCTCGTTGATGTGGGCTGCGTAGGCGGCGCCGTCGTCCTCCACAAAGATGAAGCGGGGCGCCTTGCGGATGTGCATCTTCTTGCTCACTTCGGTGCGCACATGGCCCGCTGCGCGGTTCAGCGCTTCGATCGCAGGCTTTGGGCCGTCCTCGCGGCCCATCACGCTCACGTATACCTTGGCCACATCCAGATCCGGGGTCACATCCAGACGGGTGACGGTCAAAAGACCGCCCTCCAGACGCGGGTCCTTCAGCCTGCCGATGATGGCAATGATCTCGCGCTTCATATCCTGCGCCAGACGGCCCATATTTTTCTGAGACATAGTATTCTCCTTATAAAAGAAAACCCTCTCAGCCTCGCTTCGCTCGGCAGCTCTCCCGAGGGGCGAGCTTTTTGCGTGGATACGGCAAACGTTCCGTTTCTCAGCAAACCTCCCACCTCGGGGGAGGTGGCATTGCGCCAGCAATGACGGAGAGGGTCATTTCAGATCTTAATCGCGGTACTCTTCCATCTTGAAGGCCTCGTACACATCGCCTTCCTTGACGTCAGCAAACTTTGCCAGCGTAACGCCGCACTCGTAGCCCTCGGCCACTTCCTTGGCATCGTCCTTGAAGCGCTTCAGGGATGCGATCTCGTCCTCGGTGATCACGATGCCGTCACGCACCACGCGCACCTTGCTGTCGCGGGTGATCTTGCCGCTGGTCACGCGGCAGCCTGCAACGGTGCCCACGTTGGAGATCTTGTACACCTGACGCACCTGCAGTTCGCCCAGAGAGACCTCGCGGAACTTGGGTGCCAGCATACCCTTCATAGCGTCGGTGACATCGTTGATGGCGTCGTAGATGACGCGGTACATACGCATTTCCACCTTGGTGGCAGCGGCTTCTTCCTTGGCCACGTTGTCCGGGCGGACGTTGAAGCCGATGATGATGGCGTTGGAGGCATCGGCCAGATCCACGTCGGACTTGCTGATGGCACCGACACCGGCGTGGATAACGCGCACGCGCACTTCGTCGTTGGAGATCTTCTCCAGACTCTGCTTCACGGCCTCGGCAGAACCCTGCACGTCAGCTTTGACCACGATGGCCAGTTCCTTCATGTCGTTCTGGGCCATCTGGCTGAACAGGTTATCCAGCGTGACCTTCTGGAAGGCAGAGAACTGCTTCTCCTTGGCGGCAGCAATGCGCTGCTCGGCCAGCTCACGGGCCAGACGCTCGTCCTCAACAGCCTCAAACAGGTCGCCTGCTTCCGGTACTGCGGTCAGGCCGGTGATCTCCACAGGGGTAGAGGGGCCGGCATCGCTCAGCAGCTGGCCCTTGTCGCTGCGCAT
>CAKSWG010000035.1 GCA_934511465.1 uncultured Faecalibacterium sp. | reverse complement strand
GGGTGAATTGCAAAGTTTCCGGTTTCGCCAGAGGCTCTCCCTTTGGGAGAGCTGTCACCGAAGGTGACTGAGAGGGCGAGGACGCTTTCCTGCGGCGCCGCGCTTTCGCAGAAAGCGGCGCTGCAAATGCCGTCTGCCGCTACGACCCCTCCTGTGAAAATAGAGCAATGGAACGCCCGCAGGCGTTCCATTGCTCCGAAATAAAAATAATTCTTCCGCTGAAGATGCGCAAAGCGAACGCGGCGCGCATTAAAAACGATTCTGACTTTTCAACAAGGAGCACAAAACAAGTGGAAAACATTTCCTCTGCCCTGCTGGACTGGTTCTACCAGAACCGCCGCATCCTGCCCTTCCGTGAGGACCCCAGCCCTTACCACGTGTGGCTGAGTGAGATCATGTTGCAGCAGACCCGTGTCTCGGCGGCGCTGCCCTACTACGAACGCTTCCTCGCGGCGCTGCCGGATATCCCGGCCCTTGCCGGGTGCGAAGAAGAAAAGCTGCACAAGCTGTGGGAGGGCCTTGGCTACTACAGCCGGGTGCGCAACCTGCAAAAGGCTGCACGCATCGTCTGCGAGCAGTACGGCGGACAGCTGCCCGCCGACTACGACGCTCTGCGCGCTTTGCCCGGCATCGGGGACTACACGGCGGGCGCCATTGCGTCCATCAGCTTTGGCATCCCGGTGGCGGCGGTAGACGGCAACGTGCTGCGGGTGTTTTCCCGCCTATACAACGACCCCGCCACCGTCACCGAACCGGCGGTAAAAAAAGCGTTCACCGCCCGCGTGATGGAACACCAGCCGCCCCAAAAGGCCGGCGATTACAATCAGGCGCTCATGGAGCTGGGCGCGCTGGTCTGTGTGCCGAACGGTGCGCCCCTGTGCGGAAAATGTCCGCTTGCCCGCCTGTGCGCGGCCCGTGCTGCGGGCACTGCGCCGGAGCTGCCCCATAAGGCGGCGCCGAGACCGCGGCGCATCGAGCCGGTGACGCTGGCGCTGGTGGAGAGTCCGGCGGGCTTTTTGTTGCAGCAGCGTCCCCGGAAGGGCCTGCTTGCCGGGCTGTGGCAGCCGGTGCTGTGGGAGAACGAAGCCCTTGCCGCCGCCGAGCTGATGGCCCGTTTGCAGGCCATGGGGCTGGACGTGTGCGGCACCGTGCCGGAAACGCTGCCCGCTGCAAAGCACATCTTCAGCCACATCGAATGGCACATGAACGGCATCCTGCTGCATGTGCCCGCCCAAAATGCCCCGGCGGGCTGCGTGTGGGCCAGCCGCACAGCTCTTAAGACGGAGTACACCCTGCCCGGTGCCTTTAAGGCGTACCGGCGGCTGATGCTATAAATTTTCAGCCTTTTTGGCAGGAACAGTTGTAATTTTTGACAGGAACGGGTATAATAAAAGCCACAAGAAGGCTGGCGGCGCTGCTGCTGGCCGCACTCGCGCAGGGCGGCGGTATCCCTGCCGCGCTGCAAACGGAAGGTGCTGCGGATGATCTTTTTGTTAAAAACTTCGCTTCGTATGCTGTCCTTTCTTATAAAGGCAGCAGAGATCAGCCTGCGGGTCTCCCGCTGGAAAAATAAGCTGAAACATCGTTTCGACCGAAAAAAGGAGTGTACTGAACCTATGAAAAAATCTTGCCTGATCGCTGTGATCACTGTTCTGGCCGCTGTTGCCGGTGCTCTTGCCGCTGTTGCTGTTTATCTGCACCGCCGCGAAAAGGAGCTGGACGAGTACGAGCGTCTGCTGTTCGGTGAGGACGATGCTGCAACGGTGGAGCCTGAGGCTGCTGCCGAAGAGGCTGCCCCCGCAGAGGATACTGCGGAATAAAACACCAAAACCGTAACCCTTCGGGCGCACTGGCAGTCTGCAATAGGCTGCGCCGGTGCGCCTTTTTTGCTACATAGTAAGGAGTGTATCATGAAGCGTTTTCTGCTCTGGCTCGTGGGCGTGGTGCTGGGCGTTGGGGTGTTTCTGGGCGCGGTGATGGGCGTGAGCTATGCCTTTACCACCGAGGGCGGATGCCCGGACAGCACTGCGCAGTTCGGCACCGAAGCGCTGGAACCAAACGGCTGGTGCTGGCAGGTGCCGCTCATTGGCGGGCAGCTCGATAAAGTGTTTGCAAGCCCTGCCACCCTCACGGTGCAGAAGCTGGGCACCCTGTACACAGCCCACCCGGCCCTCACCCTGCCGGACTGGGCCAGCTACACCACCCTGACCATCCAGAACGCCTATGGCAGCATTGTATTTGCGGGCAGTGTGAGCGATTATCAAAACTTTTTGTTCCCGGCCAACGGCGAATACAAGGCGGAGCTGACCGCATGGCGGGTGCCCAAGGGCGGCATGGCCACCCAATTTGAGGGCGGCAGCACCGGCGCGGTGCGCAAAAATCTGGGGCTGGAAAAGCCCGCAAAGCCCACCGGCTGGTACCGCTATGCCTTCCGGTTCACCTTGCAGGCCAGCGCGGAGGTGGAGCTTTCCGCCGAGCGGGTGGAGCAGGGCGGCATCGTGGGCCTGCGCATCTCCGGCATGACCGGCGATGCGGCCCCCGCCGTGGAAACGGACCTTGGCAATGTGCAGTGTGTGCGTGCAGCCGACGGCTGGCGGGCCTATATCCCGGCGGCTTACAACGCTTCTTCCGGCGGGCATGAGGTGAACATCACGGTGAACGGCGAGACGATCAGCCGCAGCATCATCGTGCTGCCCAAGGACTTTGGCACCGTGGAGGTGGAGCCGGAACCGGCGGCGTCGGAAGCTGCCAACACCCAGTTCCGCAACACGGTCTGGGGCCTGTACGAAGCCCCCGCCCGGGAAAAGCTGTGGCAGGGCGGTTTTGTGAGCCCGGCCGAAAACTCCATGACGCTGGTGGATTTTGGTCAGGTAAAGGTAGTGGACGGCCAGCAGGGCAGCCGCTCCAACTCCACAAAGCTCTATACCATTCCCGGCGAGCCCTGCCGCGCCCCGGCAAACGGCGTGGTGGTGCTGGCCGCAGAGCTGGCCCTCACCGGCAACACGGTGGTCATCGACCACGGCTGCGGGATGCGCAGCTACCTGTACGGGCTGCAGGCACTTTCTGTCTCCTCCGGGCAGACGGTGGAAAAGGGGCAGGCCGTGGGCGTGCTGGGCGAGGAGCTGACCATGGACTTCAAGCTTGGCAGCAAGAGCGTGAACCCATGGCCGCTGTTCCAGACCTCCGGCGGTTTGTTCTGGAAGGAGAACGGCTGACGATCTTAAATGGCCTCCGCTTTGCTCTGGCAATGTTTATAGGAACTATTCTTTTATCTGGGGGTCTGAAAAGCCTGCGGGCTTTTCAGACCCCCCTTTTCACGCAAAAGGTCGAAACCGGCAGATGGTGCTGTTTTTCTTTACGCCCCTTTCTGTGAAAATGCAATGCCGGACAGCCCGCAGGCTGTCCGGCATTGCTCTTATAAAAATAAAAATTCCGCTGTTTATGCAACAACGACGACCGCCGCCAGTGGCGGAAGCAGGAAGGAGTTGTTGGGGCCGCGGCCAGCAAGACATGAGCACTGTCTAAGGTGCGAAATGTATGCTGGGAGCCGCAACTCGTCCCAGAGCGAAGCGGAGGCCGTCCCGATGGTCAACTCATCAGGAAATGGCGTCCACGTCCCACTTCATGCGCACGGCATCGGCACCGTCCAGCTTGATGTTCAGCGCACCGGCGTTGTCCATCACCTGCTGCGGGGTGCGGGCACCGCACAGCACATGCAGGCCCGGGATCATGCGGGCGGTCAGGGCGATGACCAGCTGTGCCAGAGAGCAGTCGTATTTCTCGGTCAGGTCGCCCCACTTTGCCAGCATGTCCAGCGCCTGTGCCCGGCGGGCGGGCTGGAAGCTGGGATTGGTGTTGCGGGTGCTGCCCTCGGGATAGGTGGTCTCCATGGTCACCTTGCCGGTCAGCAGGCCCTGCTCCAGCGGAGAGTATGCCTGTACCGAGACGCCCAGCTCCTTGCAGGTGGGCAGCAGCTGCTTCTCCACGCGGCGGGTCAGCAGGCTGTATTTTTCCTGAATGACGTCCAGCTGGCCGTACTTGCAGTAGCCGCGGATGATGTCGGCGGTCACATTGGAAGCGCCGATGGCACGGATCTTGCCCTGCTCCTTCAGCTTCATCATGGCCTCCACGGTCTCTTCCAGCGGATAGATGCCGAAATCGGGGGTCTGCCAGTGGGTGTACAGCACATCCAGATGGTCGGTGTGCAGGCGGCGCAGGCTGTCCTCCACGTCCTCGATGATGCTCTGGGCAGACAGGTCGCGGTAGACGGTGGTGCCGTCCACCACCTTGTGCAGCACCGGCGTCTCGTGCCGCCACTCCAAGCCGCACTTGGTGGAAAGCACCACCTTGTCGCGGTCGATGTGCTTCATGGCTTCGCCCACCACGGTCTCGCTGTGGTACAGGCCGTAGATGGGGGCGGTGTCGATCCACCGGATGCCCTGCTCCACGGCGGTCTGAATGGCCTTGACCGAAAGGCTGTCGTCGTTGTCGCCCCACCATGCGCCGCCGCCGATGGCCCAAGTGCCCATGCCGAGGAACGGCACCGAGATGCCGCTTTTGCCAATGTTGATGTTCTGCATATACTTTCCCTCCATGCCAGCAGTGTTCCCCGCAATGGGAGCATCTCATTCCGCAGCTGGCATTTTTTGTTGTATTTTTTGTGCTTTATGAAAAAAGAGCCGCAGCCGCGGGACATTCCCGCACCGCAGCTCTCTTTCAACTCAGATATTGCCGAACTCGCTCAGTTTCAGCGTTTCGTTGTGGGTCTCGGCCCAGCGCACCGCCCAGTCGGAGGTGAACAGCAGCAGGCGGTTGCCCTTCATATCCTCCACGGCCTTGGTGTCGCTGGTCAGGTCCAGATCCCGCAGGTTGTAGGTGTCGGGGTCGTTCTGCACCCAGCGCAGCTGCTCAAAGGGCAGCTGCTGCATCCGAATCTCCACGTTGTACTCGGTGTTCAGGCGGTATTCCAGCACTTCCAGCTGCAACACGCCCACAACGCCGACCACCACTTCTTCCATGCCGCCGCCCACTTCGCGGAAGATCTGGATGGCGCCCTCCTGCGCGATCTGCTCCATACCCTTCACGAACTGCTTGCGCTTCATGGTGTCCTTCTGCTCAATGCGGGCAAAGTGCTCCGGGGAGAAGGTGGGGATGCCCGCAAACTGGATCTTCTTTTTGCCGGTGCACAGGGTGTCGCCGATGGAGAAGATGCCCGGGTCGAACAGGCCGATGATATCACCGGCGTAGGCCTCGTCCACGATGGCGCGGTCCTGCGCCATCAGCTGGGTGCCGGTGGCCAGCTTGATGTTCTTGCCCTCCTGCACATGGTAGGCCTCCATGCCGCGCTCGAACTTGCCGGAGCAGATGCGCATAAAGGCGATGCGGTCGCGGTGGGCCTTGTTCATGTTGGCCTGGATTTTAAAGATGAATGCCGAGAACTCGTCGCGGCAGGGATCCACGGTCTCGCCGGTCAGGCTGTCCACGCGGGCCAGCGGGGTGGGGGTGAGCCGCAGGAAGTTCTCCAGAAAGGGCTCCACGCCAAAGTTGGTCAGGGCAGAACCAAAGAACACGGGGCTCAGCTCGCCGCGCAGCACCTTGTCGAGGTCAAATTCCTCGGCGGCACCGTCCAACAGCTCGATCTCATCCACCAGCTGCTGGTGCAGGTAGGGGGTGAGCAGCTCGTCCAGTGCGGGATCGCCCAGCTCGGCCTCGGTCTCCTCCACCTTCTTCACGCCGTTGGCGCGGCCGTCGCTGGAGAATGCCAGCACCTTGCGGGTGTTGCGGTCGAACACGCCCTTGAACTCCTTGCCGCAGCCGATGGGCCAGTTCATGGGGTAGGTCTTGATGCCCAAAATCTCCTCGATGTTCTCCATCAGCTCAAAGGGGTCGCGGGCTTCGCGGTCCATCTTGTTGATGAAGGTAAAGATGGGGATGTGGCGCAGGGTACACACCTTGAACAGCTTGATGGTCTGGGCCTCAACACCCTTTGCGGCGTCGATGACCATGACGGCAGAGTCTGCCGCCATCAGGGTGCGGTAGGTATCCTCAGAGAAGTCCTGATGGCCCGGGGTGTCCAGAATGTTCACGCACTTGCCCGCGTAGTTGAACTGCAACACAGAAGAGGTGACGGAAATACCGCGCTGCTTCTCAATGTCCATCCAGTCGGAGACGGCGTGCTTTGCGCTCTGCTTGCCCTTGACGGAGCCTGCCTGATTGATGGCTCCACCGTACAGCAGCAGCTTTTCGGTCAGAGTGGTCTTACCGGCGTCGGGATGGCTGATGATCGCAAACGTCCGGCGGCGCTCGATTTCTTCACGATTTGTCATAAGTTGTAGATCTCCTGATAAACCTGCTGTGGAGCAGGAAGTGGATTTTTGCATTCAGTATGTCCGGTTGGACTTTGCCGGGCTCGCCCTCTCCGTCAGTTCGCTTCGCTCACTGCCACCTCTCCCAAAGGGAGAGGCCTTGGCAAAGAGATGAAGTTTGCGTGGATTGCCAAGGGCTCCCCCTTTGAGGAAAGACTTCCCCCGTTCCGGGGGAAGATGTCACCGCAGGTGACAAAAAGGGGAATCTGGCAACCAGCGCCTGAGAGGGCAAGGCCGTCTTTTTACACATACGCATTTTATTTTATCCGAAAACCCATAATAATGCAAGAGGTTTCGTTATTTTTTCAGGATGATGCAGGGCAAGGGCGCGGTTTCGGCCCAGTTGGCAAAATCACACACCAGAACGGTAAAACTTTTGAGCGGAAGTGCCCGGAGATATTCCAGCACGGTCTGCTTTTCATCTGTGCCGATCACCTGCCCGCTGTAGAGGATGGCGCTCACCACGCCGCCCGGGCGCACGGCTTCCAAAGCGGCGTTCAGCGCCGGGATGCTGCTGCTTGCCGTGGAGAACACTGCGTGGTCGGCCCCCGGCAGCCAGCCAAAGTTGAACATCACCGCGTCCGCCGTGCCGGGCTGCACGTACTGCAACAGGTCTGTGTGGCTGCGGCAGTGCAGTTCGTATTTTGCGGCGGGAACGCCCAGCTGCCCCAGATGTTTCCGGGTGGATGCAATGGCCTCGGGCTGGATGTCAAAACCCAGCACCCTGCCCTCCGGTGCCGTGATGCCGCACAGGAATGCCGTGTCGCCGCCGTTGCCGCAGGTGGCGTCCACGCAAAGGCGCGGGCGGCCAAGCCGTGCGGCTAAAAAGTCCTGCACGAACCGGACGGCGGTCAGGTCCGGCGTGCGGCGGCGGCAAAGCTGCCCGCCCTCTGCCGCAAAGCCGAACTTTGTCCAGAACGCGACCTCGGCGGCGCTGGCGGGCATGGGTGCTGTGAACACAGTGGCTTTTTCGCGGTCATAACCGGCAAAGGCACGCAATACTTCTTTTAACAGATAAGAGCCGTAGCCCTTGCGCCGCCACTGCGGTTCAATGCACAAAGCGGTGATCGCGGCCCCGTTTGCAGCGGGCGCAAGGGCGCAGAAGCCGATCCGGGTGTTCTCTTTGTAAAGGGCAAAGCCCTCGGGTGTACGGCGCAGTTCCATGGCGTTTTCCTCCTGATCTTACGCTTTTACAATAGCAAGTGCAGGGCCCGCTTGTCAAGGGCAGAAAGTGCGTCTTTATTTCACATTTTCTTCACGGCGCAAGCGATTGATTTTCACAATTGGCAGTTACAATAGGGGCTGTTCAAAGGAGCATGGCCCCGGCGGACGAATCCCTTACGGAAAGGAAGTATCAACATGGATAACGAGAACAAGTGGGAATATGATTATTCCTCTCAGAATAGACCCGAAGGCGGCGATACCGGCTACCCCAATGTGGGCAGCAGCGGCATGAACACCGCCAACCAGTACAATGACCCGCAGCCGGAGGTGCGCGCAGCAGAGCCCGAAACAAGCGGCGGCGCAGGCGGTACCACGCCGCCGATGCCGCCGGTCCAGCCGGCGCAGCCGCAGACCGGCGCAAAGCCGCCCCGCAAAAAGAAGAAGGGCACCGGCAAACGCATCGTGCGCGGCGCCGTGGCGCTTGTGCTGGCTGCGGCCATGGGCTTTGCAGGCGGCTTTGTGGGCGCAAAGTTCGGCGGCAGCGGCAAGGTGGTCATCCAGCAGGCGGCGCCTTCCTCCACGGCCAGCAGCTCCGGCAGCACGGATAACGGCATCACCGCAGCATCCAGCACCGGCAGCGCCCTGACCACCGAGCAGGTGGCCGATCTGGTCAGCCCCAGCGTAGTGGTGATCACCACCGAGCAGGTGGTCTACTCCCAGTGGTCGTGGTACGGCCAGAATCAGGTGGAGAGCGGTGCCGGCAGCGGCGTGATCATCAGCTCGGACGGCTACATCCTCACCTGCGCACATGTGGTGGACGGCGCTTCCACCATCACCGTTACCATTGGTGACAAGGACTACACCGCCACCCTTGTGGGCGAGGATACCACCAGCGATATCGCGGTCATCAAGATCGACGCCGACGGCCTGACCCCCGCCACCGTGGGCAACAGCGACAGCCTGAAGGTGGGCCAGAGCGTGATGGCTGTGGGCAACCCGCTGGGTGAGCTGGGCGGCACCGTCACCGGCGGCATGATCAGCGCTTTGAACCGCAGCGTCACCATTCAGGGCAGCAGTTCTGTGAACACCATGTCCCTGATCCAGATGGATGCTTCGGTCAGCCCCGGCAACTCCGGCGGCGGCCTGTTCAACATGAACGGTGAGCTGATCGGCATTGTGAACGCAAAATCCTCTTCCAGCGACGCCGAGGGTCTGGGCTTTGCCATCCCCATCAACGACGCCATCAAGGTGGCGCAGGAGCTGCTGGAGAACGGCTATGTGACCGGTCGGCCTTATCTGGGCATCACCTATCTGGCCGTTGAGGATGCACAGACCGCAGCTCAGCTGGGCGTGAACGCCTACGGCGTCTACGTTGTGGAGGTGGTCAAGGGCGGCCCTGCCGAGAAGGCGGGTCTGCAGGCCGGAGACCGCATCGTGAGCGTGGACGGCACCGAGATCGCCTCCAAGGACGACCTTGGCACCCTGATGCAGAAGCATGCCGCAGGCGACACCCTCTCCATCACCATTGCGCGTGAAGGCCAGATGCAGACGGTCAATGTGACGCTGGGCGAAAAGACGGCTTCCAACAGCTGAACAAAATAGAAAACAGGAGCGGATGAGAGTTTTCCATCCGCTCCTGTTTTTTTATATCTGTCCAAAGATGGTGGCGCTGTAAGGCATCAGCACGGCCTCGTGCTCGTACACCCTTGCCGGGCCGCGCCACAGGCTGGAGGAGATGCCGTCGCTCAGCATCTGCCAGCGCCCAACCGGCAGCGGCACGGTCTTACTGGAGTCGGTGGGGTTATAGAACACGCACAGCGCCTGCCATGCCGCACCATCGCCCCACTGTGCGGGCAGCTGCCAGCCCACCAGCGGCTGTTCCAGCGAGAAAAAGCGCAGCGCATCCGGTGCACCGCGGTCCGCACTGGAAAGCCGCGGGAACTTTGCCCGCAGCGCCAGCAGACCGCGGTAGTAGTCCACCAGCGCATGATACTTTTCGGCGCGCTCCCAGTCCAGCCGGTTCAGCGCAGGCGAGGAGCGGTAGCTGTTGCCCTGCCCTTTTTTGGTGCGGGCAAACTCCTCGCCCGCCTGCATGAAGGGCAGACCGAAGCCGGTCAGGTAAATGCCCGCCGCCAGTCGGTTCTGGGCAAGGGCCGTGCTGTCGCTGGCGGTGAACTCCGGCTTTTCGTACCGCACCAAAAGCAGCTTGTCCCACAGGGTAAAGTTGTCGTGGGCGGAAACATAGCTCATGATCTGGCTGGGCGCGTGGGGCGGCAGACGGTCGCTGCGGCACCATGCCGCCACCGCGCCGCCAATGTCCCAAAAGCTGCCGGGCCTGCCCTCCACATAGCCCGGCTCCCGGGCGTTGAAGCAGCCGCCCTTGATGGTGTCGCGGGTGTCGTCGCAGAAGATGCCGATGCGCTCGTTCAGCATGGCCAGATTCGCCTTGTTGGCCTCGTACCGGTGCAGCTGGCTGCCGCCGCCCTGCCACGGCTCGCCGTACATCAGGATATCCCGCCCGCCGGGCAGTGCATCCAGCGCGGCGCGCACGGCGTTGATGGTCTCCACGTCGTACAGGCCCATCAGGTCGAACCGGAAGCCGTCGATGTGGTATTCCTGCGCCCAGTAGAGGATGGAATCGATCATATACCGCCGGGCCATGGGCCGCTCGCTGGCAAATTCGTTGCCGCAGCCGCTGCCGTTGGAAAAGCTGCCGTCCTCGTTCTGGCGGAAAAAGTAGCAGGGCACGGTATCGTTCAGCGGGTTCTCATTGCGGTACATGTGGTTATACACCACGTCCATCACCACCCCGATGCCCGCCGCGTGCAGCGCCGCGATCATCTCCCTGCACTCCCGGATGCGCACCTCGCCGCGGGTGGGGTCGGTGGAATAGCTGCCCTCCGGCACATTGTAGTTGGTGGGGTCATAGCCCCAGTTGTACTGCCGCAGCAGCGGCTTTGCCTCGTCCACGCTGCCAAAGTCGAAAATGGGCATCAGCTGCACGTACTTCACGCCCAGACGCCGGAGGTAGTTCAGGCAGGTGGGGTGGATGCCGTCCCCGTGCAGGGTGGTGCCGCCTTGGGTAAAGGCCAGAAATTTGCCCCGCCACGCCGGGCGCACGCCGCTGGCAGCATCCTGCGAGAAGTCGCGCACACTCACCTCCCACACCGCGCGCTGCTCCGGCGGGATCACGGGCCGCACGTCCCGTGCCCAGCCGTCCGGGTCTGTGCGGGCAAGGTCTACGATCATGCTGCGGGTGCCGTTCACGCCCGCTGCCCGGGCGTAAGGGTCGCCGGTCTCGCGGCTCACGCCGTCCACCGTCACCGCAAAGGTGTAATAACGTCCGTGCTGGTCGCCGGGCAGATAGATGCTCCACACGCCCTGCACGCCGCGCTCCAGCGGCAGGGTGCCCATGCACACGCCGCCGCTGCCCTTGCGGTAAAGGTTCACACACACGCTCTGGGCCGTGGGTGCCCACAGACGCAGCCGTGTGCCGGAGAGAGTATACTCCGGCCCCAGCGGCCCGGTGCAGGTGGTGTCCCGGGCAAAGGCGTCGCTCTCGAACAGTTTTTTTAGTTCAGCGGGGGTTCTGGCACTCATGGCATTGTTCATTCCTTCTTTTTATTTTCCATACAGTAAGTGTAAACAACGGCGGTGTATTTTGCAAGAGGGAATTGCAAAACCTGCGCGGGTACACTATACTGGAAGAAAAAAGCAAAAACGGAGGGCAAAGCATGGCATATACCGACGATTGGGAGACCCTTATGAACGGTGTGTTCGGCGCAGGGGGCAAGCCCCGCTTTGGCGGCACAAAGCCGGAAGCAAAACCGCAGGAGCCTGCAAAGCCCAAAGCACCCACGGTGCCGGACCTGAACGCCGCCCTGCTGGAAAACCAGAAGCAGCTGGATGAATTGCTCAAAAAACAGAACGCCCAGCTCAAAGATCAGGATACAGCGGTGCAGTCCGCCTTGGAGGACAGCCGCCGGATGCTGCGGGATATGGAAACAGACGGCCTGCTTGCCAAAGGCACGGCCGATGTGCAGCCGGAGCACCTTGGCAGCTTTGAGGGCCTTGCTGCGGAGGTAAAAAAGACCGTCCTCGGGCAGGATGCCTTTGTGGACAGCGTGGTGCGCGCCATGCGCCGGCCCTTTGTGCTGGGCACCGAGCGCCCGGCGGCACGCAACGTGATCCTGATCAGCGGCGGTGCGGGCACCGGGCGGCACTTTGCGCTGGAAGAGACAGCCCGCATCATGGCGGCGCGGGGCCTTTTGCAAAGCGATAAAATGGCGGTGATGGACCTTGCCCTTTACCCCAATTCCGGGGCCGAAAAGCTGTTTTTGCAGGACCTGTATGCGGCCTTGCACGCGCCCGGCGAGATCGTGGTGTTTGAGCACTACGAAAGCTGCTATCCGGGCTTCCTCAAGACTCTTTCGGATCTGGCCGTCAAGGGCAGCGCGCCGCTTTCCAGCCGGTATCTGGTGAACAAGGAGGGCATCCTTGTGGATGCGGGCACAGCGCTGGCCCCGGGCGCGGTGAGCAGCATCACCCCCTGCGGCAAGTACCTCATCTTCTTTTCCCGCAAGGGCCGGGACGCGCTGGCGGATAAGTTCGGCGCGCCCTTTGTGGCGGCGGTGGGGGATGTGTGCGCCACCAGCGCCTTTGCCCGCGAGGATCTTGCCGCGCTGGCGGCCCAGCAGCTGAACGCGCTGGCCCAGAAGGTGAGCACCCGCCTCGGGCTGACCCTTTCCGCCGGGGCCGATGTGCGGGACTATGTTGCCGCCCGGTGCACCAAGGAAAAGGGCGCGGCAGGCCTTGGGGAAGCCTGCGATCAGATCTTCCGCGCCCTGAGTGAATACTGCCTGCAAACCGATGCAAAGCTCACCGGCACCGTGGCCCTGACCGCAAAGCCGGAGGGCGTGTGGTTCTGCCTGAACGGCGGCGAGGAACAGGCGCTCTTTGCTCTGCTGCCCGCCGAATACACCGGCGCGGTGGAGGAGATCCGCGCCGAGCTTGACGGCCTTGTGGGCCTTGCGCCGGTCAAGGAATACGTGTTTGGTCTGGCCGATAACTTGCAGGTGCAGCAGCGCCGCGCGGCAGCAGGCTTCAAGACCGCCAGCCTTTCCATGCACATGATCTTCACCGGCAACCCGGGCACCGGCAAGACCACCATTGCCCGGCTGGTGGCAAAGTACCTCAAGGCCATCGGCGCGCTGAAAGGCGGCCAGCTGGTGGAAGTGACCCGCGCCGACCTTGTGGGCCGCTACACCGGCCACACCGCCCCGCTGACAAACAGCGTCATTGAAAGTGCACTGGGGGGCGTGCTGTTCATCGACGAAGCCTACAGCCTCTACCGCGGCGAGCAGGACAGCTTTGGCCTCGAGGCCATCGACACCCTTGTGAAGGGCATGGAGGACCACCGGGACGAGCTGGTGGTCATTCTGGCGGGCTACACCCGGGAGATGGAAGTGTTCCTTACTGCCAACAGCGGCCTTGCCAGCCGCTTCCCCAACAAGATCGAGTTCCCGGACTACACGGCGGACGAGCTGCTGGACATCACCAACGTGCTGGCAAAGGGCAAGGGCTACCGCCTTGCCGAGGGCTGCACCTTCCCGCTTTTGGGCTACTATAAGCGCCGTCAGGCGCTGGACAGCCGCACCGCCGGCAACGGACGCCTTGCCCGCAACACGCTGGAAAAGGCCATCTTCCACCAGAGCCGCCGTCTTGTGGCAGAGCCGGACGCAGAGCTGGACCTGATTTTGCCCGGCGATCTGGAATTTGAAGAATAACTTCCATATATGAGAAAGGCTCCTGCCCATTGGGCAGGAGCCTTTCTTGGTTATTGATGCATCTTCGCTAATTTTTCTGCCGTCTGCCGCATCTCCTGCCGCACCTCGGCGGGGGCAGTCACTTCTACCTTGCCGCCAAAGCCGCACACCCAGCCGTAGAACTGGGGGCTGACGCACACCGGCACATCAAAGTGGAAGTGGGTGCCGTCCTCTTCCGGAACAAAGACCGGCGCTTTGCCAAAACGGTCGCGCATGGCGCTTTCCAAGTCGGCGGTGCAGCGCAGCGTGACCCGATGCTCCGGCCCGCCGTACATGTTGAAGTGCTTGCGCAGGTAGGCAGGCAGGTCGAACTGGCGGAACTCGGCTTTGCCCCGGCGGGCATCGCTCAGTACGGTGACGGCGGACATGCGGTCCACACGGTAGTTGCGGATGCCCGCCGGTTCTTTTTCGTCCTGATAGGCAATGAGGTAGTAGCAGCCGTTCTCCCACGCCAGCTGCCACGGGCTTACGGTGCGGGTGCCGCCCTCTTTGTAGCGGAAGCGCACCATCCGGCCCGCGTTGATGGCGCTGTGCAGCGCATCGATGCTGTAAAGCAGGGTGTGGCTGTCACTTTTGGGGCGGCCATCCACGTACACCTGACGTTGCAGCTGGGTGCCCTCGTAGTCCGAGCAAAGGGCTTCCAGCTTGTGGATAAGGCGGCTGCTGGTGCGGGCCGACACCACCTTGCTGGACTGCACGGCATCCACCAGCAGCTTGAGCTCGGAAAGCTCAAAGGTGCGGCTGGCCAGCCAGTAGCCGCCGCCGCGCCCGCGCCGCAGCTGGATGTCGTAGCCAAGGCTGCGCAGGGTGTCGATATCGCTGTAAATGCTTTTGCGCTCGGCAAAGATGTCCTGCTGGGCCAGCAGTTCCACCAGCTGCGGCACATTGAGCAGGTGTTCTTCGTCGGTCTTTTGTTCCAGAATGCGCAAAAGGGTCAAAAGTTTGGATTTCTGGCCTTCCTGCTTGGGCATGGCAATACCTCCGGCTTTCCAAATTCACGTTATTCGGGCAGCTTTTTGTCAAATGCTGCGCGGCGCTGGGTGGAAAGGCGGAACATCGCTTCCAGCTTGTCCCGGTCGTCGGCCACAAGGGCGGCGCGCATTTCCTGCAAGGCGGCGTCGAACTGGTCGATCTCGCTGATGAGGTTCTGCTTGTTCCACAAGAACAGCTCTGCCCACATTTTATCGTTGATGCGTGCAATACGGGTCAGGTCCCGGAAGGAGTCTCCGGTGTACTCGCACAGCGAAGAGTTGTCGTTGGCGCACATCAGGCTCACGGCAATGGCGTGGCACAGCTGGCTCACATAGCCGATCATCCGGTCGTGCTCCTGCACCGTCAGGGTGCAGATGTGGTGGAAGCCCAGCACCACGGCCAGCTCCTTTGCCCATTGGATGGCCTCCGGAGTGTTCTTTTCGGTGGGAGTGATGATGAAGTTGGCAGGGGCAAAGTTCACCTCCGCCGCGTGCTCCACGCTGGAAGTCTCACGGCCCGCCATCGGGTGGCTGGCAATGAACTCCACGCCTGCCGGGCACATGGCCTGCACCGGCTCCACAAGGCCGGTCTTGACGCCGGACACATCCGTAAAAATGCAGCCGGGCTTGAGCAGATGGCCGTAGGTGCGGAACCACTCGATGAGGGCCGTGGGGTACAGACCAAAGATGATGTGGTCGGCCTGCTGCACAAGGTCCTCAAAATCGTGGGTCTTGCCGCTTGCAATGTAGCCGTGCTCCAGCGCGTACTGCAAATGCCCCTCGCTGCGGTTGATGCCGTCCACATGGAAGCCGGCTTTCGTCAGCTCCAGTGCGTACTTGCCGCCCAGCAGGCCAAGGCCCACCACGAGATAACGCTTTGTTTTATCCAACATGTTCCACCTCCACGCCCAAGGGCTTGATGGCCTCAAAGAAATTCGGCCAGCTTTTTGTGATGGCTTCGGCATCGTCCACCGTCAGGGGGATGCCTGTGGCAAGGCTCAGCACCGCAAGGCTCATGACCACACGGTGGTCGTTGTGGCCGTGCAAAGTGCCTGCCGGGGCGTGCAGTTTGCCTGCGCAGCCCTGCACCGTGATGGTGCCGCCCTCGCTCTCCACTTCGCTGCCCACTGCGCGCAGCTCGGCTTCCATGGCCGCGATGCGGTCGCTCTCCTTCAAACGCAGCCGCTCTGCGTTGCGGATGATGGTGGTACCCTTGCACACAAGGCCCAGCACCATCAGCACGGGGCCAAGGTCCGGGCAGTCCGCAAGGTCGATGTCCACACCGTGCAGCGGGGCTTTTTCAAAGGTGATGCCGGTTTCGGTGCGGGTGAACTTTGCCCCGCAGCGGCGCAGGATGTCCAGAATAACGGCGTCGCCCTGCAAGGTTTCCGGGGCAAGGCCGGTGATGGTCACGCCGCCGCACACGGCCCCCAGCACCGCCGGGAATGCGGCCTGACTGTAATCGCCCTCCACGGTATAGTCGCAGGGGTGGTAGGCCTGCCTGCCCGGGAGAACGAGGGTGTTTTCGTCCTGCCAGCGGCTCTCGACGCCAAAGGCGGCCTGCACCGCGCGGGTCATGTCGATGTAGCTGCGGCTCTCCACCGGCGGGATGAGGTGCAGCGTGCTGTCCCCGGCCAGCAGCGGAAGGGCAAACAGCAGCCCGCTGATGAACTGGCTGGACACGTTGCCCGCCAGCCGGTATTCGCCGGGGGTCAGTGCGCCCTCCACGGTCAGCCCGGCAGGGCTCTGCTCAAACCGCAGGCCCTGCTCCCGGTACAGAGCTTCATACACCGACTGGGGCCGCTCCATCAGCCGTCCGCGGCCGGTGAAGGTCACAGCCTGTCCGGTCAGGCTGGCGATGGGGATGAGAAAACGCAGGGTGCTGCCGCTCTCGCAGCAGTCCACCGGCGCGGCAAGGGGCACAAAATGCCCCAGCCCTTCCACCACGGCGTCGTCTGCGCCGGTGCGCACATGGGCGCACAGCTGTGCCGCTGCGCCCAGCGTGGCAGAGATGTCCTTGCTGAATTCCAGATTGGTGATATGGCTGCGCCCTTCGGCCAGCGCGGCGCAGAGCACAGCACGGTGAGCCATGCTCTTGCTGGGCGGGGCGGTGATGGTGCCGCCTACGGGACGCGCGTTCTGAATCGTTACCAGCATAGGCCGTTACATATCCCGGCCAATGGCCCATGCCACCTGACGGCACTTTGCCATGGCCTGTGCGAAGGAATCCGGGGTCAGGCACTGGGCACCGTCGCTCCATGCGTGCTGGGGGTCGTAGTGGACCTCCACTTCCAGACCGTCGGCACCGGCGGCCACGGCGGCGATCATCATGGGCTCCACAAGGTTTGCCTTGCCGGTGGCGTGGCTGGGGTCCACGATGATGGGCAGGTGGGTCTTTTCGTGGATGATGGGCACGGCGGACAGGTCGAGGGTGTTGCGGGTATACTTTTCAAAGGTGCGGATGCCGCGCTCGCACAGGATGACCTGCTCGTTGCCGCCGGCCATGATATACTCAGCGCTCATGATCCACTCCTCGATGGTGTTGCACAGGCCGCGCTTGAGCAGCACCGGCTTGTGCATCTTGCCCACGGCCTTGAGCAGCTGGAAGTTCTGCATGTTGCGGGCACCGATCTGCACCACGTCCACGTACTCCTCAAACTCGGGGATGCGGTCCTCGCTCATCAGCTCGGAGACGATGGGCATGCCGGTGGCCTCGCGGGCTTTTACCATGTCTAAGATGCCCTCGGTCTCAAGGCCCTGGAAGGAGTAGGGAGAGGTGCGGGGCTTGTAAGCACCGCCGCGGAACAGGGTGGCACCGCCGGCCTTGACGCCCTGTGCAATGCGCAGAGCCTGCTCTGCGCCCTCAATGCTGCAGGGGCCTGCCATGACGGCGATCTTTTCCTTGCCGCCGATCTTCACGCCGCCGCAGTCGATGACCGAATCTGCCGGGTGGAACAGGCGGTTTGCGCGCTTATAGGGCGCGGACACGCGGGTAACGTTGTCGATCCACGGGTTTGCCAGCACGTCCCGCTCGTCGATCTTGGTGGTG
This sequence comes from uncultured Faecalibacterium sp., assembly GCA_934511465.1. Lineage (GTDB taxonomy): Bacteria > Bacillota > Clostridia > Oscillospirales > Ruminococcaceae > Faecalibacterium. The sequence goes on along the minus strand of CAKSWG010000035.1, from coordinate 659 downwards.
TCGCCCACCAGACCGAACACGTTGTAGTCCTTGCCGGTGATCAGGGTCACGTCCAGACCCTGCTTCTCGAATTTGTCAACGATCTTTTCCAGTTCGTCCTTCGGAGTCCCTTTTTTGGTGGAGATGATCATAGTGATAATTTCCTTTCGTTTTTACATCACGATATGCGCCTTGCTGGAGCCGTCGGTGCGCAGCAGCTGGGCCAGATAGATGCAGGCGTGCAGGTAGCCCTGCGGGCCTTCCCCGATGAAGTGGCCCTGACAGCCAAAGGATACCACGTCCGTCTTGCGGAAGGGCTCCCGCTCGTCCGGCGCATGCAGCATCACTTCCACGGCGGGCACGCCGCACAGCCGCAGCGCGTCCAGAATGGCCACGCTGTAGTGGGCGTAGGCACCGGGGTTGAGCACGATGCCGTCCACCCGGCCCGCTGCGGCCTGAATTTCGTCCACAAGGTCGCCTTCGTGGTTCGTTTGGCAGCAGTCGGTCTCGATGCCCAGCTGTTCACAGCCTGCCTGCACATAGTCCATGATGGCGTTATAGTCCAGCTCCCCGGGCACGCCCGGCTCCGACCAGCGCATGATGTTGAGGTTCGGGCCGTTAAGAATCAAAAATTTCATCCAATGCCTCCATGGCGGCACGCAGGGCTTCGTCCAGTGTGC
>CAKSWG010000034.1 GCA_934511465.1 uncultured Faecalibacterium sp. | reverse complement strand
TGCGCGCCAAGCGCCGCACGTTTCAGCTTGTTCAACATGGAATTCAAATCCCCCATTCTGCTTGAATTGCCGCCCCCGCGCCCATGCAGGCGCACTGGTACAGGGACAGCAGCTGCTTAACGTATTTATTGTATCATTTTGGCGTGGGAAGTCAACGACAATGGCGCAAAAATGATGTATTTTCCTGAACTTTCTTTTCATTTTTTCGCAGTTATATATAACTAACTACCGTATTTTTCTTCCTGCATCCGGTGTTTGCCTTTGCATGCGGATTATGCTATACTAAGGGCAACCAAAAACTGCGGAACGTCCCCCGCTCCGCGCAAGACTTTCCAAGGAGGCTTTATACCATGAAAGTTCTCAAAGCATTGCTTGCCATCCTCACCACGCTGGCCGTCGGTCTGACCGCCGTGCTGCTGTTCGTTCAGGATAAAAACGCCCCGCGCTATATCCAGATCTACGAAAACGAACTGTAACACCCTGTTCCCGAAAAAAGACATCCCCCAGCCTGAGCGGCGCACCGTCCGGGCTGGGGGATTTGTGGTTTTAGAGGCTTATGCTGCCTTCTTTCCGGCACACGGAAAGGGGCAGCCGACAATGGGCTGCCCCTTTTCATCGTTTGACTCGTCTGCCGTTTTAGTATACAACGACCACAATAAACTGCGAATACTGCGTGCTGCCGCTGCCCACACCTACAATGGAGCCCTCGACCTGTGCAATATAACGCTTACTTTCTTCCTTGAAGTTCTCAGCAGAGAAAGAATCCAGATTCCAGAAGATGCGCATTCCCTTAAATGTCTGGCCTTCTGCCATAGTACCTCTCAGCTGGTTCAGGCTGTCCTGCAATGCGCTTTCGCTGAAGGAGCCGTTCTTGCTGTTATATTTTGCAATGGCATCTGCCGACTGCTGTGCATAAACATCGGCTTCTTCGCTGTGGCGCAGCTCATTATAGCCATACTGCACGCGTGCCTGATTCAGTGCATTGATCGCGCTTTCCTCGCGGGTGGTACCGCCGTCACAGGCGGTCATCATGGCCAGCATCATCACGGCTGCCAGTGCCACAGCCATGATCTTTTTGAACATCTTCATTTTGTGTTCCTCCTGATTCTGTTTTTTCACACACAGACCGGACCCCTCCGGCCCAAGCACTATAAGAGTACCCTTTCTGCGCCTTTTTGTCAATGCCAGACAAGCCAAAAAATGCCGCTGGTTTTCCGTCAGCGGCATTTTTGGAGCAAATATCACTTTTAGTAATCTTTTTCGCAGCCCAGCAGAAAGCGCATGTACTGGAACGTGCGGTCATGGCCGAGCTCCTTGACCATGAGCAGCAGCTTTTCCAGCAGGGCACGGGTATCCGGGTGCAGCAGATAGTGGTCCTTGCTGTGCTCGTAATACTCCCACGGGGAAGCGTCTGTGTACTTGTCGCCAAGATAGATCCGGCTTGCGGCCACACGGTCACACACCATTTCGCACACATAGCGCAGGGGCATTTTCATGCCGGCAAGGCCCACCTTCCGGGTGCTGTAGTCGATCCAGTATTCCAGATGATGCTTGTTGCGGCCCTTGTGGTGCAGCCATGCGGAGGAGTAACCCCGTGCGGCGCGTTCGGCCTCGTTGGGGCTGTGGTCGCCCTGATAGTAGATGCACCCCGGGATGAACTCGGTGGGGCCGTACTTGCTCAGGTCGTGGGCAAGGCCCTGCTCGTAGAGCCCGCAGGCAAAACAGTATTTCATCACCAGCAGCTTGTGCCGGGTGATGGTCTCAAAATGACCTTTGATGTTCATGCTGTTATTCCCTCCACTGCACCGTGATGCGTCCCTCTTTCAGCCCGCGCAGATCATTGCTTTCGGAAAAATCCTCCCGGTCCATGGTCAGGTTGGGGTTATAGTAGGGGTCGTGCAGGATGTTCGCCTTGCCGTGCACGGCATACAGCCGCTGCTGCTCGGCAGCAAAGCGCCGGGCCTTTACAGGGTCCTTCTCGTCGCCGCCGCGGCTCTTGCTCTCGTAGTGGGTCAGCCGGGCGTAGGGCGTCCACACAATGCGATAGCCTGCATCCCGCACCCGCAGGCAGAAGTCCACATCGTTGAAAGCCACCGCAAAGGCTTCGTCAAGGCCGCCCACTTCGTCCCACACACTGGTCTTTACCAGCAGGCAGGCACCGGTGACGGCGGAAAAATCCTGCACCGTTGCGGCACGGAACATATAGCCGCTGCCGCCCGCCTTGCGGTATTTGTGGCTGTGGCCCGCATAACCGCCAAGGCCGGTGACGACGCCTGCATGCTGCAACGTCCCGTCCGGATACAGCAGCTCTGCGCCGCTAATGGCCGCGCCGCCGGGGTGGGCACATTGCCGCAGAAGCTCCGTGAGCCAGTCCGCATTGCGCACTTCCACATCGTTGTTCAGCAACAGCAGATAATCGCCGCTGGCATACTGTCGGCCAAAGTTGTTGATGCCGGAAAAGTTGAAGCCCTTCTGCGGGTAGTTGACCACCTGCAGGCCGTCGTAGCGCTGCCGGGCTTCCTTATAATAGGTAACGGTGGCCGGGTCGGTGGAGTTATTTTCCACCACGATCACCTCAAAATTGTCCCACGTCGTTTTGGTCCAGATGCTGTGCAGGCACTTTTCCAGATCGTCCGTGTGATCCTTGTTGGGGATGAGAATGCTCACCTTCGGGTCGCCCACGATGTCCCACTTCACCCGGTAGGTGCTGGGGAACAGGCCGTCCTCCACGGTGCCGGTGCGTCCGGTGCGGGCCAGATGGTCGGCCAGCGCCTTTTTTGCCGCCGCCGCCACATAGGGCTTGGCGTCGGTGCCGCCGGAGGTGGAACCGGCATGCACCCGCCAGTAATACAGCACCTGCGGCACATGGGCCGCGCCGCCGGTCTTTTCGGCAAGGCGCAGGAACAGGTCGTGGTCCTGACTGCCGTCGCACTCCGGCCGCTCGCCGCCAATGGCGTCCCACAGGGCTTTCCGGAACACCGCCAGATGGCAGATGTAGTTGCAGCACAGCAGGTAGTCCGGGGCGTAGTCCGGCTTGAAGTGGGCCACCATGGGCCGCTGGATGCTCTTGGTGAACAGTGCCTCGTCGCTGTACAGAAAGCCGTCCGGCTCGCCGCGCTGCCGCAGCTGCAAGATGGCTTTGCCCATGGTATACAGGGCATGGGGTGCCAGAATATCATCGTGGTCGGCAAGGGCCAGATATTCCCCTGCGGCAAGCTCTGCCGCAGCATTCGTGTTGGCCGCAATGCCCTTGTTTTCGATCTTTTTGTATACGATACGTTGATATTTTGTCTGATATTCCTCTGCGATGCGCTTCACATCGGCATGTTCTGCATCGGAAGCATCCGCAAGGCAAAGCTGACCGTTGGGGGCCGTCTGGTTCACAAAGGAATCCAGAAATTCCCGCAGGTATTTTTCCGGTGTATTATACAGCGGGGTCAGGATGCTGATGGTGGGCAGGCCGCAGTCTGCCGCCGTTTTGCCGGCCATTTCTGCTTTTTGGGCTTCCAGCACCTTTTTGGCGGGCAGATAGCGGGCACGCTTGCCAAAGCAGCGGCGCTTGACAAAGCCCGCGCCCCGTTTGAGCATGGTGGTCAGGCCCTCGTCCCTCGTCAGCTGCACCGCATAGCCTGCCAGCTCTCGGGCGCGTTTCAGTCGTACATTCATATCAGGCCTCGCCGCGCTGCGTTGCCTTGTAGGCCGCGCAGACCGTTGCCGTATCGCCGTTCATTTTCAGGTGGCCGTGGCTCAGCCATGCCACCTTGCTGCACATGCGCTCGATCTGCTCGATGGAGTGGGACACCAGAATGACCGTGGTGCCGCCTGCCATCAGCTCCTGCATCCGCTTTTCGCACTTCTGCTGGAACAGGAAATCGCCCACCGAAAGCACCTCGTCCGCAATGAGGATATCGGGCTTGGTGATGGTGGCAATGGCAAAGCCGATGCGGGCCACCATGCCGGAGGAGTAGTTTTTCAGCGGCACATCCAGAAAGTTCTGCAGCTCGCTGAACTCCACGATCTCATCAAATTTTTCGTCCAGATACTTGGGCGAGAAGCCCAGCACCGTGCCGTTGAGATAGATGTTCTCGCGGGCGGTCAGGTCCATATCAAAGCCCGCGCCCAGCTCGATGAGCGGGGCGATGGAGCCGCGGACCGTCACCTTGCCCTTGCTGGGCTTGTACACGCCCGCAATGGTCTTGAGCAGGGTGGATTTGCCCGAGCCGTTCAGGCCCACAAGGCCGTAGAAATCGCCGGGCATGATGTCCAGACTCACGTCCTTGAGGGCGTAAAATTCATCGTACTGCAGGCGGCCCTGCACCATGGCAAGGAAGTATTCCTTCAGGCTCTCATGCTTTTCCTTGGAGAGGTTGAAGCACATGGAAACATTGTCCACTTTGATGATCGGTTCCATTGTTCTTCCTCCTTAAATATGCAGCACAAAGCGGTCCTGCGTTTTGCGGAACACCCACACGCCCACCAGCATGGAGAGCACGGCGCAGCAGCCGCACACCGCGAACATGTTGAAATCCAGCGGGATGCCCCACATCACGGTACGGCGGAAGCCCGTGATGTACCAGTACATGGGGTTCAGCTTGATGATCTGCTGCATGTTGAACCCGCCGATGGAAAAGGTCATCTGGGTGGGGTCGTAGAAGATGGCGGAAAAGTACAGCAGGGCCGTGATGAACACGCTCCAGATGTGCATGATATCCCGGAAGAACACCGTAGCCGCCGCAAGGAACAGCCCCACGCCCAAGCTGAAGAAAAACAGGGTCACAAGCGGGTACACCGCCTCGATGAGGGTGAGGTGGAAGGGTGCACCGGTAAAGATCATCACCAGCAGCAGTGCCACAAAGCTGAACACGCAGTTCACCATGGCAAAGCAGCATTTTTCCAGCGGGAAGATATACTTGGGGATATACACCTTTTTCAGCAGCGGGGCAGCGCTGAGCACGCTGCTCATGCTGCTGGAGGTGGCTTCATTGAAGAAGTTGAACAGCAGCTGGCCGCACATCAGGAACACGGCAAAGTTGTCGATGCCGCTGCCGCGCATGTCCATCAGGCTGCTGAACACCGCCCAGTACACAAGGCACATGAGCAGCGGGTTCAGAACGCTCCACACCACGCCCAGAAAGCTGCGGCGGTATTTGAGCTTGAAGTCACGGCTCACAAGGTTCCACAGCAGATAGCGGTAGCGCCAGAAGCCGTTCCACATTGCTTTGAATTTTGCCACGGGCGATCACCACTTTTCAAAATATTCAAACTTCTGTGCGGCAAAGGGCTCGTGCAGCTTGTCCTTTGCGCTGGTCTTGTGCTCGCAGCCGCAGTCCGGCCACTGCACGTTCACGGTGGGGTCATCGTAGGGGATGCCGCCCTCGCTGGTGGGGTCGTAGACATCGGTGCACTTATAGCAGAACTCTGCCACATCGCTCAGCACCAGAAAACCGTGTGCGAAGCCCTCCGGGATATAGAACATCTTCTTGTTCTCCTCGGACAGGGTGACGCCCACCCACTTGCCGAAGGTGGCGCTGTGGGGGCGGCAGTCCACGGCCACATCGAACACCTCGCCCTTGGTCACGCGCACCAGCTTGCCCTGCGTGTGGTCCTTCTGGAAGTGCAGGCCGCGCAGCACGCCGCGGGTAGAGCGGCTCTGATTGTCCTGCACGAATTCCTTATCGATGCCGGCAGCGGCAAACTGATCTTTCTGGTAGGTCTCCATAAAGTAACCGCGGTCGTCGCCAAACACCTGCGGCTCAATGACCACAACACCGGGGATCTCGGTCTCAGTAAACGTAAACTTGCCCATATTTTTGTACCTCTCTTTTGTGAAGCGTTTTTATTGTATCTGGAAAAGCCTGTTCTTCGCAGTCTTTTGCGCATATTTATCTGCGGCCCGCGCGGCGGTTTTTGCGCTTTGCCAGCAGCCGCACCACCAAAAAGGTCGCGGCTGCGGCCGCGGCGGTGGAGCCCAGTGAAATGCCCAGCAGCCAGAGCGTCCGGCTTTTGGGTTTTACCGCTTTGGCCGCTTCCAGCTCGGCGCCGGTGCTGCTTTGCAAAAGCTCCGCAAGGCCGGAAATGTCCGCTTCCACCCGCACGCTGGTGCTCTCCTGCTTTGTGCCGCCGCGGATGGTGTACACCGCATACACTTCCGGCTCGGTGCCCAGCACATACTGCTGCGGCAGTTCCAGCGAGACATCCACATCGTTTGCGGTCAGGCCGTCGGCCAGCAGCAGCCGCACACCGGGGTCCGAGACAGTCACGGTGCCAAGGTCCTCGCCGCCGCCCAGCACCGGCAGCTGCGCCGAGATCCCTTCTGCGGGCAGGTCCGTGTAGCCGGTAAAGGTGCTGAAGGCATAATCCAGCAGGGTGCGCACATCGTTGTATTTATCGGTGCTCATCTCGCTTTGCATGGTAACGCAGATGAGGCGGACGCCGTTCTGCTCGGCTAAACAGGCATAGCTGTAGCGTGCCGTGTTGGTATAGCCGAGCTTGGAGCCCTTGACCGACGCGATATGGTACCGGCTGGAGCCGATGCGCATTTTGTCCTGCTGGGAAAAATAGCGGGTCACGGGCTGCACATTGGTGGGCTGCATGGTGTACATCTCATTGCGGGTGAACACCTGCTCAAAGCCCGGCTGTTCCAGCGCCCAGCGCAGGATCTGCGCCATATCGTAGCAGCTGGTATAGTGGTCGTCGCCGCTGATGCCGTGGGGGTTTGCAAAATGGGTGTGGGCAAGGCCCAGCTCGGCCACCTGCGCATTCATTTTTGCCACGCCGTCTGCGATGGTGCCGCCGCCAAAATATTCCGCCAAAAGGTTTGCACCGTCGTTGGCGCTGGCCATCTGGGTGGCGTAAAGCGCGTCCGTCAAAGGCACCTCTTCGCCCTCGCGCAGGGCAATGTGGCTGGAATCGGTGCCCGCCAGTGAGTACACGTCCTCGTGGGTCACGGTGAGTTTTACATCGTCCCAATTGCCCTCTGCCTTTTCACAGGCAAGGCCCAGTGTCATGACTTTGGTAATGGACGCCGGATGCAGCTCTTCATTCATATTCTGCTGGGCCAGCACAAGGCCGGTGTCTGCATCGATGATGCAGTAGGCCCGGGTAGCTGCAAGGGCAGGCCCCGCCGCCGATGCGCCCGGCACACATACACATATTGCAAGCAGCACAGCGCAAAGCGCCGCTGTCAGTTTTTTCATCTGGTTTTTCTCCATCAAAGCGTTTTTGCCCACCGTGCCGCACCGGCAAAGCATCAATGAATAGTATACCACACTTTGCCCCGGCTGAAAAGACAGTCAACTGCGGTTTTGCCCCAGCAGCACCGGCTGTAACTGGCGGTGTTGCAGCGCCGCATCCAGCGCCGCAGGCAGCTGGGCAAGATCAGCCTTCAGGCTGTTGGGCTTGCCTGCGGGGTCGTCCTGCCCGTAGGGCACAAAGTAAAAGCGTTTGCGCTGGTAAAGCCGCGCAATGTTCTCGCCGGACGCACCCAGCCCGTCGTTGGTGGAAACGCTTATCACCACCGGACATCCCACCCGCAGCAGGCTCTTTGCCGCCAGCGTCACCGGCGTATCGGAAAGGCCTGCCGCAAGCCGCGCCAGCGTGGCCCCGGTGCAGGGCGCGATCACCAGTGCCTGTGCCATGTGCTTGGGCCCCAGCGGCTCCACGGCCTGTAAGGTGTCCAGCACCGGACGCCCGGCCAGCGCCGCCAGCCGGTCCCGCCAGAACTTCCCGGTGCCAAAGCGGGTATCCTGCTGCGCGGCAAAGCTCATGATGGGCCAGAGCTCCCAGCCCTGTGCGGCCAGCGCTTCCGCCGCGTGCAGCGCGGCGTCCAGTGTACAGAAGCTGCCGCATACCGCAAATGCGATGCTCCCTTTTTTCTGCGTGCTCATGTGCGTTCCTCCCGTTCCTGCAAAATGGCCTGCACCGTGCGTGCCACCGCCTCGCCTGCCGTGTCCGGCGCGCAGGCAGCGGGCAGGCTGAGCGCGTGGATGGCCTTGTGGCCCAAGTTTTTCGCCGCCGCAAAATCGGTGCCGCCGGGCTTGGATGCCAGATCCACGATCAGGCTGCCGGGCCGCAGCTGCTCCAGCACCGGTGCCGTGATCACCGCCGCCGGGATGGTGTTGACCACCGTATCAAAGGCCGGTGCCAGCGCCGCAAGGCTTTGCAGCGGGGCCGCGCGCAGGCCAAGGCTCTGAGCCAGAGCACGCTGTTCCGGGCGGCGGGCACAGACGGTCACATTGGTGCCCAGCGCCGCCAGCCGCACCCCCAGCGCCTGCCCCACCGGGCCAAAGCCCGGCAGCAGCAGGTTTTCGCCCCACAGCGTGCGGGTGCGCTCGCGCAGCAAAATGCCGATGCAGCCCTCGGCGGTGGGAATGGCATTGTACACCGCCAGTTCCGGCCGCGCAAAGTAATCCACCAGTTCCACGCCCGCTTCCTGTGCGATGGCCTTTGCCTCGGCAGAAAGGCGCCCGCCCAGCGCCAGTGCACCGGGCTTTGCGGCCCGCAAAAGCTCTGCCAGCGGCGTGCGGGCCGCGTCCAGCGGCAAAGGCAGCAGGATATAATCGGCCAGCGCCACCTGCTCGGCGCCGCCCACCGCATAACCAGCCCGTGCCAGCACCCGGCCCGCCGCCGCCTGCCGGGCATCAGTACCCACCACCGCAAACAGCTTTATCGCTTCCATGCCGCATCCCCCTTTGCCTGCTCGTGGACCATCCTATGCGGCGGGGCTTTTTTTCGTGACGGAACGATTTAGAATTGCCGCCGCGTTCGCTTTGGCAATGTTAGAGGAAATTTATTTTTATATTTCGTGTTTGTCGCGGCCTGCGGGCCGCTCCAAACACATTTTCACAAGAAGGGGTCGTTGCGGCAAACAGCATTTTGCCGCTGTCAGCCTGCGGCTGCCGCGCAGCAGGTAACGTAAGCGTTACGTTCAAGTCCGCTCCCCCCGCGGGGAGCTGCCGCCGCAGCGGCTGAGGGGCCTTGAAATCGGCGCAACACAAAAAATCCTTTAGCGCAGCGACTTGGATTTTTTGTATGGAGCCCAACAGCATTGGGGTCACTAGGGGCGAGCAGCCCCTAGTTTGCAACGGCGACGACCGCTGCCTGTGGCAGAAACAGGGAGGAGCTGTTGGGGCCGCGGCCTGTAGGATGCGAGTGCCGTCCAAGGCACGAAGCAGACGCAGGGAGCCGCAACCCGTCGCCTCCCGCGCCTCGAAAGTAGCGGAGACCTTGCCGCGCTGAACACGCGGCATTTGCTTCGCAAACCGGTCTGCGGCTTAAAAGCCCCACTGGGGCTTTCATGCCCTGCGGGCACCGCCGTCCTTTCTGGTTCTCTTTTGGCACGCAAAAGAGAACGTATCCGGCGGCAATGCGCTTTGCAAAAGCCATGAAACTTAACCCACGCGAAAACGCTCTGCACCGGAAACATGAAAAAGGGACTGCCGCACGCAATGCACAGCAGTCCCTTTTAAAACTATTTTTACGGATGCGCCGCCCTGACATTCGGCACATCTTTTATTTTACGAACTTTGCCACGGCACGGGCTACGATGCCACCCAGAATGCCGGAGACAAGGAACTCTGCCACGCCCTGCACGCCGACCAGCAGCACCACGAACATGAAGGGGTTCGCAGCGCCCTTGACGGAGACAAGGTTCTGCACGTAGTCGCAGCCGTAGAAGGCCAGCACGATCCAGCCCATGAAGAACACAGTGTTCAGGAAGGGTGCACTCATGGCGCTGAGGATGTAGCTCCAGGTGCCGGGTTTGTCAAAGCGCTTCAGGCCGCTGAAGATCAAACCGCAGCACAGGCCCATCAGCACGCGCATGCCCACGCACAGGATAAAGGTGTTCACCGGGCTCACCTGAAACAGTGCGCCGGTCATGGCGGAAGCACCGGTGATGGCGTCATAGAAGCTCACGGCGCCGAACACGCCGCCCAGCAGTGCGCCCACGGCGGGGCCCATGGTGATGGCACCCACTGCGATGGGAAGGGTCAGGAAGCTCATGTACAGCGGGCCCACCGGCACACTGCCAAGGCCCACCATCTTCATGACCAGCTCAATGGCAACCAGCAGTGCCACACGGGTAAGAGTTTTGGTATTTTTCATATTCAGTTTTCCTCCTGCTGCCGTTCCGCCCTATACGTCGGATACGGCGCAAACCTGCCCGCTCTATGCGGGTTTTTAAGTAAATATTCAAACAGATTGGAGCGCGTTTTTGTCAGGGCGTGTTCCAATGGGATTGTCTGTTTTCAGTGGTCGCACGGGAAGCGGATGCCCGCATTGCGGCGCGCTACCGTCAGCACACGGCTGACGGCGATGGTGGTGTCCTGCATCCGGGTGCAAAGTTCCTGATCTCCGCTTTCCAGCGCGCGGGCAAAGGCTTCAAACTCTGCCGCCTGCCGGGGACGCCCGCCGTTCAGATTGTAGTGTTCTTCCTTGCCCTCGTTGGGGTGGAAGGTGATGCCGCCGCAGCAGTTGGCGGTGGATTTCTGCAAGATATAGCCTTTGGTGCCCTGAATGACGTACCGGGCAGGCGCAGCGCAGTCCTTGGCGGCGATGCTCACGGCCCTGAAGCCGGTGTAATCCATGGTCAGGATGCCGCTGGTGTCGATGCCGCGCTCGATGTTGGCGGTATATTTGACCTGATTCGGCTCACCGAACAGGCCCACGATGTAGCTCACATTGTACACGCCCAGATCCATCAGGGCGCCGCCGGCACAGGCCGGGTCAAAGGCAGGCTGCACATCGCCTGCACAGAAGGCATCGTAGCGGCTGGAATACTGGCTGAAATTGCACTGCACCAGCTTTACGGTGCCGATGCGGGGCAAAAGCTCCCGGATCTTTGCGTAGTTCTCAAGATACTGGGTGGTGACGGCCTCGAACAGAAACACCTTTTTGCGCCGCGCCAGTTCCACCAGTTCTTCGGTCTGGGCGGCCGTGGGGGCCAGCGGCTTTTCCACGATCACGTGTTTGCCGGCTTCCAGCGCCACACGGGCGTAGCGCACATGCTGCAAGTTTGGCACCGCGATATACACCACGTCCACCCATTGCAGCAGTTCCAGAAAATTGGTGGTGTGCTGGGGCACGCCGTACCGGCCGCAAAGGCTCTGGGCCAGTTCGGCACTGCGCTCGGTACTGCAAATAGCCTGCACCGTAAAAGGCGTGTGCTCCACAAGCCATGGCAAAAATTCCCGCACGATCTTGCCCGTGCCAAGGATGCCTAATTTCATTGTATTCTCCCTATCCTAAATTTGGTCATTCAGCCTACCAGTGCTTCCGGCTCGCGGCGGGTGCGCTTTTTGGGGTAGGAGCGCTGTTTTGCGTGGCCGTGCTGGTTCTGCCGGCCAGAATGCTGCCGGCCGCCGCCTGCACCGTGGTGCTGCGGCTGCTGGGCGTTGAGCCGATACAAAAGGGCCAGTCCCTTCATCAGCAGTTCCGGATCGTAGGTGAGCGGATGGCGGCACAGCGGCGTCACATACTTGGCCAGCCCGCCTGTCACCACCAGTGTGGCCGGGCGGCCCAGCTCTTCCTCTATGCGCTGCGCCATGCCGTCAATGAGCACAGCGGTACCCATCACCGAGCCGGACAGCATACATTTTTCGGTATTGGTGCCAATAGCGCTTTTGGGCGAGCCCAGATGCACCTGCGGCAGCTGGGCACAGCGTTCGCCCAGTGCGCGCAGCCCGGTGGAAAGCCCCGGGCAGATGACGCCGCCGCGGAACACGCGGTTCTCGTCCACCACATTAAAGGTAGTGGCGGTGCCAAGGTCCACCGTGATCACCGGCAGCGGAAAGTTTGCCGCCGCATAGGCCGCATCCACAAGGCGGTCTTTGCCCACGGCGTGGGGTTCGTCCACGCCCATGGTCAGGCCGGTGCGGATCTCCGGCGAAACGATCACCGGTTTTTTGCCGGTATAGTAGCGGGCGCACTCGGCCAGTGCCCCGGTGATCTGCGGCACCACGCTGGTAAGCACAGCGCCCTCAAAGCGCATGGGCCGTTCCGGATGGCGGCGGTGCGCAAAAACTTTTTCCATTTCGGCACGATATTCCGCAGCCGTGCGGGTGCGCACCGTGTCCATGCGCGCCACAAAGCATACACGTCCGTCCCGGATGCCCCCAAGGGCGACGGTGGTGTTGCCTATATCAATGGCTAAGATCATAATTCTGTTTTCCTTTTTTAAAAAGGTTTATCTATTATTTGTCAAGCTGTATTTTACCGCATTTTGCCCCCAGTTACAAGCCCGCACAAAGATTTTGTTGTGCTGGCGGAACTTTTGCATTATACTAAGGGAAGATATGTGGAAACAGTATGTTTTTGCAGGAGGTTTTACCAATGGATCTGAAAGGCAAATGCGTCCTTCTGGGCGTAAGCGGCGGCATTGCCGCCTATAAAATGGCCAATGTGGCCAGCGCACTGCGCAAGCTGGGTGCCGATGTGGAGGTTATCATGACCCGGAACGCCACCCAGTTCATCACGCCCCTCACCTTTGAAACGCTCACCGGCCACAAATGCATGGTGGACACCTTTGACCGGGATTTCAAGTTTGACGTCACCCATATCTCACTGGCCAAAAAGGCAGATGTGATCCTTGTGGCACCGGCCACCGCCAACGTCATTGCCAAAATGGCCCACGGCATCGCGGACGATATGCTCACCACCACGGTGCTGGCGGCAAAGTGCCCCAAGCTCGTGTCGCCTGCTATGAACACCGGCATGCTGGAAAACCCCATCACGCAGGATAACCTTGCCACGCTGGAACGCTACGGCTTCACGGTCATTCCGTCCGAAAGCGGCGTGCTGGCCTGTAAGGATGTGGGCAGCGGCCGCCTGCCCAAGGAGGATGTGCTGCTTGAATACATCCTGCACACCATCGCCCGCCCCAAAGATCTTGCCGGTCTGCGCATTGCCGTCACCGCCGGCCCCACGCAGGAGGCGCTGGACCCGGTGCGGTACCTGACCAACCATTCCACCGGCAAGATGGGCTACGCCCTTGCCCGGGCCGCCGCCATGCGCGGCGCAGATGTCACCCTCATCCACGGCGAGACTGCTCTGCAGCCGGTCCGCTTCACCACCGATGTTCCCGTGACCACCGCCCAGCAGATGTACGAAGCCGTCACCAGCCGCTTTGAGGACACAGATGTTCTCATCATGGCTGCTGCCGTAGCCGACTACCGCCCCGCTGCCGTGGCGAATGACAAGATCAAGAAAAAGGACGGCGACATGTCCATCCCCGTGGAGCGCACGCCGGACATTCTGGGGACCATCGGCCCCCGGAAGGCCCACCAGTTCCTGTGCGGTTTTTCCATGGAGACCCGCGACCTTGTGGAAAACTCCTCCGCAAAACTGACCAAAAAGAATCTGGACATGGTGGTGGCCAACAACCTCAAGGTGGCCGGTGCCGGGTTTGGCGTGGACACCAATGTGGTCACTCTCATCACGCCGGACGGTGCCCGGGAGCTTCCGCTGATGAGCAAGGCCGACGTGGCAGATGCCATTCTGGATGAAATTTTAAAGCGGAAATAACCCTCTCAGTCACGGCCTACGCCGTGCCAGCTCCCCCGAAAGGGGGAGCTTTTCTTGTACGTGCCCTAAACATCAAAAGAGCTCCCCCTTTCGGGGGAGCTGGCGAACAAAGTGAGCCTGAGAGGGTTTACTTCTCTTTTCTAGCAAACACGATGCCGATGGTGCCAGGACCGGAGTAGCCGCCGATGGTGGTGCCGATGTCGGTCTCGTGGCACTCCTGAAAGGTGCCGTATTTCTTCAAACCGGCCTTCACCGCGTCCATACAGCCGGGCTTTGGCTGGCAGGAGGAGATGAACACCAAGCTGTCCTCGATGTCATCCCGTTCGGCCAGACGGTCGGTGATGTACTTGCCCACACAGATGGGCAGGCTGCCGCGGTACTTTTTGACCACCTTCAGCTCACCGTTGATCACTTCCAGCGCAGGCTTGATGCCCAAAAGGTTCGCACCAAAGGCCAGCACGCCGGAGCAGCGGCCGCTCTTGGCCATAAAGTCCAGCCGGTCCAGCACAAAGCTCAGCTCCACCCTCTTGGCAAGGCTTTGCAGCCGCATGGCAATGTTGCGGGGCGTCAGACCGTCGGCGGCCCACTTGGCGGCTTTCAGCACAAGATATCCCTGCCCGGTGCAGATGTTCTGGCTGTCCACTACATACACATTCTCAAACTCGCCCGCCGCCAGCTTTGCGTTCTGGAAACAAGACGAGAGCTTGCTGCTGACCGAGATATGGATCACCGCATCGTACTCTTGGGCAAACGGCTCAAAAAATTCGGTATATTCCACCAGATTTGCGGCAGCGGATTTTGGCATTTTGCCGCCTGCATTCACGTAGGCAAACACATCGACCGGGTGGACGGTGACGCCGTCCAGATAACTGTCCTCACCCATCAGGATGTGCATGGGCATCAGGGCAATGTCCCACTGGTTCAAAAGCTCCTTGGACAGATCGCAGGTGCTGTCCGCTGTGATCTTGATCTTCACGTTCGGTTCTCCTTTTTCTCTGTGCTGTGCGGGCGGCGCGGCCCAAAGCCGCCGTTCCCTAAAAAAATTGTTTCTTTTTATTTTAGCACAAAAAGTTCAAGATCGTTAGGTATTTTGCGCCGGGAAATGTAAATCTTTTATGAAGAGGCCCGGCGCTTCGGTTTTCTTGTACACATCTCACAAATTCACAAAAGGATTTATGGTTCTTTCCGAAAATTCGGGATTACCTGTTTATTTTGTCCGCCAAAAATTATATAATAAGATGTATCCTAATGGAATGGAATCGGCTTGCTCTGCGGCCGTTACTTATTTGGAGGTTGCCTTATATGTTCATGTACACCGATTACAACCAGCATCTGCTGGACAATGTAAAAAAGATCCACTTCATCGGCTGCGGCGGCAGCGGCATGTATCCGCTCATCCAGATCCTTGCGGCCAAGGGCTACCAGATCTCCGGCAGCGATGTGCTGGATGGCAGCATCATCCGCTACGAGCGGGAGATGGGCGTCAAGGTCAGTCTGGGCCACAGTGCAGACAATGTCATCGGCACCGATATGGTGGTTTATTCCGCCGCTATTTCCAAGGATAACGTGGAGCTGAATGCCGCTGCCTCCTACGGCATCCCCACCATCGAGCGCAGCGTGCTGCTGGGCTATGTGAGCCGCCTGTACAAGCAGAGTATCTGCGTCTCCGGCACCCACGGCAAGACAACCACCACTTCCATGATCACCACCGCGTTGGAGCTGGCAGGCCGCGACCCGTCCGCTGTGATCGGCGGAAAGCTGCCCCTCATCAACGGCTACGGCAAGGCCGGTAAGGGTGACGACATCGTGATCGAATCCTGCGAGTTCGCAGAGACCTTCTTAAAGCTCACCCCGTATCTGTCCGTTGTGCTGAACATCGACAACGACCATCTGGATTATTACGGCAGCATGGGCGAGCTGAAGTTCGCCTTCAAGCGGTTTGCTCTTATGACCCAGTTCATGATCTTTGCCAATGCGGACGACAAAAACACCATGGATGTCATGTACACGCTGGACCGCCGCGTGCGCACATTCGGCATCCAGAACGACGGCGATTATCAGGCATTGAACGTGAACGAATACAAGCCCGGCTTCTTCGAGTTTGACCTGAAGGAGTGGAGCAAGATCACCGGCCATATCCGTCTGGCCGTGCCCGGCTACCACAACATCTACAATGCGCTGGCCATGTGCGCCGTCTGCCGCTTCATCGGTCTGACCGTGGAGCAGTGCGCCGATGCCGCCCTGAACTTCAAGGGTGCAGGCCGCCGCTTTGAGGTCTACGGCGAGTGCAACGGTGCACTGGTGGTGGACGATTACGCCCACCATCCCACCGAGCTGCGCGCTACCCTGACCACGGCCAAGGAAATGGGTTATAAGCGGCTGATCGCCGTCCACCAGCCGTTTACATACAGCCGCACCAAGATGCTGTTCAACGACTTTGTGGATGTGCTCAAGATCCCCGACATCACGGTGCTGACCCCGATCATGGGCAGCCGCGAACCCAACGACCCCAGCATCACCAGCGCAAAGCTGGCCGCACAGATCCCCGGCTCTGTTCTGGTGAACAGTCTGGAGGAAGCTGCCGATTGGGTCAAGCAGAATGCACAGGAGGGCGATCTGGTCATTACCCTCGGCTGCGGCGATATCTACAAGGCCAGCAAGATGATGGTTGCCGAGCAGCCGTAATTTCCGCTTTATAACATCAGACAGCCCGGTGCGAAAGGGTCTCGCACCGGGCTGTTTTCATTTTCTCTGTCGATACTTTAAAGGGGTCTGCACCTCGGCGCGGATCTTGCCAAGATAGGTGCGGGTCTGCTCTGCGCCCTGCAAAATAGATTCCACCTGCGCCTTCTGCTCTGCGGTCAGGCCGTCATCCTCTGCCAGCAGCTCCGCGTTGCCCTCAATGATGGTCAGCGGCGTTTTCAGCTTGTGGGACAGCTGAATGATCTGTTCCCGCTGCCGCTGCTCCATAGCCCACTGCTTCTGTAAGCTGCCGGTCAGCGCATCGCCCATGGTTTGCAGTGCCTGTAAAGCGCTCTCGTACTCCCGCACCTTCGCGCCGGAAAACACGGCACTGTCCAGCTCCTTCCGCGCCACCGCCTGCGCGGCGGCGGTCAGCTTTTCGGTCTCCCGGGTCAGGAAGCGCCCGGTTCTGTGGGTGCTCCACACCACCGCCCCCACCAGCAGCAGAATGCCCAGAATGCAGTGCACGGTCTGCATATCCGGCAGCACGCCCCGCAGTGCAGGGTCGGCGTAGGGCACGGCATAGTCAAATTGCAGCAGACAGACCGTTCCGTCCTGCAATTTCGACGTCATATAATACTGTGTGTAGCCAAAATGCCAGCGGGTTCTCCCCTGCCGGTTCTCCATTGCCCGCTGCAAGTGCCCGACATCCATGTTGGTGGCCAGCACCTCGCTGCTGTCCGGCGTGGCAAACAGGGCATATCGGCACAGGGAGTCCAGCTGGGTCTCGTCAAAGGTATTTGCTGTCATGCCCGGCAAAACCTCCTGTGCGGCCTTCTGGCAGGCTAGTGCGGCCTGATTGGCGGGCAGGAACAGCCCGCTGTTCTGGATCCACAGCAGCAGCACCAGCAGCCACCCCACCGCGACCAGCAGGCAGGCCAGCGCCGTGCGCACCAGATATTGCAGCAGCACGCTGCGCAGAGAGGTCAGTCTTCGCTTTTCCATCGGTATCCCACGCCCCATACGGTATTGAGCAGCTTTTCCGGCTCCGGCACGCCCGCCGCCCTCAGCTTTGCCCGGATATTTTTGATGTGCTGGGTCACGGCGGTGTCGTCCGCTGTGCCGTCAATGCCAAAAACCGCTTCGTAAATCTGCTCCTTGGTAAAGGTCTGCCCGGCGTGCAGCGCCAGATACTCGCAGATGGCATACTCCGAGCGGGTCAACGGCAGCACCGTGCCCTCCGCTGCCGCGCTCCGGGCGGTCAGGTCAAAGGCCACACCGCTGCGCACCATCCGGTGCGCCGGGGTGCGGCTCTGCCGCCGCAGATGCGCTGCCACCCGCGCCCGCAGCTCTGCCACCCGGAAGGGCTTGGATAAAAAATCGTCTGCCCCGATGCCCAGCCCTTCCAGCACAGCGGCCTCGTCGGTGCGGGCGCTCAGAAACAGGATGGGCGCTTCGGTCAGGCTGCGGATGCGCCGACAGACCGCAAAGCCATCCTCCCCGGGCATCATCACGTCCAGCAGGATGCAGTCTGCCCAGCGGCAGAGCGCCTCGGTCAGCGCCCCGCCCGCCTGCCGCGTTTCTACCCGGTGGCCGTCCCGCTCCAGCGCGGTGCAGATCAGCTTGCAGAGTTCTAAATTGTCATCCACTGCCAGGATGTTTGCCACAAGATCACCTCAACACGTTATAAACAAGGCAGGATGCCCCGTACAGCAGATACACATGGGCGGGATAGAACCAGTAGAACAGCTGCTTGTGCCCGCTGCCGCGCTGCCCGTTGTACAGCAGCATCAGCAGCACCGCCAGCACCCCGAACCACTCGTAGTAGTCGGTGAACATCTGCGTCCAGACAAAGCCATCCTGTCTGCAAAGCATCCCAAAGGTCGGGGCAAAGTCACACAGGAAAATGAGCACGGCCCATGCCGTCAGCTGTACGCCACGATGACCCCGCAGGGCGTACAGCAGCACGCCGCCCAGCAAAAAGCTCCAGCCGCCGTCCGTGATGGACGTCCACATGGGCAGCGGGCTTGTAATGACAAAGGCCACGATCGTTGAAGCAATGGGCATCTCCTGCACCCCGGGGAAAAGCAGCAGAAACGCCACTACCACATACGGCCAGCACAAAACGGCGGCAATCGCGGCAATGCCTTTTGCAAGCTTTTTCTCCCGCAGCCAGTCGATGCCCTGCCAGACGATGCACAGCAGCGCAAGATCCTGAAAAATAGCGTTCAGCGGGTAGAAGCCGTCCCCGCGCCGGAAAGCCTTGGCGTAGATCATAAAGAATTCCAGCGCCGCCATGGCTGCACCGATAGCCCAGATGCGGATAAAATACCGCTTGCGGTCATGGGTGTGGGCAAAGCCCTCCACCGTGCAGAACAGAAACAGCGGCGCACTGAGCCGCCCCAGCATACTGAACACCGTTGGGATGCAGCCGGTGAACTCAAAGAAATAATGAATGTGGTCCAGCACCATCAGCGCCAGTGCGATGGTCTTGAGCTGAGTACCGTCCAGCCCCTTTTTCGTTAATTTTTCCATACAGATTCTCCTTTCCTTGTACATCCAGTGTAACAGGAAAATCTGTAGAAAGTATAAGGTTCTGCCTTTATGATACTATTTTCTGCTCCGAAACGCAACAAAAAAGCCCTGAGATTTCTCTCAGAGCTCTTTGTTAAGTCGGCGACTACCTATTTTCACGCGCCGTTTCCA
>CAKSWG010000033.1 GCA_934511465.1 uncultured Faecalibacterium sp. | reverse complement strand
CGGGGCGTTTCACGCAGTTTTGCTTTTGTTTTACAGGGTTTTCTGATATACTCAAGCCGGAATATTACGGGGGGGGGGTATGCTTTCCCCGCCCGGCAGAGAAGGAGGCATTCTGCATGAAACTACGCAAACTTGCAAGGCAGCTGGCCGCAGCGGCGGTGGCGGGGGCCATGGCCCTGAGCTTTTGTATGCCCGCACTGGCCGAAACATGGGATATGTCCAACACGGAGAAATACCCCAACGGCAACGGCTCGGAGATCTCCGTGGCCCGCTATGCGGACGTTCCCGACCACCCCGAGTTCAGCGGCCAGTTTTTGTCTATCTATCATTACGGCGGCGAGCCAAACCCATTCAAGAAGAAAGACGAAGCTCCTGTTCTTTCGGGCAGCTTTGAAACGCTTGATTTGAACGGTTATCAAGGCACCACGGCCAATGCCACGCTGCAGGATGCCCATATAGAATTCAATTCCGATTCACATCCCACCCTTACTACGGGAGGCAAGGTCGAGCTCACCCTGAGCGGCAGTAACACGGTCACGCACAACAGTGCCCGCAAGCCGGCCATCGACATTGACGACGAGGGCGGTCTTTCCAGCACCCCGGGGCTGCTCACCATCAAGGGCAGCGGCAGCCTGACGGCCACCAATAATTTGTCAAACGGCGTCCGGATCACTAACGGCACGCTGGATGTGACAGACGGCACCGTGGACGTGACCGCTGCGGAGAACGGCATCGATGCCCGAGGCAGCACCGTACAGGTAAGCGGCGGCACCCTGTGCGTGACCGCCACCGGCGAACACGGTAGAGGCATCGATGCCAACTATAACGGCAATATAACGGTGAGCGGCGGCGCACTGTGCGTGACCGCCAAAGCTGTCGGCATCGATGCCAGTTATAACGGCAATGTAACAACGGCCCCCGGCAGCAAGCTGACGGTGAGCGGCGGCACCCTGACGGTAAACGGCGGCAACTATGGCATCGCTGTGGAACAGCTGGAGATGAGCAGCGGCACCCTGAATGCCAGTGCCAATGGAACCGCTGCCATTACAGGTAAAAGCATTGCGGTAAACGGCGGTGTGCTGAATCTGGAAAACAATAAGGCACCCGATGGCATCATTTCCACAGATCTCAAGGTAACGAACGGCCGGCTGACGGCAAAGGGCCAGACCGTATCCGCGAACAGCATAACGGTCAGCGGCGGCTGGGTGGAAGCCGACACGCTGAAGCCGAGGGAGAGTGACCCCAGCAGCCTCACGGTCGACCTCAGCGGCGGCAACGTAAAGCTGAAAAATATGCCTGTGGGCACCGTCACTTTCTCCGGCAGCGCACGGCTGACCATTGACAAAACCGTATCGCTGGCCGACATCACCGCACTGGCTGAAGCGTTCCGGAGCGGCAGCACCACCCAGAGCGCCTACCTGAAGTACATCCCGGCAAACCCCGCCGAACTGCCCGAAGGCGCTGTGATGGAAGGCAGCTACGCCGTCCTGCACGGCAAGGACGTCCCGGACGAAGGCCCCGTTTACGGCGATGAGCCCAGCGGCGAGAGCACCGACATCGGCACCGCCCCCGCAGGCGATGCAGGCGGTGCCATTGCCGCCGTGGCCCTTGGCAGCGCAGCCCTGTGGGGCGGCTACGAGGTGGCCACCCGGGTGATCCTGCACAAGCTGCTGCCCGAGGGCGCGGCCATCCCCAAGACGCAGGCCCAGCTGGCCCTGCTTTTGTGGAACACCGCAGGCCAGCCGGAACCGGCCAACGAACCCGCCTTTGCGGATGTGGACGCCGCCACCGCCAAAGCGGCCCAGTGGTGCACCGAGCAGGGCTACCTGAGCGGCACCTTTAAGCCCGACAAGCGGGTGGCAAAGTATAACGTGATCCGCACGTGGAACAAGGCCTTCCCCAAGGCGAAGGATTTGTAAATTTTCTCGTACAGACTTGACTTTTGCGCCCGGCTGCATATACTAAAGGTAGGCAATGCATCTGTCAGGATCGCATGATTCCATTGGCTCACCAAGAGCGAAGCCCCCCGGTACTGCGAATACCGGGGGGCTTCTTTGGGCTTACTGTCCCTTGAAGTGGTCGTTAAGCCACTTGCACAGGTAGTAGGCGGTTACTTGTGCTGCAACGGCCACGAGAAAATCTGTCAGGATCGCCTGCATTGCGCTCACCTCCCCTCTGTTGCCAGAATGGGAAAAGGGCAGCGCCACCAGTATAACACAACCTTTGCCCCAATACAACAAAAAGCGACAGCGTACCCCCGCTGCCGCTTTTTGCATTTTTCCGCCCCAGCAGCGCCTTTTTTGTTGACAAACCCCCGGCTTGCTATTATAATAATGTAGTCAAAATGGCATCATTGTGCGGCAATGCAGCTGTGCAAAACAAATACAGCAAGGAGAGATTCTCAAATGGCACAAGAGATCAAAATGTCCGCTGCCGGCCTGAAGGCTATGCAGGAGGAACTGGAATACCTCAAAACGGTCCGCCGCAAGGAGCTGGCCGAGGAGATCAAGGAAGCCCGCAGCCACGGCGACCTTTCGGAAAACAGCGAGTACGACGAGGCCAAGAACACGCAGGGTCTGGTGGAGAACCGCATCACCGAGCTGGAGCAGATGATCAAGAACGCTGTGATCATCGACGAGAGCGAGCTGAGCGTGGATAACGTCTCGGTAGGCACCCACGTCACCATCCGGATGACCGGCGAGGACGAGAGCGAAGAATACGACATCGTGGGCCGCACCGAAGCCGACCCCCTGAACGGCAAGATCAGCGATGAAAGCCCCGTGGGCCATGCGCTGCTGGGCAAGGCCGTGGGCGACAAGACCGAAGTGCTGCTGCCCACCGGCCACACCGTGGAGTACACTGTGCTCAACATCACCCACGCTGCTGGCTGACCGGCCTGACGAATAGGAGAAACCATGGAAGAGCAAAAGAAGAACCCCGCACAGGGCCTGTCCGAGAGCGAGCAGGTGCAGGTGCGCCGCCAGAAGCTGGCCGACCTGCAAGCCGCAGGCTGCGACCCCTTCACCCTGACCAAGTATCCGCAGGATGCCTACTCTGCCGACCTGAAGGCTGAGTTCAAAGACCTGCCCAACGAGACCGACAGCGGCAAGACCGTGGCGCTGGCAGGCCGCATGATGTCCAAGCGCGTGATGGGCAAGGCCAGCTTTGCCCACCTGCGGGACGACAAGGGCGACATCCAGCTGTACGTCCGCCGCGACGAGCTGGGCGAGGAGCCTTACGCCGCCTTCAAGAAGCTGGACGTGGGCGACATCATCGGCGTCAAGGGCGAGGTGTTCCGCACCAAGACCGGCGAGCTGAGCGTCCGCGCCACCGAGCTGACCCTGCTGGCCAAGAGCCTGCGCCCGCTGCCCGAGAAGTTCCACGGCCTGACCGACACCGAGATGCGCTACCGTCAGCGCTACGTGGACCTGATCGCCAACCCCGAGGTGAAGGACACCTTTGTGAAGCGCAGCCAGATCCTCAAGGAGATCCGCGCCTATCTGGACGAGAAGGGCTTCCTGGAGGTAGACACCCCCATCCTGACCCCCTTCGAGATCGGCGCATCCGCACGCCCCTTCTACACCCATCACAACAGCCTGAACATGGACATGGTGCTGCGCATCGAGACCGAGCTGTACCTCAAGCGCCTGATCGTGGGCGGCATGGACCGCGTGTACGAGGTGGGCCGCATCTTCCGCAACGAGGGCATGGACCCCAAGCACAACCCGGAGTTCACCAGCATCGAGCTGTATCAGGCCTTCACCGATTTCCACGGCATGATGGATCTGGTGGAGGAGCTGTACAAGCGCCTTGCCCAGAAGATCTGCGGCAGCATGGTCATCCCCTATCAGGGCAAGCAGATCGATATGGGCCACTGGGAGCGCCTGACCATGGTGGAAGCCGTGAAGAAGTATTCCGGCGTGGACTTCAACGACTGGAAGTCTGACGAGGACGCCATCGCCGCCGCCAAGGAGCACCACGTGGAGCTGCCCGAGGTGCCCACCAAGGGTGCCATTCTGGCCGAGTTCTTCGACGCCTTTGTGGAGGACAAGCTGATCCAGCCCACCTTCATCTACGACTACCCCGTGGAGATCAGCCCTCTGGCCAAGCGCAAGCCGGACGACCCCGCCTTCACCGAGCGCTTTGAGTATTTCATCGACTGCACCGAGTACGGCAACGCCTTCAGCGAGCTGAACGACCCCATCGACCAGAAGGGCCGCTTCGAGCGTCAGGTGGCCGAGCGCAAGGCCATCGAGCCCGACTGCAAGGCACAGGTGGACTACGACTACGTGAACGCGCTGGAGTACGGCCTGCCCCCCACGGGCGGTCTGGGCTTCGGCGTGGACCGTCTGGTGATGCTGCTCACCGACAGCGCCTCCATCCGCGACGTGCTGCTGTTCCCCACGATGAAGCCCATCGACCAGTAAATTTCCAATTTAAGCAAAACAAAGCCTGAAACTTCTTGATACTACGAGAAGTTTCAGGCTTTTTCTTTTGGCGAACTTCCAGTGAAAACTACGCCATACGCCAATTTTACGCCAAACGATGCAAAGATTTGTGCAGAGCCAAAAGAGCGTTGTTCGGGTTTACGCAGCGAAGCGGAGCAATGAAAGGGGCTGTTGCAAAATAAAAAAGCGATAGCAACTTGCACAAAGAAATAGCGTAAAATCAGAAACCCGGAGCCCTTTTTGAGCCGTTTTGGCCGAGAAAAGGTTCCGGGTTTTGTGCATGATTTTTTCAAAGAGCTATTTTGCAACAGCCCCTTTTGAGCGACCGAACGGTCTTGCGTAAGCAATTTGAACGATGCCACCGGGGGGTGTTTTATTTCGATTTATCCTCTGATAAAGACCACTGCAATGATGCACACGATACATTCCGTCACCGGAAAGGCGACCCGGTTCTCGTGTCGCTTCCTCTCTCTTTTGCAGGGTCTCGTGCATAGTCCCCATCAGAATCAGGATCGCCAGCAGTTCATAGGGGATCCGGCAGACCCGGACTGATAAAAGAAACACCGGTCCCTGCTAAAAGCAGGTGAATCATCTTGCATTCCCCCTTTTTGAATGATACAATTCTATCATGAAAAAAAGAATAAAAACAACACAAACTCCCATTATTTATGCAGCAAAACCGCCAAATGGGGTGTAGCAAATGGCTTTGAGCCGTTGTATCCCCGTTTCCACGGATGCAAAGGGGCGGGAACCGATCGAGCACGGCACGGCGCTTTTCCCAGCCGCCTGTTATCACGATGACCTTCAAAAAATGGAGGGCGCATGGCACTGGCACGAAGAGCTGGAAGTTTTTGTTGCGGAAAAAGATACGGCCCGCGTTCCGGGAGAAAGGATGAGACCTGTGGCTGCGAAACGTCTGCCGCATGATTCTGTTTGACACGACAAGGAAGGTGGATGGGACGATGAACGACTTTTCACATTTGAAAAACAAGCTTCTGGCCGAGCAAGTAGAGGACCAGATTTACCATTACATTCTGGACACGCCCATTGAACCGGGGGCAAAGCTGCCCAACGAGTTTGAGCTGGGCGAAAAGTTTGGTGTGGGCCGCAGCACCATCCGGGAGGCGGTCAAGCTGCTGTCCAGCAAGGGCATCGTGGAGGTGCGGCGCGGGTCTGGCACTTATGTGGTGACAACGACCAAAGGCCTGTCCGACCCGCTGGGCCTGCGTTCCGTCAAGGATAAAAACCGGCTGGCACTCGATCTGGTCAACGTCCGCCTTTTGCTGGAGCCGGGCATTGCGGAGATGGCTGCACAGAATGCCACCGACGAAGACATTGAGCGTCTGCGGCGGCTCTGTGAACGCGTTGAGCTGAAGATCCATGACGGCGAACGCTACATTGAAGACGACATTGCCTTCCATACCTGCATTGCCGAGAGCAGCAAGAACACGGTGGTGGAACAGCTGATCCCCATCATTGATACCGCTGTTATGATGTTTGTGAATGTCACGCACAA
Organism: uncultured Faecalibacterium sp.; assembly: GCA_934511465.1. Taxonomy (GTDB): domain Bacteria; phylum Bacillota; class Clostridia; order Oscillospirales; family Ruminococcaceae; genus Faecalibacterium. The sequence goes on along the minus strand of CAKSWG010000033.1, from coordinate 13,659 downwards.
AAAACTCATCGATGAAACCATCATGACCCACCGGATGATCGCAGAAGCCATTGCGAACCACGACCCCATTGGGGCGAGGTCGGCGATGGTGATGCACCTGAACTTCAACCGCACCTATATCAAAAAGGTCTACGACGGCGAGGACCCGGCAGACGGAACGGTTGGAATAGCGCAATTTATAAAATGAGGAAACACCCTGCACGAAAAAATGTGCAGGGTGTTTTTAACGTCAAAGTCGTCAGACAACTTTGTGCAGAAAATCGAATCCAAAAGGCTGAAGCGGCGGGCTTTGGGTGTTGTATCCCGGAGAATTGGTTGAAATGCTTGATGTATCCCAGATTTTTTGAGCAGATAGTGGGACGTATCCGTGACAACTTGCAAAGAGGCATCTGCCGGATTACAATAAAGCCATAAGATGTCCGACGGATAAAGGGCACAACAAGAGAGTTTTTGGAGGTAAGAATGATGGAGCTGCGTTCACAGGAAGTACGCACACTGGCGCCGGAAAACGACCCGCTGAAGATGGGCATGGGCTGGAAGGTGGAAGACCTTGCAAAGCCGCAGATCATGGTGGAGAGCACCTTTGGTGATAGCCACCCCGGCAGTGCGCATCTGGACCAGTTTGTAAAGGAAGCGGTTCAGGCGATCAACGAAAACGGCGGCAAGGCGGCCCGCTATTTTGCAACCGATATGTGCGATGGCATCGCACAGGGCCATGACGGCATCAACTACTCGCTGCCCCACCGTGACGCCATCGTGAATCTGGTGGAGGCGCAGGCCAACGCCAGCGTCTACGACGGCGGCGTGTTCATTGCCAGCTGCGACAAATCGGTGCCTGCCATGCTGATGAGCATTGGCCGCCTGAAGGATATGAGCGCCATCGTTGTCACCGGCGGCGTGATGGAAGCCCACACCCTGCCCAAAGAATATGTGGTGAACGACCCCGCCTGCGCCATCAACGAGCTGCTGACTCTGGAGCAGATCGGCAAGTTTGACGCGTGGGAAAAGACCGGTGTCATTCCCAACAGCCAGCTGGATTATTATAAGCACAACGCCTGCCCCAGCTGCGGTGCCTGCTCCTTTATGGGCACCGCATCCACCATGCAGATCATGGCCGAGGCACTGGGCCTGATGCTGCCGGGCACCGCCCTGATGCCCGCCACCGCCCCGGAACTGCGGCAGGCCGCCTACGATGCCGGCAAGCAGCTGATGGAGCTGGTGAAAAAGGGCATCAAGGCCAAGGACATCGTGACCAAGGAGAGCTTTGAGAACGCCATTATGGTGCACGCGGCCATTTCCGGTTCCACCAATGCCACCATGCACCTGCCCGCCATCGCCCACGAGTTTGGCATCGAGATCGACGCCGACACCTTCGACCGGATGCACCGCGGTGCCCACTACCTGCTGAACATCCGCCCCTCCGGCGACTGGCCCGCACAGTATTTCTATTATGCCGGCGGTGTGCCCCGCGTGATGGAAGAGATCAAATCCATGCTGCATCTGGACGTACTGACCGTCACCGGCAAGACGCTGGGCGAGAATCTGGAAGAGCTGAAGCAGAACGGCTTCTACCAGCACTGCGACGCCATTCTGGCCGAAAAGACCGCCGGCTTTGCCCGCCCGGTCAGCCGCGAGGACATCATCCACAGCTTTGACAACGCCAAGGGCACCGACGGCAGCATCGCCATCCTGAAGGGCAACCTTGCCCCGGAAGGCTGCGTTATCAAGCACACGGCCTGCCCCAAGAATATGTTCGAAGCCACCCTGCGCGCCAAGCCCTACGACAGCGAGGAGGAGTGCATCTCCGCTGTGCTGCACGGCGAGGTGAAGCCCGGCGACGCCATCTTCATCCGGTACGAAGGCCCCCGCGGCAGCGGAATGCCGGAGATGTTCTACACCGGCGAGGCCATCTGTGCGGACCCCAAGCTGGCCTCCAGCGTGGCCCTGATCACCGACGGCCGCTTCTCCGGTGCAAGCCGCGGCCCGGTCATTGGTCATGTCAGCCCGGAAGCGGCCGTGGGCGGCCCCATTGCTCTGGTGGAAGAGGGCGACCTCATCCGCATCGATGTGCCGAACCGTCAGCTTGCCATCGTGGGCGTGAAGGGCGAAGCCAAGACCCCCGAAGAGATGGACGCCATCCTCGCCCAGCGCCGTGCCAACTGGAAGCCCAAGGCTCCCAAGTACACCAAGGGCCTGCTGAAGCTCTACTCTCAGCACGCCGTCAGCCCCATGAAGGGCGCCTACATGGAGTAAGAAACGCTCCTGCGGAGAACCGATACGAACTTAAAAAATCAACTGTTCAGCGATGCTTTGCTGAACGGTCTGGTGAAAGTTACGCCAAAAATAAAAAAGCGGATATTGCTTCGTCTATAAAAAATCCATCGGAATCCGGCGTTCGTCTGCGGGGACGGCGCTGAAATAAGACCCAAAGCAAACATAACATCAAAAATGGAGGATATGTTTATGACAGCTGTTGCAACCCCGGACGCCGCGCGGCTCGTGTTCGCCGCAGTGGCGGGCCTGATCCTTTTGCTCATCCTTATCATCAAGTTCAAAGTCCACGCCATGATCTCCATCCTGATCGGTGCGGTGGGCATCGGCCTGATGGCCGGTATGCCCCTGTCTGATATCATCGGCTCGGTCAACGAAGGCATCGGCAACACCTTAAAGGGCATCGCCCTTCTGGTGGGCCTTGGCTCCATGTTCGGTGCCATTCTGGAAGAATCCGGCGGCGCACAGACGCTGGCTGTGACCATGGTGCGCAAGTTCGGCGACGAAAAAGCCGCATGGGCGCTGGGCATCACAGGTCTGGTGGTGGCCATGCCGGTGTTCTTTGACGCCGGTCTGATCATCCTGATCCCGCTGGCCTTCTCGCTGGCAAAGCGCACCAAGCGCTCTGTGCTGTACTACGTGATCCCCCTGCTGGCGGGTCTGGCCGTGGGCCATGCGTTCATCCCTCCCACGCCCGGCCCGGTTCTGGTGGCTTCCATGCTGGGCGTGGACCTTGGCTGGGTCATCCTCATCGGCATCTTCTGCGGCATCTTTGCCATGATCGTGGCAGGCCCCATCTGGGGCAGCATCTGCGGCAAAAAGTACATGATCGAAGTCCCCGAGCACGTTGCACAGCAGGCAGACATCGACGAGAGCAAGCTGCCCAAGTTCGGCACCATCGTCGGCATCATCCTCATCCCGCTGGTGCTCATCATTGCAAACTCCGTGGCTAAGGTCGTGCCCGCACTGGCAGGCATCCAGCCCGTTCTGGCCTTCCTCGGCGAGCCCTTCATGGCTCTGCTGCTGGCTACCATCGCTGCCATGTACCTGCTGGGCACCCGTCACGGCTATAACAACGCCCAGCTGGAAAAGATCATGACCAAGTCTCTGGAGCCCACCGGCATGATCCTGCTGGTCACTGCCTGCGGCGGCGTGCTGCGCTATATGCTGCAGAACTCCGGTCTGGGCGATGTCATCGGCAACGCCGTGGCAAACGCCAGCCTGCCGCTGGTTCTGGTGGCCTTCATCGTGGCTGCTCTGGTGCGTATCTCGGTGGGTTCCTCTACCGTGGCTATGACCATGGCAGCAGGCATCATCTCCGCCATGCCCGGCCTCAGCACGCTGAGCCCGCTGTACCTCGCCTGCGTCACCGCTGCCATTGCAGGCGGTTCCACCGTCTGCTCCCACTTCAACGACTCCGGCTTCTGGCTGGTGAAGAGCCTTGTGGGCATGGACGAAAAGACCACCCTCAAGACATGGACCATCATGGAAACGCTGGTCGGCAGTGTGGGCTTCCTGGTAGCGCTCATCATCTCCTTCTTTGCCTGACCGGGAATGGATCCTCCTTTTCCGTTCATCATTTTCCCAATTCAAGTTCTCCTAAAAAACGCAGCCGCTCCGGTTTATGCTTTGCCCGGAGCGGCTGCATTTTGTTTTTCTGTTTTTATGCCGTGGTCTCTGCGCACGCGGGCAGCAGGCTGCGGTACACGTTCAGGCAGGCTGCGGCAAAGGCCGGGATGGAATAGCGGCACTCCACGTCCTGCCGGGCGGCGGCGCCCAAGCGCTGGCGCAGCGCAGCATCCGTTGTGAGCTTGGCCATATACTGCCGGAACTCCTGCTCATCGTGGTAGACAAAGCCGTTGACGCCGTTCTCCACCACGCCCTCCAGACACTCGTCGGCGCGGCACAGCAGCGGCCGGGCGGAGGCCATGGCTTCCATATAGGTCAGGCCCTGCGTCTCGCTGGTGGACGCACTGACAAAGATATCGCCCGCCTGATAGTAGTCCGGCATCTGCTGCGGCGGGATGAGCCCGGTGAACACCAGCCGGTCCTGAATGCCAAGCTCCTGCGCAAGGTGCTCCAGCCTTGGCTGGTCCGGCCCGCCGCCCACCAGCAGCAGCCGCTGCCCCGCCGGGCAGTTGTGCAAAAAGCGGAACAGCTCGTCGATGTTCTTTTCCTTGGCAAGGCGCCCGGCGTACATCAGGATGCACTCGTCCGGCCGGATGCCCAGATCGGCCCGGAGCTTATAGCGCAGCGCGGGGTCCACCTGCGCATAGCGCTGGGTGTCAATGGCGGAGGGGATGACGTAGATGGGCCGGTCCACCCCGTAGCCGTACAGCAGCTCCCGTATTTTTTCGGTGGGTGCCACCACAGCCTGCGTGTTCATCAAAATGGCTTTGGTGTACAGGCGCACCAGCTCCCGGCCCACAGTGCGGCTGGGGCAGATGTAGTGGGTAAAATCCTCGTACACGGTGTGGTAGGTGTTTACCAGCGGCACATTGCAGGCGGACGCGATCTCCTTTGCCAGCGGGAAGGTGCACAGGATGCACTGGCTGTGCACGATATCCGGCTTCCATTCCAGCAGCTCGTCTACCCAGTCGTGGGGCAGCAGCCGCTTGAGCCGGGCATTGGGGTACACCGCGCCCGCGCTCATGGAGCCCACGTAATAGGTGTTCCCCTCCATACGGGAGTGGTGGTCGCCGGACAGGGTAAGCACTTTTACCTCGTGCCCTGCCTGCCGCAGTCCTCGACTAAGATTCTTTACCGATGCAGCAACACCGTTCACAGCCTGTTCCGACCAATCGGTGGTGATCAAAATTTTCACGCCTGTTCCTCCGCTTATTCCATTTTTCCGTGATCGGAAATTGCTTTTTAAGTATATTCTACGGCCCAGCGCTTGTCAATGAAGTTTAAAAAGTCTTTAAAAACAGTTAAACTCCGCTTTCTCCCTGCACAGGCGCGGGGCATTCCTGCGCCCGGCGGACGGCAAAAATCCGGGTGTTCTCGGCATGGAGAACACCCGGATTCCGCTTACTTTTCTTGCGCCGTGCCGTGCATCAGGCTGCGGGGAACGCCTTGTTCCAGCAGTCGATCACACGGTACTTGGTCACGTGCTTGTCCGGCTGGAAGCGGTCGGGCTCCTTTACCGTCAGGCAGCCCTGCTCGGTGCACCACTGGGCCGCCTTGGCGGTCTCCGGGTCGGCAACGTCTGCAAAGGCAGGCACTGCGGCGGGTTCCGGCTGGCCTGCGGCGTTCCACAGCAGCAGGGCCAGTTCGGCGCGAGTCTTGGGGATGGCAGCCCCCTCCGGCAGCAGCTTATGCAGGAGCACCCGGGTGGCCACCTCGTAGCCGCCCCACACCGCTGCGCCGCCAACGGCAGCTGCCACAAGGGCCGCGCCTGCCGTATCCGTTTTTGCAGCCGGTTCCGGGTCTACGGTAAAGCCCGGATCAAGAGGTTCGGTATTGGGGTCCTCGGGGTCCGGCCTTTCAATGGCGCCGCTCATCCAGCTGGCCGTCAGATCCACCGTGCCCTTGGGCATTTTAAAGATAAAGGTCGTGCTGGTCTGCCAATTCTCGGACGTTTCCTCCAGCGTTGTGCTATTAGTTCCGGTCATCCACTTCTCAAACTCCATCGAGTAGCCGTCTTTCAGGGTGGTGGCCACTGTCACCGTCTCGCCGTCCTTGACCCAAAGGCTCTCGCATGGTTTGCCGTTGATGGTCACATTGCCCAGACTGTCGTGGATGGATACCTTGTACAGCTGGTCCTGCTGTGCTTCCAGCGTCACATTGCCGGAAGGCATCTTAAAGGTGAACTCTTGGCTGGTCTCCCAGTCTTCGACTGTCCAGCCGCCATCCGGTGCTTCGGGTGCTTTGCCGGTGGAGGTCCACTGCTGGAAGGGGTTTTCCTCCGTGCTTTCGGCCCGGACGGTGACCAGCTCGCCCGGCTTCACGATCTTTTTGTAAATGCCGTTGTCGTCGGTGCCGCCCTCAATGGTGCCGCCGGTGACGGTGACATCATACAGGGTCGTAAAGAATGCTCGCAGCTCTACATTGCCTTCGGGCATGGTGAAGCGGAAACTCTGCTTGCCCTGCCAGTTTTGATCCGGCTTCACGAGTTCTTTCTCGCTGGCAAGCCCCCACATATTAAACTGGCGGTGGTCGTTGAGCTCGCTGTCAGGAACTTTTGCGATGATCCTTGTGCCCGGCAGCGCCTCGTCGATTTCCTGCTCTTCTGCCCCTTCGGCAAAGAACTTAGCCTTTCCTGCGGGCTCATGAATCTGATACGTTTTTCGATATTCTGCGCTCAGGCTCACGTTGTCCGCGGGCATGGTAAAGGTAAAGGTTTCGCTGGTCTGCCAATTGGTCGGGGTTGCATCTGTGATGTTCTCGCCGCCGGTCCACTGCCTGAACTGATCCTTAATACTCGTGTTCCCGGTAAACGTAACGGTTACTTTGGTGCCCGGCAGATAGATGCCGGATGTATCGCCGCTCTCGTCCGCGACGGTGCCGCCGGTCACGGTGAGGTCGTACAGCTGCTTGTAATCCGCTTTCAGGCTCACGTTGCCTGCGGGCATGGTGAAGGTAAAGGTTTTGCTGGTCTGCCAGTTCTTAGACGGCTCCACCATCTGGGCACTGTCGCCGGAAAGCGACCAGCCGTTGAACTGATGGTACGCATCAAAGAAGGTGTCCGACGTTTTCACCGTGACGGTCTCACCTTCCAGCGCCCGGCTGCGCTTCTCGTTGTTTACGAGAACCGTGCCGCGGTTCTCGTCCACCGACACATTGTAAACCGTTTTGCACTTGGCTTTCAGCGTCACGTTGCCTGCGGGCATGGTAAAGCTAAAGCTCGGCTTGCTCTGCCAATTGGCCGGGTCAGTCTCTGCGATGTTCTCGCCGCCGGTCCACTTCTCGAACTGATCCTCGATACCCGTGCTCCCGGTAAACGCAACGGTCACCTTGGTGCCCGGCAGGTAGGAGCCGGTGGTCTTGCCGGGCTCGCCCCCAATGGTGCCGCCGGTCACGTTTACATTATACTTTGTAATGGTGTTGTAGCTGGCATCCAGCTTTACATTGCCTGCGGGCATTTTAAAGGTGAACTCCCGGCTGGTCTGCCAGCCATCGGGCAAGCCCGTGGGCACCGTGCCGCTGAAGTTCCACTCCTTGAACTTGTTTGTTTCGGTGTCCTGCGGGGCCGTAACGGTCACCGATTCACCGGCATAGAACTTGGTATCCTTAGTGCCGCCGGTCGTTGCGGTGACGCCATCCGACAGGGTAAGGGTGTAGATGTTATCGGTTCCGATATACAGATACGGCGTTGTGCCGCTGATGGCTTTGCGGGTATGGAGCTTTGTGCCATTCTGTGCAGTCTGATAGAAATAGCCCTTGTCCGCAGGCGGTGTATAGGTGATATTCTGCGCCGACTGGCCGCCGGTGTCACTGTTGATGATCTCTACCTTATCGGTATTTTTAATGGTAGAATTGCCGGTAATGATCGGCGCAGAAGCCTGGCTTCCCTTCACGGTAATGCCGCCGCTCTGCTCTACATTCAGCCCGCCGAAAACCGCCGGGCCGCTGTTGTTGGTAATGGTAACGGCTCCGGTGGTGTCGATGCTTGCACCATACTGCACAAGGGCGGAACCATCGCTCTTACTGCCGGTAACGCTCACCTCACCGGTGCTGTTTTTCACCGTGAGTTTTTTACTGGTCACCTGACCATTCGGGTTGCTCAGCTCCATTTTGCCGGAGCTGGTCAGGGTAATATCTCCGCTGACAGCAGGTGCACTGGCATTGCCTCCGCTTACCTTCACACTGCCGCTGTTGTATACGGTCAGCTTCCCGTCCACAGCAAGGCCGCTGCCGGTGTTGGTAATGTTTACCGCGCCCCTGCTGGTGATATCAGCGCCATTGTTAAGTGTAGCATTGCCGGTTCCGGTCACCGTAACATTGTCGGTGCCGCTGTCATTCTTCACGGTCAGCTTGCCGCCCACGGCGATGCCACGGCTGTTGCTGATGTTCACTGCACCGCTGCTGGTAATGTTGGCCGCATTACGGACAGCATTCCGCGGTGTATTGCCAACAACGGTCACACCGGTGCTGCTGTTGACGGTCAGACTGCCATCAACCGCAATGCCGGTTTCATTTTGGATGCTTACGTTTCTGCCCGCCGTAATGGTGGCCTTGCCTTTGATCGCAGCAGCAGCAGCGTCGTCCGCGCCGCCGCCCGTCACAGTGACAGCACCACCGGCATTCACAGACAAGCCATTGCCCACCACGTTTTTTGTGTCGTTACTTTTGATCTCAACATCGCCTGTGCTCGTGATATCAACTTTGCTTGCTCCACCCGTAGTAGTTACACTTTTACTGTTGGTCACAGTCAATTCGCCGTCAACCGCCTGATATCTGAGCGGTGCCCCAAACATTTCAGAAACAACGATGTTTTCAATTTTCACATCACCGTTGCTTGCAATGTTGACCTTGTTTCCAAAGCCTCCTGAAACGGCACAGATCGGGCCTTTTTCATTGCTTCCCGTGATCGTCACATTGCCTGTACCTGCTGTGTTGTCCACATCCAGAGAGTAAACGACTGCCGCACCGTGCGGATTGGTGACGGTCACATTTCCGTAGCAATTTGTAACTTTCAATGCGCCATAAAAGGCTCCCGTATACTCTTTTGAGGGATCCTTGGTCTTGATCGTAACATTGCGCATACCCGTAATGGTAAGGCCCAGGCCACCGTCCATTCGTGTATTATTGGTGCAGACCAGAACAATATCCGTATTGGGTCCGCCTGCAAGCGTCACGCCTTGCATTACCTCTCCCTGACTCGCCGCCATTGTGATGGTCACAGTGGTGCCATCGTATGCATAGCTGCATCCGGGCAGTTTTGTCCCAATAGTGCCTGCATTCAGCGGCTCCGGCAAGCCATTGTTTTTCTGAATCCAGATAACGCGGTCATCTGCCGCCAATGCCGGTGCGCACACGCTCAGTACCATGCACAGCGCCACAAGGGCCGAGACCAGCCTTTGCGCAAAAGTCGTCTGCTTCATACGGAGTTCCTCCTTCTTGTTTACGGGGGGGGGGTATGTATTTACTACAAAGATACCATATTTCACCGTCTTTTTCCATAGACCTTGCGTGAAATGCCCCCAAAACTGCGTGAAAACCGTTTTGCACCACCGCGCGCGCCCGTGCTCCCTCTTGCAATTTGGGCGCAAAGGGTGTAAAATACAGTCACAATCAAATACAGGGGAGCTTGTAGGGCAGGCTGAGAGGAAGGAATCCACCTTCGACCCTTTTACCTGATGCGGATAATGCCGCCGTAGGAAGTCAGAATCGTGATTTTTTGCAGGAGGCGCCGCGAAAGGTGTCTCCTGTTTTTTGTTGTGTACCTAATTTATATAAGGAGGATGCCTTGTACTGCTCTGCGGGGAGTGCCGCAGCGGGCTGAGGGGGAGCGCCCTTGGCCTGTGAACCTACCCACACGACCGTTAAACACCGTCTGAACGGCCATGCGGACAGGTTCAACCGTCAGCGATGGGAAGCCGTGTTCCGGCGTGAGAGGGGGCCAGTAAGCCCCGACCGCTTGTAAATGTGCCTGCGCCGTTTGGTGCGGGCTGTTTGCGGGGGCGCTGTACGGTTTTGCCGCTCCCGCAGGAGAAAGGAGCCTTGCCTTATGAAAAATCTCTCTGTCAAAAAGCTGGCGCTGGCCGGCATGCTGTGTGCTTTGTGCGTGGTGGGCAGCGTATTCAGCTTCCCCATGTTCGGCAGCAAATGCGCGCCCATCCAGCACATGGTCAACGTGACCTGCGCGGTGCTGCTTGGCCCGTGGTGGGGCCTTGGCGTGGCCTTTGTGGCCTCCCTGCTGCGCAACCTGCTGGGCCTTGGCAGCCTGATGGCCTTCCCCGGCAGCATGTTCGGCGCACTGCTGTGCGGCCTTGTGTACCATAAGACCAAAAACATCTTTGCCACCATGGTGGGCGAGGTGTTCGGCACCAGCATTCTGGGCGGTCTGTGCGCTTACCCGGTGGCCATCTTCCTGATGGGCAAGAGCGCCGGTGACATTGCGTTCTACGCCTACATCGTGCCCTTCCTCATTTCCACCGCCGTGGGTTCCATCATTGCAGGCGTGCTGGTGTACAGCTTGCAGCGCTCCGGCGCTTTGCGCAGCATGCAGCACAGCCTTTCCTGACGGAGGTGCACCCGAATGTTCAAAACAGAGTTCGAGAACCTGCGCCGCACCTGCCCGCTCATCCACAACATCACCAACTACGTCACCGTGAACGACTGCGCCAACATGGTGCTGGCCTGCGGTGCTTCGCCCATCATGGCCGACGATGCTGCCGAGGTGGAGGACATCACCGCCATCTGCGGCGGACTGAACATCAACATCGGCACCCTGAACAGCCGCACCATCACCAGCATGCTGCTGGCGGGCAAAAAGGCAAACGTGCTGGGCCATCCGGTGGTGCTGGACCCGGTGGGCGCGGGTGCTTCCCGCCTGCGCACCGATACGGCCTACCGCCTGCTCCGGGACGTAAAATTCACGGTGATCCGCGGCAATATCTCGGAGATCAAGACTTTGGCTTCCGGCGCGGGCACCACAAAGGGCGTGGACGCCGATATGGCCGATAAAGTCACTGAGCAAAATCTGGATTCTGCCGTGGCCTTTGCCAAAAAGTTTGCGGCCCAGACCGGCGCCGTTGTTGCCATCACCGGTGCCATCGACATTGTGGCCGATGCGCAAAAAGCCTATTGCATCCGCAACGGCAACCCCATGATGAGCAGCATCACCGGCACCGGGTGCCAGCTCTCGGCCCTGACGGCGGCGTTCGTTACGGCCAACAAGGAGCACCCGCTGGAAGCCGCCGCTGCCGCTGTGTGCGCCATGGGCCTTGCGGGCGAGATCGCCCATAAGCGCCTGACCCCGCTGGACGGCAATGCCACCTACCGCAATTACATCATCGATGCCATTTACAATATGACCCCGGAGCAGCTGGAAGAAGGAGCAAACTATGAAGTGCGCTAAGCAGAACATGCTTTTATATGCCGTCACCGACCGTGCGTGGGTGGGCAGGCAGACCCTCTATGAGCAGGTGGAGAGCGCCCTGAAGGGCGGTGTCACCTGTGTGCAGCTGCGCGAAAAAGAGCTGGACGAGGCCGATTTTCTCAAGGAAGCGGTGGAGATCCACGCCCTGTGCCAGCGCTACGGCGTGCCGTTTTTTGTGAATGATAATGTGGACATCGCCATCCGCTGCCACGCCGAGGGCGTGCACGTGGGGCAGGAAGATATGGCCGCAGCGCAGGTGCGTGCCCGCGTGGGCGACGGCATGATGATCGGCGTTTCGGTCCACAGCGTGGAGGAAGCGCGGGAAGCCGTGAAGCACGGCGCAGACTGCCTTGGCGTGGGCGCGGCCTTTGCCACCCATACCAAGACCGATGTGGACGTTCTGCCCCACGAGACCCTGAAGGCCATCTGTGACGCGGTGAACATCCCGGTGGTGGCCATTGGCGGCATCCACAAGGAGAACATTTTGCAGCTCAAGGGCACCGGCGTGGACGGTGTGGCCCTTGTGAGCGCCATCTTTGCGGCAGATGACATCGAGACCGAGTGCCGGGAGCTGAAGGCACTTTCTGAGCAGATCATCTGACCGATCCCGCGGCAAACCGGGGGCACCACCTTGGGCCGCGCTATAAAATTCATGGAGAAAACCAACATGAAAAGCGTATTTTGCGCAGGTGCCGGCATCCAGAAGGTTCTGTTTTTTCTGAATGACGGCTGCCTTTCTCTACCCTTGTATGACCAGCACCCTGCTGTTCAGAGATAAACTGTCATTTGGAGGAACAGAGCGTATGCAGACTTATACCACCCAGATGGATGCTGCCCGCAAGGGCATCATCACGCCGCAGATGGAGATCGTGGCAAAAAAGGAATACCGCACCACCGAGGAGATCCGCCAGTGGGTCGCTGAGGGCAAGGTAGCCATCCCCGCCAACAAGCACCACGAGTGCCTGAACCCCGAGGGCGTCGGCTCCATGCTGCGCACCAAGATCAACGTGAACCTTGGCGTCTCCCGCGACTGCAAGGACTACAATGTGGAAATGCAGAAGGTGATGAGCGCCGTCAACATGGGCGCCGAAGCCATCATGGACCTGTCCAGCCACGGCAACACCCAGCCCTTCCGCCAGAAGCTGACCCACGAGTGCCCGGTGATGATCGGCACCGTGCCGGTGTACGATTCGGTCATCCACTACCAGCGCGATCTGGCAGAGCTGACTGCACAGGACTTCATCGATGTGGTGCGTCTGCACGCAGAGGACGGCGTGGACTTTGTCACCCTGCACTGCGGCATTACCCGCAAGACCATCGAGCAGATCCGCAAGCACAAGCGCAAGATGAACATTGTCAGCCGCGGCGGCTCTCTGGTGTTTGCATGGATGAGCATGACCGGCAACGAGAACCCCTTCTACGAGCACTTTGACGAGATCTGCGAGATCTGCGCCGAGCACGATGTGACCATCTCGCTGGGCGATGCCTGCCGTCCCGGCTGTCTGGCTGACGCCACCGACGTGTGCCAGATCGAGGAGCTGGTGCGTCTGGGCGAGCTGACCAAGCGCGCATGGGCACACAACGTGCAGGTGATGGTGGAAGGCCCCGGCCATGTGCCCCTGAATCAGGTGGCGGCCAACATGGAGGTGCAGAAGAGCATCTGCATGGGCGCACCCTTCTATGTGCTGGGACCCCTGGTCACCGATATCGCCCCCGGCTACGACCACATCACCGCTGCCATCGGCGGCGCCGTGGCAGCCGCCAGCGGTGCAGCCTTCCTGTGCTATGTGACCCCTGCCGAGCATCTGGCTCTGCCCAACGTGGACGATGTGAAGCAGGGCATCGTGGCCTCCAAGATCGCTGCCCACGCCGCCGATATCGCCAAGGGCATCCCCCACGCCCGGGACATCGACGACAAGATGGGCGATGCCCGCCGCGTGCTGGACTGGGATGCACAGTTCGCCTGCGCACTGGACCCGGAGACCGCCAAGGCCATCCGTGACGCCCGCCTGCCGGAGGACGACCACAGCGACACTTGCAGCATGTGCGGCAAGTTCTGCGCCGTGCGCAGCATGAACAAAGCGCTGGCCGGTGAGTACATCGATATCCTGTAAAACCGTTATTTTCTGCACGATGCAGCGTGCATCTTCCTCCGCCGCCCGGTATGACCGCCGGGCGGCTTTTCTATTATCGATTATTTCTATCAATATTTTAGAATTTACAATTCTTCTGTACTGTACTATAATGAAGTCATCGCTTTCATTTCATTGATCTAAAGGAGGAAATCTGCCTTGCTGGTAAATCTTATCGAATCTGTCTATCGCCTTTTGTGGGGCGATCTG
>CAKSWG010000032.1 GCA_934511465.1 uncultured Faecalibacterium sp. | reverse complement strand
GGGCCAGGGATTCGAGTTCCCTCGAGCGCACCAAAAGGACGATAAATCGTTGAAAGAAACGGTTTGTCGTCTTTTTTTTTGTTTTATATTGGCTTTTTGGGTTTATATCTATGATTTTTTCAAAAATTTTAAGGTCAGAGGCACAAACACATTTTCTGTGGCCGGAACTGTCAGCCGCGCTTTTTGCGGGGGCTGCGGGCATGGCCGGGGGACTTCCGGGCGGGTGCGGTATGGCGGGCGGCATCACAGCCGGCCGCGATGCCGCTGCCAAAAGCCCAGTGCAGGTTGAAGCCGCCGCAGCTGCCGGCGCAGTCCAGCGTTTCGCCCACAAAGTAAAGGCCCGGGCAGCCCTTGAACTGGAAATGCGCATCTACTTCCCGCAGGGCAAGGCCGCCGCCGGTGGTCTGGGCCTGCTTCCAGCCGCAGGGGGTCAGGCCCTCAAAGCGCCAGTGCTTGGCGGTGCGGGCCAGCGCCTGCCACTGCGCGGCGGTGAGCGCGGCGGGCGCTGCGCTGTCCCGCAGCCCGGCAGCGGCCCACAGGGCACGGCCAAGCTTTGGGTTCAGCAGGCCAAGCCAGAAGCCGGCGGGGTCCGCTGCCTCCGTCCGGGCTGCATGGGCTGCAAGCAAGTCGGCAAGCGCTGCGGCGTCCACTGTGGAAAAAAGATCCAGCTCCACAGCAGGTGCCTTGGGGCCGCGGCCCGGCGCCAGCAGACCGGAAAGCTGCATGATGCAGATGCCGGAAAGCCCGTAGTCGGTGAACTGCACCTCACCCGCTTCGCAGGCCAGCACGCGGGTGCCGTCCAGCAGGGATGCAGCTGCCTTGGCGCGGATGCCTGCCAGTGACTTGTCGGGCTTTGCGCATTGCAGGGCCGTCAGGCAGGGATACAGCGGCTCCACCCTGCCGCCGCACTGGGCGGCGAACCGGGTGCCAAAGCCGTCGGTGCCGAACTGCGGCCCTGCGGCACCACCCATGGCGCAGATCACGGCGTCCGCGTACAGGGTCTCTGCATTGCCCTCGACCGTCTCGAACTGCACGGCATAGCCGCCGCGGCTCTGGCTGAGGCTGCGCACGGTGCAGCCTGTGCGCAGCTGCACAGAGTGTCGGGCCAGATGATGCTCCAGCAAAGCCAGCACGTCCGCCGCCTGATTGGAATAAGGATACACGCGGCCCGCTTCATCGATGCGGGTGTAAAGGCCCAGCGCACGGAACCATTCCAGAGGGTCGGCGGCATTTACGGCGTCCAGCAGCGGGCGCAGTGCAGCCGGGTCGGCGGTGAAATACCGCTCCGGCGCGATGCCGGTGTTGTCCAGATTGCAGCGGCCGTTGCCGGTGGCCAGCAGTTTTTTGCCGGGCTTGGGGTTGCGCTCCAGCACAGTGACCTGTGCGGTGGGAGCCGTCTGTGCAGCCGCCAGCGCGGCGGCAAGCCCGGCGGCACCGCCGCCCAGAATAAGGATGTGTGCCATGCGGACACCTGCTTTCTTTGGGTTTATTCCTATTTATTGTAGCAAAACCCCGCCCGGAACGCAATGCGGCGGGCAAAGCAAAAAATCCGCTGCCGGTATAATTTGCCCGTGCTGACAGATACTAGAGGTGCAGGCATTTTGAAGGAAACGGAGGAGACTGCATGATGAAAGCAACAGGCATTGTGCGCCGCATCGACGAGCTGGGACGGGTGGTGATCCCCAAAGAGATCCGCCGCACCCAGCGCATCCGGCGCGGCGACCCGCTGGAAATTTTCACCACCGGCGACGGCGAGGTGATCTTTAAAAAGTACTCGCCCATTGGCGAGATGAACGCGGTGGCGGCCCAGTACGCCGAGGTGCTGAACAAAAGCTTTGCCCTGACCGCCTTTGTGGCGGACCGGGACCGCATCCTGACGGTGAGCGGTGCCGGGCGGCGGGAGCTGGCGGACCGCAGCATCAGCCAGCCGCTGGAAAAGCTGATGGACAGCCGCCGTCTGTACCAGAACGAGGGCATTGCCGAAAAATGCATCCTGCCCTGCGAGGGCGCGCCCCGCGCCGTGCTGTGCGCCGCGCCCATCATTGCGGCGGGCGATGTGACCGGCGCAGTGGGCCTGCTGACCGAGGACCGCACCGCCGTGCCGGACGCCGCCCAGCTCAAGGCCGTCAACGTGGCGGCGGCATTTCTGGCAAAGCAGATGGAGGAGTGAAAACACCGCCGCCCGGCCTGTGGAAGCAAGCCGGGCGGCGGTGTACATGAAAGGATGAATGTGAGGATGGTTAGTTTGTAATGGTCACAGGCACCTTTTTCAGGCTGTTCCATGCGCGGATGATGCGGGCATTGGTCACCTTGGTGTCCGGGCCGAAGGTTGCGCCGTGGTCGGAGAGCAGACCCTGCTCTGCGCACCAGCGGGCGGCTTTCTGCTGCTCGATAGCGTCAGCGGGGATGTCGGTATACAGGGCGGTGCTTACAGGGTCGGGCTTGCCGGCAGTCGTCCACAGGACGTTTGCCAGCTCCTGCCGAGTGGAGGGGATAAAGCCGTCCGGCAGCGCATAGTGCAGGTACAGGGAAGAACCGTAGATATAGGTGACATAACCCAGACCCACAGTGCCAAGCACCGCGCCGAGCACGGCTGCACCGGAGGAGGAGCCCGGGTCGATCTCGCCGCCGGAGTCGTCCGTTGGAGGTGCCGGAGGCTCCTCGGTCACCAGTACGATCTTTTCAAAGTTCTGCACAGGGATCTCGTAAATGTAGCTGTCACTGTCGCTGTCAGGGATGGGGAAGCGTTCACCGTCTGCAAGGTAATAGAGCAGTTTGGTATTGGTCTTTACGGTAATGGTGTTGGGCTGCTCAGACGATCCGTGGGGCACATAAAGTTTGCTGTAGCCGTTTTCAGACCAGTCTCCATTTACAGGCACATAGAAGGCTCGGTAATTCCGATCGCTTACAGAGGTAAAGGAGATGTCGCTGCTTTCCGGCACAGTGGGCTCGCTCACGAAATAGCCGCCGGTGATCTGAAGATTGGACGGGTTGGTGATGCTGCTTACATCCACGGCTTTGGTAAATAGGCCGCCGCTGATCGTAAGTGGCTTGATGCTGGAATCTGCTGCGGTGAAAACCTTGCCGTCAAACAGGCCGTCGGTGATGGTGATGGGGTAGGACCCATCGGGATAGATCTCCATACCATCTTCAAAGGTTCCACCATTGATCTGAGCCGGCTGGGAGATAGTGTTCACAGTAACAGGTAACTTAAAGATGCCGCCGGAGATGGTGCCGGAGTTGTACATCTTTTCTTGGAAGTTGCCGTTGGAGATAGTGCCGCTGTTGTACACCGTTCCTTGGAAGATGCCGTCAAGGATGACCCCCTGATTGATGGGGGTGGCTTCGTTGTGCACCGCTTTTTGGAAGGTGCCACCGGAGATAGTGCCGTTGTTGTAGGTTGTACTGCCGACGGTGCCGCCGTTAAATTCGGCATCTTTATAAATATAGAGAATTTCCTGCAATGCGCTTTCCGCCCCGGCCTCCGAGGAGGGCTGCAGGGCAAAAACGCCATTGTACAGCCGACAACCGGAGTCAGCGCTGTAGTACCAATGGGTATCGTCGTCGCTGCCTGCGGGCGTGCCATCGGCGTTCAGCTGGATGGTAAAACTATCGGCGGTGCCGTTTTCTGCGTCCAGATCACGGCTGCTGCGGGTGGCGGCTTCCTCCTCGGTGCTGCGGGAGGCGTCGGCCTCCTGTACAAGGGGTGCAGCCTTTTTGGCCGTGGTCTGGGCGGGTGCATCGAACACCGGGGCGGCTGCCAGTGCAGACACCGGCAGCAGGGACAGCAGCATACTGCCGGTCAGCAGAATGCTTACAATGCGTTTGGCTTTCATAAAGCTTCGCTCCTTTCGTGTGGGGTTTATACGGGGGTATCATTACCACAACTATACCATAAACTAGGCGAAAACAAAAGAAATTTTGCGCGAATGGAGGTTGAAACTGCGCGAATCGCTGAAAATGGGGGACTAAAACACTGCTGCCGGGGGACGTTCTCTTTTGACACCAAAAGAGAAGAAAAGTGCGGCGGTGCCTGCAAGGCATGAAAGCCCCAGTGGGGCTTTCATGTCGCAGACCGGTTTGCGCAGCAAATGCTGTGCGTTCAGCACAGCAAGGTCACAGCGATTTCGACGCGCTGGAGCCACGAAAAAGGGGCTGCTCGCCCCTTTTAACCCCAAAGTAGAGGGCTACACCGAAAAAAACTGAAGATTCACGCCTGTTCGGCGTGAAGATCTTTTAACCGTTTTTTTCGGATCCGCCGATTTAAAGCCCCTCGGTCGCTGCGCGACAGCTCCCCCAAGGGGGAGCGTTTCCGCCCGCAAACTTTATCTCTTTGCCAAGGCCTCTCCCTTTGGGAGAGGTGGCAAGCCCGCTTGCCTAAGGGTTCTACCCCCCTTTTATGACAGAATTATGAATCTTTGATAACATTTTTCCAAGGGGCTTGACAGCGCAGGAAAATTGGCTATAATGGTCTTAGCACTCAGGAACAAGGAGTGCTAAACAAAACGAAGCGAACGCAAAAAGGAGGCAGGCGCTATGACGATGGATGCACGCAAGCAGCGAGTCTTGCAGGCGATCGTGGCGCTGTATGGTCTCGAAGGCGAACCCGTTGGCAGCAGCGTGCTGGCAAACTACTTTGACATGGCAGTTTCCAGTGCAACGCTCCGCAATGAAATGGCGGCGCTGACAAAGCTGGGCCTGCTGGAGCAGCCCCACACCAGCGCGGGCCGTGTGCCCAGTGCCAAGGGCTACCGCTACTACCTTGATAATCTGCTGACCGACGATCAGCCGCTGGACCGCGTGAGCCGCGCCCGTGTGGATGCGGTGTTCGCAAGCCTCGACCACGAGCCGGAAAAGCTGGCGCAGGGCGCAGCCCGGGCGCTGGCCGCCATCAGCGGCTGCACCGCCGCCATCAGCACCCCGTGTGCAGAGGATCTGTGCATTGCCCATTACGAAGTCGTTCAGGTGGGCCGCAGCGCAGCCGCTGTGCTGGCTGTAACAACTGCCGGTTACGTCCGCACCCGTGTGGCGCGGGTACGCACCGGCCTCTCCCGCGAGAATGCGGCGGCTCTTGCCGCATTGCTGAACCGAAACCTCACCTTTGTGGCGCCGGTGGATCTTTCGCCCCGGCTGCTGGCAGAGCTGTGCAGCCAGATCGACCCGGAGCTGGTGCCTGTCATCAGCGCGGCGGCGGCCATCCTGCAGGACTCCGTCAAGCCCCACGTATTTCTGGGCGGTGAGCAGTATCTGCTGGACTGGCCTCAGCTGGACGGCAAGGTGGGCGACATCCTTACCCTGCTGAATGACGAAGAACAGGCGGCGGCCCTGATCGCGCCCCCGGCAGACCGCAGCGAGAGCGTGCTGCTGGGCGAGGATCTGGAACCGCAGATCCCGGGCCTGTGCATCGTGAGTGACCGGTATCTGGTGGGCGGAGGCCTGTGGGGCTCCATTGCACTGATCGGCCCCACCCGGATGCCCTTCCAGAAACTGATGCCGCTGCTGCATTACTTTGCAGACCAGCTGGGCGAGGGCATGAGCGGCAAACGAAAAGACACCCCGCAGGCTGCCGTACCGCGGCGGACTGTGATCTATAAGGAGGATCTGGAATGAGCGAAGAAGCAAAAAAGACGGCTCCGGCGCAGGAAACGCAGCAGCCCGAAACCGCTCCCGAAGAAAAGGCCCAGCAGGCCGCAGCGCCCGAACAGGAGCCTGCTGCCGAAGAAAAGGCCGACCCGAAGGACGACAAAAAGAAGGACGGCTGGTTCAACAAGAAAGCCCGCGAGCTGGAAGCCGTCAAGGCAAAGCTGGACGCCGCCGAAGCCAACGCCGCACAGGCCAAAGACCAATTGCTGCGCATGGCGGCGGAGTACGAGAACTACCGCAAGCGCTCCACCCGCGAAGCCGACCAGAAGTTCAACGACGGCGTTTCCTTTGCGGTGAACCAGATCATCCCCATTCTGGATACGCTGGATATGGCGGCCAACGCCCCCACCACCGACGAGAACTACAAAAAGGGCGTGACCATGACGCTGGACAAAGCCGCCAAGGCGCTGGACGTCCTCCATGTGGAGGAGATCGAAGCGCTGGGCAAGCCCTTTGACCCCAACTTCATGAACGCGGTGCAGCAGATCCCCGCCCCGGACGGACAGGAGAGCGGCACCGTGATCACGGTCTACCAGAAGGGTTACAAGCTGGGCGATAAGATCGTCCGCCATGCGACCGTTGTGGTGGCCGAGTAACAAGCCAAACCTCCCGCAAGGGAGTTTGAAATATAATATCCGCTTACAAACATTTGAGCATCATATAAACAACAAGATTCGTCTTTTTGAGAGGAGATTTCATTATGAGCAAGATCATTGGTATCGACCTTGGTACTACCAACAGCTGCGTGGCTGTCATGGAGGGCGGCGAGCCCGTTGTCATTGCAAACTCTGAGGGTGCACGCACCACCCCGTCCGTGGTGGGCTTCACCAAGACCGGCGATCGTCTGGTGGGTCAGGTGGCAAAGCGTCAGGCTATCACCAACCCCGAGAACACCGTGGCTTCCATCAAGCGCTTCATGGGCACCGACCACAAGGTGACTCTGAACGGCAAGGAGTATACTCCCCAGCAGGTGAGCGCTATGATCCTGCAAAAGCTGAAGGCAGACGCCGAGGCTTATCTGGGTGAGCCTGTTACCGAGGCCGTCATTACTGTGCCTGCCTACTTCAACGACAGCCAGCGTCAGGCCACCAAGGACGCTGGCACCATTGCCGGCCTGAACGTCAAGCGTATCATCAACGAGCCCACTGCCGCTTCTCTGGCATACGGCATCGATAAGGAAGAGGACCAGAAGATCATGGTCTACGACCTGGGCGGCGGCACCTTCGATGTGTCCATCATCGAGATGGGCGACGGCGTTACCGAGGTTCTGGCCACCAACGGTGATACCCATCTGGGCGGCGATGACTTCGATGAGCGCATCATCAACTGGATGGCAGATGCCTTCCAGACCGAGAACGGCATCGACCTGCGCAAGGACAAGATGGCTGCTCAGCGTCTGAAGGAAGCTGCCGAGAAGGCAAAGATCGAGCTGTCCAGCGCTATGAGCAGCCAGATCAACCTGCCCTTCATCACTGCCGATGCTACCGGCCCCAAGCACTTGGATATGACCCTGACCCGCGCAAAGTTCAACGAGCTGACCGCTGATCTGGTGGACCGCACCATGGGCCCCGTCCGCAAGGCTTTGCAGGATGCAGGCCTGCGTCCCTCTGACCTGAAGAAGGTCCTGATGGTCGGCGGTTCCACCCGTATCCCCGCTGTCTACGATGCCGTCAAGAAGGAACTGAACTGCGAGCCCTTCAAGGGCATCAACCCCGATGAGTGCGTGGCTGTGGGTGCTGCCATTCAGGGCGGCGTGCTGCAGGGCGACGTCAAGGGCCTGCTGCTGCTGGATGTCACCCCGCTGAGCCTGGGCATTGAGACTCTGGGCGGCGTGTGCACCAAGATCATCGACCGCAACACCACCATCCCCACCCACAAGAGTCAGGTGTTCTCCACCGCTGCCGACAACCAGCCCTCTGTTGAGGTCAACGTGCTGCAGGGCGAGCGTGAGTTCGCACGCGACAACAAGAGTCTGGGCGTCTTCCATCTGGACGGCATTGCTCCGGCTCCCCGTGGTGTGCCTCAGATCGAAGTTACCTTCGATATCGATGCAAACGGCATCGTGAAGGTCAGCGCAAAGGATCTGGGTACCGGCAAGGAGCAGAACATCACCATTACCGCTTCCACCAACATGTCCAAGGAGGACATCGACAAGGCTGTGAAGGAAGCTGAGCAGTTTGCTGCCGACGATAAGAAGAAGCGTGAAGAGGTCGATATCCGCAACGGTGCCGACCAGATGGTGTTCCAGACCGAGAAGATGCTGAAGGAGAACGGCGACAAGCTGCCCGCAGACGTGAAGAGCGATGCCGAGGCAAAGCTGGCTGACCTCAAGACCGCTGTCCAGTCCGGCAATGTGGACGACATCAAGGCAAAGCAGGAAGCCCTGAGCCAGGTGTTCGAGAAGATGTATCAGGCAGCCGCTGCCGCACAGCAGGCCGCCGGTGCACAGCCCGGCCCCGATGCAGGTGCAAACAACCAGCAGAAGCCCAATGATGACGGCGTTGTGGATGCCGACTTCAAGGAAGTCTGATAAAAAACACAGCAGTGTGTGCCCGGCCAAACCGGCGGACGCACGCGTAGAATAGCAAAAGCCGCTCCGGTTTTGCCGGAGCGGCTCTTGCTGGTTTATAGAGCGAGGAACCGACCGGGGCGTTTCCCGGGGAGGGCGTTCCCGGAGAGGTGAGTGGATATGGCACAGGAAAAACGTGATTACTACGAAGTGCTGGGTGTATCCAAGACTGCGACCGATGCCGAGATCAAAAAGGCATACCGCAAGCTTGCAATGAAGTACCACCCGGACTATAACCCCGGCGATAAGGACGCCGAGGAAAAGTTCAAGGAAGTAAACGAAGCAAACGAGGTGCTTTCGGACCCGAAGAAGCGCCAGCTGTACGACCAGTACGGCTTTGCAGGTGTTGACCCTGCCTATGCAGCACAGAACGGCGGCGGCCCCGGTGCGGGCGGCTTTGGCGGTTTTGGCGGCGACGGCGTGGATCTGGGCGACATTTTCGGCGATATCTTTGGCGGCGGTTTCGGCGGCTTTGGCGGCTCGTCCCGTCAGGCAAACCCCAACGCCCCCCGCAAGGGTCAGGACATCCGCGTGCGCATCACCCTGAGCTTTGACGAGGCGGTGCATGGCTGCAAGAAGAACATCACCATCACCCGCCAGCAGGAGTGCACCGAGTGCCACGGCAGCGGCTGTGCTGCCGGTTCCAGCCCCGAGACCTGCCCGGATTGCGGCGGCCGCGGTTTTGTGATCCTCCAGAAGCGCACCCCCTTTGGCGTGATGCAGACCCAGCAGCCCTGCTCCCGCTGCGGCGGAAAGGGCAAACTGGTCAAAAACCCCTGCAAGGTCTGCCATGGTAGCGGCAAGGTGGCCGCCAAAAAGACGCTGGATGTCACCATCCCGGCGGGCATTGATGACGATCAGAGCTTGGCCGTGCGCGGCATGGGCGACGCCGGTGCCAACGGCGGTCCTGCCGGTGATGTGATCGTTATGGTCACGGTGCGCCCCAGCGAGGTGTTCCAGCGCGACGGCTACGATGTGTGGGTCACTGTGCCCATCACCTTCAGTCAGGCCGTGCTGGGCGACATCGTGCAGGTGCCTTCCATTGACGGCAAGGTGGAGTACACCGTGCCCGAAGGCACCCAGAGCGGCACCACCTTCCGCCTGCGCGGCAAGGGCATCCAGTACCTGAATGGCCGCGGCCGCGGCGATATGTACGTCAAGTGCGAGGTGGAGATCCCCAAAAAGCTGAACAAGACCCAGCGGGAGGCCCTGAAGAAATTTGAGGGCACCCTGAAAGAGGAAAACTACGAAAAGCGCAAGGGCTTCTTCAAAAAGCTGAAGGATATGTTCAACAGCTGAACATAAAAACATGACATAACGCAAAAGCGGCGGCACTTCCCGTTTTGGGAGGTGCCGCCGCTTTTTTGTTGCAGCTGCAATTCGCTGCAAATTTTACGTTGAATTTTACAGCACACTGCGGTATACTAAGGCTGAAAGGAGTGGATACTATGCCCAATATCAAACCGATCTCTGACCTGAGAAACTACAATGAGGTGCTGCGCGATGTAGAAGAAGGCTCGCCGGTGTTCCTCACCAAAAATGGCCGCGGAAAATATGCCATTGTGGAGCTGCGTGATTACGAAAAAGCGCAGGCGACCATCCGCCTGATGAGCGAGATCGCCAAGGGCCGCCGCTCCGGCGAAGAGGAGGGCTGGCTGAGCATGGAGGAAGTGAGGGCGCATTTCCGCGCGAGAGCAAATGAAAAATAAAGTTCGATATACAGCGCAGGCTCTCCATGATCTGGATGATGTGTGGGACTATATTTCCTTTGAACTGCAAAACCCGCAGGCGGCAGAAAAAACGGTCAATAGGATTTTGGATAAGGTAGACCAGTTGGTGGAGTTTGCCCAGAGCGGGGCACTTCTCTCTGCGGTATCAGAGGTGATCGGAGAAGAACGCTTTCTTGTCTGCGACAGCTATATGATTTTTTACCATAGCGAAAAGCAGGATGTTACGATCGACCGTGTTCTCTATGGCCGCAGAGATTACCTGCGGGTGCTGTTTGACAAAACAGAACTGCCGGAGCAGGAAGGATCATAAACAACAAGCGGCGGCACTTCCCGTTTTGGGAGGTGCCGCCGCTTTGTGCTTGATTGGTGCGCCGGGCCGCTTACTTGCCAAAGATGATCAGGGCATTGGGCACAAGGCCGATGATGCTCACGCAGGATGCTGCAAACCAGAAGCCGCAGCCGATATCGTGGATGGTGTTCAGAGAGCTCTTTTCGGCGTGGGCAGCCAGAGCGTTCATGCCGTTCTCCACCCAGTTGGAGTTGATGTTTGCCTTGCGGTAGTCGTGGATGGTGGAAACGGCTTTGTACCAGCCGTACAGCGGGAACCATGCCATGGCGGCTTCCACAACGCCTACGCCGCCCTCGGTGTAGGTCATTTCGTCGCAGGAAAGCACATTGTATGCGGCGGGATAAGTAATGGTGTTCGTCATAATGCAAACTCCTTTTTTGTGTTGGAATAAAAACGGCGGCTCTTCAAACGAAGAGCCGCCGCAAAAAGCCCTTTGGTGTACTCCCGGAAATTAGATGTAGATAATGCCCAGAGACAAAACAGCGTAGACGCCAATACTGGTGATGGTCGGAACAGCATTCCAGAAGATCATGCCGGCATGATAGATGGTGTTGGTTGCATTGCCCTTGCTTTCTGCCTTGATGTTGCTCCAGACGTTGGACACCCAGTTCTCGCCATCCTTCTTGCGTGCCTCACGGCAGACGCCGATGCCGATAACGGAAGCATAGCCGGGCCACAGCCAAGCGGCCAGAGCCTGACCGATGGTAGCACCGCCTTCGGTGTAGGTCATTTCTTCGCAGGACAAAACGTTGTAGGAAGCAGGCATCATGATCTTGTTTTCCATAATAACACTCCTTTGAATCAAAGCTATCAAAACAGCACATTCTATGCGCCGTCCACACCAGAATAAACCGCAATTGCAGAGCAACTGCTCTACACCGTCATTGTACAACAGCCGTCGCTTTTTTTCAAGAGGAAAATAAGCAGGTTGCGCAAAAACTGGAGAGACTTCCGAAAAGAACTGGAAAAATTTGTGAAAAAAGACTGCAATAAAACGCGCCGTTCGACAAATGACCTTCTGTCATGGGGAACGGCGCGCTGGTCTGTCATTTTTTACGGGTGCGGTACTCAGCCTGCCACACCGGCACGGTAGAGGTACGGGTCACTCTTGAAGCTGTCAAAGCTGTACAAAACCAATATCTGGTCGTAGCCGTTGTCGGCGATCAGCTGATCCAGCCCGTAGTTGTAGTTGCGGAAGTCCACCACGTCGATCTGGGCGTAGTTTGCGGTCAGGTAGGGTGCAAAGCAGTTGGCGTAGCTGTCCTTGATCACAAGGATGCGCCCGGTGCCATTGCCCTCAATGCGGCTCAGGCCGTTGTTGCCGTGCAGGAACATGGCGTATTTGTCGTACACATTCAGCTTGCCGGTGTCGTACAGGCCGGTGGTCTGGCCGTCCGTGGGCTGGCCTGCCGCCGTCACATTGTAGATGGTCAGGCTGTTCGGCAGGTCGTAGTAGGTGATGGTATCCGGCACGGCGTTCCATGTGCGGGCCTTGGAGTAGTGGGTGCCGTAGAAATTTTCAGCCGTCAGGGCCGTGTGGGCGGCGGGGTCAAAGGGCACAAGGCCCAGCGCATCGCACAGCTGCTGATAGGCGTAGTATGCGCCAAGGCTCGTCCAGTGGTGGTCGGTGCGGTAGTAGATATACTCGCTTTTGTGCGCGGCAAGGGTCTGCCGCACGTCCACAAAGCGCCCTCCGGCGGCCTGCACAGCGGCGGAGAGCTGGCTGAGATAGGCATCCTCATCCAGCAGCGGCGCATTTGCGGGCACTTTCTCCGGATAAATGACCGAGGCTGCCGGTGCCAGCAGCACGTTCACCTTGCCCGGGTACCGCTGGCACAGGGACTCCACGGCGGCGGTGTTTTTGGGCAGGGTGCGCTCCTCACTGGCCAGCAGCCCGAAGGTGCGCGGGAACATCATGTGCTCTTTGCCCAGCAGGATGCCGCCGCTCTGCTCCTTTTGCAAAAGGGCGGTCTCCACCACGCTTTGCAGGCTGATCCATTCATCGCGGCCAAATACCTGATCTTTCACGTATTTGGTGTAGGCGGTAAAGTAGCTGTTCAGCCCCTTGGCGGAAAGCTGTGTCAGCGCCGGGCGCTGGCTGAGGGTGGTGTTTTCCATCTCGCTGTAGGCGCGGTCCGGCGTGATGAGGTCCAGCGCGAACAGGCCGATAAAAAACAGGCTGAACACCACCAGCACCGGGTAGTGCAGGAGCGAAGAGGATCTTTTGCTGTGCTTTTCCATCTTCACGCCTCCTTAAAAGTTAAAGTACAGGAACGGGCTGTTGGTGCTGCCCACCACATAGGCGGTGGAGACCACCAGCAAAGCCAGAATGGCTGCACAGCGGGTGACTGCATTCTTTTTGAGCAGGTCCCAAATTTTTTCAATGAGCGGGGTGCAGCAGACCACGCTCACCGCCAGCAGCACACCGTAGTTGCGCAGGAAATACAGCGGCGATACACCGCCAGAAGGGAGGAAGAGCTTGCGGAACAGCAGCCCGAAGGAGACGCCCGTGTCGTTGCCCACGAACATGGCCCAGCCCACAACGACCAAAAACAGGGTGTAGATGTGGGGCCAGACTTTACCCTTTTGCAGATGGGGCAGCAAAAACAGCTTTTCTGCCGCCAGCAGCACAAAGTAGTACAGGCCCCAGCAGATAAAGTTCCAGTTGGCACCGTGCCAGATGCCGGTAAGCAGCTCCACCACGAACAGGTTGAAGATCTGGCGCTTGAGCCCTTTGCGGTTGCCGCCCAGCGGGATATACACATACTCGCGGAACCAGCCGGACAGGGTCATGTGCCAGCGCCGCCAGAACTCGGTGATGGACCCGGAGATATACGGGTAATTGAAGTTTGCGGGAAAATCGAAGCCCAGCATCTTGCCCATGCCAATGCCCATCATGGAGTAGCCGGAAAAGTCAAAGTACAGCTGCAAGCTGTAGGCAATGATGCCCAGCCACACCAGCGGCGTGGATGCATTGGCAAGGCCCACAAAGGTGGTGGAAGGGCTGTCTGCCACGCCGATGATATCGGTCCACAATGCGCCGATGGCGTCCGCCAGCAGCACCTTTTTGGCAAGGCCGAAGGTGAACAGGGTCATGCCCTCTTCGATCTGTTTGAGGTTGTAGCGGTGCCTGTAGACGTGCAGCTGGTTCGAGACATCGCGGTACTTGACGATGGGGCCTGCGATGAGCTGCGGAAACATGACCACGTAGGCGCCGAAGTCGATGATATTGCGCTCGGCTTTCACATCCCGGCGGTAAACGTCGATGGAGTAGGAGAGGGTCTGGAAGGTGTAAAAGCTGATGCCCAGCGGCAGGGTGCCGATGCCATGGATCTCCGCAAAGGCGGTGCCCAGCAGGGCATTGGCGCTGCGCAGCACAAAGTTTGCGTATTTGAAGTAGAACAGCATCCCAAGGCTGCCGATGAGGGCGGCCAGCAGGAACGCTTTGCGCAGGGCCGGGCGCTGGTCAAAATGCTCGATGGCAAGACCGCTGATGTAGTTGATCAGGATCAGGGCCACCATCACCGGGAAGAAGCGTACCTCGCCCCAGCAGTAGAACACCAGACTGCAAAGGAACAGCACGGTATTCTTGAGCTTCGGGGGCGCAAGGTAGTACAGCGCCAGCGTGATGGGCAGAAAGCGGAACAGGAAAATGATCGTGCTGAAAACCAAGGCGTCAGCCTCCTTTTACCGAAAAAAGCCGATGCCGCAAATGGCACCGGCTTTGGGTGGGTTCGTGTTTAGGCCAGAGCGCTGTCCACGGCGCTGTCCAGATCGGCAGAGCACTCGTTGGATGCGATCACCATGACCACGGTGTTGTCCTTGAAGGCGATCACGGCATTTTCCACATTGTCCTGTGCCTGAGCAAACTCGGCATAGTTGCCGTAGAAGGCCACCTGATCCTGCTGGTAAGCAGCCAGCTGGTTCGCCACGTCCTCGGCCTTGCCGTCCGCGGCTTCCACCACCAGCACAAGGCCTGCGTCGCCGTTGTCATTGCTCTTGACGCCCTTGTAGCCCACCACGTTCTCAGCGGGCAGGTTGAAATCGTACTCAATGTTCATGGCGGCGATCTCGAACTGGTTGGAGATGGGGTTCTGCTCCAGCAGTGCATTGAAAACACCGTCCAGCGCATCGGAGCCGTTCTCGGTGGTGTCCACCACAGAGGAGGCGGCGGCGCTGGAAGCAGGCGAAGTGACCTCGGCCGTGGAAACGGAGGACGGCGCAGCGGAAGAACTGCTGCCGCCGCAGCCGGTCAAAGCCAGCGCGGCCAGCGCGCCGGTGAGTGCAATTGCAATGAGTTTTGTGCGATTTATCATAAAATATTCCTTCTTTTGTGCAAAACATTCTCACAGCTGCCCAAAGCGGTCCTGCCGCAGGGCAGACTATTGTTATCTTACCATAACCGCGTGCAAAATGCAACGCAAAGCCCGGCAGTTTTACGGATTTTTAACCGGTGATCTTCTCCCCCGCAGCAAGCTTTTGCAGCACGGCCACGGCGTCCTCAAAGCACAGGCCGCTCTGCTGGATGAGCGCCGCGTTCTCCGGCCCTACATAGCGCCAGTGCCACGGCTCGTAAGTGATCTCGGTCACGGCTTCGGCGTCCTTGGGGTAGCGCAGGATGAAGCCGTACTCCACCGCATGGGCGCTCAGCCAGCGGAAGGCTGCCGTTTTCTCAAAGCCTGCATCAAGGCTGGTGTGCTCCGGGCTGTTCAGGTCGGCGGCAAGGCCGCAGTTGTGCTCGGAGTAGCCCGGCGGGTTCACGATGGTGGCCGCCTTTTTCAGCGCATCGGCTTGGCTCAGGCCCTTGTTGAGGTAATACTGGGTCTTTCGGCTGTAAAGCCCCTCCTGATACTTCACGCTGCGGTAGCCGCTCTGCATCCAGATGGTCACGCCCTCTTTGGCGGCAGCAGCCTGCATGGCCAGAAAAGCATCGGCGGCTTCGGTCTGCAAGGTCTTGTTCACGGCGGTGGCGGAACCGCACTCTTTGGTGGTAAAGGTGTAGTCGTCCGGCATCTTGTTCGTGTGGTTCACCAGCACCATGCGGGGGTCCGCCAGCATGGCCTGTGCCTGCTGGGCCGTCAGCAGGCTGCTTCCGGCTTCTGAGGAAGCAGCCGGAGAGCCGGCAGCTGAGGAGACGGAAGCAGCCGGAGCGGATGCCGCCGAAGCAGCGGGCACGGCAGAACGGCTGTGCAGCACGAACGAAGCGCCGCCCACCGTGATGCAGGCCACGGCGGTAACGGTGAGCAGGCGGCGCACGGCGGGCCGCAGATGGCGGCGGTGATGGGTACGATTCATACGGATACCTTCTTTCTTGAGGGATATGCATAGCGTGTGCCCTTCATGGGCAAGCTATGCCCGGAGGGAACGCAGTATGAAGATGACAGCACAGGAATACGCGCGCCGGGTGCGGCGCATTGGGCCGCGCTCGCCGCTGGGGGTGGACTGTCTGTGGGCCTTTGGGGTGGGCGGCGGCATCTGCCTGCTGGGCGAAGCGCTGCGCCAGCGGTATCTTGCCATGGGCGTTGAGGCCGACCTTGCCGGCACCCTGACCAGCTGTACGCTCATCGCACTTTCGGCGGTGCTCACCACGCTGGGCTGGTACCAGAAGCTGGCGGCCAAGGCGGGTGCCGGGTCGCTGGTGCCCATCACGGGCTTTGCCAACGCAGTGGTCAGCGCGGCCATCGAGTTCAAGGCTGAGGGCCGGGTGCTGGGCACCGGGGCAAAAATGTTCACCATTGCCGGGCCGGTGATCGTGTACGGCACGCTGGCGGCGGTGGTGTACGGCGCGGTGCTGTGGGCGCTGGGCATTGCCCTGCCGTCCTGAATACGGTCTGATATGCCGCAAAATTGCGGCACACTGCTATTGTACCATAAAACTTTGTGTTTTTTTGTATTTTTTGCCGGAAAGGAGAAATTTTATCCATGAGCATCCGGAGCGGAGACACCCTGCTGTTTGAAGCGCCGCCGGTGATCGCCGCCGGTGCGGCGGTGGGCGGCAAAAAAGAGGGCGAAGGCCCGCTGGCGGCGGAGTTTGACGAGCTGAGCGCGGACAACCGCTTTGGGCAGTCCAGCTGGGAAGCGGCGGAAAAATACCTGCAATTGCGCGCGGCTCGGCTGTGCCTGCAAAAGGCGGCTCTCCCGCAGGAAAAGGTGCAGCTTGCCCTTGCCGGGGACTTACAGGCCCAGTGCACGGCGTCCAGCTACACCATGCGGGAGCTGGGCGTGCCCTTTGCCGGGCTGTTTGGGGCGTGCAGCACCATGGCCGAGGGCCTTGCGCTGGGCGCAGCGCTGTGCGAGGGCGGTGCGGCCCGCAACCTGCTGGCCATGACGTCCAGCCATTTCTGCGCCGCCGAGCGGCAGTTCCGCACGCCTTTGAGCTACGGTGCCGTGCGCACGCCCACGGCCCAGTGGACGGCCACCGCAGCCGGGTGCTGTCTTGTGCAGCCGCAGGGCGCAGGTGTGGGCATTGCCGCCGCCACCTTTGGCCGGGTGCAGGATTATCAGGTAAAGGACATCAACAATATGGGGGCTGCCATGGCCCCGGCTGCGGCTTCCACCCTGCTGCATTACTTCAAGGATACCGGTACCGAGCCGCAGGAGTTCGACTGCATCTACACCGGCGACCTTGGGCAGGTGGGCAGCCAGCTGCTGCGGGAGCTGCTGGCCGCAGAGGGACTGCTCATCAAGAACCATGTGGACTGCGGGTGCATCCTGTTTGATGCAAACGAGCAGAGCGTAAAAAGCGGCGGCAGCGGCCCGGGCTGCTGCGCGGCGGTGCTGTGCGGGCACATTCTGCCGCGCCTGCGCCGCGGCAGTCAGAAGCGGGTTCTGTTTACGGCCACCGGTGCCCTGATGAGCCAGACCACTTTTTTGCAGAAGGAGAGCATCCCGGCGGTGGCGCATCTGGTGGAGCTGCGCGCGCCGCAGAAAGGAGCCACGGCATGAATTACTTCTGGGCGTTCTGCGTGGGCGGGGCCATCTGTGTGGTGGGGCAATTGCTCATCGACCTCACCGGCCTGACGCCGGCCCGCATCCTGACCGGATACGTGGTGGCGGGTGTGGTGCTCTCGGCCATTGGGTGGTATGCACCGCTGGCGGAGTTTGCAGGCTGCGGAGCCACCGTGCCGCTGCTGGGCTTTGGACATCTGCTGGCAAAAGGCGTGCGCACGGCCCTTGCGGAAGAGGGGGCCGTGGGCATCCTGACCGGCGGACTGACCGCTGCCGCAGCAGGCGTTACCACCAGCCTTGTGTGCGGCGTAGTGTGCAGCTGGGTGGGCAAAAGCCATGACCAGAATTAGAGCAAAAAAGACGCGCAGACGCGCGTCTTTTTTGCTCAGGAACGCTTCCAGTTCAGCAGCAATGCCGAGTTGATGATAACAAGCACACTGCCTGCATTATGCACCAGTGCGCCTACGACAGGGTTCAGAATGCCGGTAATGGCCAGCGTGATGGCGGTGCAGGTTGTCCGCGTCCATGCATTGCTTCATTGTAAAAACCTCCATACGGATGGGTGTACCGGTATTGTTTGCTTTTATTGTACCGGCTTTGGGGCAAAAGTCAAGCTGGGCCCCATTTCGCCTTCTTTTTCAACATGCGCGCGCTAGAATGTGGAAAAGAGAGGTGATGTGCGTGAAACACCGCTGGACGACCCTTTTGTGGGAGCTGTGGGCCGCGCAGGCCGTGTGTGCTGCGGCAGCTCTGCCGCCGGGCAGTGCATTCAGTACATGCCCGGCGCTGGTGCTGCCGGGGCTGGCCCTTGCGGCAGCGGTGCCGGCGGCATGGGCTGCGTGGGCACTGTTTGCCGAGCCGCCCCGCCCGCTGCCGCCGGAACGATTGCTTGCCCCGCCGCAGCGCTTCGATTTTGCTTCGCTGTGCGATTTTGAAGCCGCCGTGCCCTGAGCAGAGCCGGAACAAAACAAAAACCCCTGTGCCGGGAACCCGGTACAGAGGTTTTGTTCGTCAATCAGAAAGCGATCAAGCGTTCTTGTTAGCACGCTTTGCCATACGGCTGATCTTGCGGCTGGCGGTGTTCTTCTTGATGACACCCTTAGCGCGAGCCTTGTCGATCGCGGAAACAGCAGCCAGGACGGTTGCGTCCTTGTCAGCGGCATTCGCATCGATGGCAGCGTCTGCCTTCTTGACGACTGTTTTCAGGTTGGTCTTAATGGCCTTGTTGTGAGCCTGCTCTGCAGCAGCCTGCACGACGCGGTCCTTCTGAGATTTGATGTTAGGCATTCGTTCCACCTCCTTGGCTACCTATAACAGCGCACCCTATGATACCATATTTCGCGTACCAGCGCAAGCGTTTTTTTGATTTTTGTATGGAAAATTTTTATTTTTCCCATACTTTCTGCGTGCAGAGGGGCATTTTGGCCCCAAAACAGGCAGGAGGAGTAAAAAATGCGTTCTACCGATATGGCAGACGAGCTTTTTGGCATGGCAGGCGGGGCGCTGCCCAGCGGGGTGCGGCTTGCCACGGCAAAGCGCGGCGGCGTCACCGTTACACGGGTGGAGATCGCGCGCGAAGGGCTGGCGCGGCCCCGGGGCCGGTATGTGACGCTGGAAATGCCCAGCGTCAGCGTGCTGGACGAGCGGGACGCCGCCGTGATCGAGACCTGTGCGGCGGAGCTGCGGGCCCTGCTGCCGCCGGAGGGGCCGGTACTGGTGCTGGGGGTCGGCAGCCGCCGCATCACGGCGGATGCGCTGGGCCCGCGCACGGCACAGAAGATCCTTGTCACCATGGGTCCGCAGCACGCGCTGCCGGTAAAAGGCATCCGGCCCGTGGCCGCCATTGCGCCGGGGGTGTCGGCGTCCACCGGGCTCACGCTGCGCCAGCTGGCAGGGGCTCTGGTGGCCGCAGTGCGTCCTGCGGCCCTCATCTGTGTGGACAGCCTTTGCAGCGCCGAGGGTGCGCGGCTGGGCCGCAGCATGCAGTTCTCCGACACCGGGCTGTACCCGGCGCAGGCGGACCACGCAAAGCATCTGGACGCCGCAGCGCTGGGCGTGCCGGTGATCGCAGCGGGCATCCCCACCCTGATGGATTCGGACGAGGGCGCCGACCTTGTGGTGACGCCCCGGGCGCTGGACAGTGTGATCGCCCATGGCTCTGCATTGCTGGCCGGGACCATCAACCGGGCGTTGCAGCCGCGGCTCAGCGTGGCGCAGCTGTGCTGGCTGGCAGGGTGATGCGCATATTTATAGGAAGAGCTGAATGCCCAAAGGAGGTGCCGCCATGCGCAGCAGAACACCGCTGCCTGCCCGGGAGCGGGGGCATTTTGTGCCGTTTGCGGGGGCCGCTGCCCTGTTTGCCGCGCTGTGCATCTTTGCCCGCACGGCGGCGCTGGTGCTGGCCGCGGCCATTGCGGCGCCGCTGCCGCTGGCACAGACGGTCCTCTGGCTGGGCAGGCAGGGGGCCGGGCAGCAGGCGGCGTCCGTGCAGGCCCAAAGCGCGCCGGAAACCGCACCGGAAGCGGCAGCATCCTCGCTGCCGCAGGCCGTGCAGGCGCTGCCGGGCAGCATCGAGGACTATCTTGTGCCGCTGCTGGGCGAGGACGCCCGCCCGGCAGACGCGGGTACGATCCTTGAAAAAAATTATCCGCAGGGCAGCGGCGAAAAGTACATCCCCTGCGGGGCCGGCAGCATCAAAAACAACACCCGGCAAACGGCGGCGGACATTGCAGCGGAAATTGCAAACCCGCTGCCCTTTGCCGTCGAGCCAAACAGCCCGGACCCGCAGGTGCTGGTGATGCACACCCACGCCACCGAGGATTACCGCCTTTCCGCCGGGCTGTGGTTTGCCCCCGGCGACGGCGCCCGCAGCACCGACCGCAGCGTGAACATGTGCGCGGTGGGCCGCGTGGTGGCGGACACCCTCAACGCGGCGGGCATCAACACCCTGCACGACGAGACCCTGAACGATTACCCCAGCTACACCGGCAGCTATGCCAACAGCCGCGCCGTGGTGCAGCGCTACTTACAGCAGTACCCCAGTATCAAGGTGGTGCTGGATGTGCACCGGGACGCCATTGAGACCGAGGGCGGCAGCCGCTATGCCCCGGTGTGCACAGTGGACGGCCGGCAGGCCGCGCAGGTGATGATCATCTGCGGGTGTGACAACGGCACCACCGTGCAGCTGCCGGGCTGGCGGCAGAACCTCCGATTTGCCGCCGCGTGGGAGCGCAGCATGGAGGGGCTTTACCCCGGGTTCACCCGGCCGGTGCTGTTCAGCTACCGGTTCTACAATCAGGACCTGACCACCGGCAGCCTGCTCATCGAGATCGGCGGGCACGGCAATAACCTCAACGAGGCCCTCTACGCCGGGCAGCTGGCGGCCAAGGGCCTTGCGGCGGCATTGCTGGGCGGTGCTTGACAAAACGCCGCCAAAGTGCTATTTTTTAAGGGTCAAATGCCTTGATCGGGAAAAGTAGCGCGGGCCGTCCGGCCCAGAGAGTGCGGCACAGCTGGGAGCCGCGCCCGTGCGCCGCGTGAACGAACACCCGGGAGCAGCAAACTGAAAACGGCCAAGGCCGTCAGTAGGTGCGCCGCAGGCCCTGCGTTACAGGGGCAGCGCTTTTGTTGAGCGCGTGAGCGACCGGACACTTCCGGTAATTCAGGTGGCACCGCGGACATTACAAGACAGCTTGTTCGCCCTGAACTTTCAGGGAGAAAAAGCTGTCTTTTCTTTTTTGGGCTTACCTTCGAGCCGCCCCGGCGCTGTCTGACGGGTCTTTTTGCCGCCATGCTTTGCTTATCTCGCTTGAAATACACAAAGTATTCCTGCGCTCAATAAGCTTTGCCTGACAACAAAAATCCTGTGTCAGCCAGCGTCTTGGCAGCTTTCAGGCAAGCCAGAATAGCATCTCTTTCTTAAAGTGTGAAAAGGAGAAAAAGTTATGGAACGTACCGAGATCGTTTCGCTGTTCAAGAACACCCCCGCCGACGGCACCGAGATCACCGTCTGCGGCTGGGCAAAGAACATCCGCGACTCCAAGAACATCGGCTTCATCGCCCTGTCGGACGGCGGCTGCTTCAAGACCTTGCAGGTGGTGCTGGAAGCCGGCAAGCTGGCCAACTACGATGAGGTCATCCACACCGGTCTGTACAGCAGCCTGCGCATCAAGGGCAGGCTGGTGCTCACCCCGCAGGCAAAGCAGCCCTTTGAGCTGAACGCCGACAGCGTGGAGATCCTGGGCGACTGCCCCGCAGAGGAATATCCCCTGCAGAAAAAGAAGATGAGCATGGAGTATCTGCGCACCATGCCCACCCTGCGCCCCCGCACCAACACCTTCAACGCTGCATTCCGGGTGCGCAGCACCGCCGCTTATGCGATCCACAAGTTCTTCCAGGAGAACGGCTTCGTCTACGCACACTCTCCGCTGCTGACCGCCTCCGACTGTGAGGGTGCCGGTGAAATGTTCCGCGTCACCACGCTGGATCTGGAGAATGTGCCCAAGAACGAGGACGGCACTGTGGATTACACGCAGGACTTCTTCGAGAAGCCGGTCAACCTGACCGTTTCCGGCCAGCTGGAAGCCGAAGCCATGGCCATGGCATTCGGCAAGGTATACACCTTCGGCCCCACCTTCCGCGCCGAGAAGAGCTTCACCACCCGTCACGCCGCTGAGTTCTGGATGATCGAGCCGGAGATGGCATTCTGCGACCTGTCCGGCTACATGGACACTGCCGAGGCCATGACCAAGTACGTCATCCGCTACGTGCTGGACAACTGCCCGGATGAAATGGCCTTCTTCAACCAGTTCATCGACAAGGGCCTCATCGAGCGTCTGGAGCTGGTGGCAAACAGCGAGTTTGGCCGCATCAGCTACACCGAGGCCATCGAGATCCTGAAGAAGAACAACAAGAAGTTCCAGTACCCTGTGGAGTGGGGCGTGGACATCCAGACCGAGCACGAGCGCTACCTGACCGAGGTGGTGTTCAAGAAGCCCGTGTTCGTCACCGACTACCCCAAGGAGATCAAGAGCTTCTACATGAAGCAGAACCCGGACGGCAAGACCGTGGCCGCAGCCGATATGCTGGTGCCCGGCATCGGCGAGCTGATCGGCGGCAGCCAGCGTGAAGAGGACTACGACAAGCTGGTGGCCCGCATGGACGAGCTGGGAATGGACAAGTCCACCTACGACTGGTACCTGAACCTGCGCAAGTTCGGCGGCGTGGAGCACTCCGGCTACGGCTTGGGCTTCGAGCGCATGATCATGTACCTCACGGGCATCCAGAACATCCGTGACGTGCTGCCCTTCCCCCGCACCGCATACGGCTTCTGATAAGCGCGCATACTTTTACCGGGCTGCTGCATTCCGCAGCGGCCCGTTTTTTGGTTGAACGTCCTCGCCCTCTCAGTCTTTGCTTCGCAAATCCAGATTCCCCCTTTTGTCACCTACGGTGACATCTTCCCCCGGCCGGGGGAAGTCTTTCCTCAAAGGGGGAGCCCTTGGCATGGCGGCAAAGTTGCCGGGTGAATTGCAAAGTTTCCGGTTTCGCCAGAGGCTCTCCCTTTGGGAGAGCTGTCACCGAAGGTGACTGAGAGG
>CAKSWG010000031.1 GCA_934511465.1 uncultured Faecalibacterium sp. | reverse complement strand
AACCACCGAAGCTGAAAGCAGCAGATTTACAGTCTGTCCCCATTGGCCACTCGGGAACACGCCCATATTCATTTGTTTCGTCCGCCGGACGACTTGCTTATTTTAGCATGGCAAAACAGGTTTGTCAACTGTTTTTTGACTTTTTCTGCAAAAGTTTTTGCCGGCAGGCGGGAGCTGCGCAAAAGCGGTCCTGAGCGGAAGGGTTGTTCTATAATAAGGTATTACGGCTGGGCGCGCGCGGCGCCGGAGAAACGGGCGGGAAAACCGTAAAATCTGGGGCGAAATGCCGGAAAAACTCGGAAAAATATGTGAAAAATGCAAGACTTTTCGTTTCCGGATTGAAAAACGGCAGGAGGTATGATATAGTATTGCCACTGCAACAAATACGCAACAAACATGCTGCGCTTTGGGCGGCCAAGCAGACAAAGAAAAAGAAAGGCGCGGCAAGAAGTCATGACGATTCAGGAATGTTATAAACAGATGGGTGCGGATTACGAGGATGTGCTCAAGCGGCTGTACAGCGAAGCAATGATCCGCAAATTTGCGCTGATGTTTTTGAAGGATGACAGCTACCCAAAGCTGGAGCAGGCGCTGGCAGAGCAGAACGTGAAGGAAGCCTTCCGCGCGGCACACACCCTCAAGGGCGTATGCCAGAACTTGGGCTTTACCAGTCTCTACCGCCCGACCTACGACCTTACCGAAGTGCTGCGCGCGGGCACACTGGAAGGTGCGGATGCACTGTTTGCCGATGTGTCCCGGCAGTACCGCATCACAATGGATGCGATCAGCGCGCTGGAGTGATCAAAATAGGAGCAACGGCGTCTTTCCGGCAGCGGAAGGATGCCGTTTTTTGTTGCATTCTGTGCAGAACTATGCTATAATTTTCAGCGAACTGAACAGAAAACAGCAGGTGCCTTCTGCCGCAGTGTGCGGCGGGAAGGGTAAAAGGGAAGCGGGTGCAGATCCCGCACGATCTCGTCACTGTGATAAGGGAGTCCGCATCAGGGTGCTTTGCACCGGCCACTGGAGTTTTGCTCCGGGAAGGGGATGCCGGGCGGCGATCTTTCAGTCAGGAAACCTGCCTGCTGTTGGTACGGGGGCTTTGGCCCCAGATCACGAGGAATTGGTTGTACCAAAAAGCCTGATCAAAAGGGCCTTTTTGTGATGCCATCCGCAAAGCAGAAAGGCCCCTTTTTTACCTCTCTTTCCTGTACCTTTTGTTTGGTTCGCAACGCAATTTTACCCACAGGAAAGGACAAGAACATGAGAAAGATCGAAACCAAGAAGCTGGCTGCGGCCGTTACGGCTCTGGCCCTGTGCGCCGGCGTGCTCACCGGCTGCGGCGGTGCTGCTTCCAGCACTGCATCCAGCACCGCTGCGTCTGCTGCTTCCAGCGCAGCAAGCAGCGAGGAGGCAGACGAAATGGCGGCAAAGAACGTGGCAGACCTGATCGATGCCATCTATGTGCAGGAGCGCAATGAGGACACCGACGCCCAGTGCGAAGCTGCCAAGGCTGCATGGGATGCCCTGACCGACACCCAGAAGGAACTGGTGGAAGGCGAGAATGCCGACCCCGACTACTTTGGCCGTGACACCGGCGACGCTTCCAAGGACGATGCCCGCAATCAGGACGACATCGGCGACAACGAGCTGCTGGTGGTCTCCTTCGGCACCTCCTTCAACGACAGCCGCGTGAAGGACATCAAGGGCATCGAGGATGCTCTGCAGGCCGCATACCCGGACTGGAGCGTGCGCCGCGCCTTCACCGCACAGATCATCATCAACCATGTGCAGGCCCGTGACGGCGAAAAGATCGATAATATGCAGCAGGCCATGGACCGCGCTGTGGCAAACGGTGTGAAGAACCTTGTCGTCCAGCCCACCCACCTGATGCACGGCGCTGAGTACGACGAAATGATGGAAATGATCGACACCTACCGCGACAAGTTTGAATCTGTCGCTGTGGCTGAGCCCCTGCTGGGCGAGGTCGGCTCTGACGCCACCATCATCAATCAGGATAAGGAAGACGTTGCCAAGGCTGTCACCGCTGCTGCCGTGAAGGAAGCCGGCTACGACAGTCTGGACGCCGCTGCCGCGGACAAGGTCGCCTTTGTCTTTATGGGCCACGGCACCTCTCACACCGCAAAGGTGAGCTACAGCCAGATGCAGACCACCATGCAGACTCTGGGCTATGACAATGTGTTCATTGGCACCGTTGAGGGCGAGCCGGAGGAAACTGCCTGCGAGAACGTCATCGAGGCTGTCAAGGCTGCAGGCTACACCAAGGTAATCCTGCGCCCGCTGATGGTGGTTGCCGGCGATCACGCCAACAACGACATGGCCGGTTCGGATGATGATTCCTGGCTGAGCATGTTCAACGCTTCCGATGCATTTGAGTCGGTTGACTGCCAGATCGCTGGTCTGGGTGAGATCGAGGATGTCCAGAAGCTGTATGTCGCCCACACCAAGGCGGCGATCGATTCTCTGAACGGTTGATTTTCAAGAACCCTCTCCGTCTCGCGGCCGCTCCGGCGGAGTCCTGACTGAGAGGGTTCTTTTTTGTTCAGAATCATGCTATAATAAATCCGATTTCTGTTTTATTTTATAATGTAGAGGTATTTTTCCATGAAACGCGTTTTTTCCTGTGTTGTCGCTGCTTCTCTGGCACTGAGCCTGCTGGCAGGCTGCGGCGCTTCTTCCACGGCATCTTCTGCGGCGTCCGGCGCTGCCAGCTCGGAAGCAGCATCTTCTATAGCTTCTTCGGCTGCCGCTGAGACCGCCGCTCTGCCGGACGGCGTATACACTGCCGAGTTCGAGACCGACAGCAGCATGTTCCATGCCAACGAAGCCTGCGATGGCAAAGGCACTCTGACCGTGGCAAACGGCGAAATGACCTTCCACGTCAGTCTTGCTTCCACCCACATCGTCAACCTGTATCTGGGCAAGGCCGCAGACGCCGAGGCCAACAAGGCCGATTGGCTGCTGCCCACCACCGACACCGTCACCTACACCGACGGCACCTCGGAGGAGGTGTACGGCTTCGACATCCCGGTGTCCGCGCTGGATACTGATTTTGACCTTGCCATTCTGGGCACCAAGGGCAAGTGGTACGACCATGTGGTCAGCGTGCGCGACGCAGTAGAGAAAGCCGCTGCCCAAACGCCCGCCGACGGCACCTACACCTGCGATGTGACCTTGGAGGGCGGCTCCGGCCGTGCCACCGTAGACAGCCCCGCAGCCCTGACCGTGGCGGACGGCAAAATGACCGCCACCATCGTGTGGAGCAGCCCCAACTACGATTATATGATCGTGGAGGGCGAGAAGTATCTGCCCACCAACACCGAGGGCAACTCCACCTTTGAGATCCCCGTTGCCGCGCTGGACACGGCACTGGACGTCACCGCCGACACGGTGGCCATGAGCCAGCCGCACGAGATCGAATATACCCTGACCTTTGATTCGGCAAGTTTGAAGTAACTCCTCCAGTCACCTTCGGTGACAGCCCCCTCAAAGAGGGGGCCTTTGGCAAAAAGATAAACTTTACCGTACTGCCAAAGCCTCCCTCTATGAGGGAGGTGGCACGGCGCAAGCCGTGACGGAAGGAGTTACCTATGAAGATCACGCGCAACCAATTTCTGAAACTGATCCCGGCCGCGGCGCTGACGCTGACCGGCTGCGGCAGCAAGACTCAGCCTGCCAATACGGAAAGTCTTGTTTTCTCCCATCATTACAAGCTGGATTACGCGCAGCAGTTCACGGCGGACTGCTATGAGGGTGGCTATACCATGGTGAGCATCCCGGATTCCGGCCAGAAATTTCTCGTTGTGCCGCAGGATGCTGCCGAGGTGGAAAGCCTGCCCGCCGATGTGACTGTGCTGCGCCAGCCGGTGGAGAACATTTACCTTGTCTCTACTTCGGTGATGGACCTGATCCTGCATCTGGACGCACTGGACAGCGTGACCCTTTCCGGTACCCGGGCCGAGGGCTGGTACCTGCCCGAGGCACGGCAGGCCATGGAAGCAGGCAGGATTGCCTACGCAGGCAAATACAGTGCGCCGGACTATGAGCAGATCTTGGCCGCAGACTGCGGCCTTGCCATCCAGAACACCATGATCCTGCACACGCCGGAGGTAAAGGAACAGCTGGAACGGTTCGGCATCCCGGTGCTGGTGGAGCGTTCCAGCTACGAGAGCGGCCCGCTGGCCCGCATGGAGTGGATCAAGCTGTACGGCATCCTGCTGGGCAAAGAGGAAATGGCCGAGCAGATATTTGCCGCGCAGGAAGCAGCCATTACGCCGCTGCTGGAGCAGCAGCCCACCGGCAAGAGCTGTGTGTTCTTCTCGCTGACCACCAACAACCTTGCCACTGTGCGCAAGGGCAATGACTATGTGGCTAAAATAATCGAGATGGCCGGCGGCAGCTATGTCTTTGCGGACCTGACGGACAATGGCAACAGCCTTGCTACTATGAACCTGCCGCTTGAGGACTTTTATGCAGGCGCAAAGGATGCCGATGTGCTCATCTACAACAGCGCCATCGAGGGCATGATCGCATCGGTGAGCCAGCTGACCGAGCGTTTCCCACTGCTGAACGAGTTCAAAGCGGTGCAGAACGGTCAGGTGTGGTGCACCACCCAGAGCCTGTTCCAGCAGAGCATGGAGCTGGCAGACCTGATCGTGGATATGAACCGGGTGTTCACCGAGGGTACACCTGCCGCCGGTACCCTGAAATTCCTCACCCATGTGGATTAAAGAGAGAAAATTTTACAGAAAGGAAAGCCTATGACCCGTACCAGACGCCTTGCAGCCTCCTACACTGCCCTTGCGGCAGCGTTGGCCGTGCTGTTTGCACTGAACCTGTTCTGGGGCAGCGTATCCCTTGCGCCGGGCGCGGTGCTGGCGGCATTGCTGGGCAAAGAGCAGG
Source organism: uncultured Faecalibacterium sp. (assembly GCA_934511465.1). Lineage (GTDB taxonomy): Bacteria > Bacillota > Clostridia > Oscillospirales > Ruminococcaceae > Faecalibacterium. The sequence continues at coordinate 17,946 of CAKSWG010000031.1, read as the reverse complement.
ACGTGCTTGCCGTGAACATCATTTTGCAGCTGCGCCTGCCCCGCGCGGCGATGGCAGCGCTGCTGGGCGCGGCCCTCAGCGTGGCGGGGTACCTGTTGCAGACCTTTTTTGCAAACCCCATTGCAGGGCCTTTTGTCATGGGCATTTCCAGCGGTGCCAAGCTGGCGGTGGCCCTTACCATGGTGGTGTTCCTGAACCGCGGCATGCTGACCGGCTCGGTGACACTGATCATAGCAGCCTTTGCGGGCGCCATGGCAGCTATGGCCTTTGTGCTGGCGGTGGCCCGGCGGGTGCAGCGCATGAGCATTCTGGTCATCTGCGGCGTGATGATCGGCTACATCTGTTCCGCTGTCACCGATATCGTGGTGGCCTTCGCGCAGGACTCTAACATCGTCAACCTGCACAACTGGTCGCAGGGCAGCTTTTCCGGCATGACATGGGCCAATGTGCAGGCTGCGGCGCTGGTCACACTGCCGGTGCTGGCGGCGTCCTTTCTGCTTTCCAAGCCCATGGCAGCCTACCAGATGGGCGAAGAATACGCCCGCAGCGTGGGCGTGAATGTGAAACCCTTCTCGGCGGCACTGGTGCTGCTTTCCAGTCTGCTGGCCGCCTGTGTCACCGCCTTTGCGGGGCCGATCTCCTTTGTGGGCATCGCGGTGCCGCACCTTGTAAAGCAGCTGCTGGGCAGCGCAAAGCCGCTGCATGTGCTGCCCGGGTGCTGTCTGGGCGGTGCGGCTTTCTGCCTGTTCTGCGACCTGCTGGCCCGCAGTCTGTTTGCGCCCACAGAGCTGTCCATCAGCTCGGTCACGGCCGTGTTCGGTGCACCGGTGGTCATCTGGCTGCTGGTGCGGCGCAGTCAGGAGGGGGCACGATGAAGGAACATTTTTTGTGCGGAGCACAGGGTCTTGCCATCGGCTACGGCAAGACACCGCTGCTCTCGGATATTTGCCTCGGGGTGCAGCCGGGCCAGATCCTGACCCTCATCGGCCCCAACGGCGCAGGCAAATCCACCTTGCTGCGCACGCTGGCGGGCCAGCTGGCCCCCATGGGCGGCACGGTGCTGCTGGAAGGCAGAAACCTTGCCGATTACACCGGTACCCAGCGGGCGCAGAAGCTGGCCCTCATGGCCCCGCACAGCCGCCGGATGGAGCTGACCACCTGCTTTGATTTTGTTTCGGCGGGCCGCTATCCCTACACCGGACGGCTGGGCATTTTGTCTGCCGGGGACAGGCAGCAGGTGCACAGGGCTTTGGAGCTGGTAGGCGCGGCGCAGCTGGCAGACCGGGATTTTAACCGCATCAGCGACGGCCAGCGCCAGCGCATCCTGCTGGCCCGGGCCCTGTGCCAGCAGCCGGAAGTGATCCTGCTGGACGAGCCGACCTCGTTTCTGGACATCAAAGGCAAGATCGAGTTGCTGACCATTTTAAAGGACCTTGCCCATATCCAAAAACTGGCAGTGATCCTGAGCCTGCACGAGCTGGAGCTGGCTCAAAAGGTGGCGGATACGGTGGTGTGTGTTGCGCCCGGCGGTGTTTCCGGCGTGCTTGCGCCGGAAAAAGCCTTTACACCGGAGAACATCCGCGCCCTGTACGGCCTGACGGAGGAGCAGTACGCGGCCCTGTACGGCACGCCGCAGCCGGAAGCCGAAAAGGCACCCGCCGGGAAGCCGCAGTTTGAGCATTACGTTCGCAGCGGCCAGAAACTGCTGCGCTGCGGCTACACCACCGGCACCTGTGCCGCGCTGGGGGCTGCCGGGGCGGCGCGGCTGCTGCTGACCGGCCGCGAACCGGAAACGGTGGCTCTGCGCACGCCCAAGGGCATTGTGGTGGAGGTGGCTCCACTCTGGTGCCGCAGAACGGATACGGGTGCCGCATGTGCCATCCGCAAGGACGGCGGCGACGATGTGGATGTGACCACGGGCCTGCCGGTGGTCGCCACAGTGGTGCTGGAACCGGATGCCCCCGGCGTGCGCATCTTTGGCGGCGAGGGGGTGGGCCGGGTGACGAAGCCCGGCCTTGACCAGCCCGTAGGCGAAGCCGCCATCAACCATGTGCCGCGCCGGATGATCGCCGAAGCACTGGAACGGGAGGCCGAAAATGCCGCCTACACCGGCGGTTTTGCTGTGACCATCAGCGTGGAGGGCGGAGCCGAGACCGCAAAGCGCACATTCAACCCGCACATCGGAGTAGAGGGCGGGCTTTCCATTCTGGGCACCAGCGGCATCGTGGAGCCCATGAGCCAGCAGGCCATTCTGGATACCATCCAGCTGGAAATGAATCAGGCTGCGCTGCGGGCCAAAGCCGCCGCCGGGCCCCGGCGGCTGGTGCTGGCACCCGGCAACTACGGGCTGGACTATCTGGCGTCTGCTCTGCCGCAGTTCGAGCGCTTCCCGGTGGTCAAGACCTCTAACTTTATCGGAGATACGCTGGATATGGCGGCGACGGCAGGATTTGAACAGGTGCTTCTGGTGGGCCATGTGGGCAAGCTGGTCAAACTGGCGGCGGGCGTCATGAACACCCACTCCCACACCGCCGATGGCCGTGCCGAGGTGTTCTGCGCCCATGCAGCGCTGTGCGGGGCTTCGCGGGAAGTGTGCGCCGCCCTGATGGACGCCGCCACCACCGATGCCTGCCTTGACATTCTGGACGGCGCGGGGCTGCGCGGCCCGGTGCTGGAAAGCATCCTTGCCGCCATCCAGATGCATCTGGACCGGCGGGCCGGCGGAGCCTTCCGGGTGGGGGCGGTGCTCTTTTCCAACCAGCACGGCCCGCTGGGCGAGACCAAGACCGCAAAGGAGCTGATGAGCGAATGGCAGAACTGAAAGGCACTTTTTACGGCGTCAGCGTGGGCCCCGGTGATCCGGAATTGCTCACATTGCAGGCAGTGCGGCTCATCCGGCAATGCCCGGTGCTGGCCGCGCCGCAGACTTCCTCCGGCCAGATGCTGGCGCTGGATATCGCCCGCAGTGCGCTGGGAGAAGCGCTGAACGGCAAGACCATCGTCCCGCTGCACTTTGCCATGAGCCGGGACCCGGCCGTGCTGGCGGCGTCCCACGCGCAGGCGGCGCAGGCTGTGCGGCCTTTTCTGGATGCCGGGCAGGACGTTGCCATGCTGAACCTTGGCGACGTTTCCATTTATGCAACGTTTGGCTACCTGCAAAGCCTTCTGCAAGCGGAGGGCTATGCCACCGCCATGGCGGCAGGCGTGCCCAGCTTTTGCGCGGCGGCGGCGCGGCTGAATGTGCCGCTGACCGGCGGCATGGATGTGCCGCTCACCGTTGCGCCCGGCGGCTGGGCGGGCCGTGTGTTGGAAACGCCCGGCACCAAAGTACTGATGAAAACAGGCAGGCAGCTGCCTGCCTTACTGGATACCCTGCGGCAGGCAGGCAAGCTTCAAACCAGCGCCCTTGTGTGCAACTGCGGCCTGCCGGACGAACAGGTTTACCCGGACCTTTCCCGCAGCCAGCCGGATGTACCGGCGGGCTATTTTGCCACCGTTTTGGTAAAGGAGTAACGTTATGGTACATTTTGTTGGCGCAGGCCCCGGTGCACCGGATCTGATCACCCGGCGCGGCGCGGCCCTTCTGCAAGCCGCCGACTGCATCATCTATGCGGGCAGTCTGGTGAACCCGGCCCTGCTGGGTCTTGCCAAAGAGGACTGTGCCATCTACAACAGTGCCGAAATGACGCTGGAACAGGTTTTGGACGTGATGCGCCGGATGGAAGCCGCAGGCCGCACCACCGTGCGCCTGCACACCGGCGACCCCTGCCTGTACGGTGCCATCCGGGAGCAGATGGATGTGCTGGACGCCGAGGGCATCCGCTACGACGATACACCGGGCGTGTCCAGCTTCTGCGGCGCGGCGGCGGCGCTGAACGCCGAGTACACCCTGCCCACCGTCAGCCAGACCGTGATCATCACCCGCATGGAGGGCCGCACGCCGGTGCCGGAAAAAGAAAAGCTGGCGTCTCTGGCTTCTCATGGGGCCACCATGGTCATTTTCCTTTCCATCGGTCTTGTGGACAACGTGCAGCAGGCCCTTCTGGCGGGCGGAGCCTACACGCCGGATACCCCGGCGGCAGTGGTGTACAAGGCTACATGGCCGGAAGAAAAAACTGTCCGCTGCACGGTGGGCACGCTGGCCGCAAGCGTCCATGCGGCACACATCACCAAAACGGCACTCATCGTGGTGGGCGGCTTCTTGGGCCGGAATTACGAGCGCAGCAAGCTGTATGACCCGGCCTTTACCACCGAGTTCCGGAAAGGGACGGACCAGTGACCCGGGCCTACCTTGCCTTTACGGCAAAGGGCCTTGCGCTGGCCGAAAAGCTGGCCGCAGAATATCCCGGCAGCGTGGCCCGCTGCGGCCATGAGCCCGGACAGGCGGAGCTTGCACAGTGGACGGCACAGCAGTTTGCCGGGTGCGGCGCCCTTATTTTTGTGGGTGCGGTGGGCATTGCGGTGCGGGCCATTGCGCCCCACTGCAAAAGCAAAGCGCAGGACCCGGCGGTGGTGGTGCTGGACGAGTGCGGCCGCTTTGCGGTGCCCATCCTCTCCGGCCATCTGGGCGGTGCCAACGATCTGGCCCGGGCGCTGGCCGCTGTGTGCGGCGCAGTGCCGGTGATCACCACGGCTACCGATGCAAACGGTGTATTCGCCGTGGACGAGTGGGCCAAGCGCCAGAACTGTGCCGTGCTGGAGCCGGAACGAATCAAAAAGGTGAGCGGCGCACTTCTGGCGGGCAGAACGGTGCAGTTTGCGTCCGGCTGGCCCATTGCGGGCGCGCCGCCTGCCGGAGTCACGGCAGGGGATGCCCCGGAGCTTGCCCTCACGCTGTGCCCGGCGGGCGACGCGCTGCATCTTGTGCCGCGCATCGGCGTGCTGGGGGTGGGCTGCAGGCGCGGTACCGGTGCCGACACGCTGGCCGAAGCCTTTGCAGCGTTCTGCGCCGAGAACCGGCTTGCACCCCAGTGCATCACGGCGGCGGCAAGCATCGACTTAAAACAAAGCGAAGCGGGACTTCTGGCCTTTTGCCGTGAGCACAGCTGGCCGGTGGAGTTTTTCTCCGCCGAAGCGCTGCGCGCTGCGCCCGGCAGCTTTACGCCCTCGGCCTTTGTGCAAAGCATCACCGGCGTGGACAATGTCTGCGAGCGTGCGGCGGTGCTGGCAGCTGGAGGGGAGCTGGTTTTCCGCAAATTTGCCCGCACCGGCGTGACTTTTGCGCTGGCGGTGCGGCCCTTTGCCCCGGATTGGAGGTGGCAGCATGACGGATATGTATGAAACTGGTCTTGACGAGCCAGAAAAGATCGTCTATGTGGTGGGCATTGGCCCCGGAGATGTTTACTACCTGACGCAGGAAGCCCAGAGCGTGCTGGAACGGGTGGATGCCATCTGCGGCTACAAGCTGTATCTGGATCTGATCGAACCCGAGTTCCCCTGCGAGGAATACTATTCCACCGGCATGACCAAGGAAATCGACCGCTGCCGCTGGGCACTGGAAAAGGCGAATACCGGCAAGCGGGTGGCGCTGGTGTGCAGCGGCGACGCGGGTGTTTACGGCATGGCAAGCCCCCTGCTGGAACTGGCCGAGGAATACCCGGATGTTGCGGTGGATGTGGTGCCGGGCCTTACCGCCGCCCTCAGCGGCGGGGCCGTGCTGGGCGCGCCGCTGGCCCACGATTTCTGCGTGATCTCCCTTTCCGACCGGCTCACCCCGTGGGAAGTGATCGAAACGCGGCTGGCCTGTGCCGCACAGGGCGATTTCTGCGTGGCACTGTACAATCCCTCTTCCAAGGGCAGGCCGGACTACCTGCAAAAGGCGGTGCGCATCCTGCGCGCAAACGGCAAGGGGCCGGAGACGGTCTGCGGCCTTGTGCGCAGCATTGGCCGCGAGGGCCAGAGCGCCCGGGTGCTGACACTGGCCGAGCTGGAAGACACGTCGGCGGATATGTTCACCACGGTGTTCATCGGCAACCGCAGCACCCGCGTGCTTGCGGGCCGCATGGTCACGCCCCGGGGGTATCGCAAATGAAGGCTGTCGTGTTCAGCGGCACCACCGAGGGACGCCGCTTTTCTCAAAAACTGGCTGCCCTTGGCGCCGAAGTGACCGTGTGCGTGGCAACGCCGCTGGGTGCCGAGGAACAGGGTGAGATGGCGGGCATCACGGTCCACGCCGGACGGCTGCTGCCGGACGCCATGGCCGCGCTGCTGGCGGGGGCGGACCTCTGCGTGGACGCCACCCACCCGTATGCGGTGGATGTGACCCGGAACATCCGCGCGGCGGCGGCGCAGGCAGGCGTGGAATACCGCCGCCTGCTGCGGGCCCAGAGCCCGCTGCCGGAGGGCTGCGCCGTGTTTGAGACGGCGGCACAGGCTGCGGCGTACCTTGCCGGGACGGCGGGCAATGTGCTGCTTGCCACCGGTGCCAAGGAGCTGGCCGCTTTTGCGGCGCTGGACCCGGCGCGGCTTTATCCCCGCGTGCTGCCTACGCCGGAGGGCATTGCCGCCTGCGAAGCGGCTAATATCCCGCACCGCAACATCATTGCCATGCAGGGGCCGTTTTCCCGCCAGCTGAACAAAGCTTTGATCGAACAGTTCCATATCCGGTATCTCGTCACCAAGGACGGCGGCGCGGCAGGCGGCTTTGCCGAAAAAGTGCAGGCCGCAGCCCGGACCGGCGCACAGCTGGTGGTGCTGCGCCGCCCGCCGGAAACGGGCGAGACCGAGGAAGCATTATTCACGCATTGTCAGGAGATGTTGCAATGGTCACACTGATCGGTATGGGCAGCGGCAGGTGGGAAGCCCTCTCCGCACAGGCACAGGCTGCCGTGCGCAGCGCGGGCCTTGTGTTTGGCGCAAAGCGGCTGCTGGCGGGCCTGCCCGCAGACTGCGCTGCCCGGCAGTTTGCCCTCTACCAGCCCGCCGACATCCTTGAAATACTGGCGCAGGCCCCCGGACAGGACGCCGCCGTGCTCTACAGCGGCGACACGGGGTTTTACTCCGGTGCCTCCGGCCTGCTTACGCCGCTGCGGGCGCTGGGCATCCCTGCGCGGGTATACCCCGGCATTTCCAGCATCCAGCTGCTGGCGGCGGCGCTGGGCAGGCCGTGGCAGGACTGGAAGCTGGTGTCGGCCCACGGCTGTGCCTGCGACCCGGTGGCGCAGTGTATGACGGAGCGCTCCGTCTTTTTCCTCACCGGTGGCACCGAAACGCCCGCCACCCTCTGCCGGAAGCTGGCCGATGCCGGTATGGGCGAAGCCCACGGCGTGGTGGGCGAAAACCTTGGCACCGAAGCCGAAGCCATTCGCTACGGCTCCGCGGCAGAACTGGCCGGGCAGAGTTTTGCACCGCTCAGCGTGCTTCTGGTGGAAAACTTCAGCCTGCCGCCGCTGCGCACGCCGGGCTGGCCGGATGAAGCGTTTCTCCGGGGTGAAGTGCCCATGACCAAGCAGGAGGTGCGCGCCGCCGCGCTGGCAAAGCTGGCGGTGACGCCTGCCGACACGATTTGGGATGTGGGCGCAGGCACCGGCAGCGTGAGCGTGGAGCTGGCGCTGGCGGCACCCAAGGGACGTGTTTATGCGGTGGAGTGTGCGCCGGATGCCTGTGCGCTCATCCGCAAAAACCGGGCAAAGTTCCAAGCTTACAATCTTACCCTCATCGAGGGCCGTGCACCGGAAGCGCTGGCAGACCTGCCTGCGCCGGATGCGGTGTTCATTGGCGGCACCAAGGGGAGCATGGAAGCTGTACTGGACGTGATCTACAGCAAAAACCCCAGTGCAAGGGTCTGCATCTCGGCCATTGCGCTGGAGACCCTGAGCGCCGCTGTGGCCGCACTGACCGCCCGGGGCCTGACCGCCGAGGTGGCGCAGATCGCCGTCAGCCGCACAAAACCGGCGGGCCGGCTGCACCTGCTCATGGCCAATAACCCCATCTTCCTCATTACGGGTACACGCAAATGATGCAATTTCTCATCGCCGCGCCCTGTTCCGGCAGCGGCAAGACCACCGTCACCTGTGCGGTGCTGGCGGCACTGAAACAGCGCGGGGCAGACCCCTGCGCCTTTAAATCCGGGCCGGACTACATCGACCCTATGTTCCACCGCTCCGCCTTGCAGGTGGACAGCCATAATCTGGACTTATTTTTTGCAGCCAAGGACACGGTACGCGCCCTTTATGCCCGCTATGCCGCAGGGCACGGCGCTGCTGTGTGCGAGGGGGCCATGGGCTTTTACGACGGGCAGGGCCTGACCACCCGGGCCAGCGCGTGGGAGCTGGCAGATACGCTCAGCCTGCCGGTGCTGCTGGTGGTGCAGCCCAAAGGCGCCAGCATGACGCTGGCAGCACAGGTGCAAGGGCTGGTGCATTTCCGCAAAAACAGCCATATCGCGGGCATTCTGCTCAACAGCTGCTCCGAAAAGCTGTACAAAATGCTCAAAGCCCTGCTGGAAGCCGAGACCGGCCTGCCGGTGCTGGGCTATCTGCCCCGCTTGCCGCAGGCGGCGGTGGAGAGCCGCCATCTGGGCCTGAAAACGGCCAATGAAATTGCGGACATCCAGCAGAAAATCGCCCTGCTGGCGGACAGCCTTGTGCTGGACTGGGAAAAGCTGGCCGAGATCGCCGGGAAGCCGGAAGCGGTGTCCGTCCCGTATATCGCTTCCGGCCACGCTCCTATTGCCCGCATCGCCGTGGCGCAAGACGAAGCTTTCTGTTTTACCTATGCCGAAACGCTGGATGCTTTGCGGGATGCCGGGGCCGAGCTTGTGTTTTTCAGCCCGGTGCGGGACGCCGCGCTGCCGCAAAACATCGGCGGGCTGTATCTGCCCGGCGGCTACCCGGAACTATACGCAAAACAGCTGAGCGAGAACGCGGACCTGCGGGCCACCATCCGGCAGGCTGTGAACGCCGGTCTTCCGACAGCGGCAGAGTGCGGCGGCTTTTTGTATCTCGGCCAGAGCCTTGCGGACGCCGAGGAAAAGAGCTGGCCCATGGCGGGCGTTCTGCCGGGCGATGGCGTCAAGGTGGGGCGGCTGGTGCGCTTTGGCTATGCCGAAATGACCGCCAAGGCGGACAGTATGCTGTTCCGCGCCGGAGAAACGCTGCCTGTCCATGAATTCCACCACTGGGATTCCACCGCAAACGGCACTGCATTTACGGCCCGCAAAAACGAAAACATGCAGTGGGAATGCGGTTTTGCAAACGAGAATTTCTATGCGGGCTTTCCGCATTTATACTGGGCGGGCACGCCCCTGCCGGGCCGTTTTGTGCGCGCGGCAGAACGATACAGCAAAACAAAAGGATGACCAAAATGAACGAAGCTGAACTGAAGGCACTTTTGGCGGGTGTCACGCCGCCGGACGAAGCCGCCCGCGCGGCGGCACACGCCCACTGGGCCAGCCTTGCAAAGCCTCTGGGCGGGCTGGGCCGGCTGGAGACCATGCTGGAGGATGCCGCCGCCCTCACCGGCAGTGCGGAGCTTGACCTCTCCCGCCGGGCGGTGACGGTGCTCTGCGCGGACAACGGTGTGGTGGCGCAGGGCGTGAGCCAGACCGGGCAGGAAGTGACCCGCGCCGTGGCCGAAAACCTTGCAATGCGGCGCACCAGTGTGTGCCAGATGGCCCGCGCGGCCCACTGTGATGTGGTGCCCGTGGATATGGGCATGGCAGGCGAACCGGTGCCCGGCGTGCGGAACTGCCGCATTGCCGACGGGACGATGGACTTTACTGCAGGGCCCGCCATGAGCCGGGCCGAGGCCGTGCAAGCCATTGGGGCGGGCATTGACCTTGCACAGGAGTTGGTCGCAGACGGCTACCGGCTGCTGGCCACCGGCGAGATGGGCATTGGCAACACCACCACCTCCAGCGCGGTGGCAGCGGTGCTGCTGGGCCAGCCTGTGGAGCTGATGACCGGGCGCGGGGCGGGCCTTTCGGACGCGGGGCTTGCCCACAAGGTGAACGCCATCTGCCGCGGCATCCTGAAAAATGAGCCGGACCCGGAGGACCCGCTGGATGTGCTGGCAAAGCTGGGCGGCTTTGACATCGCGGGCCTGTGCGGCGTCTTTTTGGGCGGGGCGCTGGCCGGGGTGCCGGTGCTGGCAGATGGCTTTATCAGCGGGGTAGCCGCGCTGTGTGCCGTGCGGCTGTGCCCGGCGGCGGCAAAGGCCGTGTTCGCCAGCCACTGCTCCGCAGAGCCTGCGGCCCGCATGGTGCTGGAAGCACTGGGCAAGACACCGCTCATCACGGCGGGCCTGCATCTGGGCGAGGGCACCGGTGCGGTGGCAAGCATCCCGCTGTGGGATATGGCACTGGCGGTGTACGGCGGGTGCTATTCCTTTGCGGAGGGCGGCATTGAGCCGTACCGTCCCCAATGCTGACGCTGGTGCTGGGCGGTGCAGCCAGCGGCAAAAGCGAGTACGCGGAGAGCCTTGTATTAAAGACCGCCGGCCCCCGCTGGTACCTTGCCACTATGCAGGTGTGGGACGCCGAGTGCGCCGCCCGGGTGGAAAAGCACCGCAGAATGCGGGCCGCAAAGCAGTTTGAAACGGTGGAGTGTCCGCTGCATCTGGAAAAGCTGCGTCTGCCTGCCCGGGGCACGGCCCTGCTGGAAGACCTTGGCAACCTTGCGGCCAACGAGCTGTACGACCCCGCCGGGGCAGGGGAGGATGCCGCCGCTGCCATCCTGCGGGGGCTCGATAGCCTTTCTGCCCAGTGCGAACATCTGATCGTGGTCTCCAACGAGGTGTTCAGCGGCGGGGCCGACTATGCCGGTGACACAGGCCGCTATCTGCTGGCTTTGGCGCAGGTGAACAACGCCTTTGCGGCCCGGGCCGACAATGTGGTGCGGGTGGCATGCGGCATCCCCGTGTACTATAAAGGAGTGGAAAAATGATCGTTTTGCAGACCATCGCGGTGGCCTTTGCCATGTTCTCGGCCATCCCGGTGCCGCAGTTCGACTGGAACGAAAAAAATATGCGCTACGCCATGTGCGCCTTCCCGCTCATCGGGGCGGTGATTGGGGCGGCATGGTGCGTGTGCGGGGCACTGCCTCTGCCGGGCCTTGCAAAGGCGGCGGGCTTTGCGCTGGTGCCTGTGTGGGTGACGGGCGGCATCCATCTGGACGGCTACGCCGACACCTGCGATGCCCTTTCCAGCTACGGCGACCGCACGAAAAAGCTGGAAATACTAAAAGACCCCCACTGCGGCGCCTTTGCGGTCATCCGGCTGTGCAGCTACTTTCTGGCCTATTTTGCCCTGTGCACCTGCGTGCGGTTCACCCCCCGGGCGGGGGCGCTGTGGGCGCTGGCGCTGGTGCTGGAACGAGCGCTTTCGGGCTATGCGGTGGCGGCATTCCCCATGGCGAAAAACACCGGTCTTGCGCACACCTTTGCCACTGCGGCAGACAAAACTGTGGTGCGCCGGGTGCTGGCGGCGCTGGCTGCGGTGCTGTGCGTGGGCATGGCGGCGCTGGGCGGCTGGGCACTGGTGCTGGCAGCGCTGGCGGTGCTCTGGCGCTACCATGCCGTGAGCCGGAAGCAGTTCGGCGGCATCACCGGCGACCTTGCCGGGTGGTTTTTGCAAAAGGCCGAGCTCTGGATGCTGGCGGCGCTGTGTGCCTGCCAGTGGGGAGGACTGCTATGATCTTTATCACCGGGCCGCTCTACAGCGGCAAGCGCACCTTTGCGCAAATGCTTCCCGGCAAGGCTCTGGCCGATGTGCAGCAGCTGGCGGCAGATGCCGCCGACCGCGAGGCACTGGAACGGCTGGCGGACCGCCTTGCTTCTGAATACGAGATCCTCATCGCTACCGAGGTAGGCGGCGGTGTTGTGCCGATGGACCCAAAGCAGCGTGCCGACCGCGAGGCGGCGGGCAGGCTTGCCTGCCTGCTGGCCGCACGGGCAGAGTGTGTCGTGCAGATGTTCTGCGGCATCCCAACGGTTTTGAAAGGAGAATTGTCTCAATGCTGATCTATCTTCTGCGTCATGGCCAGACGGAATACAACGCCCAGAAGCGTTATCAGGGCCAGCGCGATATCCCGCTCTCACCCGAAGGCGCTGCCCAGCTGCGCCGGGCAGATTTTGACCCCGATGTGGTCTATGTTTCCACCCTGCAGCGCACCAGCCAGACGGCGCGCATCCTGTTCCCGGAGGCAAAGCTTGTGCCGGTGGACGGCCTGAAAGAGATGTGCTTTGGCAGCTTTGAGGGCCGCAATTTCATCGAGATGGAAAAGGACCCCGAGTATCAGGCATGGGTGAAGGCCAACTGCGAAAGCCCCTGCCCGGACGGAGAGCGCAAGACGGACTTTTCGGATCGCATCTGCCGCACTGTGGCAGAGCTGATCGATAAAGCCCTTGCCGCAGGCGAAGAGCGGCTGGTCATTCTGGCCCACGGCGGCACCCAGATGGCCGCCATGGAGCGGTTTGCCGTCCCCCACAGGGACTATTACGCATGGTGCGGACCCAACGCGGGCGGCTTTGTGCTGGACGCAAAGGACTGGGCCGAAAGCCGCGTGCTGCACCTCGTAAAGACCGTGCAGTACACAAAGGAGGCTAGGGAATGATCGAACTGGCTGTGCTGGGCGGCTTTGTGCTGGACAGTATCTTTGCAGACCCGGCATGGCTGCCGCACCCGGTGGTGCTCATGGGCAGGTGCATCTCCCGGCTGGAAAAGTTTCTGCGCGCCCGCCTGCCCGGCACCCCGCAGGGGGAGCTGCTGGGCGGGGCTGTTGTGGCGTTCTGCCTGCCGGTGGGCACCTTTCTGGTCACGAGCCTTGTGTGTCTGGCCGCAGCAAAGCTCAGCCCGTGGCTGGGCCTTGCAGTGCAGGTGTTCTGGTGCGGGCAGGCACTGGCGGCTAAGGGCCTTGCGCAGGAAAGCCGCAATGTGTACAACGAGCTGATCAAAAACGACCTGCCCGCTGCCCGCAAAGCCGTGAGCCGCATCGTGGGCCGCGACACCCAGAACCTGACCGCCGAGGGCGTCACCAAAGCCGCCGTGGAAACCGTGGCCGAAAATGCCAGCGACGGCGTCATTGCGCCGCTTTTGTATATGCTGCTGGGCGGGGCACCGCTGGCGCTGACCTACAAGGCCATCAACACCATGGACAGCATGCTGGGCTACAAAAACGAGAAGTATCTTTACTTTGGCCGCGCAGCTGCGAAGCTGGACGATGCGGCTAACTACATTCCCAGCCGCCTTGCTGCCCTTTTGTGGGTGGCGGCTGCGGCCTTTACCGGGAACGACGCCAAAGGTGCGTGGCGCATCTGGCGGCGGGACCGGCGCTGCCATGCCAGCCCCAACAGCGCCCAGACCGAAAGCGCCTGCGCCGGTGCACTGGGCGTGCAGCTGGCCGGGCCTGCCTATTATTTTGGCGAATATTACCCCAAGCCCACCATCGGCGATGCCCTGCGCCCCATTGCGCCGCAGGACATCCTGCGCGCCAACCGCATGATGTACGCGGCCAGCGTGCTGGCGGTGGTGCTGGGCCTTGTGATACGGGGGTGTCTTGCATGAAACCACTGACCCATGGCGGCGACTGGGCGGGCTACCGCGCCGAGTTTGGCCGCGACCCGCTGGATTTTTCGGCCAATGTCAGCCCACTGGGCCTGCCCGGGGGCGTGGCAAAAGCCATCACCGCCGCGCTTGCCACAGCCGACCGCTACCCGGACCCGCTGTGCCGTGCCCTGCGTGCAAAGCTGGCAGAGGCTGAGGGCGCGCCCGCAGAGTGGCTGCTGTGCGGCAACGGTGCGGCAGACCTCATCTTCCGGCTGGCGCTGGCCGCAAAGCCCCGCACCGCGCTGGTGACGGCTCCCACTTTTGCGGAGTATGCCACTGCCCTTGAGGTGGTTGGCTGCACCGTAGAGCGGCATTTTTTGCGGGAAGAAAAGGATTTTGCGGTGACGGACGCCATCCTCGATGCGGTGCACCCGGGCACCGACATGGTGTTCCTCTGTCAGCCGAACAACCCTACCGGCCAGCTGGCCGCACCTGCCCTTGTAGAAGCGCTGCTGCACAAATGCGAAGCCGTGGGTGCGGTGCTGGCGGTGGACGAATGCTTTTTGGATTTTCTGCCGGAAGGGGGAGCGCTTTCGGCAAAGCATCTGCTGAAAAACAGCAAAAACCTGATTATTTTAAAAGCCTTTACCAAGATTTACGGCATGGCAGGCGTGCGTCTGGGCTATGCCCTAAGCTCTGATACAGAACTGCTTGCCCGGATGCAGGCAGCGGGCCAGCCGTGGGCGGTGTCCAGCCTTGCACAGGCGGCAGGCATTGCCGCGCTGGATGAGACGGACTATGTGGCGCAGGTGCGCGATTTGATCGCAGCGCAGCGCCCTGTTCTGGAAAAGGGCCTGCGAACGCTGGGCCTGCGGGTGATCGAGGGCCGGGCCAACTATCTGCTGTTCCGGGCACCGGAAGCGCTGGGCGCTGCGCTGCGGCACAAGGGCGCGGTGCTGCGCAGCTGCGGCAACTATCCGGGTCTGGACGCAGGCTGGTACCGCACCGCCGTGCGCACCGAGAATGAAAACCGGCAGCTGCTTGCGCTGCTGGCCGAGACTCTGCCGGAGGTGGCGCAATGAGCAAAGCAAAATGCATTATGGTGCAGGGCACCATGAGCGGTGCGGGCAAAAGCCTGCTGTGCGCGGCGCTGTGCCGCATTTTTGCGCAGGACGGCTACCGCGTGGCACCCTTTAAAAGCCAGAATATGGCCCTGAACAGCTTTGTCACCCGCGACGGTGCGGAGATGGGCCGGGCGCAGGTGGTACAGGCACAGGCGGCCGGTGTAGAGCCGGACGTACGCATGAACCCCATCCTGCTCAAGCCCAGCAGCGATGTGGGCAGTCAGGTCATCGTGAATGGCAGGGCCCGGGGCCAGATGTCCGCTGCCGATTATTTCAGGATGAAGCGCAGCCTTATCCCGGACATTCTGGAAGCCTACAACAGCCTTGCTGCGGAGAACGATATTATCGTGATCGAGGGCGCGGGCAGCCCGGCAGAGATCAACCTGAAGGCGGATGATATCGTCAACATGGGCCTTGCAAAGCTGGTGGACGCACCGGTGCTGCTGGCGGGCGACATCGACCGGGGCGGGGTGTTCGCCCAGCTGTACGGCACCGTGGAACTGCTGGAGCCGGAGGAGCGGGCCCGCATCAAAGGGCTGATCATCAACAAATTCCGGGGCGATGTGGAAATTTTGCGCCCGGGCCTTGCCATGCTGGAAGAAAAAACGAACCTGCCTGTAGTGGGGGTGGTGCCGTATCTGCGGGTGGAGATCGAGGATGAGGATTCTCTCTCCGACCGGCTGGATGCTAAAAGCGCCGTCAAGCCGCTGGATATCGCCATTCTGCGCCTGCCGCATGTGTCCAACTTTACCGACTTCATCCCGCTGGAACAGCACCCGCTGCTGGGCGCGCGGTATGTGCAGCGCACCCGCCAGCTGGGCGTGCCGGATCTCGTCATCCTGCCCGGTACCAAAAACACCATGGATGACCTGCGCTGGCTGCGGGAAAGCGGGCTGGAAGCAGCGGTGCAAAAGCTGGCCGCAAACGGCACGCCGGTGCTGGGCGTGTGCGGCGGCTACCAGATGCTGGGCGAAGAACTGCACGACCCGGCAGGGGAGGAAAGCGGAACGCCCTGCACCCTGCGGGGCCTTGGGCTGCTGCCTGCTGTCACCACCTTCAACGCCGAAAAACACCTGACCCAGACCGAAGCCTGTGTGGCCGCTGCACCCTTTGCCGGGGCAAAGCTGACGGGGTACGAAATTCATGCCGGACGCACCGAGGTGCGCGGCAAAGCCTTCTGTATCCTTGCGGATGGCACGCCGGAGGGCTGCGTGCAGGGCAGTGTGTTCGGCACCTACCTGCACGGGCTGTTCGACACCGGCGAACTGACCGAAAAACTGACCGCTTTTTTGTGCAGACGGAAGGGGCTGGACCCCGCCGGGGCAGACCTGATCCCAATGGAACAGTACCGTCAGCAGCAGTTTGACCTGTTGGCAGACGGCGTGCGTGCGGCATTGGACCTGCCCGCTATCTACGCCGCCATGGGCATCCGGAAAGGAGACAACGTATGACACCGCAGCATCATCTGCCTGCCGATATCGAGCGCACCAGCATGTCCATCATCACAAAAGAGCTGGAAGAACTGGGCCTGACCCCGCCGCCGGAGACGGCTGCCGTGGTCAAGCGGGTCATCCACACCACAGCGGATTTTGACTACGCAAAAAATCTGCGCTTTACCCCCGGCGCGGTGGCTGCCGCCGTCAAGGCGCTGCACGCAGGCGCTTTTATTGTTACCGATACCAACATGGCGCTGGCAGGCATCTCGAAGCCGGCCCTCAAAAAATTGGGCTGTGAAGCCGTCTGCTACATGGCGGACCCCGCTGTGGCCGAAGCCGCAAAGCAGGCGGGCACTACCCGCGCCGTTGCCGCCATGCACCGCGCGGCGCGGGAGCACCCGGGCGCCATTCTGGCGGTGGGCAATGCGCCCACGGCTCTGCTGACCATCGCGGAAGAGATCGAAGCTGGTCTGCGGCCCGCGCTGGTGGTGGGTGTGCCGGTGGGCTTTGTGAATGTGGTAGAAAGCAAAGAAGTGCTGTTTGCCGCATGCGAACAGTACGGCGTGCCGGCCATTGCCGCCATGGGCCGCAAGGGCGGCAGCAATGTAGCCGCAGCCATCTGCAACGCCCTCATTTACTCCGCCACAGAAATGCTGGACCCCGCCGCAAGAGGGTGGAAGTGAGCAGCGGTGCTGAGATTTTAGGATAAACATCCTGCTGAGAAAGAAATAGGGTCGCAGCTGGAGCAAAGGCCCCCACAGGGGCGAAAGGCATACAGGATGTATTTTCAGTACACAGCCAAAGAAACCGATTACTTGAGCCAAAAGGACGAGCGGCTGGGGGAAGCCATCCGGAACATCGGGCCGATCCGGCGCGAGGTGGACACCGATCTGTTTTCCTCGGTCGTGCATCACATCATCGGCCAGCAGATCTCCACCAAGGCGCAGGCCACCATCTGGCAGCGAATGCGGGAAACGCTTGGCACCGTGGATGCTGAACACATCCTTGCCGCCGGTGTGCCGCAGCTGCAAAAGCTGGGCATGACCTTCCGCAAGGCGGAGTACATCACCGACTTTGCCCAAAAGGTCCAAAGCGGCGCATTTGATCTGGAAGCCATCGGACAAAAAACGGACGAAGAAGCCATCCGGGAACTGAGCAGCTTAAAGGGCATCGGTGTCTGGACAGCAGAAATGATCCTGCTGTTCTGTATGCAGCGGCCGGATGTGTTCAGCTACGATGACCTTGCCATCCAGCGCGGCCTGCGGATGCTCGGCCACCACCGTAAAATCGACCGGAAGCTTTTTGAAAAATACCGCAGACGGTTCAGCCCTTATTGCAGTGTTGCCAGCCTGTATCTGTGGGCCATTGCCGGCGGTGCTATCCCGGAAATGCATGACTACGCCCCAAAGAAAAAATCAGCCGGATCCTCATTCAAAACGTGCCGCCGGTCCGGATCCTTTGCTTCCGTGTGTTGAAGAGCCAGAAAGCTTTGCAGTTATTCCCTGCAACAAAACGGGCCAATTAAATTAAAAGAGATGCCGTTCCAGTCTGGTTTGAACAGAACGGCATCTCTTTTTGATTTTCTGATTTATGGCAGCCAGTGGCAGAGACGGGAAGCCGCACCCCGGGGGCTGCTTTCCGTCAGCGATTGCTTGCAAAAAGCGGTCTTAGCGGCAGTCCTACCGGTAGACGTTCCTACAGGTTGGGAACCGCGGGCTAAGCAAAGCCGCGCTGTGGCTTTGCTTGCGGCGCGCAGCGCCGCCGCCCTGTTCAAGTCCTCTTATCCGCACAAAAAAAGAAAACTCAGTACATTGTACTGAGTCTTCTTGGTGCGAGTAGTGATACAGAACTTTTCAAAAACCATCGTAGTACAATTCGTTTTTAAGGTCATCGGATAGCAACT
>CAKSWG010000030.1 GCA_934511465.1 uncultured Faecalibacterium sp. | reverse complement strand
AAGTGGTAAGGCAAGGGTCTGCAAAACCCTCATCCACCAGTTCAAATCTGGTCGTCACCTCCAAAAGATTCCCGGGAGCGTCGGCTTCCGGGATTTTTTTATTTCTCACAGAACGATCTCGTCGTCATCTTCCCCGAAGATGATGGTTATTATGTTTTTCTTTGTAGTTATGGTATAGTTGTTGCCACCTGCCTGTCATTTGTTTGTCATCTGCCTGCCATACAGCTTACACGAGTTTTTATTTTTCAACGCAATCACGTAAAGATTCGTTCATTATCTGTTTGTCCTTCTTTGCATTTTTCCTGTGCAGCTGCCGCTTCCCGCCACACCCCTCCCGTGAAAAAGCAAAGCCGGAATAACCGCAGTCATTCCGGCTTTGCAAATTTAAAAATATTTTTTCCGCAACTTTAAATCGTCTAACTTAAAAAGTCAGCCGCATCTGATACCATACCACGCCGCCGTGCGTAGAACCGGAAACGCCCTCGCTCACAAAGCCAAACTTTGCATAATAGTGCACAAGCCTGTCCTTGCAGGTCAGTACCAGCCCTTTGCGCCCCTGCGCACGGGCATCCGCGATGGCACGCCGCAAAAGCATCTCCGCATAGCCGCGGCGGCGGCGGCGCGGCACCGTGTTCACGCCAAAGATCATCTGCCATGCACCGGTCTCGCTATGCAGGGAAGCATTGGCATACATTTCGTCGGTCAGGTCTGCTTTGTCGGTGCACAAGCCGTCCACAAAAGCGGCCAGCTCCCCTTCTTCCAACAGCAGCCAGAAGTGGTTTGCATAATGTGCCAGCCGCCCGGCAAATTCCTCTGCCGTGGCCGCTTCTGCCGCCGGGAAGCACTCAGCCTCCACTGCCGTGATGGCGGGCAGGTCATTTAATGTTGCATTGCGGATCTCCATAGTTCTTTTCTCTCCTGTCTTTCATGCCTGCTTTTCCAGCAGCTTTTTATACACTGCATCCATCCCGATGGCCCCCAGTACCGCGCCCACCACGGCGGCTTTGATGCGGGTGACGCCTAGAAGCGCCGGTGCAAACAGGAAAAAGGCCAAGATTTCGCAGGTTGGCAAACAAAAAGCCGGTGCCCCCTGCGATTTCATAAAAATCACAGAAGTCATCAGCTTGAAAATTCAGCGGTCCAGGGGCTGGCCCCTTGGGAGAACTTCATTCCCGGAATGATTATAGCAGGTTTGGAGAAATTTGCAAGAGCACGATCAAGAATCGTCTCCGCTTCGCTCTGACAATATCAGCGGAAATAATATTTTTATATTTGCGTTTGTCGCGGCCTGCGGGCCGCGACAAACGCATTTTTCACAAAAGGGGTCGTAATTCCAAACGGCTTCTTTTTATAAAATGCCGCTTCCCGCGGCGGCCTATCCCGTGAAAAAAGAATCGAATTTCCGCTGATCATGGCCAAAGCGCACGCGGCGGCCATTCTAATCTGTTTGCATCCTCCCCTTCTCCGTGCTACAATGGCTATACTACACTGCAAAGGAGCTGACGCCATGCCTGCCGAAAACCACACCACCCTCACGCCGGACACGCCGGTGCGCTATCTGAAGGGCGTCGGCCCCAAAACCGCCGAAAAGTTTGAGAAGCTGGGCATCGTGACGCTGGCCGACCTATTGTGCCACTACCCCCGGAAGTATATCGACTTCACAAAGCCTTACTCCATTGCCGAAGCGCCCGCCGACACGGAATGCGTGGTAAAGGCCGAGGTGTTCGCCAAGCCCGGCGGGCGCATCCTGCCGGGCGGACGGCGGATGGAGCGCATCACTGCCGGGGACGATGTTGCCAGTCTGGAGATCACATGGTTCAATAATCCCTATGCCGCCCAGAAGTTGGAACTGGGGCAGGAATACTATTTTCAGGGCATTGTTACCGGCGGGATGCTGCGCCGCCAGATGGTGAACCCGCAGGTGCGCACCGCCGCACAGATCAAGGCCGCGCCCTTTGAAGCCGTTTACCCCCAGACCGAGGGGCTTTCCAGCAGCGCCATTGCCAAATGTGTGCGTCAGCTGCTGCCCCACGCCGAACTGCTGCCCGACCCGCTGCCCCCGGAAATGCTGCAAAAATACCGCCTGCTCTCCAAGGCGGACGCCGTGCGGGCCATCCACTGCCCCGCCACCGAGGACGAAGCCTACGCAGCGCGGCGGCGGCTGATCTACGAAGAGCTGCTGGTTTTGCAGCTTGGCATCGGCCGTATGAAGAACCGGGGCGCTGCCGCCACCGGCGCCCCCATGCAGCAGGCAGACCCTACCCCCTTCTGGGCCAGCCTGCCCTTTTCCCCCACCGGTGCCCAGCGCCGGGCCGTGAGCGAGATCCTGGCCGATATGGCGGGCGAAACGTCCATGAATCGCCTTTTGCAAGGCGATGTGGGCAGCGGCAAAACACTGGTGGCGGCTGCCGCCATCTGGGCCTGCATCCGGGCGGGGTATCAGGCCGCACTGCTGGCCCCCACCGAAATTCTGGCCGCCCAGCACGCCGAGGGCCTGAACCGGATGCTTGCGCCTTTCGGGATGCGGGTGGCCCTGCTGACCGGCAGCATGAAGGCCGCTGCCAAGCGCACCACCCTTGCTGCCATCCGGAACGACGAAGCAGACCTTGTGGTGGGCACCCACGCCATCCTCAGCGAGGGCGTGGAGTTTGCCCGGCTGGGCCTTGCCGTGATCGACGAGCAGCACCGCTTTGGGGTGCGCCAGCGCGGCATGCTGGCCGAAAAGGCTGCGGACCCCCACCTGCTGGTGATGAGTGCCACCCCCATTCCCCGCACACTGGGCCTTTTGATCTACGGCGATCTGGACATTTCCATTCTGGACGAGCTGCCGCCGGGCCGCACCCCGGTCAAGACCCGGTGCATCACCGGCAAAAAGCGGCATGACCTCTACCATTTTCTCGATCAGGAGATCGGGCGCGGACGGCAGGTGTATCTGGTGTGCCCGGCCATTGAGGACGTGCCGGACGGCGGGCTGAACGCCGTCAAGAGCTACTACGAGGATGTTGCCAAGGCACTGCTGCCGGACCGCCGGGTGGGGCTGATGCACGGCAAGCTCAAACCCAAGGAAAAAGCCGCCGTCATGGAAGACTTCAAGGCCGGGCGGCTGGATGCACTGGTGTCCACCACCGTCATTGAGGTGGGTGTGGACGTGCCCAATGCCAGTGTGATGGTGATCGAGAACGCCGAGCGCTACGGTCTGAGCGCTTTGCACCAGCTGCGCGGCCGCGTGGGACGCGGCGCTGCGGAGAGCTGGTGCTTCCTCGTCAGCGACAACCAGAGTGAGAACGTACAAAAACGCCTCAAATTTTTGTGCAGTACCACCGATGGCTTTGCGGTGGCGCAGTACGATCTGGAGACCCGCGGCCCCGGCGACTTTTTCGGCAGCCGCCAGCACGGCCTGCCCACGCTGCAGATCGCCGACCTGATGAACGACTCCCGCACCCTGCACGCCGCGCAGGCGGAAGCCGCCGCCCTGCTGGCGGCAGACCCGCTGCTGGAACAGCCCGAACATGCGCTGCTGGAGCAGCAGGTACAGCAGATGTTTGACAAAGCCGGAGTGATGAATTAACCCTCTCAGGCGCTTACGCGCCAGCTCTCCCGAAGGGAGAGCTTTTTTGCATTTTACGGTTCACACAAAGAAAGCTCCCCTCTTCGGGGGAGCTGGCATTGCACAGCAATGACTGAGAGGGTTTACTCTGGGAGCCTGCCTTTCTTATGTTCAGCGGCGAAGGAGCTTTGCGCGCTTTTCACCCATATTCACCACATCGCAGAACACGCAGCGGCTCTTGGTGGAAAGCTGCACATCCTTATGGTAACAGCCAAAGAACCACTTTTCGTAGGTCAGCTCCAGCAAAATTTTGTCCAGAAAACGGTGCAGCTGGTTGGTCTCGCCGCAGGCAAGGGCGGTAAAATCCAAAAATCTGCTTGGCGCATCGTGGGTCAGCACATAATCCACTTTGTGATCACATGCTTCCAGATTCTGTTCGCAGAAGGCATATTCCTCGTCCGAGGGCATCTCTTCCTTCCACCAGTTGACGCCGGGCTCCCGGTCCTCTTTGTCCGGGCTCTCCGCGCCGCCGAAGCACAGGTACTTCCTGCCTTCCAGCTCCAGCACGCTGCCGCGGCACACATGGTACACATTGCCGCCAAGCGCCTGCACCCTGCCGCCAAAGCGTTCCTCGGTGGGATACTGCCGCAGCAGGTCGTAGTTCTCGTGGCTGCCATCCAGAAACAGCAGGGTATACGGACGCTTGCGCAGCCAGTCCAGCTTTTTCTGCTCCTCTTTGCTGCCATCCCACACAAAGCCAAAGTCGCCCAGCACCACCACGGTGTCCTTTTTGCCCAGCCAGCGCAGCCGGCCATGCTTGAAGCGGTCGATATCGCCGTGGGTGTCGCCTGTCAGATATACCATTCCGAACCTCCCTGCCCGGGCGGGAGCACCGCGCACATTCGGCGCAAAAAGCCTTGCCACGCCCCCGCAAACCTGTTATTATAAAGAAACAGCACTCCGCTGCTTATCGTCTTTTCCGGTGTGCGCCCGCAAAGGGCGCTGCCTGTTGTTTTATATTATCGCTTTTTAAAGGAATTGTCCACATGAAACGTATTTTTGCGCTGGTTTTAACGTTTGCCGTCCTGTTCAGCTGCCTTGTTCTGCCCGCCGGGGCCATGTTTGACCCCACTCCGGTGTATGCGGTGCAGGCCAAAAGTGCCTACATCGTCAACACCGATACCAACATCATCGTCTACGACAAGGACAGCACAAAGCAGGTGTCTGCCGGCGGCCTGACCAAGTATATGACCATCGCCCTTGTGCTGACCAACTACGCCGACCACTTGGACGACACCTTCCAGATGCCCTTTGCCATCTCGGATTACGTGTACAACACCAATAACGCCGATATGCGCTCCAACGAGACATTCACTTACCGCGAAGCCATCTACGCCATGGTGACCCGCAACGCCAACGAAGCTGCCATGGGCCTTGCCTATGCGCTTTCCGGCGGCGACCTTGCCGGGTGGGTGAGCCAGATGAACACCCTTTCGCAGCGCATCGGCACCACCCACAGCACATGGACGGACGCCTGCGGCATCGACAGCGGCAACGTGACCTGTGCCGTGGATATGTACCTCATCCTGCGTTACCTGACCAGCTTTGACGCCTTTGCGGAGATCTCCGCCGCACCCACCTTTACCATGCCCGCCAAGGAAAAGCACCGGTCGCCCTCCATTCTGGTCAGCCAGAACGCTGCTCTGAACAAAGCCAGCGGTGGCAAATACTACCGCAGCGCCATGCAGGGCGGCATGTGCGATGTGACTGCTTTTAAAAACGACAGCGGCAGCCAGAGCTACGTTTCATGGGCCAACAAAAACGGCGCTACGTATATTTTCTGCGTTATGGAAAGCCCCGACACCTGCGATGATTTCGGCTATGCCAACCGCCGCCCGGCCCTGTACGAAACGGTCAAGCTCATAGACTGGGTGTTTGACAGCTTTTCCATTCAGGCCGCGCTGGATACGGACCTTGCGCTGGCCGAGGTTCCGGTGAAATACTCTTCCGATGCAGGCTCTTTGCAGCTGTACCCTGCCGACAGCATGATGACCCTGCTGCCCTCTACCAGCGACGGCAGCGTGACCCAGAAATATTTCCACCTGCCGGACTATGTGTGTGCGCCCATCCAGCAGGGCGACGTGGTGGGCACCGTAGAGTTGAAGCTGGCCGGCGAGACCATCGGCGTAGTGGACCTTGTCGCCGGGCAGGACATCAGCCGCAACCCGCTGCTGTTCACCGTGGCGCGCTTCCGGGAGTTTCTGGGCAGTTTGTACCTCAAGGTGGTGATCCTGCTCAGCCTGCTGTGCGCCGCTGTTTACGGTGTGTGGCTGGTGCTGAACAACTGGAACCGCCGCAAGCCCACCAAAAAGATCCACCGCCGCTGACGGCTTGCACCCTGCGGCCCGCAGTTGTGGAAAACGACGCAAAAAGCCCCGCTGATCCTGTGACCAGCGGGGCTTTTGGTTGCGCCAGCAGGAGTCGAACCTACGATGGGGGAGTCAAAGTCCCCTGCCTTACCGCTTGGCGATGGCGCATTACGCAAAATATTATAGCATAATTTCTCTTTTTCCACAAGAGGAATTACAGCCTTTCTGTTCCAAGGATCGGCCAGACCGCTGCATTTGTACCGCACAATTTGTGAAAACGTGCTTTTTTTCATTCTGACAACAAAATCCGCCCATTTTGTTGCGCTCTTGTTGCACTCTATATGGTAAATATAAGGTTGAATAAACCTCTTCTTCCCTGCTTTTCCGGTCTGCTGTACCGCAGCGGAGACATCGAGGTCTGTTCAGGTGTCTCCGGTTGCCGGATGTCCCTTCCATTCTGTCAGGAAAGTGAGGAGTTCTATGAAAAAGGTCTTGAAAACACTGGTCCTTGGTCTGCTCACGGCGGCACTGCTGTGCTGCGCGCTGCCTGCGGCTTTTGCAGCGGAGGAGAGCACGGCGTCCCAGACCTACACCATCGGTCTGGATGCCATGGGCGGCAGCAGTTCCGTTGTGGCGGTCACAACCAACCTCAGCGGCAAGCTGAGCGCATTGCCCGTGCAGCCCACGCTGGACGGCTATACCTTTGATGGCTGGTATACCGAGCCGGTGGGCGGCACAAAAATCTCCACCTCCACTGTGTTTACCGGCGACACCACCGTGTATGCTCACTGGAGCGTGAAGGCTGCCGCATCCAGCAGCAGTTCCACCACCACCAAGCCCGCACAGCAGCCTGCACAAACGGAAACAGACGACGGCCACGTAAAAAGTGTGCTGGTGATCGCCGGTGCATTGCTTACCACTCTGGCTGTGGCGTCTTTTATGTAAAAAATCCTGCGTTCAAATTTAACAATAGAAAGGAAAATCTCCATGTCTACTATGAAACTGCCTGCAACCTATGCCGTGATCAGCGAAGAGGAAATGGTTTATCTGGACGGCGGTGCCAGTGAGCTGTACAACGACTTCCTGAATGTTGGTAAGGTGTTCAACGCCATTGCCCGTATCTTCTCCGGCGCAAGCTCCATCATCAATAACGTTAACGTGATCTATCAGTCCTTCCTGACCCTGAGCGACCTGCTGAAGGGCTTCTAAGGCATCTCCCACACTGTTATTCCAGAGCTGCTTCTCGTTTGAGGAGCAGCTCTTTTTTATGCCCGGATGCCGCCCGGAGTTACTGTTTTCCGGCGCTTATGCTGATATTTTAATTCAAAACACATTTTTTTCTATTTTCTCAACAAAAAACTGTTGCTCAAACGCATATTTGTTGCATATATGTTGCAATCCGTGTGCTATTATAATGTTTGGAGATCACCATTTCAAATCTGCGCAGCCACGCGTAAAACTGATATATCAAATGCAGTTTTGGACACGAAATTTTCGCAGGTCTCGAAATGTTTCGCAGATAGATCGCCCCCACAAATTATCGGGAGAGCAAACCACCTATGCCAGACCGTGAATTGCGGCACATGAGCCGCACCGAATTAGTTGAGATCATCTTTGCGCTCAAGCAGAGCGAGGACAGTCTCCGGGCCGAAAATGCCGCCCTGACTGCGCAGTTGCAGGACCGGCAGCTGCGCATTGAGAACGCCGGTTCCATTGCGCAGGCCGCGCTGGAGCTGAACCATGTGTTCGAGGCCGCGCAGGCCGCTGCCGATGATTACGCCGCTTCGGTGCGCGCAAAGGCGGACGCCGAAGCCGCACAGATCATCGCCCGGGCAAAGGCCGAAGCCGCCGGACTGAAGGCACAGGAGGGCGCGGCCCAATGAAAAAAACCAACATCAAGTTCACTGCCATCCCTTCCACAGCGGAGGTAGCGGCAGAGCGTGACCGTCTTGCCTACCGCAGCCGCTATGCGCGGGTGCTGCGCAGCACGGTGTACGCGCTGCTGGTGGTTGCAGCCATTGCGGTGCTGCTGGCCACACTGTTTTTGCCGGTGCTTCAGGTGTCCGGTGACAGCATGAACCCCACTTTGCAGGACAGGGACATTTTGCTGCTGGTAAAGACCGGCGACATGAAAACCGGCGATCTGTGCGGGTTTTACTGGCAGAACAAGCTCCTGCTCAAGCGCATCATCGGCCTGCCCGGCGATGTGATCGAGCTGGACGAGGATGGTGCCGTCACCGTGAACGGCCAGACGCTGGACGAGCCCTATGTGGACGAGCTTGCCTTGGGAGAATGCGATATCAAGTTCCCCTATCAGGTGCCGGAGAACCGGTACTTCGTACTGGGCGACCACCGGTCAACGTCCATCGACAGCCGCAGCAGCGTGATCGGCTGCGTTGAAAAAAGCCAAATCGTGGGCAAGGTGTTTTTGAGGGTATGGCCCTTGCCGCGTTTCTCATTGATCCATTAACGCTGGGAGGTTTTGGAAACAATGAAAGACATTGTGAGTGAGTATCAGGAAAAATTCCGCCGGAACCGGCAGTACCTGCGGCGTTACACCGCCCTGCTGCTGGCTTTGGCGTTTACTACAACGCTGTTTGTCAACTGGCAGCTGCGCAGCGTGGGCATTGCCAAAACGGCCGACTACCAGTGCGGTCTGGAAGAGCACGACCACACCGATGCCTGCTATGCAAGGGTGCTGGTGTGCGGCTATGAGGAAGGCGAGCCGGAATATGACGCTGCCGTGCCGGATACGAGCATTGACAGCGCCTTTGCGGTGGATGCCGCCAATGATCCCGACATCAGCACCTATGCGGCAGAGCCGGAGCCGGAGTACATTTTTGTGCCCCACGAACATACTGACGACTGCTGGCAGGAAGTGCGCACCCTGACCTGCTACGAAGAAGAGCACGAGCACACCGACGACTGCTTTGATGAGGATGGTGTCACCTTCATCTGCGATAAATTCGAGCACGTGCACGACGACAACTGCTATAACATTGAATACGAGCTGGTATGCGGCCTTTCCGAGGGCGAACTTGTGGAAGAGCCCAACCCGGATTACGTTGCCGCCGACGAGGACGCCTTTGCGGTGTTTGACAGCGGCATTTCGGCACTGCCCGCAATGGATCTGAAGCCGGTGGTTGCGGACGACAGCAGCCCGGATGTGCCGGTGCACCACCACACCGATGCCTGCTACGAGGAAGAGCTGATCTGCGGCCTGCCGGAGCATCACCACACCGTGAACTGTCTGGCCGACCCGCTGGACGGCGTAGAGGACGAG
Source organism: uncultured Faecalibacterium sp. (assembly GCA_934511465.1). Lineage (GTDB taxonomy): Bacteria > Bacillota > Clostridia > Oscillospirales > Ruminococcaceae > Faecalibacterium. The sequence continues at coordinate 13,736 of CAKSWG010000030.1, read as the reverse complement.
GATGCATGGCTCAGCCAGACCGGCACCTCCCTGACCGGCCTGTGGACGGACGACCTGCTGGCCGTAGCCGAAAGCCAGCTGGACTATGAGCAGAGCGAGAAAAACTTTAAGCTGGACGACGCCGACGGCACCACCGTACATTATTATACCCGCTACGGCGCATGGTACGGCAATTCCTACGGCCCGTGGGATGTGATGTTCCTCTCCTACTGCCTGAACTATGCCGGCATCCCCCAGAGCGCCATCCCGCAGGTTTCCAGCGTGCAGTCTTTGCACAGCCAGCTGCGCAGCGCCCTGTACAACGAAGAGACCGGCAGCGGCTATGCCATGGATTTTGCCGGTGATCTGCCGTCTGATGCCGCCATGCCCGGTGATATCGTTATCTACAATGGCACCGTGACCAAGGCTGTGGCTGTGGAAAGCCAGCCGCCGCAGGTGCAGGATGATCCCGCCGATGCCGACATTGCCCTGCTCTCCATGGATGCTGCGTCCACCACCGGCACTGCGCCCCACATTGAGGAATACACCGTGGACGCCAGCACCGTTGGCATCGTGAGCGATGTGGACGAAGATTCCGGCACCTTGACCGTGATCTCCGGCGATGTGGACGGCAAGGTGGCTAAAGTCTCGCTGAATGCTTCGCAGGTGACAACGCTGGTGTCTGTGGCAAATGCGCAGCAGGCTGGTTACGGCGTGGCTACGCTGGATTTCACAGTCGAAGGTGACGATGGCGCCATTACCACCATCACCGGTCTGGATGCACTGGATTACCTCACTGCTCTGAAGGTGCAGCGCAAGAGCGGCATTGAGTACGCGGATACCAACGTCACCACCCTTTCGGAGCTTTTGCATAGCAGCCTGACCGTCACGGATATCCCAGCCCAAACGATTCAGGAGAACGACAACTGCATCCACGTCAAGCTGCCCAAGAGCTTTGATGTGCTGAACGACGAGCTGGTTTCCGGCGATCTGCAAGATACCGGCAATTATGGCATCTGCGGCAGCTACCAGCTGCTCAAGGGGACTGACGGCTGCTGGTACGCCGTGCTGCGGTACTACCCGGACTATATCCGGCAGAAAGAAGCAGCAAACGCAGGCATGGATACTTCCGGTGCCAAAGTCACCAGCACCGTTGCCTTCGATTTCCAGTGGAACAAGAGCGAGGTCACCAGCAACGGTAAGAACGAGATCAAGGTCAAAGAAGATTACACCCTTGAAATCACCATCAACCCGGATAAAACCCCCGACGAGGATGAAAAAGACAATAAGAAATACGAGCTTGACAAGAGCGTGAAGCGCCCGCGCTATGATGGCAGCGACGCCTATCTGGATTACACGGTTACGCTGGTGGTCAAGAGCGAACAGCTCGGCCCGCTGACGCTTGCGGACAGCATGACCCTGCCCAACGGCGTAGATGCCGAATATGTCGATACCTCGCTCCAGCTCAGCATGAAAAACGGCGATACCACGCTTGGCATCTCTTGGGCCGATGCCGAGGGCGAAACCGGCGTGCGCAAGATCACCTTGGGTTCTGACGGTTCCACCATTGCCGCAGGCACCTATTATATCCGCTACGCCGTCAAGCTGAAGGACTTTGGCAAAACGGCTGTTGACGGTGACGTGGTCAATAAGATCGAGATCCCGGATACGACCATCAGCGATGATGCCAAAAAGTCGGTAAAAACCGGCACCATCAGCAAATCCGGCGCTGTGAACAGCGACGGCACCGTTACATGGACAGTCGATATCAACAACGGCGATGCCCTGCGTTACCTGAAAAACGCAGTCTTCACCGATACCATCTCCGCTGACCAGAAACTGGACCCGGAAGCGCTTACGGTGATCAAGACAGCCAAGGGTGGAGACCCCGGGGAAGCACAAACCATCCAGCTGGACGGCACCGTTCCGGGTGCATCTTATACGGGCAATACCATCTCCTATAAACTTGAGGATGGCTACAACAGCTACAAGATCACCTACACCACCACGTACACCGGCAGCATCCCCGTGGGAGGTGTCGATGTTTCCAACACCGGTAACGTCAAGGGTGGCAATGGGCTGGATGGCAGCGCTACCGATAACAAGCACATCGATGCCAACATCCTGCACAAGCAATTTGTCTCCTCGGTCAAAAACGGTGATGAATCCTATACCCTGCACTGGAAGAGCACCATTGACGCCACGGATGTAAGCACCTATACTTTTTACGATTACAGCGGAACCTTGTGGTATGCGGATGCCCACCACAAAGCGCAGGAGATCGTTGGAGATTCCATCGTTGTAAAAAGCACCGGCAAGGAATATAACGCCGCAGCTCTGGGAAAAGCGCTTGACCTCAATTATTCTTCCGGCAAATTTGACGGCTCCGGAAATGACCTCGGCCTGTTCTCCATCGATTTTTCCAAAGTGGACGGCATCACAGGCCCGCTGACCATTGAGTACGACACCACCGTAAGCCTGAACGGCCTGCCGGATAAGTTCAGCGGCGGCGTCGTCAACAGCTGCCAGCTCAACAACGGCGAGGTTGCAAGCGCGCAGACCAACATCACGAACGAGAAGGAGCAGCAAAAGTATTTTGCCAAGTTTGCCGGCAGCGGGAAGGATGATTGGAGCAACTTTGGCAAGACCTCCGGCAGCATGAGCTTCAACGATCTGAATGGAAAGATCTCTTGGCGCATCCTCCTGAACGAGGAAGGCGTTCTTACCTACGATCCAGACGAAACTCGCTGGACGGTCACCGATACCCTGCCGGCCGGCCTCACGCTGGATACCGAAAGCATCTGGATCCAATGTGACAGTTGGTATGAGCCCCAGAACGGAAACGATTATACCTATACGACTGCCAAAAACGAAAAAGGCGAGACCCTTCTCACCTTTACGCTGTACCGCGGCACCTTCGCAGACGGCAGTGCATTGCGGTCGAAAATTAACATTTATTACGAGACCTCGCTGGACCCGGAGCATATCGATTCCGACAGCATGAGCTTTACAAACCACGCCACCTTTGAGCGCGGCAGCACCAAGAGCGAGACCAGCTTTACCGAGACGGTAAACACCAAGGTGATCGGCAAGAGCGGCGATTACAACGATGTCACCCGTGAGCTGACCTATCAGGTGTGGGTGAACCCCTACGGTGCAACGCTGTTTAACGGCAAAGACGACCTGACCCTGTACGACTACATGAACGTGCCCAGCGACCTTGAAAAGACCCAGCGCGTAAAGCTGCAAGGCATTACCGTATTCCATGCGGAGCTGCAAGACGGCAAGCTGGTAACAACTGACGGCGGCACCGAGCTTACTGCAATTGCGGAGCCTTCCAAGCCTTATGACGATAAGGATGCGCCGAACCATGTAGACACCGGCAGCTTTTATGCCAAATTTAGCAATTCTACCAATTCTCCCGGCGACATCAAGAGCTGGACCAAGGTCCCGGATGCCACACCTCTGGTGCTGGTGTACCGCTACTCGGTGAATACCGTGGAGCTGGTTGCAAACCAGACCTTCCCCTTCACCAACACCGTCACGATCAACGGCGAGGAAAAGTGGAGCTCCAAGGACAATAACACCCGCTTTACTTCCAGCAGCAGCGGCACTTCCGCCATCACCTACACCAGCGACCGTCTGGTGCTTACCAAATACTCGCAGACGCCGGAGCACGTGCTTAGCGGGGCAAAGTTCAGGCTGGCGCATTACGATGCCGACAGCAACAGCTGGGTCAATGATGGCAGCGATTTTGTTACCAACGACAAGGGTACCTACACGCTCGACAGCCTGAAGCGTAACACCCTGTACCGCCTGCACGAGGTCGAGGCGCCCGAAGGCTACCTGCCGCCGGACGACCCCTACACCTATTTTGCCATCTCCGAAAGCGCCGATTACACGCCGCCTTTGGAGTCCGGCTACAAGGCAGCCAACTACCAGCTCTACCTTGCAAGCCAGAACAATGCGGATGCGCAGGCCCTTGCGGACGAGGGTGACGACATTCCATCGCTGGCGGCAAACAAGGTGCTCTACTACACCTTCCACGCCTACGTGAACAACCTGCCCAAGTCCAGCACCGATAAAACCGGCAACCTGACCGTGCGCAAGCAGTGGAAGGATAGCTTGGGCAATGCAGTTGAGGGCAGCACCACCGGCCTGCCGGCAGTGCGCCTGACCCTGACCCGCCTGACGAAGGACGGCGATACCGTTACCCAAACGGTGGTCGATACGGTCCCGCTGAACGCCGACAATAATTGGACCCACACATGGAACAACCTGATCACCCGTGATAACATCACCTACACCGTGACCGAAGAAGCGCTGACCGGCTACACCGCCAGCTACACCTTCAACAATAAAGCGCTGGAAGCCGGTGCAAGCATCACGGTGACGCCGGACAGCACCGACAGCCTTGTTGTTACCAATCAGGCCGATCAGTCCGGTTACAAACTCCCCTCTACCGGCGGGGCCGGTACCAAACTGTATACAACAGGCGGCGTGGCCTTGATGCTGGCCGCTCTGGTGTGTGGTTTCTGCACAAAGCGCAGACGTGAAAGGAGGGCACACTGAAAAGCCTGCACTCTTTTTGCGCGGCGGCAAAAACATTCTGCGCCGTATGCAGATGCCAAAAATAGGAATCAGAAAAAAACTTGAAAGGAGACTTTCACAAATCATGATGAAGAACACGATCAAAAAGCTGCTGGCTGCTCTGCTGGCTGTTGCCATGCTGTGTGCCATGGCAGTGCCTGCGCTTGCGGCGGATGGGGATACTGACGCTGCTGACGCCTCTCACAACAGCAGCAACAACAATGGCACAATTACCATTAACAACGCTGTTAACGACACCGAGTATAAGATTTATCGCATTCTGAATCTTCAGTATAACGAAACCGCGAAATCCTACCGTTATGTAACCAACGAAACTTGGAGCGCTTTTGTTACCGAAAGTACTGCCTACCTGACCGTGGACCCCACCGCCGGCAATGTTACTTGGAACAAGAACGCTGATATTAAAACCTTTGCTCAGCTTGCCGGTACGTACGCTAAACAAAACTCTTCCACTGTTTTGCCCGTAGACAAAAAAACCGGCAATAACAGCACGGTAGAGTTTACCGGCCTGGACCTTGGCTGGTATCTGGTAGTTTCCGGTCTTACGAACGATGCCATCTGCTCCATTGATACCACCGACACGAGCGTACAAATCAGCGAAAAGAACGGCAAGCCCACCATTCACAAGTATGTCTATGAAGGTAACACAGGCGAATACAGCAACGATGCAGGCATTGGCGATACCGTAAAGTTTTTGATCAATGTTGCCGTGCTCGACGGTACTCCTACCGGCTACGTTATTCACGATGCTATGAGCAAGGGTCTATCTTTCAATGAAGATTCTGTTACGGTCAAACGCTATCGCCCCACTGTCGAAAATCCCCATGCCTTTGATGTTCTGACCAAGGGCACCGACTACACCGTTAAAAAGACCGATACTTGCAATGCCAGCGAAAAAATCAAGGACTGCACCTTTGAGGTGTCCTTAAGTGATTCCGTTTTGGAGCCCAACGACATGATCATGGTCGAGTACACCGCTACCGTTACCAAAGATGCGGTCATCGGCGATGCAGGCAACCCCAATGAAACCATTCTGAAGTACGACAACGACTACGCTGAAAAATCCACCACCAAGACTTACGTCTGGGAGATGGGCGTACACAAGTACACTGACCTCGGCACTGACAAAAAGAACACTCCGCTGGCAGATGCAGAATTCAAGCTGTACAAGGGCGCTGGCACAAGCAAGAAGTACGCGACCTTCTCTACTGCCACCACTGTGGATGGTACTTCCGTCTACAAGCTGACTGGCTGGGTGGACGATGAATCCACTGTCACCGCCGTTGTTACCCCTGCTTCCGGCAACATCAAGCTGGAAGGTCTGGACGCAGGCACCTACTATCTGGAGGAGACCACCGCTCCCACCGGCTACAACAAGCTGACCGCTCCCATCACGGTCAAGGTCGAGAGCACTCTGCCCACCGTTGCTGGCGATAACGCCACCTACGAGGTCAAGTACGGTGCTGAAGACAAAGAAACCGGTGCAGACAACCGTGTGCCTGTCTTCAATCAGGCCGGTATCGAGCTGCCCTCCACCGGCGGCATGGGCACCACCCTGTTCTATGTCATCGGCGGCGGCCTGATGGTTGCGGCCATCGTTCTGCTGGTCACCAAGAAGCGCATGGAGAACAAGTAAGCTCCATTTCCCCTGCAAACCCCGGAACTGCGGGGCCGCAAGGCCCCCGGCTCCTATCCTATAACATTAGGGAGTAGCCCATGAAAAAGAACAAAAGCACCATCCTTCTGATCCTCGTCTTTTTCGTGGGTCTATCCGTGATGTTATACCCCACCCTCAGCGATTACGTCAACCAGCTGCACCAGTCCCGCGCCGTGGCCACCTACGCCAAGGACGTGGACAAGCTGACCGATGCAGATTACTCTGCCTATTTTGACGCGGCCGATGCCTTTAATGCGCAGATCGCCGCCGACCCGGATGCACTGTATTTTCCGCAGCGCTTTCCCGCCTACGAAAGCACGCTGGATGTGACCGGCACCGGCATCATGGGTTACATCACCATTGCAAAGATCGGCGTAGAGCTGCCCATCTACCACGGCACCGGCGAAGCTGTGCTGCAAGTAGCCGCAGGCCACTTGGAAGGCACCAGCCTGCCGGTGGGCGGCCAGAGCACCCATGCGGTCATTTCGGCCCACCGCGGCCTGCCCAGCGCCAAGCTGTTTACCAATCTCGACCAGCTGGAAGTGGGCGATACCTTTACCATCACCATTCTGGACCGCGTGCTCACCTACGAAGTGGACAACATTTCCATCGTTCTGCCCACCGAGACGGACAATCTCAAGGTGGTGGGCGGCAAAGACTACGTCACCCTGATGACCTGCACGCCCTACGGCATCAATACGCACCGCCTGCTGGTGCGCGGCCGCCGCATCACCACGCCGGACAAACTCAAACACATCCGTGTGACCAGCGATGCGGTCAAGATCGAACCCATCATCACAGCGCCCATCCTTGCACTGCCGCTGCTGCTGGCATTGCTGCTCTGGCTGCTGTTCTCCACACGCAAACGCAAAACAACAAGAGGTGAAAAACATGAAAAGCACTGATCTCAAAAAGCACCTTGCGGCTCTGTTTACGGTGCTGTGCCTTCTGGCATCCAGTGCACTGCCTGCCTTTGCCACCAGCGCAAACATCAAGCTGGTGGATGGCAGCGGCAACCCCACAAAGGGTTCCATCCACATCACGCTGTACGATAACGCCAACGGCAAGGCCCTGAGCGGCGGTCAGCTGACGTTATACCGCGTGGCTGAGGTAAAACGCAAAAACGGCGACCTGAGCTTTGAATACTGCGGCGATTTTTACGGCTGCGGCATCGCTTTGGGCGATTTGACCGACAGCACCCTTGCCGCACAGCTGCAAGAGTTTCTGCCTGCCGGTGCCGAGGGCACCGTGCAGACCGTGGGCAGCGATGGCACGGTAACGTTTGACGATCTGGAGCTTGGGCTGTATCTGGTGGTGCAGACCAAGGCTTCCGCAGGCTATGCGCCGGTCAATTCCTTTTTGGTGTCGCTGCCCATGGCAGAGGACGGCAAGTGGAATTACGCGGTAGACGCCAGCCCGAAGGTGGGTGCTTTTGTACCGGAGACCCCGCCGGATACGCCGCCCACACCGCCCACACCTCCCACGCCGCCGGACAATCCCCCCCACACGCCTACCCCGCCGGACAATCCGGACACTCCTGTTTCTCCCGACAATCCGGACAACCCGGTAGCCCCGGGCACCCCCGATCATCCGGTAGCGCCGGGCAGCCCGGATAACCCTGTCATGCCGGGCCATCCCGATAACCCGGTGATGAGCGGCCTGCCCCAGACCGGCCAGCTGAACTGGCCCGTGCCGGTGCTGGCCATCAGCGGCATCCTGTTGTTTGCCTTTGGCTGGACGCTGGACCACAAATACCGCACAGTATAATTTCAGCTTGATACAACAAAGAGGACCCGATGCATCTGCATCGGGCCCTCTTTTTCGGTTTCTTTTATGCGGTTACTGCTGTGCCTGCTCGGCGCGCTTGGCTTCCAGAGCCAGAATGGCGTCGCGGCGGCTCAGGTTGATACGGCCCTGCTGGTCGATGTCAGTCACCTTGACCACGATGGCATCGCCCACGGCCACCACATCCTCCACGCGCTCCACACGCTTGGTGTCCAGCTTGGAGATGTGCACCAAGCCTTCCTTGCCCGGTGCGATCTCCACGAAGGCACCAAAGTTCATCAGGCGGGTGACTTTGCCCTTGTAGATGGCACCGATCTCGGGGTCCTCCACAATGGTCTTGATGGTAAAGATGGCGCGCTTTGCGTCCTCCTGATCCACGGCAGAGACGAACACATGGCCGTCCTCCTGCACATCGATCTTGCAGTTGCAGGTGGCGCAGATGTCCTGAATGACCTTGCCGCCCTTGCCGATGACGTCCTTGATCTTATCGGTGGGGATCATCATGCTGAACATCTTGGGTGCGTAGCGGCTCAGCTCATGGCGAGGCTCAGCGATCACCGGCTTGATGATCTCGTCCAGAATATACAGGCGGCCCTTGCGGCACTTCTCGAAGGCCTCGGCAATGATGTCGTAGGTCAGGCCGTCGATCTTGATATCCATCTGGATGGCGGTGATGCCCTTGCGGGTGCCGCCCACCTTGAAGTCCATATCGCCGTGGAAGTCCTCCACGCCCTGAATGTCCAGCATGGTCATCCAGCGGTCGCCCTCGGTGATCAGGCCGCAGGAAATACCGGCAACGGGTGCCTTGATGGGCACGCCTGCGTCCATCAGGGCCAGCGTAGAGCCGCAGATGGATGCCTGAGAGGTGGAGCCGTTAGAGCTCAGCACCTCAGACACGCAGCGGATGGTGTAGGGGAACTCTTCCAGCGAGGGCAGCACCGGCACCAGAGCACGCTCGGCCAGTGCGCCGTGGCCAATCTCGCGGCGGCCGGGGCTGCGCGGTGCGCGGGCCTCGCCCACAGAGTACGGCGGGAAGTTGTAGTGATGGATGTAGCGCTTGGTCTGCTCGTCGGTCAGGTCGTCCATCAGCTGGTTGTCCTTGGTGCCGCCCAGCGTGCAGGTGGTCAGCACCTGCGTCTGGCCGCGGGTGAACATGCCTGAGCCGTGCACGCGGGGCAGGATGCCCACCTCAGCCGCCAGCGGGCGGATCTCGTTGATGCCGCGGCCATCCACGCGCTTGCCCTCGTCCAGCAGCCAGCGGCGCACCACGAACTTCTGCATCTTGTAGCTCACCAGATCCAGATCGGCAGCGGTCAGGTCGGGATACTCCTCGGCGATCTTGTCCATGATGGGCAGCAGAGCGGCGTCACGCACGTTCTTGTCGTCGGTGTCCATGGCGGCCTTGAAGTCGTCCAAGTACTTGTTCTGGATGGCATGGAACACATCCATGTCCAGACCCACCACCTGAAAATCGATCTTCGGCTTGCCGCGCTCGGCCACGATGCGGTTGATGAACTCGATGATCTTTTTGATCTCCACGTGAGCGGCCTTGATGGCGTTCAGCATGGTGTCCTCGTCCACCTCGTTGGCACCGGCCTCGATCATGACGATCTTATCCATGGTGGCGGCAACGGTCAGGGCAAGGTCGCTCACCTTGCGCTGCTCCTGAGTGGGGTTCAGCACGATCTCGCCGTCCACCAGACCCACCTGCACGCCGCCGATGGGGCCGTTCCAAGGGATGTCGGACACGGCAGTGACCAGAGAGGCACCGATCATACCGGCGATCTCGGGGCTGCAATCCGGGTCAAGGCTCATGACGGTCATGGTGATGCACACGTCGTTGCGCATCTCCTTGGGGAACAGCGGGCGCATGGGGCGGTCCACCACGCGGCTGGTCAGGATGGCGCGCTCGCCGGGACGGCCCTCGCGGCGCATAAAGCTGCCGGGGATGCGGCCTGCGGCGTAGAGCTTTTCCTCATACTCCACGTTCAGGGGGAAGAAATCCACGCCCTCGCGGGGCTTGGGGCTCATGACCACGTTGCACATGACGCAGGTCTCACCGTAGCGGATCAGCGCGCTGGCGTTGGACAGACCGCACATCTTGCCCATTTCTACCTTGAACGGGCGGCCTGCCAGCATGGTCTCGTAGACCTTGTAATTCTCAAAGGTCTCTTTGCGGGAACCAAATTCAATTGCCATTGTTTTTGCCTCCTTGTTTTTTCGGATTTTTTCTATCCAAAAGGCGGTGGCACGCGCATCATAGCAATAAATCCAGCGTCTGTGCCGTACCCATCCGCGTTCCGTCCGGGCACAGGCGTTCGATTTACTGCTGCAATACGCAGCCGCTGCCAGTTGTATACAAAAGCAAAGGGCAGGCACCTTTGCGGTACCTGCCCTCTGTTTAAATTACTTACGCAGACCCAGAGTTGCGATCAGAGCACGGTAACGCTCGATGTCCTTCTTCTGGAGATAAGCCAGCAGATTGCGGCGGCGGCCAACCATCTTCATCAGGCCGCGGCGGCTGTGGTGATCGTTCGGGTTCTTCTTCAGGTGCTCGTTCAGCTCGTTGATGTGAGCGGTCAGCAGAGCGACCTGAACTTCGGGAGAGCCAGTGTCCTTCTCGGTCAGAGCGACTTTGGCCATAACTTCCTGCTTGTTCATAAGTTACATACCTCTTTATAAAATTTTTATGTGCCAATGGAACAGCGGCGGGAAACGGCATTCCCAAAAAGCGGGCATACTCCCAACCCCGTACCACGGTAACAGATACAGTATACCAGAACCCTGTGCAAAATGCAAGGATATTTTTTGCATCCTGCCTTTATTTTTTTACGTACTGGTGCCAATACAGCTGCACCTCCGGCAGCTTTTTCCTGCGCAGCAGAAATGCGGTGGGGATCAGGTACAGCAGCACCGACAGAAGCATGGAGGCATCGTAGCCGCTCACGGCTTCAGCCACCGTGGTGGTGCCGTACAGCCCGCCGATGAGCATGGACGTGATGTCCATGGCACCGTGCAGGAATACCGTCACCCAGATGTTGCCGGTGCGGAAGTAAACTGCGGCAAACAGCGTGCCCAGCGAAGCCGCAAACACACACTGCATCAGCACGCCGAACACCGCCGAGCCGAGGATATTGGTCAGGTGCGCCGCGCCAAACAGCACGCCGGACAGAAGGCAGGCCTTCCACACACCGGTACGGCTGGTGCCGAAGTGTTCCAGCAGCGTTTCAGCCACGACACCGCGGAAAAGGAACTCCTCCGCTACACCCACCATAGCCATGCTGACAAGGAAGGTGCAGATACGCGCCGCAGGCTGTAGCACGCCGTTTTCCGGCCTGCCCAGCACCAGCGAGCCAAAGGCCGTATAACCAATGAACACCAGCGGATACATGCCCACCAGCAGGCCGTTGAAAAAGCCGCTGCCGCGGCGGCGCAGCAGCCCGGTGCGGCCCGTCCGTGCCAGAAACAGCACAGCCACCAGCACACCCACCAGCTCCTGCAAGGCACTGTAAAGATATGTATCCAGTCCGGAAATATCCACCCGCAGAAGGACCAGCACAAGGGTGAATACCAGATCGGTCACAAACAGGCTTGCCAGAAAAGCCACCTCGGCCAGAATGCAGAATAAGATCGGATGCGCTTTGCGCAGTCGTTTGAGCATGGGAACGCCTCCTGAAATGTTGATAGGCCTATTCTAACACACTTTTGCATAAAACGATAGAGCAGCAGCCCAAACATTCTTTTCCGCCGTTATTTGGTCAGAACAAAGATCTGTTCAAATTCCTGCGTTGCCAGCAGCGAGACCTGTGTATAGCCGCCCTGCCGCGCAACATTCCATGCTGTTTCAAAGTCCCATTCGGTAATGCCTTCCACCTCTTCCGGTGTCACAAACTGCCACAGCCCCCGACCGCCGATGAAGAGCACCAGCGTATCGTTTTTGCCGGTATTGTACTGTGCCAAAAGCGCGCTGGCATCGTCCGGCACCACGCAGACCTCCCGAAATCTGAGAAGCTGCGGCACACCGGAGGTAAGCGCACTGAGGTCATCTGTAATATCCACACAGGCGGCTTCCCGCAGCTGTTCCAGCTCGGCGTCCACCTTCCGGCTGCCGCGGTACATCCGCTCCGGCTCGACCACAAATGCAAGCACGACCATCGCCACGCACACGCCCTGCAAGATACGCTTCTTTGTTTTTGCGCTCCGTGCATCCAGCACCGAAAAAAGGCCGCAGCCGCAGAACAACGCTTCTAACGGTTGCAGGTGGTACACATACCGCAGCGATTTATACGGTGCGATCACCGCAATGATCAAAAACGCCGCGAGCGCAGGAGCCGTAATCAGCGCAACTTTTGGCGGAATCAGGGTCTTTGGTGGGATTTTTTTCGGCATGCATTTCTGGCCCAGCTTTACAAGGAGCAGCAGTACCATAATGCCCGCGCCCACAGCAAACCCAACGATGCTCCAGCCGATCAGTTCCAGCGGGCCTTTGGGGTACTGCGCCAGATCAAAGAGATTGCGCGTTGTGGCATCCAGCGAGTTTGTGTTTTGCGAATGCAGTTGCGCATACCAGCACGGATAAAACAGCATCATGCCGCCGACTCCTGCCAGCGCCGACAGCGAAAATGCGAAAACCTTTTTCCATTCCCGCCGGAACATCAGGTACAGATCGTACACCGCGCAGATCAAAAATGCATAGACCACGTAAAAATACTGCGTCAGCAGGCCCAGAAAGATCACAAGACCGATCTGCAAATACAGCGCAAACCCCGGTTTCCGGAGTGCTTTTGCCACCAGCAGGGCAAGCAGAACGGTCAGAAATGTCAACGGCATGTACATGCGCACCATCATCACGTCCGACATCGCCTCCTGGCTGAAGGCATACAGGGCACAGACGAACAGAGCCTTTTTCCAATCCGCAAAAAGCTCCACGCCCAGAGCGTACAAGGCCAGCACCGTGCCGCCCAGCAGCACAAAGTTCAGTCCCAGACCCGTCCACTTTGTAAAACTTCCCGGAAACAGCGAGCACACCGTGTGCAGCAGAAAATAGAACAGCGGCGGATGAATGTCCTGCGTCTGATTGTAGTAGACCGACGCATAGTTGAAACGGCCATTTTGCTGCACGGAAATGTAGTTTGCAAAGTCCTGCCGTTCAAAAATCGCTTCCGGTATCTTGCCATCAAATGAATGCTCGCCACTGTAAAACCAATTCAAAAACGGCGCATAGCTGCTGTTTGCAAGTCCGTAAGAGTAAATTTCATCTACAAAAAAGCCCTCTTTCCGCACAGCCCACCAGCTGCAAAGGCAGATCAGCACGATCACAAAAAGCAAGATCGTCCGTTTCTTTGTTTTGCTGTCCTTCATATTGTTTTCCTCATTGTCATGCATTGATTGAATATGATCCAGTATAGCATGTCTGCGCAAGATAAGTCAAACTGTGCTGGCGGCGCATCATTGTTGCAAATCCCACTGCGCCTAACAGCATGCACCTTGGTAGACGTTCCTACTGATTGGGACCCGTGAACTAACAAAAGCCCCACTGGGGCTTTTGTTGCGCCGCTGCGCGTCGCCGTTCACTTTCAAATCCCACTGCGCCTAACAGCATGCACCTTGGTAGACGTTCCTACTGATTGGGACCCGTGAACTAACAAAAGCCCCACTGGGGCTTTTGTTGCGCCGCTGCGCGTCGCCGTTCACTTTCAAATCC
>CAKSWG010000029.1 GCA_934511465.1 uncultured Faecalibacterium sp. | reverse complement strand
TCAATGTGCAGGCTGTCCCCCTCCGTGGTGTACTCCACCTGCGGGATGTGATCCTTCAGCTCAATGATCTTGTTGCCCTTTTTGCCGTGCTTTTCCACCGGAGCGCTTTCCAGCGCATTGTACTGATCCAGCACCGCAGCCGCTGCTGCCGGGTAGGTGATGCGATAGCATGCGTAGGCAATGAGGTCCGCCTTCATCTGCACCGGGCCAACATGCGTGATCACGATGCCGGCGGGCATGATGGCGTTGAGCGCATCCTTCCACTGATCAAAATCCGGAGCTTCTGCCTCGGTCTTTACGTCCACGCACTCACACTCGCTCTCCTGCCCCAGTGAAAGCGGACAGGCAAAGGTCATGTAGATGTGGGGGTTGAAGCCCAGCGTATGCCACACAGGCAGGCCGCTGCGCTTGAGCACCCGCTGCATCACACGCTGCATATCCAGCAGAGAGATGTAGGAGGCCTCATTCTTTTTCTCAAACGAGATTCTGACTGTAATCAAAGCACGGACCTCCTAACAGATGGTTTGCGCCGCAGCCGTGGCAGGCGCGATTGCAGGGCTGGGTAGTCTGGGCAGCAAGCGCCTTGTTGTACTCCCGCACCAGATATTCATGGGTAACGCCATAATCCATGTGGGACCATGGCGTCACTTCGTCCAGACCAATGGGACGCTGGCAGTAAAATGCCGGGTCGATGCCCATATCGGCAAATGTTTGCAGCCATGTGTCGTACTTGAAGCACTCTTCCCAGCCGTCAAAGTAGCAGCCGCGCTTGTAGGCTTCCACGATGACCGGGGCAAGGCGGCGGTCGCCCTTGGCGAACACACCCTCCAGAAAGCTGGTGGTGCTGTCGTGATAGTTGACCTTGATCTTGCGGCTGTGCACGCTTTCCAGCAGATGCTTCTGCTTGGCGCGCAGCATTTCCTCGGTGTCCATGGGCACGAACTCGAAGGGTGTGTGGGGCTTGGGCACAAAGCAGGCACAGCTGATCGTCACCTGCACGCCCTTGCCCTTGCCGCGCTTTGGCAGCGAATAATAGAGGTCTACCACCTTCTGGGCGGTCTCCGCAATGCCTTCGATGTCCTCCATGGTCTCGGTGGGCAGACCCATCATGAAGTAAAGTTTGACCGAGGTGTAGCCCGCATTGAATGCAATGGTGCAGGTCTTTTCGATCTCATCCCATGTGACGTTTTTGTTGATGACGTTGCGCAGGCGCTGGGTGCCGGCTTCGGCGGCGAAGGTCAGGCCGCTCTTGCGCACCTTGGTGGTCTTTTCAATGAGGCTCTGGGAGAAGTTGTCCACCCGCAGAGAGGGCAGAGACAGGCTGACATGCTCCTTGGGAGCCCACTCGTTCAGGTCGTCCAGCAGCTCTTCCAGCTGGCCGTGGTCGGAGGTGGACAGGCTGGAAAGGCTCAGCTCCTCATAGCCGGTGTTGGCGCACAGCTCCTGCGCCGCCTTGTTCAGAAGGCTTGCGTCACGCTGGCGCATGGGCCGGTACAGAAAGCCTGCCTGACAGAACCGGCAGCCGCGTACACAGCCGCGCAGCACTTCGATGCTGGCGCGGTCCTGAATGGCGCCCACCATGGGCACCACAAAATTGGTGGGCGGGGCAAATTCGTTCAGGTCCTTGATGATGGCCTTGGTGATGCGGGCCGGGATGCCCGGCTCGTTGGGCGTGATGGATTTGACCCTGCCATCCTCGTAATACTCCACATCGTAGAACGCCGGGATGTAAACGCCGGGGATCTTTGCGATGCGCAGCAGCAGCTCTTTTTTGGAGACGCCGCCCTCTTTTTTGGCCTTTTCGATCTCGGCGCAGATGCCGGGCAGCTGGTTTTCGCCCTCGCCCAGCTGGACCACATCAAAGAAATCCGCAATGGGCTCCGCATTGCAGGCGCAGGGGCCGCCCGCCACGATCAGCGGCCAGTGTTCGTCGCGGTCCCTGGAATAAAACGGGATGCCTGCCAGATCCAGCATAGCCAGAATATTGGTATAGGAAAGCTCGTATTGCAGGGTAAAGCCCACTGCGTCAAAGGCAGTGAGCGGGTCTTTGCTCTCCATGGTGTACAGCGGCAGGTGCAGGCGCTCCATCTCGGCCTTCATATCCAGCCAAGGCATGAACGCGCGCTCGCACCACCAGTTCTCGTGGCTGTTGAGCAGCTCATACAGGATTTTTTCGCCAAGGAAGGACATGCCTACCTCGTAGGTATCCGGAAAGCAGAACGCAAAACGGACGTCCATTTTTTCTTTGTCTTTATATACACTGCCGGGTTCGCCGCCGGTATAGCGGCCCGGTTTCTGCACCCGGCCCAGTGCTTCTTTCAGTTTGGGATCAAACATCGGTTCCTCCATCAGGGTTTTTAAGCGTTCTTTTTATTTTACCCGAAACCGCTGCTTTTTGCAATCGTTTCCGGCGGATTCTTTGCCGTTTCCGCGCATTCCGTGCAGTGCAGCCAGCATCTGGGCACCGTCCAGCGGTGGAACGGGCAGCAGATTGAACGCGCCCGTCAGCAGATTGGCCGCAAAAAAGGCACTGCCCCGGATGGTCATGTTCTGTTCCAGCCGCAGCGCCCAGACACATGCCAGTGCAAGATTGACTGCCGGGCCCGCCGCCGCCAGCCCAAAGCGCTGCACCGGCGTAACACCGCCGCCGGGCAGGCGCATACAAAAGCCGGTCATGGTCACTTCGATCACCGGGAAACGGTGCAGCCATGCCCAATAGACCAGAATATGCCCCCACTCGTGCAGAAAGGCCGCCAGCAGGCCCAGTCGCAGAAAGCCGCTGGCATCAAAATAGAGCAGTACATACAACGCCCCGCACAAGAGCACCGGGTCGCGGAACACCAGCGGCCCGCACCGCCGCGTTTCAATCAACTGCATCCGGGATGCCCAGCAGCCCGGCAGGGTCACAGGGTGTTCCCTGCCGGTGCAGCTCAAAATGCAGGTGGGCGCCGGTGGCACGGCCGCTCTGTCCTGCCGTACCCAGAAGCTGCCCGGCTTTTACCACTTCGCCCGGGCGAGCGTAGGCATACTGTAAATGGGCGTACAATGCGGCACTGTCGTCCGCATGGAGCACGCGCAGGCAGGTGCCGTAGCTGGTGCTGCGGTATGCCTGCACCACCATGCCGCTTTGCGCCGCAAGGACGCCGGTGCCCTCGGCGCAGGCAAGGTCGATGCCGTTATGGAACGCATTTTTGCCGGTAAAAGGGTCCTGCCGCCAGCCGTATCCGTCCGAAACGCGGTATTGCGCGGTGTCCAGCGGGAAGCAGAGTTCCTCTGCCTTCGTCTGTGCCCGCACCGGAAGCACCGCGCACACCAGCAGCACCGCCAGCACTGCTGCCGGGAAAAGTATTTTTGCTCTGCATCGGTTCATCCCAAAACCTGCTTGTCTGCATCGTCTGTTCCGCATCATTCTGCCCTCCGCTCATGGTTACAGTATGCGGCACAGGGCGCAAAAAGACCCGGCAGGACTGTCCTGCCGGGCCATGCAGAGCGATCATCTGCGGAACTTGAAAAATTTTAATATCTGCTGGAAACGGCTCTTCTGGGGTGCAGGTGTTGCAGCCTGTTTTTTGGGCATTTCCGGCAGGTGCTTTTTGTCCAGCATCTGCTCCAATTCATCAAAGTGGTCGCCGTCCTTGGGACGCGGGGTCGGCTCCAGATGGATGGGAGCCGCCGGTGCAGGCGCGGCCTTTCCTTCGGGTGCTGCCGGCCCCGTTTTCGGCTCTGCTTTTGGCAGTTCCACCGCTTTTGCCGGCTCCGGCGGTGTCTCCTCCGTCGGCGCCTGCGCAGATACGGAGGGCCTCCATGGTTCGGGCTGGGTCCAATCGTTTTTCAGCAGGTCGTACATGCCCATCTGGCCATTCACGATCTCCTCGCCCTCGGCAGGCTTTACCTTCTGGTAGCTGCCGTCCGGGCGCATTTCGCGGGCGTTGACGTTATCCCGCAATTGCAGCTGCAAAATGTCGGTGAGCTTTTGCACCAGCGCCGGGTCCTCCACCCGCACGCCCACTTCCACACGGCACTCGGTGTTGCGGGTGAGGAAGTCGCCGGAGGCGATATAGATGCGGGTGTGCACGCCGTCAAAAAAGCTGTAGATGCGGCCATGCTCAAGGTAGCGGCCCACAAGGCTGCGGATATGCAGGTTCTCGGTCTTGCCGGACACACCGGCGCACACGCAGCAGATGCCGCGCACGATCATATCGATGCGCACACCCGCGCAGCTGGCCTCCTGTAATTTGAGGATGATATCGCGGTCGCTGATGGAGTTGTTCTTTAAGATCATCGCTGCCGGACGGCCCATGCGTGCGGCGGCGATCACATGGTCCATTTCTTCCAGCAGTACGCTCTTGAAGCGCAGCGGTGCCACCAGCATCTTGTCGCTTTCCTCGGTCAGCTTCTGCACGGCAAGGTTCTGGAACACATTGGACGCTTCCTCGCCGATGCCGTGGTCTGCCGTGATGAAGGAGTGGTCGGTATACAGCTCGCTGGTTTTTTCGTTGTAGTTGCCGGTACCGATCTGGGTGATATAGGAATAGCCGTCTTTGCCCTTTTTAGTGATGAGGGTCAGCTTGGAGTGCACCTTGTAATCATCAAAGCCATAAATGACGGTGCAGCCCGCACTCTCCAACTGCTTGGACCAGTCGATGTTGTTCTGCTCGTCAAAGCGGGCACGCAGCTCCACCAGCGCCACCACTTCCTTGCCGTTCTCGGCCGCTTCCGTCAGGGCCTGCACGATCTGGGACTCCCGGGCCATACGGTACAGCGTCATTTTGATGGAGATCACGTCCGGGTCGTGCGCAGCCTTTTTGAGCATGGCGATGAAGGGCCGGATGGACTGGTACGGATAACTGAGCAGCACATCGTGCTTTTGCACCTCGGCGGCAAGGTCATAGTCCGGCGGCGGCAGCATGGGCCGCGCTGCCGGGTAGAACAGCTCCGGATGGCCCTCTGCCTCAATGCGGCCGGTGAGTTTGTAGAAAAAGCTCAGGTCCAGCGGGCTCTTCTGCTCAAATACACGCTTATGGGTCAGCAGCAGGCGGTTGCACAGCAGGCGCTCCACCTCCGGAGCCGGTGCAGGCGTCACCTGCAAACGCACGGCTGCCAGCTTGCGGCGGCGCTTGAGCAGCTCGGTCATGATCTCGCGGTAATCGATATCATGGTCCATCATGCCTTCTTTTACATCGATATCCGCATTACGGGTAACGCGGAACAGGCACTTTTCCTGAATGGCATCTTTGCCAAAGATGCTGGCCGCAAAGTGCAGGACCAGCTCTTCGGTGAGGGCAAACTGCGTCTCACCATCTTTTTTTACAATGTGCATCCGCTCCATCTGGCTGGAAATGGGAATGATGCCAAGGCTCTGCCCCGCCGGGTGCTTTTCCTTGAGCAGCACGCCGAGATAAATTTCCTTATTGCGCAAAAATGGGAACGGATGGCGGTTGTCCACGATCTGCGGGCTGAGGATGGGGAACAATTCGGTCTGGAAATATTTTTTCCAGAAGTGCTCCTCCTCTCTGGTCAGGTGATCAAAGTCCACCTTATGCCAGCCGCATTCGGCCAGCGCTTCCAGCGCCTTTGCGTAGTATTTATCGCATTCCTCTTGCAGCTGGGCCGTTTTGGGCATGATGGCCGCAAGCTGCTCTGCCGAGGTCATATTGGTCTTGTTTTCGCGCTTTTCCTTTTTGCCTCTATCCTGTTCCAAGTTTGCGCGCTCCTGCAAGGAGCCCACACGCACCATGAAAAATTCATCCAGATTAGAGCCGTAAATGGCAAGGAATTTGACCCGCTCTGCAAGCGGAACGTTTTTATCCTTTCCCAGCGCAAGAACACGCCGGTTGAAATCCAGCCAGCTCAGTTCCCGGTTGATAAAAATGGTATCGTCACTCATAATCATTCCCCTTTTTGCTGCGCCGGGCAAGGTGCACAGCGCCGGAAGATGCGGTTTCTCCCATTGTACCTGACTTTGCGGCAAAAAGAAAGCCTTCTGCAAATTATTTTGCAGAAGGCTTGCACAAATTTTACGCCAAATTTTCAGCATCCCGCACCATACGGTACAGCACTTCCACGGCGCAGCCTGCGGCTGCATCGGTCAGTGTCACCTTCTGGGCGGCAAGACGCAGCTCTGCGGGGGCGTTGGCGGCGGCCACGCTCTGGCGGGCGCTGCGCACAAGGTCCAGCATGGGCACACCGCCTGCAAGAATCAGAACGTTTTCCGGGTCAATGCCCACCGGCATGCACACCGCGTCCAGCATCTCATGGCCGGAAACGGTTTTGGGGGTCAGGATCAGGGTATCCGGCGCGGCACGCTCACCCAGCAGCACTGCTGTACGGTCGCCAAGCGCCTTTTCCAGCAGCGAGACCATGGGCACTGCCCTGCTGTCCTGATACAGCAGCACCCGCAGCACTTCTTCGCCTTTGATGTCTGCCGCATTGGCCAGCAGATAAGGCGTCCATTCCTGCCGTAGATGGCGTTCCAGCGCTTCGCTCATGCGCAGCACGCGGGTGGTACCATCGGTCATTTGCAGCGCAGCGCCCACGCCTTCTGCCACCGGCAGACGGGCAAACAGGTCGGCATCCTGCCCGGCAAAGCTGCACAGCGGCTGGCAGCTGCCATCAGCAAAGTGGTAGGCCATGGTGCCGCCGCACACCAGTGCAGGAGCATTCAGCCGCATGCTGCCCAGAATGGAGCGAACTGCCCGCGGCGTGCGCTGCGAGAATACCGTAAAGCGCCCGCCGCGGCGGACGAACAGTTGCAGCACATCCCGCACCACCTGCGTCAGGTTGCCGTCTTCCCCCAGCAGCAGGTGGTCCAGATCACACAAAACGAGCGTTTGGTCAAGCTGGTTCATACAGTTCCCCTCCTGAGCGTTGCAAGAAAATGAGTGAAGTATTCCGGCAGCTCCGAGTCAAAGCGCAGCTGCTCGCCGGTGATGGGATGGATAAAGCCCAGCGTTTTGGCGTGCAGGCACTGGCCGTGCAGGCTGGTGATGCAGTTGTGCGGGCCGTACACCGGGTCGCCCGCCACCGGGTGCTGGATGGACGCCATGTGCACACGGATCTGATGGGTGCGGCCGGTTTTCAGGCGGCATTCCAGCATGGTAAAATTGTTCAGCCGTTCCAACACCTGATAGCCGGTGTAGGCATACTTGGTGTGGGGCTCACCGGCCGGATAGACCGCCATCTTTTTGCGGTCGGTTTTGCTGCGGCCCAGATTGCTTTCCACAAAGCCTTCGTCCTGCGCAAAGCCGCCGTACACGATGGTGTTATAGGCGCGCTCCACACTGTGAACCGCCATCTGCCGGGAAAGGCCAATATGCGTTGCATCGTCCTTTGCCACCACCAAAAGGCCGCTGGTGTCCTTATCGATGCGGTGCACGATGCCGGGCCGTATCTCGCCGCCGATGCCGGAAAGGCTTCCCTTGCAGTGCCACAGCAGCGCATTCACCAGCGTGCCGTCCGGGTTGCCGGGAGCCGGGTGCACTACCATGCCCTTGGGCTTGTTGACCACCAGCAGATGCTCGTCCTCATAGACGATATCCAGCGGGATGTCCTGCGGCACGGCCTCGATAGGCTTTGCGTCCGGGATCTCCAAAAGGATGGTGTCGCCCGCCTTGAGCTTCAGGCTTTTGGCCACCAGCCTGCCGTTGCACAGCACATGGCCATCGGCCACAAGCGCCTGCAATGCAGAGCGGGAAAGGCCGGTGTCCTCGCCGCTCAGAAAGCGATCAATGCGCTGGCCCGCCGTCTCCTGCTCCACCACAAATTCACGCTGTTCCATGATTTACTGCTCCTTCGGGGCCTGCCCGTTCTCGGCGTGCAGCTCATCCAGAAAGATCACCAGCACCCAAAGTGCCACGCCCACACACACGCAGATATCGGCAAAATTGAACACCGCAAACCGCATGAACAACAGGTTGATGTAGTCCACCACCTCGCCGTTGAGCACACGGTCGATCAGGTTGCCAATGCCGCCTGCTAAAATCAGCAGCAGAGCCGCCTGCTGCAAGTATTTGCCGCGGCTGCGGAAGAACAGCCCATAGGCCACTGCCAGCAA
Source organism: uncultured Faecalibacterium sp. (assembly GCA_934511465.1). Classification (GTDB taxonomy): domain Bacteria; phylum Bacillota; class Clostridia; order Oscillospirales; family Ruminococcaceae; genus Faecalibacterium. Next base: position 15,327 of record CAKSWG010000029.1, on the reverse strand, counting down.
TGCCGCGCTGGTGGCGATAATGAGAAACAGCTGCTTGCCGCTGAGCAGGCTGAACGCCATGCCCTGATTGAGCACGAAACGCAGCTCCACCACATGCGGGATGAGCGGCATGGCACCCACCGGCTGCAAGACATTCACGGCCCACAATTTAACGGCCTGATCGATGCCCACCAGTGCTGCCACGGCAAGCAGATTAAAAACAACAAACGCCATAGGATAACTCCCATACTCTTCTTGTACAAAAAACGGTGCTCCCCATTGCAAGGGAGCACCGCCCTCAAAAACGATCGTGTTTCTGATAAAAATTATGCTTCCACAACGCTGGCGCAGCGTGCGCACAGGGTGGGATGCGCGGCATGGCTGCCGATGGAAGCAGAGTACTTCCAGCAGCGCTCGCACTTTTCGCCGGTGGCGTGTGCAGCAGCAACGCCCAAGCCCTCAACAGCGCTTGCAGCGCCGCCTTCGCCCTTGACCAGCTCCACATGGGAGACGATCATCAGGTCGGCCAGCTCGTCCATGGGAATGCTGTTGAGCAGCTCATACACAGCATCGTTGCAATACAGAGTGACAGCAGCTTCCAGAGAGGCGCCGATGGTCTTTTCGGCACGGGCCTGTTCCAGAACCTTCTTCACTTCGTCGCGCACGGCGATCAACTGTGCCCATTTTGCCTTGAAGGTGTCGTCGGCAGCGTACTGGCCGGCCTTGGGCATCTCTTCAAAGACAACGTACTTGTTCATGCCCTCGGTCTTGGGCAGGAAGTCCCAGATCTCCTGACTGGTGAAGCACAGGATGGGCGCAATGATCTTATCCAGAGCCACCAAAATCTTATACATGGTGGTCTGTGCTGCCTTGCGGCCAGCGCCGTTGGTACAGTACAGGCGGTCCTTGGTAACATCCAGATAGAAGTTGGACATTGCCACAACGCAGAAATTGTACACGGCGTGGTAGACCTTGTTAAAATCGTACACGGCGTAGCCTGCGTTGGTGTTGACGATCAGATCGTCCAGAGCAGCCAGTGCCCAGCGGTCGATCTCTTGCAGCTGGTCGTCTGCCACACAGTCGGTGTTGGGGTCAAAACCGTCCAGATTGCCCAGAATAAAGCGGGCCGTATTGCGGATCTTGCGGTAAGCTTCGCTCAGCTGCTTGAAGATGTTCTTGCCGGCACGCACATCCACGGTGTAGTCGGAAGAAGCCACCCACAGGCGGATGATATCAGCGCCGTAGTCCTTGATGATCTCGCTGGGCTCCACGCCGTTGCCGGCGCTCTTGTGCATCTGCTTGCCCTGCTCGTCCACGACCCAGCCGTGGCACAGAACAGACTTATAGGGTGCGCAGCCCTTGCTTGCAACGCTGGTCAGCAGGCTGGACTGGAACCAGCCGCGGAACTGGTCGCCGCCCTCCATATACATATCGGCGGGGAAACGCAGTTCCGGACGCTCCTCCAGCACAGCGGCGTGGGTGGAGCCGGAGTCGAACCAGACGTCCATGATGTCGGTGTCCTTGGTCCACTCGGAAGCACCGCACTTTTCGCACACTTCGCCTGCGGGGATGATCTGCTCGGCTTCGTACTTATACCATGCATCGGAACCTTCCTTGCGGAACAGGTCGCTGACAGCCTTGATGGTGGCATCGGTGATGTGGTAGGTGCCGCACTTCTTGCAGTAGAAGGCGGGGATGGGCACGCCCCAGGTGCGCTGACGGCTGATGCACCAGTCGTTGCGGTCGCGCACCATGCCGGTCATGCGGTCATGGCCCCAATCCGGCATCCATGTAACGGTATCGATGGCCTTGTAGACGTCCTCGCGGAACTTTGCGATGGAGCAGAACCACTGTTCCGTTGCACGGAAGATGATGGGGTTGTGGCAGCGCCAGCAGTGCGGGTACTGATGCTTGATGTGCACCTGACCCATCACAGCGCCGGACTCGGTCAGGTCGGCCAGAATGGTCTTGTTGGCAGCCCACACGCGCTGACCCGCATACTTGCCGGCCAGCTCGGTCAGATAGCCGCCATCGTCCACAGGGACGGTGATGGGCACCTGCGGATACTTCTGGCAAACGTTGAAGTCGTCCACGCCGTGGCCGCCTGCGGTATGGACGCAGCCGGAACCGCTTTCCAGCGTGACATGATCGCCCAGAATGACCCAGCCTTCCTTGGGCAGGTAGACGTGATTGTAGCGCATCAGCTCGAACTCGGTACCGGGGACCGGCTCGCCCACGATCTCGTAGTTCTCGATGTGGCAGGCGTCCATGACGCTCTTGACCAGCTCGGTGGCCATGATGTGGAACTCATCGCCGATCTTAACGAAGGAGTACTCGAACTGGCCGTTCAGGCAGATCGCCTCGTTGGCGGGCAGAGTCCAAGTGGTGGTGGTCCAGATCACGAAGTAGGTCTTTTCCATCGGGATGCCGTGCTTTGCCAGCACACCGTTGGGGTCCTGCGAGACATGGAAACGCACAAAGATGGAATCGCAGTCGTCCTCGCCGTACTCGATCTCGGCCTCTGCCAGAGCTGTGCGGCAGTCCGGGCACCAGTACACAGGCTTCAGGCCCTTGTAGATGTAGCCCTTCTTGGCCATCTCGCCAAAGATCTCGATCTGACGCGCCTCAAACTCGGGCTTCAGGGTCAGATAGGGATGCTCAAAGTCGCCAATGACGCCCAGACGCTTGAACTGGTCGCTCATGATATCGATGTGCTCGGTGGCAAACTTTTCGCAGATCTGGCGCAGCTCCAGCTTGGAGATGTCCTTCTTCTTGTCGCCCACAGAAGACAGAGCCTTCAGCTCGATGGGCAGGCCGTGGGTATCAAAACCGGGCACATAGGGAGCCTGAAAACCCTCCATGTTCTTTTCACGGATGATGATATCCTTGATGATCTTGTTCAGGGCAGTGCCCATGTGGATGTTGCCGTTTGCGTACGGAGGGCCGTCGTGCAGGATGAACTGGGGTTTGCCCTCGTTGTGCTTCATGAGCTGGTTGTACAGGTCGTTGTCGTCCCAATCCTTCAGCATGACCGGCTCCTTTTTGGGCAGGCCGGCGCGCATTTCAAACAGGGTCTTGGGCAGGTTCAGAGTACTGTCGTACTGCGATTTGTTCTTAGCCAATGGTTTACACTCTCCTCTATTTTTGCTTAGGGTGCCTTACTCGCTGAACTTGACACCCTGAAAGGCATCGTAGTCCGGCTCGTCCGGCGTAAGATCGGCAGGAGGGGTGGGCGGGTCCAGTTTGAGCTGGCTCTCATCCTTCGCCCAGAAATCCTCACTGCTCTCAGCCGCTTTGCTGTCCTCTTCAACAGCAGCGGCAGGTTCAGCATTTTCTTCTGCCTGCGGTGCCGCCTCAGCTTCCGGCTGCACAGCTGCGGGCTGCTGTACGGCCGCAGGCTCGGCTTCTGCGGCAGCGGGTTCGGCCTCAGCAGGCTCGGCCGGCGCTTCCTTCTGGAACTCCGGCAGGCGGCTCAGCGACTCCACATGGTTGCGGTAGATGTTGAGCACCTCCGATTTAAAGCGGCTCACTTCCAGACGCACGCGGTCATACTCGCGCTCCTCGGCAAGGCGCTTCTCGTTTGCCTCGTTCTCGATCTCGTCTGCACGGTCGTTGGCCTTTTGCAGCAGCTCGTTGGCATCGCGGATGATATCATCACCGCGCAGGTTTGCACGATGAACGATCTCTTCGGCCTTCTGGTTCGCTTCGCGGATGACATTCTCACCCATGCGCTGTGCATTGATCAGCGCGCTCTTGAGCATTTCGCCGTCTGCCTCAAAGCTCTTCAGCTCCTCGTGCAGCTTTTGGTTTTCAGCCGTCAGATCTGCGATCTGCTTGCGGAGCTGTTCTGCCTGCGCATCATCCTGTTGCAGCTGTTCTTCCACCTTATCCAGAAAACGGTCCACGTCTTCTGTACGGTAGCCGCGGAGGTTTTTTTCAAATTGCACAGAACGGACATCCTGCGGAGTCAGCATAATAATTTCCTCCCGTTGCTTTTAATATTGAAAAAATTCAATGATCGATCGGTCTTTTTTGCTTTTCCCGGGCAAAGCCGTCAGGCGGAAGCGGCCCTTACCGCGCACGGTGAACACATCGTCCTCGTACACCGGCGCATGGGGCTTATCCGCAGGCAGGTGGTTGATCTCCACCCTGCCCGCCGTGATCAGCTCTGCGGCCTGACCGCGGCTGCACCGCAGCATGGCCGCAAGCACAGCGTCCAGCCGCAAAGACGACACTGTGGCACTGCGCACCTCGCGCTCGGCCTGCGGGAACTGCGGAACTTCTTCCAGCGGGAGAAGCGCGGTGGTCAGTTCTGTATGACCTGCCTGAAACAATTCCCGGCAGATGAGCTGCGCTGCCGGTTCCAGCGCGAACACATAGGCTGTGCCCGGCTGATCTTCCGGCAAAACGATATCCCCCAGCGCTTCACGCTTGAGCGCAAGGCCCATCAAGCTGCCCAGATAGTCCTTATGGGCAGGCAGGGCCGCACCGGGCAGCGCCCGGCATTGCAACCGCACGCAGCAGATGGGTGCTTCGCCATAGCTGCCTTCCGGTTCCAGACAGAGGACCTTACGCTCCGCATCCGGCCAGCCGCCCTCAAAGCGGAAGCCGCCCTCCACATCTGCGCGGCCCAGCGCCGCACGGGCAAGGTCCTGCTCGCGGTCGCTCAGAAACGCAGAATACCGCGCGATGCCGCGGGAAAAGGCAGTATGCGCCAGATCCTCGATATGCCGCATGAGAAAACGCTCTTCATCGGTGCGTGCAGGGATGAACCCGCGCACCGCTTTGGGCTGTGGATCAATAGAACGCGCCATTGTTCTCCAACTCGTCCAGCAGATCGCCCATGATGTCCACGTTGTACGGGGTGATGATGAAGGTGCTGTTGGCCACACGCTTGATCTGGCCGTTGTTGGCATAGGCAACACCGGAAAGGAAGTCCACCAGACGGCGGGATACTTCCTTATTCGTGGACTCCAGATTCAGCACCACGGTGCGCTTGTTGTTCAGGTGGTCCGCAATGGTGCTTGCATCCTCAAAGCGCTCGGGCTTTACCAGAACCACCTTGAGCTGGGTGGTGGCGTTGATGTTGACCACCTTGCCCTTTTTCTTGGCACCCTCTGCGGGCTCTTCGGCCTCGTCGTCCTCTGCAATGCCGATGCCGTTGTTATTGTTCACCATCTGAGGGCCGTCGTCGATGTACTGGTCCTCGTAATCATCTTCCTGATCGAACAGGCCCTTTTTCAGGCTGTCAAGCAAAGACATAAAATCTGCTCCTTTCATTCGGGCTGCATGGCGCCGCCCGGCGTTCTTTGCAAAAGAATGCAAATAGCTTCTACTATTATCGGATTTTTTGCCTCAGATGTCAATAACTACAAAAGCTTTCCGTCATACAAATTTTGTCCGGAAACGATTATTTCGTCGTAAAGCTTCACCTTGCTCACCGAACCCTCGGTGCCTTCCGGCAAAACAAGGATGCAATCGCCGTCCGTGATCAGCGGATGATCGCTGTCCACCGGGTCGATGCGGCGGAAGCGCGCAATGTTGCCAAGCTTGACGTAAACACCCGGGATGTAGTTTTCGCCTTGGGTCTCAGCTTCGGTGCCGTCCTCTTTTAAATAGTGCACGGCGGCGGCAGGCACGCGCAGGCCGCTGTGCTCCCCCACCGAGATGCTTGCCTTTGCATGGTTCAGGCACAGCACGTCGCCGTTGATGGAGTTGCAGGTAAGCACAAAGCGGGCAAGGCCGTTTTCAGCATCGATGTTCACTTCCGTAACGGTGGCCTTCAGGCTGCTTTCCACCTGTCCCAGGAAGCTGATCTCCACGGAAGAACTCAGCGGCTTACCGTTTGCATCCAGCAGCTTTTCACCCTGTTTTGCGCTGCACACGCCCACATAACGCCATGTAAAACCGGCCACGATCTTACCTGCGCAGCCGTCCAGCGGCAGCACCGGGTTTGAATCCAGATAGCCTTTCAGCTCCTGCGCACTCAGCGCAAGGATATCTTCTGCACCGGCATTCAGCCTGCCGCTGCTGGAAGCCCGGACAAAATAGCCGGTCTGCGGCGCGGTGATCTGTGTAGGACTGCCCAGCTGGGCCTGCACGCTCTGCGCCTGCTGGGTGAGTGCCGCGATCTGATCCGCAAAGTTCACACTGCCGCCCGTTACGACCCAGAGCTTGTTCTGGGCCAGAAGATAGGCATTGGTGTCGTGGTCCACGGCTTCGTAGTCGCCGGCATCCAGCGTATCCAGCAGGTCATACAGCGCGGAGGACCGTTCTTTTAACAAGGTATCCAACTGCAAAGCAGTTGTATTCTGCGATTTTTGCAGCAGATCGATCTGATCTGTCAGCTGAGTGAGCTGCTGACGCAGCGAAGCCTGTGACGCATTGCTGTAGATCTCTGCCACTGCATTGCCTGCCGAGATGCGCTCGCCGTCGGCAGCAAGATAGCCCAGGCTCCCGCTGCCCGCCACATAGCTTTCATCAAACAGCAGCACACCGTCAGCATCCACCGTATCCGAGATCACGGTGGGCAGTGCCGTCTCGTAGACATTCTGCGGGAACAGGATGTGGGCGGCCTGATACACCACATAAATTGCAGCCAGCAGCAGAAATGCGATCATCACGCCTGCCAGTGTGGTGAGCACCTGATGCTCATGACGTTCCTTCACGGGTTCGTCCGGCATATCGATCATCCTTTCGCTAAAAATTCGCTTACTTTGCGGATGGCGGCGTCCTTCACGTCCGCCGCGCCTGCGTCCAGCCAGATCACGCCGTCCATGTGGCGGAACCACGTCAGCTGGCGTTTGGCATAGTTGCGGGAAGCCTGCTTGAGTTTGTCCGCACAGACCTCCATCGGGGCCGTGCCCTCAAAATACGGAAAAAACTCCTTATAGCCGATGGCCTGCGCCGCTGTGCGGAAGCTTTCCCGGTTCCGCCAGACATCCTCAGCCTCCTTTAAAAGGCCGGCTTCCAGCATTTTATCCACCCGCAGGTCGATACGGCGGTAGAGCGCCGCGCGGTCCGGAAAGTCCAGCCCCAAGATCAGGCTGCGGTAGGGCCGCTCCTGCGGCAGCGACGCGGCTTTCTGTTCGCTGAGGCGCTTGCCGGTGGCACGGTAATGTTCCAGCGCACGCAGCACCCGCACCTGATTGTTGGGGTGGATGGCTGCGGCGGCTTCCGGGTCTGCCTGTTTTAATTCTTCATACATCGCAGCGCCGCCTTTTTGGGCCAGCTCTGCCGCCAACTGCTCCCGCAGGCCGGAGGGCGCTTTTTCTTCGGCAAAGCGCACACCGTATAAAAAGCTCTGCACATACAAGCCGGTGCCGCCCACAAGGATGGGCAGAGCGCCGCGGGCGGAGATCTCCCGTTCCAGCTTTCCGGCCATGGCGGTGAAATCCGCCACACTGAAGGTTTTATCCGGCGTAATAATATCCACACCGTGGTGCGGGATGCCGCAGGTCTCCTCCGGCGTCACTTTTGCCGTACCTACGTCCAGACCTTTATAGATCTGCATGGAATCACAGCTGATCACTTCGCCGGAAAAGCGTTGTGCCAGTGCCACACCCAAAGCCGTTTTGCCGGTGGCCGTAGGCCCCACGACCGCCACAACGGCGTGTTTACACAATGCGTCCAAACTGCTTCTCCAGCTCCTTTCGGGTCAACTTGAGCACGCAGGGACGTCCATGCGGGCAGAACGGCGGCACCTCGCCGGAGAGGATCTTCTCGGCCAGCGCCATCAACTCCTGCGGCGAGGACTTATCCCCCGCTTTGATGGCCGCACGGCAGGAAATGGAGTGCAGCACCCATTCGGTGTGCTCGTTCAGCGCATCGTGGCCGCCCTTGAGCAGCTTGTTTGCGATCTCGATCAGCAGGCTTTCGGCGTTCTGCGGCTCCACATCGGCGGGCACCGCACGCAGCACCACTGTGTTGCCGCCAAAATCCGCGATCTCAAGGCCCACATTTTCCAGCAGCGGAATGTTATCCAGCAGTGCCTGCTTTTCCTCGGCCACAAGGTCGATGGCCACAGGCTCCAACAGCATCTGGCTGGGCACGCTGCCATAGTTTGCAGCCAGCTTTTCAAAAAGCTGACGTTCGTGGGCAGCATGCTTATCGATCAGGCACAGCTCATCGCCGCGCTCTGCCAGAATGTAGGTCTTGAACACTTCGCCCACATAGTGCAGTGGTTCCGGCTGACCGGCAGAGGGGTCAAAATTCATCTGCTCAGGCTGTGCCGTCTCCTCCTGCGGCTCAGCCGCAGAGAGTTCTGTCGCTTTTTCCGGCACAGCAGGCGCGGCATCCCAAGCCGCCATGTGGTCCTGTGCCGAATGGATTTTTGTATTTTCTGTTTCCGGCGTGTCCGGTTCCACATCCAACGCCGTCTCACTGGATGCCGTGCGGAACGGCTCCGGTGTTTTTTCCGGTTCCAGCTTTGGGCTGTGCAGCGTCACAAACGGATCCAGCATGGAATCGTTCTGTGCGCTGTTTTGCCAGCGTGGCATGCCGGGCGCAGCAGGTTGCTGCATATTTGCCACGGGTGCAGGTCCCTGTTTTGCCTGCGGAGCCGTTTTTGCCGGTTCCGGGTGCTGCCTCGGCAGGGTGCCGGGGTCTGCCTGCCCGGAAATAATGGCAGAGAGACCTGTAAAGCCATTCTCCTTTACATAATTTTCAGTCGTTTCTGCGTTTATTTTTTCATTTTCTCTTTTTTCTTCTTTTTTATTCTCTTCAAAGGTAAAAAGTCGTTCGCCGGTACCGGGCTGTGCCAGCGCCAGCTTGACAGCGTGGTAGACCACATCAAAAATGTCATTTTCCCGGGCAAAGCGCACCTCCACCTTTGCCGGATGCACATTTACATCCACAAGGTCCGCAGGCATTTCCAGCAGCAGGATACCGCCCGGGAACTTGCCCTGCATCATGGTACCCTTGAAGGCCATTTCCATGCCGGCCATCATAGTACGGTTGCGCACATAGCGGCCATTGATGTAAAAATGCTGCATGCTGCGGCTGGCGCGGCAGCTCTTGGGCGGGGTGATCAGGCCGGCGATGCTGTAAACGCCCTCCTGATTTTTCACCTCCACAAGGTCGCGGCTGAACTCACGACCCAGCACTGCATAAGCCGCGCCGCGCAACTGGCCGTCGCCGGGCGTCACATATTGCAGCTTGCCCTCACGGACGAACTTGACGCTGACCTCCGGGTGGCTGAGGGCTACGTGAGCGACCGTGTCCGCCACAAAGGTGCCTTCGGAGGAGTCCTTTTTGAGGAACTTCATGCGGGCGGGCGTATTGTAAAACAGGTCCTTCACCCGGATGGTGGTGCCCACCGCGCGGGCGCCCGGCTCCCGGGAGATCTCTTCCCCGCCCTCAATGCAGTAGACCGTGGCAAACTCGTCCACCTCAGTGCGGGTGGTCAGCTCCACACGGGCCACGCTGGCAATGGAAGCCAGCGCTTCACCGCGGAAACCCAGCGTGTGGATACGGTTCAGATCGTCCGGTTTTTCAATTTTGCTGGTGGCGTGGCGGACAAACGCCGTGGAGATATATTCCGCTTCAATGCCGGTGCCGTTATCGCTGATCTCGATCAGCTTGACGCCGCCGGACTCAATGCTCACTGTCACCTGTGTGGCTCCGGCGTCAATGGAATTTTCCAGCAGTTCCTTTACCACCGATGCAGGCCGCTCGACCACTTCGCCAGCTGCGATCAGCTCGGCGGTGTGCTTATCCAGAACATGGATCACTGCCATGGTGTTCCCTCCTTATCCGTTTTTATGGCTTTTTTCAGCCGTTGAGAGTGCCTTTCAAAGTCTTTTTGAGCTCATAGAGGAAATTCAGTGCTTCAATGGGGGTCAGAGTTTCCACATCCAGTGCTTCCAGTTTTTCCATCATCTCGCTGGGCACAGCGGGAGAGTTGTACTCTTGCAGCGCATCAAAATCCATCTGCTCCACCTTGTTTTTGGGAGCCGTAGCTTCCAGCGTGCGCAGCACTTCGTGGGCACGGCGGGTCACACTGCCGGGCAGGCCGGCCAGCTTTGCCACCTCGATGCCATAGCTGTCGTCCGCCGGGCCGCGGATGATGCGGCGCAGGAAGGTGATATCCTCGCCGCGCTTTTTGACTGCAATGTTGTAATTTCTCACACCGTCCACCGTGCCTTCCAGCTCGGTAAGCTCGTGGTAGTGGGTGGCAAACAGCGTTTTGCAGCCAAGGCCCTTGGCCGGATCGGAAATATGCTCCACCACTGCGCGGGCGATGCTCATGCCGTCAAAGGTGGAGGTGCCGCGGCCGATCTCGTCCAGCACCACAAGACTCTTGGCCGTGGCATTTTTGAGGATGTCCGCTACCTCGGTCATTTCCACCATGAAGGTGGACTGACCGGCCGAAAGATCGTCCGATGCGCCGATACGGGTAAAAATGGCGTCCACCACGCCCACATGGCAGCCGGAAGCCGGAACGAAGGAGCCGATCTGCGCCATCAGTGCGATCAGTGCATTCTGGCGCATGTACGTGGATTTACCAGCCATGTTGGGGCCGGTGATGATCAGGCACCGGTCGGTGGTGCAGTTGAGAGTGGTATCGTTGGGCACGAACAGGCTGCCCTTGAGCATCTGCTCCACCACAGGGTGACGGCCCTCCGTGATAGTCAGCTCGTCGCTGTCGTCCACCACGGGACGGCAGTAGTTGTTCTCTGCCGCCACCTGCGCCAGTGCTGCCAGCACATCCAGCTGGGCCACCGCGTTGGCGGTGCGCTGGATGCGGTCCAGCTGGGCGCTGATGCTTTCCAGCAATTCGCTGAACAGGCGGTGCTCCAATGTGATCAGCCGCTCGTGGGCGCCTAAAATTTTGCTTTCCAGCTCCTTGAGCTCCTGCGTGATGTAGCGCTCGCCGGAAGTCAGGGTCTGCTTGCGGATATAAGTCTCCGGCACCATGCTCTTGTAGGAGTTGCTCACCTCGATGAAGTAGCCAAACACATGGTTATAGCCGATCTTCAGCTTAGGAATGCCGGTCTCCTGCCGCAGGCGGGCTTCCAGCTGGGCCAGCACGCCCTTGGTGTTGTCGCGGATGGAGCGCAGCTCGTCCACCTCGGCATGGTAGCCTTTGGCGATCACACCGCCATCCTTAAGGGTGGAAGGCGCTTCCGGGTCCACCGCCGCGTAAATGCGTGCCTTGATGTCCTCCAGCGGGTCGATCTGTGCGGCCAGTTCTGCAAGCTCCGGGCAATTGCAGGCCTCAGCCTGCCTGCGCAGACCGGGCAGACGGTCACAGGTCTGGGCCAGCGTATAGATCTCCTTGGGCGTGGCGGAGCCATAGACGGTGCGGGTCATCAGGCGTTCCATATCCGCGATATAGCCCAGTTCTTCGGTCAGGTCGCCGCGGGCCATAGTCTGCTTGACAAGGCTTTCTACCGCGTTCAGGCGGTGGTTGATGAGCGCGCTGGAAATGAGCGGCTGCTCGATCCAGCTGCGCAGCATCCGCTTACCCATGGAGGTGCTGGTTTTGTCCAGCACCCACAGCAGGGTGCCGCGTTTTTCGCGGCCGCGCAGCGTCTCGGTGAGCTCCAGATTGGCGCGCGTCACCGGCGAAAGCCGCATGAACTGCGCTTTGTTATAAGTAATGACCGTTTTCAGGCGCTCCACGCCCTTGATCTGGGTATCGTGCAGGTATTCCAGCAGCGCCGCCATGGCAAAGCGCACAAGGCCATCCGCTGCAATGCCGGTGTTCTGCGGCCAGTCGCGGCCAAACTGGCCTTCCAGCGCAGCCGCCACAAGGCCCGGCGCATAGCGCTCGTCCTCCACCAGCTCCACCGAGCAGGTCATATTTTTCTTGATATAGGCCGTCACTTCACGGCAGTCCAGCAGGCCCGGGTTCATCAGCACTTCGCTGGGATGGTAGCGGCACAGCTCTGTGATCACCGCAGGGGCGATCTTATCCGCATTCAGCTCAGTGATGTGGGCCGTGCCGGTGGAGACATCTGCAAAGCAAAGGCCCGCCTTTTTGCCCTTGAGGTAAACGCTGGCAATGTAGTTGTTGCGGTCGTCTTGCAGCATACTGCTCTCGATCACCGTACCGGGCGTGACCACGCGGATGATGTCCCGCTTGACAAGCCCCTTGGCCTTGGCCGGGTCTTCCACCTGCTCACAGATGGCCACCTTGTAGCCCTTGGCGATCAGCCGGGCCACATAGCCCTCGTAGCTGTGGAACGGCACGCCGCACATAGGCGCGCGTTCCTCCAAGCCGCACTGCTTGCCCGTCAGGGTCAGGTCCAGCTCCTTGGATGCAGTCAGGGCATCGTCAAAGAACATCTCGTAAAAATCGCCGATGCGGTAAAACAGAATTTCGTCCTTATGTTGATTTTTGATCTCAAGATATTGCTGCATCATGGGCGACAGCTCTGCCATGGTTTACCCTCTCTCCCGTTCTATGGTTCTGTGCACGGTTTGCGGCTTGTAACCGCCTTTGCAAACAAAACGCGGTCTGTTTTGCACAGCCGCGTTCCGTTTTGCTGGTTTTAGTGGCAGCCGCCGCAGGTAGAGCAGCTGCCGGTGCAGGAAGCAGAAGGCTCCTGCACGGTCATGGGGTCGCCGCCGTTCATGGCGGTGTTGATGATGGCGTCGATATAGTTCACGAGGTTCTCGCAGTCGCGCTTGGCTTCGTTGTAGGCCACCATACCCTCGTTGCTCATGATCTGGCCGTACAGGCTGTTCACCTTTTCGTTCAGCTCTGCGATGCGGGCATCGTTGCGCTCGCTTTTGCCGATCTCGTTGTTCAGATCCATGCGGGCCAGATTGAACTCACCGATCAGGTTTTGCAGCTCCTCGTCCTTATCGTTGGCCTTGCGGGCCTGATCCAGAATCAGGTAGCGGTTATCGGTTTGCAGCGCAACGGCTGCGCGCTTGAAAAGATCAATGCAATCCATTTGAATGGTCTCCTTCTCATTTATAACATTCAGGGCCACGGCCCCGGAAGTGCTCAGGCAAGCTCACCCAGCAGCACGGTGGCCCGTGCGCCGGTGAGATGTACGTTGGCGCAGCTGCCCATCAGGGAAGCATCCGCCGCAAATTCCACGGTAAGGTTGTTGTCCAGCCGGCCGGAAAGCGTGCCCTCATTGCGGCCATAGCCCTCCACCAGCACCTGCACGGTCTGGCCCACCTGCGCCTTGACCAGTGCCATGGCGATCTCGTCCTGCACCTTGAGCAGGCGGCTCATGCGATCGGTCTTTTCCTTGCGGGAGGTGGGGTCCGGCATGTCGGCCGCCTTGGTTCCGGTGCGCTTGGAGTAAATGAAGGTGAACAGCTGCATGTAGCCCACCTTCTGCACCAGTTCCAGCGTCTTGACGAAGTCCTCCTCCGTCTCACCGGGGAAGCCGACGATGATATCGCTGGAGAAGGTGATGCCGGGCACTGTCTTGCGGGCATACTCGACCAGCTCCATGTACTGCTCCACCGTGTAGTGGCGGTTCATCTTCTTCAGCAGTTCATCGGAGCCGCACTGCACCGGCAGGTGCAGGTGCTTGCACAGCTTCGGCTGGGCGGCAATGGTGTCGATCAGCTTGTGGCTGGCATCCTTCGGGTGGCTGGTCATAAAGCGGATGTGGTAATCGCCGGGCACGGTGCACAGCAGGTTGAGCAGGTCGGAGAAGTCCACCTTCTCTTCCAAGCCCTTGCCATAGCTGTTCACGTTCTGGCCCAGCAGCGTGATCTCCTTATAGCCCGCTTCCACAAGGCCGCGGAACTCGGCAAGGATATCACCGGGCTTGCGGCTCTTTTCGCGGCCGCGCACGTAGGGCACGATGCAGTAGGTGCAGAAGTTGTCGCAGCCGTACATGATAGGCAACCACGCGCGGAACTCGCTCTCGCGCCGGATGGGGATGTTCTCCACGATCACGGGGCGCTGGGCCGGGTCCATCAGCACGCGCTTGTGCTTTTGCAGCTTTTGGGCAATGAGCTGCGGCAGGGTGTCGATGCCGTCCACACCGAACACGAGGTCCACATAGGGGTAGCTCCGGCGCAGCTTTTCCACCACGTACTTCTGGTTGGCCATGCAGCCGCACAGGCCGATGATGAGATCATGCTTTTTCTCTTTGAGGCCCTTCAGGGCGCCCACATTGCCGAATACACGCTGCTCGGCATGTTCACGCACTGCGCAGGTATTGAAGAGAATGAGGTCGGCATCTTCCGGCTTATCGCACAGGCCATAGCCGATATCCACCAGCACACCCTTGATGCGCTCGCCGTCGTTCACATTCTGCTGGCAGCCGTAGCTGTGCACAAAGGCCAGCGGCGGCGTATCATAAGCTTGCTTGACCAGCTCGGCGGCAACATTATTATGTTCAAAACTAATGTATTCCAATCGAACCATCCTTCTCCGGCAGGGCCAAAGCGCCCCGCACGGCGAAAATCTATTTGCACTTTATAAGAGAGCTTTCTCTATAGTATACCCTGTTTGCGCGTTCCGGGCAAGAGGTTCTGTACATTTTTTATGGTTCAATGGGCGTTTTCCTGCGCCTGCTTCTCGCAGCAGGCCTCGCATACGCCGATCAGCACCACGGCGCAGTCCTGCACACGGCCCTTCTGGTTTTTTACCAGCTTCATCACCTGCTTTTCGTCCACGTCGGCATCGGTCACGCCGCCGCACACGGTGCAGTACAGGTGGCTGTGCCACGGCAATGTATGGTCAAAGCGGTCCGCCTTGCCCGGAATGGACACCCGGCGCACCCGGCCTGCGTCCACCAGACTGTTCAGGTTGCGGTACACGGTGCCAAGGCTCAGGCCCGGGCATTCCTGCACGGCAGCATCGTAGATCTCTTCGGCGGTAGGGTGGTCGCAGAGGTTCTGCACCGTCTGCATCACCAGCTCGCGCTGCTTGGAATATCGCATATCGTTCTCCTTTGCTCGTTTTGTTTATACGTTTTCTTCGCCCTTGATCTTGGCCCAATAGGCCCGGGCCGCCTGTTCGGTCTTGTTGTCACCAAAGGTGTAGTATTTCACATCCTTGATGGCATCCGGCAGGTACTGCTGCTCCACCCAGTGGTGGGCATAGTCGTGGGCATGTTTATAGTTCTGCCCCTTCACGAGGGCATCCTCGCCGTCGTAGTGCTTATTTTGCAGCTGGCGCGGAATTGGCCCGGTGCGGCCGGCCCGCACATCCGCAATAGCTGCATTGATGGCATCGTGAGCGCTGTTGGATTTTGGGCTGGTGGCCACCAAGATCACAGCATCGGCCAGCGGAAGCCGTGCTTCCGGCAGGCCCACCATGTTGGCGGCATCCACTGCCGCCTTCACGATGGGGATGATCTGCGGGTAGGCAAGGCCCACGTCCTCGCAGGCGCACACCATCAGACGGCGGCAGGCCGAGGGCAG
>CAKSWG010000028.1 GCA_934511465.1 uncultured Faecalibacterium sp. | reverse complement strand
GCGGATGCCATACCCATGTCATAAGACTTGAATGCGTAGTTGTAAACCAGCAGAGAGATCAGCGTGGTGGAACCACGAGGGCCGCCGTTGGTGATGATGTACGGGCCATTGAACTCCTGGAAAGCCTGGCAGATCTGAGTGACCAGATTGTAGAAGATAATGGGGGTGATCATCGGGACGGTGATGGAGAAGAACTGGCGCCACTTGCCTGCGCCATCGATGGTAGCGGCCTCGTACAGGTCGGCGGGCACGCCCTTCAGAGCTGCAAGGAACAGCACCATGGCGGAACCGAACTGCCAGATACGCAAAAAACAGATGATCCACAGCGCGTAGCTGGGGTCGCTCAGCCACTCCGGGCCCTGCACCAGACCAAAGGTGATAGCGCGCAGAACGGTGTTGAGCAGGCCGTCCACACTGAACACTGCCTTCCACAGCACGGCGATAGCCACAGAGCCGCCCAGAATGGAAGGAATGTAGTACACGGTGCGGAACAGGTTCACGCATGCGATCTTGAAGTTCAGGATGTATGCAATGAACAGTGCAAAGATCAGCTTCAGAGGCACGGTGATGAACGCGTACTTGAAGGTGATGAGCAGAGCCTTGGTAATCTTGGTGGTGGTAAAGGCGGTAATGTAGTTGGCCAGACCAACAAAGTTCACATCGTTCTTAAAGAAGTTCATATCGGTGAAGCTGTAGTACAGCGACTGGCCGAAGGGAACAGCCTTAAAGACGACAAAACCGATGATCCAGGGGATCAGATAAAACAGACCCTGATACTTATCCAGCCATTTCTGGAACGGGGTACGCCCGACAGCAGGCGCCTTGCTTTCTTTCATCTGGGAAATCCTCCTTTTTTAAGGAATTTCGGAGCATGAGACGGACACAGACCAGATACAGCTTTGTCAAAAATTTGTAATATATTTCTGACAAAAAAGGGGCATCTGCCGGTTGGGCGGCAGGTGCCCCCTGTATCGTTCAAAGGGTGCCTTTTATGTACGATATCCTACCGCACACAGCGGCACGCGGGCACAAACTCAGCCGATGGTGTAGCCAACAGACTCCATGCCGTCCAGCAGGGTGTCGACCACATCTGCACCTGCAACGCCGTCGTAGTCAACGGTGTCGAACACTTCCTGATAGATACCGGTGCCGGAAGCCTTCAGGTCGTTGTTCTCGAACAGGGGATCCAGCTTGTTGGTGGTGAAAGCCATGACCTTGGCGTTTGCCTCAGCGACCAGATCCTTCACGGCGCCGGCAGCCTGAGCGGCAGCCAGACCAGCCTTGGAAGCGGGGATGCCGCACTCGGAACCCATGATGGAAGCGCCCTTCTCCTCGTTCAGCAGGAAGTTGATCAGGGTAGCAGCCTCGGCAACGCACTGGCTGGTCTTGGTGATAGCCAGACCCATGGAGACCTTGGAGAAGCCGCCGTTGTTATCGCCGAACTTGATCTCTTCGCCAACGGTGAAGCCGTCCTTGTTGGCGTCATCCAGAGCGGAGGAGTACTTGGATGCAGCGGAATCCCACTCGAAGATACCTGCGATCTTACCGGTGATCCACTCGTTGGACTGGTGGGTAGCGGTATCGGAGTTTGCAGAGTAGTAGGTCTTCAGGTTCATCATGACGTGGTTGTCCACCAGGCTCTTGATGAAGGCCAGACCCTCAGCGATCTCGTCCTCGGTGTAGTTCAGGGTGGAGGTAACGGGATCTGCCCAGTCCTTGCCGTACTTGGACTCGAGGTAGAACACCATCAGGATCATACGGTCGTATGCGCCCAGGTGCATGGGGTAGTAATCGTCGCCCAGCTTCTCCTTGAATGCCTTGCCGGCAGCCATCAGATCATCCAGAGACTTGGGAACTTCGGTGATGCCAGCCTTGTTGAAGGTGGTCATGTTCCAGAAGAAGATACGGCCGGTCATGGAGACAGGCACGCACTGCTGGCTGTTTGCAACGTAGCAGGCGTCCATGGCAGCGGCATCCCACTGGGTCAGATCCAGGAACTTGGAAACGGTGTTCAGATCCACGAACTTGCTGCCATCAGCAGAGTAGTTGTACAGCCAGTTCCAGTTCACCTGGCACACATCCTGTGCGTTGCCTGCGATGAAGGCAGCTGCCATCTTCTCTTCCCAGCCGGACCATGCGGCAAAGGTGGGCTCGATGGTGATGTTGGTGTGCTCTGCCTGGAACTCCTTGATGGCGTTCTGGTAAGCCTCGTGACGGCTGTCACCGCCCCACCAGCTGATGGTCATGGAAACAGGACCGTCAGACAGTGCCAGACTCTCGTCTGCGGAAGCAGCGGGAGCCTCGGAAGCAGCGGAAGATGCCACAGAAGATGCAGCGTTATTGCCGCCGCAGGCAGCCAGCAGGCCGGCAGCGCCCACAACGCCGCTGACCTTCATGAAATCACGACGAGAAATTGCCTTGCTCATTTTTGTTCTCCTCCTAATATAGAAAACATCATCTTGAACGGGGGTTCTGCACGCGCCCCGTTGTATACAATTATGATAGCAAAACACTGCGCAAAAAGAAAGATGCAAATTGCAGATATCCAAACAAAAAACGTACAAATATTGCTCTTGTTTTGGCGCGGGATTTGACGCCTTTGCTGAAATGAATAAACTTGGGCCGAAAAACTGTGCAACATGTCCATTTCGCCATTTTGCATAGAAAACTTGGATGCATCCTAGAGGGAACGTCGAATTTTGCAATAATTTTGTAAACATTCGGTTTCGGAACATGGAGCTGTTGCATACATTGTGGCAGAACAACAGCTCGAAATGGCCCGGATGCAGGATCATGAACTGATATATCAATAGCGCAAAAAATGTGCACTCTGATATATCAATTGCGTGCGGGGCGCGTGGAATAAGGTATCCGATGGGCCGGAATGTGTGCAGCAACGGCCTTTTTTGAGCGTTTTTGCGCAAAACGAAATATATTTTGCGGTGCTGCGCAAAGCACGTGCCGAATGCACAGGAAAAAATAAGGCCGCCATGTCCGCGGACACAGCAGCCTTGTATACAAGTTTTCTCAGCTTTTGGCGGCAGCTTTTTCGGCGTAGAAGGCTCGCCGTGCCTTAAAGTAGCATTGAGGGCACATACTCACATACTGTACGTCGTTTTCCAGATCGATGGCCACCTGCTCACCTTCAAAGACGAACCTGCCGTTCACCTTGCGGCAGTTGCAGATGGCTTTGCGCCCGCAGGTGCAGATGGTCTTCATCTCCTCAATGGTGTGGGCCAGCTCCAAAAGGCGGGTGGAGCCGGGGAAGCCCTTGAGCGAAAAATCTGCCCGCAGGCCGTAGCAGATCACCGGGATGTTCAGATCCACAGTCACCATGAACAGCTGCTCGGCCTGCTGCGCAGTGAAGAACTGGCTCTCGTCGCACAATACGCAGGCCAACGGCTTTTCGCCCTGTGCAGCCTGCCGCACGGCGGCAAAGACGTCCATCTCCGGCGGGATGAGCAAGTCCGCTTTGCGGCGCACGCCCAGACGGCTTACCAGTTCGCCGCCGCCCTTGGTATCCACCTGCGGTTTTAAGATCAGCACCCGCATCCCCTGCTCTTCGTAGTTGTGGGCCACCTGCATCAGGGCGGTGCTTTTGCCGCTGTTCATTGCGCCGTAGCGGAAATACAGTTTTGCCATTTGAAAAACTCTCCTTACAGAAGAACCCTCTCAGCCAAAGCCTGACGGCTTTGCCAGCTCCCCCGATGGGGGGAGCTTTTCTGCATCTTCCGGGCAGGCTGTCCTTCGCCGGAGAAGCAGAAACTTTCCTGTCCCCACTCATAAAGCTCCCCTTTCGGGGGAGCTGTCGAGCGTATGCGAGACTGAGAGGGTTCGGCGGCATCTCAGGCTTTGACTGAGAGGGTTCTCTTATTAATTATAATAGGTATGCTCAGTCCTGATTGCGCAGGCGGTAGCCAAGGCTCATCAGGCTGTCGCCCAGATGGACGTTCTCCACCACCACATCCGGATACGGCACGGAAAGATCGTAGTGGGAGAAGTTCCAGAAGCCCTCGATGCCCAGATCCACCAGACGTCCGCTCACCTTTTCGGCGCCGTCGCGGGGCACACAGAGCACGGCCACTTTGGGGTGGTGCTCGGCACAGAAGGCTTCCAGCTCGTCAATGTGGCGGATCTGGATGCCGTTGATCTCCTTGCCCACCTCGTTTTGTGCCACATCAAAGGCGGCGATCAGGCGGTAGCCGTTGGTGTCGGTGGTGATAAAGCGGCTCACGGCCTTGCCCAGACGGCCACAGCCGATCAGGATGGTGGGCAGGCGGTCGCCGTTGCCGAACAGCAGGCTTTCCAGAATGGAAAGCAGGTTTTCCACCGAGTAGCCGATGCCCTGCCGGCCATTCACATCGCCGATGCAGTTGAAGTCCTGCCGCACCTGCGAAGCGGTGGTGCCCATCTGAGCAGCCAGCTCGCGGGAGGAAATGCTGTTGATGCCATCTTCCTGCAGAGAGCGCAGATAGCGGTAATATTTGGGAAGACGCTTGATAACGGGAAGCGAAGCCTTTGCAGGGGTGTTCATAGAATACTTTCTCCTTTCGCTCTATCGCAGTACTTGCCGCAGCTGCCTGCTTTACAGATGCGGCGCAGAGAAACCCCGATCCGTTTACGGGTCCATATTGCAGATATTACAGTCAATTATTTAAAGTATACTGCACCGATGGAGAATGTCAAATCATTCTCAAAAAAATTTCATGAAATATTACCGTTTTTTTGCTGCAGCGGGTCTGCATAGCCCGGCACAGGCCGGGGAATGCTGACAGAAACCGCAGGAGGAAAGCATATGAACGATGAAACGCAGCAGACCGACGCAGGCCGACTGGAAAAAGAAGAGATCGAGGATCTGGGCACGGTCACGCTGGCCCGCGGGGAGCATGTCATCCACTGCCTGACCGTCATCGGCCAGATCGAAGGCCATTCGGAAGCACCGCAGGGCCAGAAGACCACGAAGTATGAGCATGTCATCCCACAGCTGGTGGCCGCGCAGGAGGACCCCCGCATCGAGGGCCTGCTGGTGCTGCTGAACACGGTGGGCGGGGATGTGGAAGCGGGCCTTGCGCTGGCAGAGCTGATCGCCAGCGTATCCAAGCCCAGCGCAACGCTGGTGCTGGGCGGCGGGCACTCCATCGGCATCCCGCTTGCCGTCAGCGCCCGGCGCAGCTTCATCGTGCCCACAGCCACCATGACCGTGCACCCGGTGCGGCATTCCGGCGTTATTCTGGGGGTGCCGCAGACCATGCGCAGCTTTGAGCAGATGCAGCAGCGCATCACCGGCTTTGTGGCGGCCCACAGCGGCATGACCGAAAAGCGCTACACCGAGCTGATGCTGCACACCGGTGAGCTGGTGATGGACATGGGCACCGTGCTGGATGGCCGCCGCGCCGTAAAGGAAAAGCTCATCGACGAGCTGGGCGGGCTTTCGGATGCGCTGGCATGGCTGTATAAAGAGATCGAACGGGGGTGAAGCATATTGTGGGGATGAACCCTCTCAGGCTCACTGCGTTCGCCAGCTCCCCCGAAGGGGGAGCTTTTGCATCTTCCGGTCAGCGCAAATAAAGCTCTCCCCTTCGGGGGAGCTGGCACGCCGCAAGGCGTGGCTGAGAGGGTTTGTTCTCCATCAGCGACTGCCGCACAGATACAAAGCCTGACGGAGCGCGTTCCATTTTCCTCAACAAAAACAACATTTTGGTTTGCCATTTTCTTCCCTGCGTGGTACAATAATAAAATCAAATAGTGTGTCTACTACAAGCGTGGGGAACAGAGAAGAATGGCGACAAAAAAACGTAAAACAACAACACGGCGCGCATCATCGCGCAAAAAGCGTGCCGAACAGCGGCTCCCGGCAGGGCTTGGCACCCTGTTTGCGGGGCTTTTGCTGGCGGTGCTGGCCTTTGTACAGGGCGATTCCGCATGGAAGGCTCTGCACGATGTGCTGTTCGGCCTGTTTGGCTGCGGCAGCTTTGTGCTGGGCGCGGCGGTGTGCTGCCTTGCCGTGCAGTATACCCGGGGCGAGGACCTTCTGCCCAAGATCGCCAAGCTGGTGCTTGGGCTCGTGTTTGCCTGCGGCACCGTGATCGTTTTTTCCGACATCCAGCCGCAGGGGCTTTCGGCCTTCCAGATGCTGGGGGCCTGCTATGCCAACGGCGTGAACGCATGGATCGGCGGCGGTGCGCTGGGTGCTCTGCTGGGCGGCAGCCTGCTGCTGCTCTGCGGCCGGCCTGCGGCAAACCTGATCATGATCGTGCTGGCGCTGTGCGTCAGCCTGTACATTTTTGACCGGACCCCGGCAGAGGTCTGGCAGTGGCTGTGCGCCGTGTTTGGCGGTGTGCACGCTAAAGGTGCGGCCATGGCTCAGCACAGCGCCGAACGCCGTGCCGAGCGCGCTGCGGCCCGTGCAGCGGCGGCGGAAGAATACGACGAAGCCGACGATGCTGCTGAGGACGAAGAGGAAGCGGACGAGGAGCCGCAGGGCTCCGGTTTCCACCTTGGTGTGCCGGAATGGCTCGGCGGCATCCGCAATTGGGGCCATAAGGTGACTGAGGAGATGGAAGCCGAAGAAACGGCTCCCACGCAGCCTGCCGCGCCGGCTCAGCCGGAACCGCCGGTCAGCAGCCAGCCCCTCCGCCAGCCGGAGCCCGCCGAGCCGGTCATTACGCCGGTGCAGGTACGGGTGCCGCGCCCGCGTGCGCCGTTTGACGTGGACCTTGGCCCGGACCATACCGAGGTAAAGGAGGGCGGCAGCGAGCCCATCGAGCCGCTCATCGTGGGGCCCGGCGGCACCTTTGGCCAGAACCCGCTGCGTCCGGCGCCAAAGCCCGCACCGCAGCCCATTGTGCCGGACGCGGTGGAGACCGATGCATCCGACTTCTTTGCAAAGGCCGCAGAGCCGGTGCCGCCTGCGGCAGAAAACTTTGATACGCCCGTGATGCCCACCGTCCTGCCGGAAGCTCCGGCAGCAGCCATCACGCCGGAAATGCCGACAGCGCCCATCCAGCCTGCCGTCCCGGCGGCACCCGCCCGGGTAAGCGCCGAGAACGCCGTTGCCATGCGCGGCGCATCGGACGAGGATGGCTGGATCAGCATCACCAGTGAACCGGTGGAGGAAAAGGACATCAGCACACTGGTGGCGGCGGCCATGGAAAAGCCTGCCGTGTCCGAACAGGCGGCAGCAGAAGCCCCCGTGGAAGAGGCTGAGCCGATGGATACCTACCAGTATCAGTACCCGCCCATTGAACTGTTTGAAAAATCGCAGGAGGAAAGCGACCCCGGCGTACAGGACGAGCTGAAAGCCAACGCCCAGAAGCTGGTGGACACGCTGGAAAGCTTTGGCGTGCGCACCCGCGTGCTGGATATTTCCCGCGGGCCGTCCGTCACCCGATACGAGGTGCAGCCCATGGCGGGCGTCAA
Source organism: uncultured Faecalibacterium sp. (assembly GCA_934511465.1). Taxonomy (GTDB): domain Bacteria; phylum Bacillota; class Clostridia; order Oscillospirales; family Ruminococcaceae; genus Faecalibacterium. The sequence continues at coordinate 16,707 of CAKSWG010000028.1, read as the reverse complement.
GATCAGCCGCATCACCTCGCTGGCGGATGATATCGCCCTGAACCTTGCCGTAGCGGATGTGCGCATGGAAGCGCCCATCCCCGGAAAGCCCGCTGTGGGCATTGAGGTGCCCAACCACAAAAAGACCCCCGTGTATATCCGCAGCGTGTTCGAGAGCCAGAGCTTTCTGCGCATGACTTCGCCCTTGGGCATTGCGCTGGGCAAGGATATTGCCGGTGTGGCGCAGGTGGCAGACCTGTGCAAGATGCCGCATCTGCTCATCGCTGGCAGTACCGGCAGCGGCAAATCCGTGTGCGTGAACAGCATCATCATGAGCCTTTTGTTCCGCTCCAGCCCCGAGGACGTGAAGCTGCTGCTGATCGACCCCAAGGTGGTGGAGCTGGCCGAGTACAACGGCATCCCGCACCTGCTGATGCCGGTGGTCACAGAGCCGAAGAAAGCTGCCGGTGCGCTGGGCAGCGCCGTGCAGGAGATGGAGCGCCGCTACCGTCTGTTTGCGGAGAACAATGTGCGCGACATCAAGTCCTTCAACAAACTGGCGGCCGAACGGCCGGACCTTGAAAAAATGCCCTACATCGCCATTATCATCGACGAGCTGGCCGACCTGATGATGGTGGTGGGCAAGGATGTGGAGGATTCCATCTGCCGCATTGCCCAGAAGGCCCGCGCGGCCGGCATGCACCTGATCGTGGCCACCCAGCGTCCCAGCGTGGACGTGATCACCGGCCTGATCAAGGCCAACATCCCCAGCCGCATTGCGTTTGCGGTGTCCAGTCAGGTGGACAGCCGTACCATTCTGGACGGCTCCGGCGCCGAAAAACTGCTGGGCATGGGCGATATGCTGTTCATGCCCGTGGGTGCACCCAAGCCTACCCGCATTCAGGGCACCTTTGTGCGGGATGAGGAGATCAGCCGTGTGCTGGACTTTATCAAGCAGAGCGGCACCGTGCAGTACGACGAAGCCATGATCGAAGCCATGGAAAAGCACGCCATTCAGGACGGCAAAAAGGGCAGCAGCGGTGCGGATGCGGACGAAGAGCCGGACAGCGACCCGATGTTCAAGCAGGCTGTGGAGGTGGTCATCGACGCCGGGCAGGCATCCACCAGCCTTTTGCAGCGCCGCTGCAAGCTGGGCTACGCCCGCGCGGCCCGCATCATGGACGAAATGGAACAGAAAGGCGTCATTGGCCCCTACGAAGGTGCCAAGCCCCGCGCAGTGCTCATCAGCCGCCAGCAGTGGATCGAACAGCAGATGAACCAGACGGAGGGGTAACGAACCTTTTACGAGGTATGGAGTAAGTGATCTATGAAAGCAGCTGATTTTGTTGCGGAAACGACAAGAAAATATGTCGAGCAAATGCCGAAGGCGCAACGAAAAAAATGCGGTCAGTTTTTTACAAGTCCGAAAACGGCAGCTTTTATGGCGCAGATGCTGGACATGCCTTCTGGAAGCAAGACGGTTTCGATTCTTGACCCGGGCGCGGGTTCCGGTATGTTGACAGCCGCGGTGCTGGATGAATTGAATAAGATATCCGAGGTACAAGAAATAGATGTAACGTGCTATGAAAACAATCAGGATGTGATGGAACTGCTGCAAGCCAATCTGGACTGGATGCAAAAGCATACAGCAAAGAAACTTGTGTACAAAGTTCGACAGGAAAATTATATCTTGAGCCAGACGGAAAACTACAATAAAACGTTCTGCGCAGAACCGGATCCGCGCAAATATGATATTGTGATCGGAAATCCGCCCTATATAAAACTGCCCAAAGACGCACCGGAAGCAATGGCAATGCAGGATGTATGCTACGGCGCACCGAATCTTTATTTTTTGTTTGCGGCCATGAGCGCATTTGACCTGAAAGAAAACGGGGAGATGGTGTACATTGTTCCGCGGTCATGGACCTCTGGAGCATATTTCAAGCGCTTCAGAAATAAATTTTTAGGCGAAATGGCGTTGCAGCAGATCCACCTGTTTGAAAGCCGCGACAAGGTGTTTGAAACCGAAAGCGTCCTTCAGGAGACCATGATATTTAAGGCGAAAAGGACGAACAAAAGGCCGGAAGATATTCTGATGACCACAACCCAAAATAATTCTGACTTTGAGGAAAGAACGGTATATCAGGCACCCTATTCGACGGTAGTCAATGGAACAGAAAGCTATGTGTATCTGGTGACCAATAGCGCAGAAGCGTCGGTGCTTCAAAAATTGAACCATTGGCAAAGTACACTGCCGCAGCTCGGTTTAAAGATGAAAACTGGACTCACGGTGGATTTTCGCAATAGAGAAGCATTGCGCGATCACGCAGAAAAAGATGCAGTGCCGCTTTTTTACGCGCAGCATATTCAGGATGGAAAAGTGAATTTCCCGATTGGAAAGGAAAACGAATTTTTAGCGACCGATCAGACCGGATTGCTGCAAAAAAATACAAACTATCTTTTTGTAAAGCGCTTTACTGCAAAGGAAGAACACAGGAGACTCCAGTGCGGCGTATATCTTGCAAAAAAAAATCCGCAGTACGATGAGATCAGTACACAAAATAAGATAAATTTTATTGGCGGAATACAAGAACTCTCCGAGTGTATGGTGTATGGTTTATATGTGCTTTTTAATTCTACGCTGTATGATACCTACTATCGGATCTTAAATGGTTCCACACAGGTGAATTCTACAGAAGTAAACTCCATGCCTGTACCGCCGATAAATACGATCGAGTCAATGGGCAAAGAGCTATTGAAGATCCATGATATGTCCGAAACGGCATGTGACAGAATTTTGGAGAGTTATTTATGAGCAAGTTGGAAGAGGCCAGAGAGATTCTGGAAATGCCGAAAGTTCCAAGCAAACAGAGAAATAACTTGTGCTGCTATACACTGTTGGCGTTAACGGGCCTGCATGAAGAGGAATGCTGGCCGGCTGTAAAAAATGAATGGATCGGCATCCATGACATGATGGGCTTTATAAGAAAGAACTATCATGTGGACTATGCGGAAAATTCCCGCGAAACGTTTCGCAAACAGGCGTTGCACCACTTTCGGAATGCAGCATTTATTGAAGACAATGGGAAGCCAACGAACAGCCCGAATTATTGTTATAGGCTGACCAATGAAATGAGAGCACTGCTTTGCTCGTATGGGGCGGAAAACTGGCAGGAAAGTCTTAAAAAATTTCAAGAACAACACGAATCTTTGATAGAGATTTATGCAGCCAAGAAAGAAATACAAAAAATGCCGGTAAAAATCAATGATGCTGAGTTTACCTTCTCGACCGGGAAACACAATCAATTGCAAAAGGCGATCATTGAAGAATTTGCGCCGCGGTTCGCACCAAATGCAGAGTGTCTGTATGTAGGGGACACGGTAAAGAAAGATCTGGTAAAGAATACAGAACAGCTTGGAAAGCTGGGATTTGAAATTACACTTCATGACAAAATGCCGGATGTTGTTTTCTATTCGCGTGAGAAAAACTGGCTGTATTTTATTGAAGCGGTAACTTCGGTTGGGCCGATGAGCGCAGAACGCATTTTGGAGATCGAGAAAATGACAGAAAGAGTATCGGCAGGAAAAATTTATGTAACGGCATTTCTTGATTTTAAAACATACAAGAAATTTTCAGAATCGCTTGCATGGGAAACGGAAGTATGGTTGGCAGAAATGCCGGACCATATGATCCATTTGAACGGCGATAAATTTTTAGGACCAAGAAAGTAAGGATTATTCTATGGACAACTCTTCCCCTAAGATCTACACCGAATTTCTTCCCATCAGCCGGGCCGATATGGAAGCCCGCGGGTGGGACCAGCTGGACTTTGTGGTGGTGGGCGGCGATGCCTACGTGGACCACCCCAGCTTTGGCACCGCCATCATCAGCCGCCTGCTGGAAGCCGAGGGCTACAAGGTGGGCGTGCTGGCCCAGCCCCGCTACACCGACTGCGAGGACTTCAAGCGGTTCGGCAAGCCGAAATACGGCTTCTTCATCGGCGGCGGCAACGTGGACAGCATGGTGAGCCACTATTCTGTGGCAAAGATCCCCCGCGCCGAGGACGAATACTCCCCCGGCGGCAAGGGCGGCGCCCGGCCGGACCGCAGCGCCACCGTGTACACAAAGCTTGCCAAAGAAGCCTACCCCGATCTGCCGGTCATTCTGGGCGGACTGGAAGCGTCCCTGCGCCGCTTTGCCCACTACGACTACTGGCTGGACACCGTGTTGCCCAGCATCGCCGAGGACTCCGGCGCGGACATCATCAGCTTTGGCATGGGCGAACACCAGACCGTGGAGATCGCCCGCCGCCTTGCCGCCGGGGAGCCGGTGGAGAGCATCACGGACGTGGACGGCACCTGTTACATGACCGACTTCGATCATCTGCCCGAACGTTACGTGGAGTGCGCAGGCTTTAAAAAGGTGGCGTCGGATAAGACGGCGTATGCCAAGGCCTGCCGCATCCAGATGGACAATCAGGACGTGGTCAGCGGCCAGATCATCGTGCAGAAGCAGAGCGAAAAGTATCTGGTGCAGAACATCCCCGCAAAGCCGCTGGTACGCGGGGAACTGGATAAGGTCTATGCCCTGCCCTACACCCGCCGCTACCACCCCATCTACGAGCCCATGGGCGGCGTGCCCGCCATCCGGGAGGTGCAGTTCTCCATCATCCAGAACCGCGGCTGCTTCGGCGGCTGCAACTTCTGCGCCATCCAGCTGCATCAGGGCCGCCGTGTCACCAGCCGCAGCGCGGACAGCATCGTGGCGGAAGCCGAGCGCATGACCCACGAGCCGGATTTCAAGGGCTACATCCACGATGTGGGCGGCCCCACCGCAAACTTCCGCTTTCCCTCCTGCCGGGAGCAGATGCTGCGGGGCATGTGCACCGGCGGCAAGCACTGTCTTGCCCCCACCACCTGCTCCCACATGATCGTGGACCACAGCGACTACCTCAAGATCCTGCGCCGTGTGCGGGAACTGCCGGGCGTGAAAAAGGTGTTCATCCGTAGCGGCATCCGGTTAGACTACCTGATGGCCGACCCGGACGATACCTTCTTCAAGGAGCTGGTGGAGTACCATGTGTCCGGTCAGCTCAAGGTGGCTCCGGAGCACTGTGCGCCCAACACGCTGGCCTACATGGGCAAGCCGCCCATCGAGACCTTCAACAAGTTCAAGGATAAATTCTATGAGCTCAGCAAGAAGGCCGGCAAAAAGCAGTACCTCGTGCCGTACCTCATGTCCAGCCACCCGGGCAGCACCCTCAAGGATGCGGTCTATCTGGCGGAATATCTTTATAAAAACCACATGCGCCCGGAGCAGGTGCAGGACTTCTACCCCACCCCCGGCACTGTGAGCACCTGCATGTTCTACACCGGTCTGGACCCCTACACCTTAAAGCCTGTGTTTGTGGAAAAGACCCCGGAGGGCAAGGCTTTGCAGCGCGCACTGTTGCAGTATTACGAGCCCCGCAACGCCGAAAAGGTGGTCAAGGCGCTGAAGATGACCCACCGGGAGGACCTGATCCCCCTGCTGGTGCCCGCCGCAGGCCGCCGCGCCGTGCAGCGCTCTGCCCGCCGGGCCGAAGCTGCCGATGTGACCATCCACAACGATGGCACCTACACCGTGCGTCCGAGCCAGAAGGGTCGCAGCGGCAAGTCTGCCCACGGCCAGAGCCGCGGCGCTGCACCGGCAGGCCGTGCACCCAGCCCCGGCGCACGCTTTGCGCCCCATTCGGCACCCGCGCATAAGCCCAAAAACGATCAACAGAAAGAGAATGCAACGTGGAAAACTGGAAAGAAGAAAAAGTGACCCCGCATAAAAAGAGCCTGTGGCAGCGCCTTGCTGCCCTTGCCACAGCCGCCGCGCTGGCACTGGGCCTTGCGGCCTGTGACGCTTCGGCGATGGTGCCAAGCGGCAGCGCCGACGTGGTGCCGAACCCGTCCGCTTCCGCTGCTGCCGCCGAAAATACGGTGGATGCGCCGCTGGAAGTGCATTTCATCGACGTTGGGCAGGCACTGAGCGTGCTGGTGGAGTGTGACGGACAGTTCATGCTCTACGACGGCGGCAATGTGGACGATGGCAGTCTGGTCGTCTCCTACTTGCAGAGTCAGGGCGTGGAGCAGCTGGAATATGTGTTCTGCTCCCACGCCCACGAGGACCATGTGGGCGGTCTGGCGGCGGCGCTGGCTTATTTCCCGGCATACCATGTGTACAGCCCGGTGACGGAAGCCGGCACCAAGTGCTTTCAGGATTTTGTCAAGTACACCCGGCAGCAGGGTTTGCAGGTGGAAGTGCCCGCCGTGGGCACCATGTGGCCGCTGGGCGGCGCTACTGTGACCATGCTGGGCCCGGTGGCGCAGTACAGCGACACCAACGACACCTCCATCGTGCTGCGCATCGATTACGGCTCCACCAGCTTTCTGCTGACCGGCGACATGGAAAAGACCGCCGAGAGCGACCTTGTGAACAGCGGCGCAAACCTCAAGGCCGATGTTTTGCAGGTGGGGCACCACGGTTCCAGTACATCCACCGGCTATGCCTTTTTGAGCGCCGTGCTGCCGGAAATGGGCATCATCTCCTGCGGGGCGAACAACAAGTACGGCCACCCGCATGAAGAAACGCTGAGCATCCTGCGGGACGCGGGTGTGGATGTGTACCGCACCGACTTGCAGGGCACCATCACCATTGGCTCGGATGGCCAGAACTACACCGTGGGCACCGAGCACTTTGCGGCAGATTCCGCGCTGAACCCCACCGACCCGGCGGCATCCAGCACGGCCCAGCAGGCGTACATCGGCAATGTGAACAGCAAAAAGTTCCATCTGCCTACCTGCCCGAACCTGCCGGCAGAGAAGAACCAGATCCTCTTCTCCAGCTATCAGGAAGCCGTGGAAGCAGGCTATACGCCCTGTTCCAGCTGCATCAAATAAAGAACGAACTCCCCCAGTCTGCTTCACAGACAGCCCCCTCTGGGATGGGGCCTTTGGCAAAACCGAAAAGCTTACCTTTTCGACAGAGGCTCCCTCCTTGAGGGAGCTGGCACGGCGTGAGCTGTGACTGAGGGAGTTTTCTTTTATCCGCCGCTCTGCGGGATTGATAAAATCCCACAGGTGCGGTATACTTAAGACCACTTTATTTCAAAAAAGCAAGGAGGTGCGGCGGATGATCGGTGCACCGCAGCCGCTGGTGCTGGCAAAACCGGCGGCGATCGATACAGCACAGGCAGCGCGGTATTTCGGGGCCAGAGGGGAACCGGACGACCGCACCATGACCCTGTTGGAAACATGCGCCATGCCGCTGCTGGCGGCGGCAACGCCCCGGGCGGTCTGGCTGGAAGCGGACACGGCTGCCCTTGCCGAAGCAGGCATCCTGCGGGGTGGGGATGTGATGAAGCATCTGGAAAACTGCCCGCAGGCGGTGCTGCTGGCTGTGACCCTTGGCCCCGGCGTGGATGCACAGATCCGCCGTGCCGGTGTGGGAGATATCGCGGCGGGCGTAGCGTCCGATGCGCTGGGCAGCGCGCTGGCCGAGCAGGCCGCAGACGCAGCCGAAGCAGAGCTGCGCCAGTGGGCCGCAAAAGAGGGAAAGTATTTGACCGGGCGGTTTTCGCCCGGCTACGGTGACTGGGATATTGCAGTACAGCCGCTGGTGGCAAACGCGCTGGATACGGTGCGCCGGGCGGGCCTGTGTGTGACCGATACCAACCTGATGACCCCGCGCAAGAGCGTGACGGCCGTTCTGGGTCTGAGCAGCCACCCGGTAAAGGGAAAGCTGGCCGGGTGCGGCCACTGTGTGCTGCGCACCCGGTGTGAATACAGAAAGAGGGGAAAGACCTGTGCAAGCGAGTGAACTTTTCAAGCAGAGCAATACCATCCTGCTGGACGGCGGCATGGGCACCATGCTGCAGGCTTCGGGCCTGAAGCTGGGTGCAAAGCCGGAGGAGCTGAACATCACGAACCCGGAGCTGATCGAGAGCATCCATGCAAAATATGCCGCTGCGGGCAGCCGAATCGTCAACGCCAATACCTTTGGCGCATCGGCCCACAAGCTGGCGGGCAGCGCCTACAGTCTGGAAGAGATCATTGCGGCGGGCATCGCCAACTGCAAGCGCGCCTGTGCGCCCTACGGTGCCCTGACCGCGCTGGATGTCGGCCCGCTGGGAGAACTGCTGGAACCCAGCGGAACGCTGGCCTTTGAGGATGCGGTGAGCGAGTATGCGCGCATCGTCCGGGCAGGCGCTGCCGCCGGGGCCGACCTCATTTTCTTTGAGACCTTTACCGATCTGTACGAGCTGAAAGCCGCTCTGTTGGCAGCAAAGGAAAACAGCGGCCTGCCTATCTTAGCCAGCATGAGCTTTGAAGCCGGCGGGCGCACCTTTACCGGCTGCACGGTGGAAAGCTTCGGCGTGACCGCCCGGGGCCTTGGTGCCAACGCGGTGGGCATCAACTGCTCACTGGGCCCCAAGGAGATCTTTCCCATGGCAAAGCGTCTGGCAGAGGCTGTGCCCGGCGATTTCCCGGTGTTTGTCAAGCCCAATGCGGGCCTGCCCCGGGCCGACGGCAGCGGCTACGATATCACCCCGCAGCTTTTCGCCATGGAAATGAAGCCCTACCGGGAACTGCATCTGTTTGCGGCGGGCGGCTGCTGCGGCACCACGCCGGAGTTCATCAAGCTGCTGAACAGCGTTTTTGCAGGCTGCGTACCCGGCCGTCCGGCCCACAAAATGCCCTCGGTGCTCTGCACGCCGGTGGACTTTGTCAATGTGGACGGCATCACGGTGGTGGGTGAGCGCATCAACCCCACGGGCAAAAAGCGCTTCCAGCAGGCACTGCGGGAAGAGGATATGAACTACGTTCTGGAGCAGGCGGTCAGTCAGGTGGAAGCCGGTGCTCAGGTGCTGGACGTGAACGTGGGCGCGCCCGGCGTGGACGAGCCTGCCCTGATGCCAAAGGTGGTCAAAGCGCTGCAAAGCGTCACCAGCCTGCCGTTGCAGCTGGATTCCTCCAACGTGCAGGCGCTGGAAAACGGTCTGCGCGTGTACAACGGCAAGCCCATCGTCAACTCCACCAACGGCGAACAGGAAAAGCTGGACGCCATTCTGCCCCTGTGCAAAAAGTACGGTGCGGCCATTGTGGGCCTTGCCATCGACGAGCGGGGCATCCTGCCCGCCGCCGAGGACCGGGTGGCCATTGCCCGCCGCATTACCGAAGCGGCGCTGGCCGCAGGCATCCCGCGGGAGGACATCTACATCGACTGTCTCACCCTGACCGCCAGCGCCCAGCAGAAGGACGTTCTGGCCACCGTGCAGGCGCTGGAAGCCTGCAAAAAAGAGCTGGGGGTGCGCACCATTCTGGGCGTGTCCAACATCAGCTTCGGTCTGCCCTGCCGCCCCTATCTGAACACCACCTTCCTGACCATGGCCATGTACGCCGGGCTGGACCTTGCCATCATGAACCCCTCCAGCGAGGATATGATGGCGGCGGTGTACGCCTACAACGTGCTGACCAACCGCGACCAGCAGAGCACAAAGTACATCGAGCGCTATGCTGACCGTGTGCCGGCGTCCGCTGCCCTCAAGCAGACGGCGCAGGCGGTGCCGACGGCTTCGGCATCCGCATCCGGTGGTGAGAACGCAGAGCTTACCGGCCCCTATGCCCTGCTGATGAAGGCGGTGGAAAAGGGCCTGAAGGGCGATGCTGCCGCCCAGACCCGCGCCCTTCTGGCCGAAAAGCAGCCGCTGGAAGTGGTGGACGAAGCGCTGATCCCGGCGCTGGACATCGTGGGTGCAAAGTACGAGAAGGGCACGCTGTTCCTGCCGCAGCTGCTGCAAGCGGCCAGCGCGGCCCAGAGCGCCTTTGAAGAGATCAAGAATGCCATTGCCCAGAAGGGCGAGGGCAGTGCCAGCAAGGGCCGCATCGTGCTGGCCACCGTCAAGGGCGACGTGCACGACATCGGCAAGAACATCGTCAAGGTCATTCTGGAAAACTACGGCTTTGAGGTGATCGATCTTGGCCGCGATGTTCCGGTGGAGACGGTGGTGAACACCGTGCGCGAAAAGGATGTGCATCTGGTGGGCCTTTCCGCCCTGATGACCACCACCCTCAAGAGCATGGAGGAGACCATCGCCGCCCTGCACGAAGCGGGCTTGGACTGCAAGATCATGGTGGGCGGCGCGGTGCTTACACCCGAGTATGCAGAGAAGATCGGCGCGGACTGGTACGCCAAGGATGCAAAGCGCAGCGCCGACATCGCCAAGGAGTTCTTTGGGGCACAATAAAATCTATTTGCAAATTGTTCAAAAACTCCACAAAGAAATGCCACGTTTGTCTGGTAACATAAGGGTGCAGTCGGGGAGATGCAAAGCCACCTCCCAAAAGCCGACAAGGGCTTTCATCTGCGGGGGCCGGTGCTTTGGGCACGACCCAGCAGGTACTTCTTAAAACACTGTCCCCCGCCTATGCCAGGCAATCGCCAACGACGGCGGACAGACTACCAAATCCCTCCTGATCCGCCGCAAAGTTCGGGAGTTCTCATACCGCAGCCAGCACCGCTTTATCCTCCTTTCCACGGTGCTGGCTGCTTTTGTTTTTGCCTGAATGCAAGAGAACGATTGGGAATAGCCGCCGCGTGCGCTTTGGCTGTTTTAGCGGAAATTTTATTATAATTAGTTGAGCCTCGGAAAAATCTGCGAATTTTTCCGAGGCTCTTTTTCACGAATAGGGTCGAAGCAATACACTTCATCTGAATGCAAAAAGTGAAGCGAGACCGAAAAAGCTTATACAGTTCGTTTTACTTCGCTGTATTTCGCCCATTTGTTGCTGACTTTGTCTGCCAGCACAGCGCCGCAGGCGCCAAGCGCAAGGCCCAGTACGATACCGCCCAGAATGTCGGTGGGGAAATGCACGTACAGGTACATCCGTGTGAACCCGATGAGTGCCGCAAGCCAGAGGGCCGGTACACCCAGTTTGCGGTTCTGCCGCCAGAGCGCAAATGCGGCCGCAAAGCCGGACGCCGTGTGCCCGGAAGGGAACGACCAGCCGTGCGGCCGGGCCACGAGGGTGAGCATCGCAGGCTGGATGTCACAAGGGCGGGGCCGGGCAAACAGCGGCTTTAAGGCGCAGTGGCCCGTCAGCATATAAAGGCCCAGCGCCAGCGCCATGGCCAGCCCGGCCCGGCGGGTGCGCCGGAACACCAGCAGCACCGCAGAAAATGCGACCCAGATCTCGCCGTGAGTCCCGGCATAGTCAAAAAAGACGGCCAGTGCATCCAGCGCCGGACAGCGCAGGGCTTGCAGGGCATCCAGAAGGGTAAATTCAAAGGGCATAAAGTGCTTTCTCCTTTGTATGATCTTCTGCTTTTATAGTAGCATACCGGGCGCAGGAGAACAAGAACGAGGCTTGTACAAAGAATGAACAAATGTTAAACTGAAAAAACGTGCCGGAACAACGCAAAACTGCAATAAACCTGCCGAATTATACAAATTGCAAACAAAACAGAGCCCTACAGCGTATACCGCAGGGCTCTGTTGCATCGTTTACTGCATTTCTTCCAAGGTGGGGTAGCTGTCGATGGCACCGTGCTGCTGCACGCTGATGCCGCAGAACTTGTTGGAGAAGGCAAGGTACTCGTTCAGCTTCGTCCTGCTCAGCTTTGCCAGTTTTTCCAGCGTTACGCCGTCACGGGCCAGCTGCCACAAAAACGAGCCGATAAAGCCATCGCCTGCGCCGGTGGTGTCCACAGCCTGTACCTTCTGGCAGGGCGCAAAGCCATGGGCCGTGCGGGTGTAGGCGTGGGCACCGGCGCTGCCGCAGGTGTACAGCACCAGCTGCACATCCCCCACGAACAGCTGCGGCAGGGCGGCTTCAATGTCCGCCGTGCCGGTGAGGAACTCTAACTCCTCGTCCGAAATTTTCAGGATGTTCGCAAGCAGCATGAATTGCAGCACGGTCTCGCGCAGCATGGCGCGGTCCGGCCAGAGCGGGAAGCGCAGGTTCGGGTCAAAGCTGACGATGGAACCGGCCTCCCGGGCGGCAGTGATGGCCACAAGGTGGGCATGGCGCATGGGGCTGTCCACCAGCGAAACGCTGCAAAAATGCAGCGCAAAGGCTTCGCGGAACCATGCCGGGTCGATCTGCTCCGGCGCATAGAGCAGGTCTGCCGAGGGCTTGCGGTAGAAGCTGAACGTGCGGTTGCCGTCCTCTTCCAGACTGACGAAGGCAAGGGCCGTGTTGGCTTTGTCGGTAAAGGCCAGATGGGAGAGGTCGATGCCGCACGCTTCCAGTTCGCGGGCAATCTTGTGGCCGAAGGGATCGTTGCCCAGCTGGCTCAAAAAGGTGCTTTTGCCGCCAAGCCGTGTGAACGCAGCGCACACATTGGCGGGTGCGCCGCCGGTGCGCGGGCTGAACGATGGCACTTCGGCAAAAGAGCAGCCCACCTTGGATGGGATCATATCAATGAGTGCTTCGCCAATGGAAAACAATGTGCTGCCGGACATAGAGAACCTCCAGAATTATGATAAGCCTATCCCCAAAGGGGATGCCGTTCAAAGGTGAGAAACAACTGCGCCGGTCTCCGTGAGCCGGGCGCGGTGCGGTGCGGCCATCCGCCATGGATGCATCCGTAAAGCGCGGGACGCAGGGGTTGTCTTTTCCAGTATACACCAGCTCCAGCCCGCGTGCAACGGTGCCGGCTGCACCCGGCCCCACGATGCTGGCGTACAGCGCACCGCCGGCCAGACCTAAAGGGCTTGAAGCAGCGCAGGCTCACACCAAAGATGGCAGGCCCCGGTGATGCCCATGCAGGCCGAAACACGGCTTGTCAACGCTTTTTATGCGTCATAAAGTATTTTTGTGTTGACTTGCGAGGGGGGGTATGCTAAAATAGCCCGGAATCAAAAACGAACGCTGCTGTCGTTCGCCGGATCGGCAGCGGAAATCTGCATGAAGTGCTATGCCCTGCATCCGTAGGCCGTTGAAGGATGCTGAGCGGTGGCGCTTTTTTTGTTCAAAAGGAAAGGAACCCCCGATGGACCTGACAAAGCAGTTTTTCAAATATGTATCGCAGAACATTTTCGGCCTGCTGGGCACTTCGTGCTACATTTTGGCCGATACCTATTTCATCTCGCAGGCGGCGGGCACCGACGGCGTCACCCTGCTCAACCTCTGTCTGCCGGTCTACAACTTCATCTTTGCCATTGGCTCCATGATCGGCCTTGGTGCAGCCACCCGCTACGCCATCCTCAGGGCACAGGGCGATAAACGCTGCCAGAACTATTTTTCCAACGCCATCTTCTGCGCCTGCGCGCTCAGCATACCGTTTCTGCTGGTGGGCATCTTTGCACCGGGCGGTCTTTTGCGGCTGATGGGCGGCGACGCGGAGATCGTGGCGCTGGGCATCCCGTATGCCCGCATCTTCCTCATGTTCACACCCTTTTTCATGTGCAACTACATTATATCGGCCTTTGTGCGCAACGACGGCGACCCGTCTCTTGCCATGGTGGCTACCTTGAGCGGCAGCCTGTTCAACGTGGTATTCGATTACATTTTTATGTTCCCCATGGGTTTGGGGCTGGCTGGCGCTGCGCTGGCAACCGCCGTTGCGCCGATCATCAGCATTGGCGTTTGCAGCCGTCACTTCTTAAAAAAGGAGAACGGCGTGCAGTTCGTGCGGCGGCGGCCCTCTGCACGGCTGCTGGGCCAGAGCTGCCAGCTGGGTGTCTCCGGATTTGTGGGCGAGATGAGCTCCGGCGTCACCACCACCGTGTTCAACTTCCTGCTGCTGGGTCTGGCCGGCAATGTGGCCGTGGCGGCCTACGGCGTGGTGGCAAACTTTGCCCTTGTGGCAACGGCCATCTTCAATGGCGTGGCGCAGGGCGCCCAGCCGCTGGTGAGCGAGTGCTACGGCAAAAGCGACAAAGCGGGGGCCAAAAAGCTGCTCATCCTTGGCAGCTGCACCGCGCTGGCGCTGGCGGCAGTGCTGTACGGCGTGGTGTTTGGCGCCACCGATGCGCTGGTGGGCGTGTTCAACAGCGAAAACTCTGCCCAGATGGCCCAGTTTGCCCACATGGGCATGCGGCTGTACTTTGTGGGCTACTTCTTTGCCGGGTTCAACATCGTGGCGGCGGGCTATCTGAGCGCCACCAACCGCCCGGTGGAAGCCTCCGTCACCTCCATCTGCCGCGGCATGGCGGCCATCGTGGTCTGCTCGCTGGTGCTGAGCCGGCTGTTTGGCATGAACGGCGTGTGGGCGGCATTCCCGGCGTCGGAGCTGCTCACGGCGGTGCTGACCCTCGTTTTGCTGCTGCGCGGCAAAAAGCAGACGGCAGAAGCGTGATCTTTAAATATAAAGCTCCTGTTCGCGCAGGGATTCCTCCGGGGAGAGCCCGGACTGCGCGGCATGACCGGCCATGGCCCGCCACTGTGCGGGGGATTGGCCGGTTTCTTTTTTGAACACCCGGCACAGGTAGTTGGCCCCGGAAAAGCCGCACAGACTGGCCACCACGTCCAGCGTGTATTCCCGGTGGAGCAAAAGGCGCTGGGCCGCTTCGATGCGCACAGTGGTGAGGTATTTGCCCGGCGGCACGCCGATGGCGGCGGTAAAGGTGCGCACCAGATGGCTTTTGGACACGCCCAGCCGCTCGCTCAGCTCCTCCACACCGTACAGGCCCGCATAGTTTGCGCGGATATCCGCAATGGCGGCCTGCACCAGCGGCGGCAGGGCGGGCGCGGCGCTGTCGGCGTCGGCCAGTTCACACAAAAGGGCGTAGGCCAGCTGGCTGCGGGCACGGCTGTGGGTCTGGTTTTCGGCGGCAAGGCGGTCCATCAGCTCGGCGGCAGCAGGGCAGGAGGAGCCTTTGGCCAGAAACGGCAGCTCGTGCAGACCGGAAAGAAACTGCTTTGCCGCCTGCCCGGTGAGCTGGACGCACAGCAGGTGACAGGCACCCTCCGGCGCAAGGACCAGCGGCGCCCGGCTGAGCACCAGATGCCCGGCGGGCACCGACTGCGGCGGCAAAAGCAGCGCCGCGCCCACTGGCAGCGGCCCGCTGCCGGGCACCGCTGCGGTGCACCTGCCGCTGGAAACAAGGCACACCCACAGCCCTTCGCCCGAGAGGGTGAGCGGCACAGAAAGCTGGACATCCTGCACCGAAGCGGGTGCAGCCACGGCATTCCAGTCGAAAAGCAATATCTGACACCTCAAATCAATAAAATGCTATTTTATATCACAAAATTATCTGCTATTATAGTACCAACGAATGAACACGCCGTCAAGTGCGTGTGAACCTGAAAAATTTATGGAGGCAAACGATTATGGCTTCGATTAGCTGCCAGCACATCTATAAGATCTACCCGGGCGCTACCGCTCCTTCCGTCACCGATTTCAATCTGGAGATCCAGGATAAGGAATTCATCATCTTCGTCGGCCCCTCTGGCTGCGGCAAGTCCACCACCCTGCGCATGATCGCCGGTCTGGAGGAGATCTCCAAGGGCGAAATGTACATCGGCGGCCGTCTGATCAACGACGTTCCCCCCAAGGATCGTGATATCGCCATGGTGTTCCAGAGCTACGCTCTGTACCCCCACATGACCGTTTACAAGAACATTGCATTCGGTCTGGAGCTGCGCAAGACCCCGAAGGACGAGATCGACAAGCGCGTGCACGAGGCTGCAAAGATTCTGGAGATCGAGCACCTGCTGGACCGCAAGCCCAAGGCTCTGTCCGGTGGTCAGCGTCAGCGTGTTGCACTGGGCCGTGCAATGGTTCGTAACCCGGCCGTCTTCCTGCTGGACGAGCCCCTGTCCAACTTGGACGCTAAGCTGCGTACTTCCATGCGCACCGAGATCATCAAGCTGCACAAGAAGCTGGCTACCACCTTCATCTACGTTACTCACGACCAGACCGAGGCTATGACCATGGGCGACCGTATCGTGGTCATGAAGGACGGCATCATCCAGCAGGTCGATACCCCGCAGAACCTGTACGATATGCCTTGCAACATGTTCGTTGCAGGCTTCATCGGCAGCCCCCAGATGAACTTCCTGGACGGCACCCTGATCAAGAAGGGCGAGCTGTACGGTGTTGACTTGGGCGGCGACGTGATCCCCCTGCCCAAGGAGAAGACCGCAGACGGCAAGCTGGACGCTTACGTTGGCAAGAAGATCAAGATGGGCATCCGTCCCGAGGATATCGACGACGAGCCCGAGTTTATGGCAAAGCACACCGACTGCCAGCTGGATGCTCAGGTGGACGTCTCCGAAATGATGGGCGCCGAGATCTACCTGTATCTGGAGTACAAGGGCAACAAGATGACCGCTCGCGTGGCTCCCACCTCCAAGGCCCGCAACGGAGACACCGTGCGCGTTGCATTCGACCCGCACAAGGTGCACCTGTTCGACATTGAGACCGAGCAGACTGTCCTGAACTAAAATTTAGCGACGATCATTTTTTGATCCTCCTATCATAAGAAAAACCGCCGAAGGGAAGCCTTCGGCGGTTTTTCGTTTTGGCGGGGGAGCTTAACTCCCTCGGTCAAGACCTGACGGTTTTGCCAGCTCTCTCTGGGAGGGAACCTTTGGCATGGCGGCAAAGGTTCTGGCACGTCGTAAGGTGTGACTGAGAGAATCAGATCAGCCCATGCTCTACACAATAATGATGGATGCCGTCCTCCGCGCAGGCACCGCAGATGTCTGTGGCTGCGGCTTTCAATGCGTCCGAGCCGTTGGCCATGGCCA